>CAWFGA010000005.1:0-438152 GCA_963815225.1 uncultured Flavobacteriaceae bacterium
CATAGTGAAGGATATCGAAATCAAACAGACCAGGCCTACCTATGAAATGGTCAAAATTCTGTTCGAGGCCCATTCCAGGACTAAAAAGGATGTTAAGCAGGAAATCCTGATCTTACCACAGACCGAATCGGAAGAATTGAAGGAAACCGTTCCCAAGGAGTACCATGAGCGATTGCACCAAGAGTTCTCGGAATATAAAAGGGATTGTAGACGGCTTTTGGAAAAGGTCATCGTGGTAAAGCCCAATTTTGGGAAACCGTACCTGAAGGTCGAACTATCACCAAGGGAGTACGAAAAACTCAGAAGGCGATTGAACAGGGACCGATCATGTACATAGCCATCTCACCACAAAAAATGGGCGGGACCTATACCTCCAGCGTAGGCGCCTATGTCGAATATCTTGAAAAGGAAGATCTGGGCAAACTACCGGACCTAAGGGAAAACTTCTTTGACCAGTATAAAGATAATGTCGCACCGGAAAAGGTCATTTCCGAAATCGACGGCAACATCGCCAAGCTAAGAAAACGGGACCCGAAGTTCTATTCCCTAGTAGTGAGCCCAAGTCAAAGGGAACTGAAGGCCATCAACAATGACCCCGCCCGTCTGCGCAAGTATGTAAGGGAACTGATGAAGGACTATGCCGAATCATTTCATAGAAATCAACAAGTTACGATAGACAGTATAAAGTACTACGCCAAGATAGAAAATCAACGGGCTTATCGGGGCTTTGAAAGACAGGTAATGGAAAATGCTCCCTACCGAAAGGAAATCGCAAAACTGCAAAACGATATCCGCAAAGTGGAACGGGGCGAAATAGACGGAAACGCAAAGAAGCTAAAGAGGAAAATCGCAAAACTGCGTGAACAGGCACCCCATAAACAGAACGGAAAACTAATATCTGCGGGAATGCTGAAAGAAGGTTTTCAGACCCATGTACATATCATCGTCAGTAGAAAGGACATGACCAATACCTATACGCTTTCCCCATTGGCCAAACATAGGGCATCCGAGGTCATGCTGAACGGAAACCCGATAAAAAGGGGATTCGACAGGGACAAATTCTATGAAACTTCGGAAAAAACCTTTGACCGGGTGGCAGGCTATGATCGGAACTATGTAGAGACCTATTCTGCCAAAAAGGATTTCGTAAAGAATCCGGGGAGGTTCTATGCCAGCCTGATTGGATTACCGACCAGGGAAAAGGACGTTGCTTTTAAATTGCTGCGAAGTACCGGGATAAAGATTCCGAATATTCCGATCAATCAACATCAAGTGGCAATGAAGATTATCAAGAATTTACAAAAGGGGATAGGGCGAGCCGTTCGGTCCAGTGGAATTGATATTGGTTATTGATAGTTTTTAGAATCAAATTGTTTAATATAATAATGAATTAAGGAAACTAATAAAAAAGAAGAGAAATGGGACGAATCGACAGTGAGCCACCACTTACAAAGAGATTACCATTAAGTCGGCGGCTTTAAAGGATATTTTTTGTGCTAAAAAGTTAAAAGCCCCTAGGAATAAAGTTCTAGGGGCTAATACCCATTCTTTTTCAAATAATTCTATTTTAAAACGAAAGAGATCAATAAATGCCATTTAACTTTTATCCAACAATATCTGATGGGTTTCTTCTAAATCCTTTCCAAGTATCTTTAAGAAATACAAGCCATTACCATACAGCTCTAGATTCAATTCCATCTCGCCGTTCCATTGCTGGTCTTTCTTTTCGAACAACATTTTTCCATATTGGTCAAAAATCTGGAAACTATAGTCATCGGGCGTCCCAACAGCTTCTCCCTGAACATTTGGAGAGGTGGATGTAGTTGATGAAGTGGTCGTAGAAGAACGCAACCCTGTAGTTTCAGAACTTATTTCTCCAACATAAAAGGTCCCATTGCTTGACGGGTTCGGGTAAACGCTGAAGAATCCGCCACCCCCACAATTGACCACCTTAACCGGAAAGTTAACGGTAGAGGTGCCACATGAATTGGTCGTCTGTAAGGTTACGGTATAGGTGCCCGGACTAGTGCCCATGAAATTTATAGGAGTCGGGGCACTGGTATAGGTTCTGCTACTGAATCCGTCAATTTTTAAAAAGGGCGAACTAGAAGTCAATGTATACGAGTCCGCTCCCGGCGACGCGGGAAGCACAAAGGTTTCGGGCTGTATAAAAACATTGGTGCAGACATCGGGCACTGGCCCTGCATAGGTCAGCGGTCTTCCAACATATATTTGTTTGCTGACACTGACATTTGCCACGCCACAGGCAGCTCCAGATATATTGGCCGTAATGGTCGCATTGCCCTTATAACCATTTCTTTGGGAAAAGGAGGTCGATGCCTGGTTCTGTTGAAAATTTAACGCGGTCGATGGGCTTACCGACCAAGTGACGGAACTGTTAGGTGCCTGGACACTGAACGTGGCCGACGTACAAAATTCGGCTGGACCACTTATGGCCACGCTGTTGCACACAAAACCACAATCAAAGGCACTGGCGGCATTGTTGAGTTCGTCAGCCAACCAATCACCGTTCCGTGCGTTAAAGGACAGGTGGGTTTCATTTTCAGAATTCGAATTAAAGGAGGTGGTAAAGTTGGCAAAAGGAATCGCTTTGCTTCCTGTTGGCCTATTGCTCTGGGTGTAGGAACGGGAATAATCTGAAGTTGTTAAAGCGGTTGCACCACTCCCCACATCCAAGGCACTTACGGCAGTGATAAAATTTACATTTTCGACCACATCAAGGTTGTAGTTGTACCGTGCAAAGAAATTGCTTTCAAAATCAGAATCACTTTCCACTTCGCCATAAAATGGTGCGACGCCACCCGGAAAATTGTCCTGAAAAAGTGAACCGCTGGGAGAATTGAAAGATCTGTTTGTTACAGTCCTTGTAATGGGGACCAGCCATAAGAATGTTTTTTTATACGTTATACGTCCCGAATAAATATTTGCACTTCCCGAACTGGGGAAGGCCTTGACCTCAAAATCCGTTTCCAGGGTTGCCTTGCCGGGCAGAAAGCCCAACAGAGTTGTGGAAACATCCCCAAGGGCCGCCCCGGGTAGAATGCCCAGGCCCGTGAAAAAAAGTGCAACATCGGTAAAGGCACGGGTGTTGCCCGAACCGTTGAGCCTGAACAGCTGTTGGTTGGGGCTAAGCCCTTGGGGTTCTGCACAGTGGCTGGCATTGCTGAGGGCCACGTTACGGGTCTGCTGTGGATAACCCATACTACGCAGTTCGCTCTGCCAAGCAACATGAACACCTGTATCCCTAACATAGTCGGACCGTATATAATCCCTTAACAGTTGCTTGGCGGCCTGTGAATCCAATAGACTGCGTACATCGCGGATGTCAGCGCTCCCCCCAGCAAGGAATATACCTACACTGGCCACTGGGGTAGTGATCACCTCGTTGAGCAACTGGCGGGCCATATAAAAGTACCCGGGGGGTATATGCGCCCCTTGGTGCGGTGCATCATGGCTAACATATAGATTGGTATCGTGATCTTCGTTTCGGTTCTCCATATCGCGTAGGGCATAGCGGGCCACGACCCCGCCCATACTTTGGCCCAATACTACGTTTGGGGCATTGCCGGTTTTGTTGGCATTGACCCAGTTGATGACCGCTTGTAGTACATACGCATTACGGCGCAAATCGTCCGTACCATTGTCCCAGTTGACATAGATGATATCATAGTCGTTGGCGGTATTGATTGTTATTAAATTTCTTAATTTAGAACTCGTAGATTCTTCTACAAAATCAAAAAAATCTTCAATATCACTATCCCCAATAGTTGCACCTTCTTGTATAAGTCCAGTATCCAGACCTTCTACAACAATCAAGGGCTTGGTAATCTGTCCGCAGGTGTTGGCATAGGCAATCTGTAAGGTAGCGGACCCTGCAATGCTTTGAAATGCACGGGTTGCGTTGACACTCCGAATATCAACGTTGCAAGAAGCATTTCTAGCAGTAAGAGTATTTTGTCGTTCTACGCCTGTTACTTTTAGTCTATTTCTACAATAAAGATATTGCCCATTGGTCAACTGTAAGCGAAAGGTGACCGTATACTCCCCATCACTGATATAATTATGTAACAGGGCAGTGCCTAGCGAGAAGATTTTATAGCCGGACCCATCCCCAAAATCAACGGCAAAACTGCTAATTGTTGAAGATTGGTTGGTATACCAGGTATCGGCATCCAGCAATAGGGAAATCTTGGAGTTGGCGATTTCCTGTACTGGCAAGGTCATGCCAAAGGTGCTTTTGGTCTCATAGGGATTCTGCCAAGTACCTCCAATATATACATCATCGTACTTACCGTTAGCCACCGCAATGTCATTCTGTGAAAGTGCATTGCTACGAATACGGGAGTATTTGTAGTAGAGTCCGTTAAGGACGAGCGCGGTGGTAGGGCTGCCCTTTCCGAACTTGTTCGTCTCGCTCTTTCGCTTTGAGGCCCATGCATCCTCCAAATCCTCGGGAGACACCAGTTCGGGCACCGTAGTGTTGATTCGTGAGGACAACATGGTGTTGTAAAGCTCACGGTAGATAGCAGGTGAAAGGTAGTTGTTGCTTCGCAACACCCCGTCATACTGGGTCGCATCCAAAAAATCATAACCATAGTCCAATAAGATCTGATGTGGTATACGGTTCTTTTCCAAAAGACTGAATACTGTATTGGTCTGGCTGGCCACTTGGGTATCCACATTTAATTGGGCGTTCGCCACGAGGCATAGGAATGATAGTACTAAAAGTAAGGACTTCTTCATAGTAAAAGGTTGTGGGGTTAAAAAATGGTTTCTATGTCAAGAAAATGTGCAAGCATAGTGTATTAGGTAGGTTAATTGGTATATCTCAAATCGAAGCGGCCATTGGTAATCTGTATCTCGTTGCCATCGTTGTCCAGTACCGTAAACTCAAAGGTGCCGGAGACAATTTCATCTGTGAAATTGGTTATGGTGAGTTTGCCTGGAATTTCATCACTAGTAAAAGATCTTAAAATGATACCTCCTCCCAATAAATATCTTCCAGAAAAATTGCCAGATTGTTCAGACCTTAATTGATAGGTATTTTCTTCTAGACCTTGAATATCCAGAGCTTCTAATCCAATACTTACAAAATTAGCCCCTCCTCCTTCATCCCTAGATGCACTTATACCTAGGGTATAGGCCCCACGCACGAACTGGTAAAAGGCAGAGGGTCTATCCCCACCGAACCTTCCAGGAAAAAAAGGCTTGCCATCGATTAGACAACCGAAGGTCTGTTCCCCGGTCTGTGTGGCGGGGGGCAAGGCATCTGCGGGGTTCTCGGTCGCAGCGTCATCGTTGTTGCAAGAGCTCACCAATAGTATAAGTGAAAGCGTTAAAATGTGCATTATCTTCATACTGTAGGATTTTTCGTATAAATATAAATTATAATCTAATATCCAAGATTAACTAATTGTTAAAAAATAATATTTCTAATTGGTATAGCGGATATCAAAACGGCCATCGGTTATCCGTATTTCATTACCATCGTTATCAAGGACCGTAAACTCAAAAGTTCAGGAAACGATTTCATCTGTAAAATTGGTTATAATTAAGGTGCCGGGATTTTCATTAGTAGTACCAGTGTTTAGAGTGAGCCCTCCCCCAACAAGTATGTTCCATGAAAGCTGCCTTTATTTCTCTCATTCAATGGATAGCTTCTTTTTTCCAATCCTACAACATCCAGCGCACCCAATCCAATACTAATGAAATTTTCACCACCCCCGGTATCTCTTGAGGCACTTATTCTCAAGGTGTAGGCGCCTCTTACGAATTGATAAAAGCTGATGGTCTATTGCCGCCGAACCTTCCAGGAAAAAAAGGTTTTCCGTCTGTAAGGCATCCAAAGGTTTGTTCACCGGTCTGGGTTGCGGGGGGCAACTCATCGGAAGGGTTCTTGGTCAAAGCGTCATCGTCATTGTTGCAGGCGGCTAATAGCATTACGAGCATCAGGATATACGTTTTAATAGTGTAAGAATTTAGTTACATGAAAGTAATAATACATTCTTATTGAAATGTCAGATTAGTGTTAACGATTGTTCTTTAGAATAATAAAATGGACGCTGTATCAAATATATAAGCGCAGATTTTTTCCTTCTAATAAAATATATTTTAACTTGTTAAAAATATTTTATGCCAATCTCAAGATAATTTTTTCTAGTTTAAGCACATCTTTCGTTCCTTATCAGAAAGGATTTAAAGGGCGAAACATTTTCAGATTTGGCCATTTTATTAATTTTGAAATGACAATAGGTTTTCCTAAATTTAAAAAATAAAGAATTACATCACTTGTGCATATTTGTATTAAAAATTGCAAAGAGGTGTGCTGCTTAGAATTAGCAAGGTAAAATACTGAAAAAGAGTGGCTTATGTCCTTATTTTTAGGTCTGTCACCCCGACAAAATTTAAAGTGACATTTCTTTTGGAATGTCACTTTTTTAGTTTCTGCCGTTTTTCTTTTTCCATAATAACCGGATGCATAGCTCCTGCAATGACTATTGTCATTGCAGGTGAGATTTTACAAATGTACCTTGTTCATTTTTCCAGAAATTTTTTGGGAACAAAATCTCAGGTGTTTAAAATATCTAGAATGTGGACATCCCTTTTTATTGGCATATATGTGTTGATAGCACTTTCTATTGTGTTGTCGATTCTTTTGCATGGGGCCAAACCTTCTAAAAGTTTGGCTTGGCTTTTGGCAATTTTTGCTCTTCCTGTTGGTGGAATTGTACTTTATCTCCTATTGGGAAGGAATAGGAGAAAGAATAAATTAATGCAACTTAAAAAAGGACTATTCAGTGAATTTCCTAAACCGAACATCAATCAAATAGACTGGTTCGATGGTAGGTATAAGAAATTGATGACCTTGACCTATAAAAATTCCCATTTTCCACCTACTAGCGGAAACAAGTTTGCAGCTTATTGAAAAATGGCGAAGCTTACCTTTAATGCCATTTTTCAGGGCTTTGGAAAGGGCCCAGACCCAAATACATATCCAATATTATATTTTTGAAGAGGGTGAGCTTGCCGAAAAACTAATGGAACTTTTTGAACGAAAAATAGGAAAGGGTGTTGCCGTTAGATTGATTTATGACGGTATTGGAAGTTTCTCGTTGAGCAAGTCTTATTTAAGAAGATTGACTAAAATTGGTGTTGAGGTGTATTCGTTTCTTCCGTTCAAATTTGGACGTTTTTTTTCGTCCCTCAACTATAGAAACCACAGGAAAATTATTGTTGTAGACGATAAAATCGCTTTTACCGGAGGCATTAATATATCCGATAAATATTTGAAGGGTGAAGAAGGGGTGGGGAATTGGCATGACATGCACCTAGGGATGGAGGGGCCCGCCGTGAAACACTTAAACCAAGTGTTTATGACAGATTGGTACGTAGTTAGTCAAAAAGTATTACAGCCATTGGCTATTTCGCCAATGCAGGGTAAGATCGCTACCACAGATGAAATGGTACAGATTGTTGCGGGCGGACCAGATGATGACTTTCCGGTCATGGAGCAAACATATTTTTCCATAATCAACAAAGCAAGAAATTACATCTACATTGTCAACCCTTATATTATTCCGGGGCAGGCACTGAAGCAAGCATTACAGACAGCCGCTTTAAGTGGAGTAGATGTACGACTATTGGTGTCGGAGAATGCGGACAGTGCTTTGGTGAGCTGGGCGGTTCATTCTTATTTTGAACAATTCTTAAAGGCAGGTATCAAAATTTATCTTTTCCCGGAGGGCTTTTTACATAGTAAAATTATAGTAAGTGATGACGCTATAGCTACCATTGGTACCGCAAATTTAGATGACCGCAGTTTTGAGCAGAACTACGAGGTGAATGCTATCATGTATAACAAAAACTTTGCGAGATTATTGAAGGATGATTTTTTGAGCGATTGCGGTACAAGTAAGTTAATTAGCTATGAGGAATTCCAAAAACGGCCATGGTCCAAAAAATTGAAGGAAGGTTTTGGAAAAGTATTAAGCCCTTTGCTTTAAAGCAATTCCTTTTTGCTATTCCTCCAAAGAATCAAGAAATACCAAATCTTGATCCTCCATGGCGACTACGACCAGTTTAGTATAATCCTTAATGGCTTTATTTATGTTTGCAGGATCTGTAATCTCTATGACTCCCCTCCAAATGGTAGCGCGTTCCTTTCCTTCACAGATGCAATACAAGGTAGTCTCTGCGTGGTAAACGGTAAACTTTTCATAGTACCCTTCATCATAATAGATTCCTTGGTGCTCTAAGTAATCTTCGTTAAAGCGTCTTTGGTTATAATCCCATCTTGAAATGGTTTTTATAAAACTTTCCCTATCTTCTGAACCAACAATTTTTGTAAAAAGAATAGCATCAAAATCCTTGTCAAGAAGGCTCTGTTCCACATCATCCAATTCCTTTTCCGATTTTTTTGAATCCGTAAAGGAAACATCAAAAATGTCAATGCTGCGCCATGCCTCAATATTTCTTTCTTCAAACTCTTTTTGAAGCAAGGTTTCAAACTGCGTTCTAGCATCGGCATCTTGCGCCATGCCCACAATCAGTACTTTATTGGCATAAAATAATACGGTATCCGGATCTTTCCAGTTCTCCACCAAGCTAATGGACGAGCAGCCCATAAGTACGAATAGGGACGCAGCTATAAATTTTTTCATTTTAAAAATGGGTTTATTTAAATACCAAGGTACTGGAAGTGCCTAGCACTAAAAATGACATTCATCAGTTGGCAGCCTATTTCTGTTGATTTAGCTTAGGTCTTATAGAAAAAGTTCTACTGTCTCGTGAAGTTTGGGAACATGGCAATCCCATTTTTTCACATCCCATAGTTTTACTTTAAAAGTATTGAGGGCTGCTGGTTCGCCATGAATAAGAAACACCTTTTCTGGAATGTTTTCAATTTCAGCTATCCATTCCAATAATTCTGTCTGGTCTGCATGTGCTGAAAGACTTTCAATCTGATGAATTTTTGCTTTTACCGGATAGTATTTTCCAAAAATCTTTAGTTCGTGTATCCCTTCGAGTAATTGTCTCCCTCTAGTTCCATCAGCTTGATAGCCAACAAGAAGGACGTTGGTGCTTGGGTTATCTATCAACTGTTTCATATACGTTAAAACGCGCCCTCCCGTAACCATACCGCTCCCAGCAATTACTAATTTTGGTCGTGGGTCATCAATGGTTTTCCACGTATCCGCATAGGACTGTATAATGGTAAAGTGGTTGGTCATGGCCTTAAACCTGTATGCAGGTAATTTATGCCAACTAGGAAAGTTTTCAAATACGGAAAGTACATTGTTCCCCATGGGGCTATCCACAAAAATAGGAATATTGGGAATCTTGTTCTTGTTATAGAGTTCCCACAATAATAGCATCAATAATTGTAAACGTTCTACTGCAAAGGAGGGTATAATAAGCGTTCCCCTTTCATGGATGGTCTTCTGGACAAGATTACTGAGTAGTTCCGTTAGGTCCTCTTTAGGATGCAGTTTATTTCCATAGGTACTTTCCAAAAAGAGATAATCTGCCCATTTGGGTCGTTCCGGTGAATTTAGAAGCGGATCTGTAGTTCTTCCTACATCTCCAGAGAACAGGAATAGTTTACCATAAATTTCCAGTTCTATAAAAGTAGCTCCTATAATATGCCCGTTGGGTTTAAGTCTAAACCGTATGTTTTTGGAAAGCTGTACCCAAGCATCCTTATTGCAACCTTCAAAGAGCCAAATCGCCTTTTTTGCCTCCTCAACCGTATAAAAGGGTAGTGCAATATCATGCTTGCTGTAGCCTTCGGTATTGGCTTTTTTTGCTTGCTCTTCCTGAATTTTTCCACTATCCAACAGAATTATTTTGGTGATTTCCAAGCTGGGATGGGTCGCCATGATTTTTCCTTTAAAACCTTCCTTGACCAATCTTGGTAGGTAACCGGTATGGTCTAAATGGCCATGGGTCAACAAAACAGTGTCTATGTTCGAACAATCAATGGGTAGGGGCTCCCAATTTAGGGTTCTTAACTCCTTTAGTCCTTGAAACATACCACAGTCAATCATAATGTTATGCTCTGGGGTTTCCACGTAAAACTTGGAACCCGTTACGGTTCCGCTAGCGCCTAAAAAATGAATTTTTACTTTTTTCATGGTGTCAAGAATTACAGAGTTGTCCTATTTCCACTAAAATTTTAGTTTTTCGCTGTTGGGAGATACCAAGGTGATCCAAGAAAAATTTATCTTTTGTAAGTTGCCTGCATAGCACGATATCCCTACTTAATAAAAAATGTTTTTCTCTATTGGTCAACAGGGTGGAGACGGTTATGGGGTAGAGGCCAAGGCGATCTATGCGTTCTTTAAGACCATTATCCTTGGGATAATCCCAGCTCAACAGGTAAAGGCCAACGCACTTACCATAGGTTATGGCGTCTTGCGTAAAGCGGGTATTCGTCACCACCCAGCCTTGATCGAGTGGTTTTGGATTAGTTTTTTTAGTTTTCCAATGCGATTTCACATCATTGTACCTAGAGTGGATGTACAGGGGTACTTTTACGTTGCAATTTCGACCTTCCTCGTTATGAAATTTGCATTCTATAATCGTGATGGTATCATTTTTTTGGGCAACCACATCAATTTCATGGGTTACACAGGCCCCATCCATCATCACGCCCACTTCTACTGTATGCCCTGAATATTCTAAAATTGCGGCGATAAAACGTTCAAATGGAAATCCTGTTGGCCCCAGCTCGTAGATGGCTTTTTTAAGTTTGTATTTGGATGCGTACACCGGTTTTTTTCCTTTTAAGAGCGCAAATGCCCTGTTGTAGATTTCATTGGTCGAAATCCCATTGTAAAGCTCGCTTTCTACTGTCTTTAAAATTTCGGAAATCTGGTTATGGTCCGCACCACTATATTTCAAGGAGTTCCGTAGCTTATCCATCGAGAAATTCACCTTTTCACCAGATGATTTAATAATCTTTATATCCTTTTTATTTTCCATTTCATTTTATTTTCCATTTCATTGATTTACATGAATATCCACCGGTGGTATTTTCAGAAGTTGCAGTGTAGTCGATGCTAGGGTCACCTCACCCTTGGTTTCTAAAACGGCCAATACAATTTCTTGAAACAGGTCCTGTTTTGTTTTACGCCTCAACTTATAATCCGTTATATACCTAAGGTTAAGCTGTACCCAATTATCTGTTAGGCTCATTGCCAAGGTGGGCTCTAAAGTGGCATTCTCAATATAATAACGCTCCACCATTTCCTCCCATTTCGATTTCGAGTTTTGGCTGTATTCCGATAAGAGTTTTTCAGCACTTTCCATAACTAGCTTTTTGGCAAGTGGTATATCCGATTCATAAGTAACCAGAATATTCAACTCGTCCCATACAAAGGGAAAATCCATGGAATAGTTTTTTATAGGCCCTTTAAAAACGAATGCATTACTGATTTTTACAATTCTACCGGAGTAATTGTCACTACTCACCCATTCTCCCATTTCCATAATCGTCGTGTAAATACTGTCAATGTCAATGACATCCCCTTTTATGTTATTGATTTCGATGCGGTCGCCCGGTTTGTAGACCCTTACAAAAAAGATATAAAAAGAGCCCGCGATACTTAAGATTAGTTCTTGAAGGGTAAACGTAATACCTGCCGTAAAAAGTCCAATAATAACCGTGTAATCCTTTACACTATCCACGGTAACCGCAATAAGAATTAAGAGCACGATAAGCACGTACCCAATAATTTCGACTCCTTTTTGCGCTTTATACCTTACTGTAATATTTTCAATTCTTTTTTTGAGGGTTTTACGGATAAGGCCGATGATGAAAATAATGATGCTTATCCAGATACCCAATTTCACCAACTTAATGGCCAAGGGGTTTTCAAATAGTGTTTGAATTGGTTCCATGATTTTTATTTTGAAAAGACCGCTGAAGAAAAAAATCCCAGCGGTCTTCATTTTAGACTTATGACCAACTAACTAATTAAGTCTAAAAAATAATTTAGTGTAGTGCCAATATTGGCACCGTACTATCGTATCCAATTTCTTTGACCAAGGGCCTTGAAATTATGCTTCCAAAGAATATATGTTTTCTATTGATGAAAGCGATCATATCACTGTTTCTACTTTCAACAAATGTCTGTATACCCCTTCCCAGGTCCTTTTCCGATAGCGAGAAAAATTCATGTTTCATTTCTCCCAAAATTACCTGTAACAGTTTTTGGTTGTTTTTTTGGGTTGCGTCAAATTCTTTCTTTTTATTGAGGTGTAGGACAGCCAGAGAGGTTTGGTGCATTTTCCCTATTTCCACTAGGTAATTGAGTTCACTTCGTTTAAAGGGTTCCTTGTAGTCTGTGGGGAATACAATTTCCTTAGGTGGTTTAAAACTAGAATCCTGTGGAATGGCAAGAACCGGACATTCCCGTATTTTCTCCATCGCGCTCACCGTATTACTTCCTAAAAGTACGGCCTTTGATCCCGTAGCCCCCTTGGTGCCCATTGCTACCAACTGTATGTCTTTTTCAGCAATGAGGGTCTTTACGGCCTCGGAAAGAAAACTGTGCGTACATTTTGTATAATAATTGTGTTTAGGGTTATCATTATGCAGTTCCAAGGAATCCAGAAGTTTTTCAAAATTCTTTTCGGCCTCGTCTTTTGCCAATTCATAGGCCGCACTGCCTTCCTCTGGTATAGTTAGATTTTCATATAGGTGTTTTTTAAAATTTAAAACATGCAGAAAGTAAAAATCACAGTTTAATTTTGAATAGAGGTCTACCATATACCGAGCAGCATTCAGGGCATTTTTTGAAAAATCAGTAGGTATGAGAATTCGCTTGTTCATCGGGTTCATTTTTCAACTTGTCCCTTAAAAGTAGTATGCAAGAACTGGAAAAACTATGATAATTATCATTCTTGTACGGGAAGTATTAGAAACGGAATTTTAGCGTATATGCTGATATCCTTGATAACGGGTTCTCGCATAAAACGTTCAAAAAAATTACCTTTTTGGTACACCATGGCCAGCATTTTAATTTTTGTTTGCTGTAGAAAGGTTTGAATTACAATGGCTTTATCTGCATATTCCAAGGTTTCGTCAAAACTATGCTGCACTTTGGACAGCGTTATTTTTAGCAGCTTTTTATTGGCCGCTTGTTTTGGGCTTAAAATAGCCTCTTCCTCAATATGAACGACCCTAATAGCCGCTTTGCTGGCCGCCGCTAAAAATAACAAGGGCCTCAAAGTTTTTCGGGAACAACCCTTCTTAAAATCCGTAGCCAATGCTATTTCATCTATGGTATCAAAGGCGCGTTCCTTGGGTATGGCCAACAGGGGACATTGGGAAATGGTATCGGCCATTTGTACCGTATTACTCCCCCAGAACAATTCCTTGGCACCGGTCTTTCCTTTATTGCCCATGACCAAAAGATCAATAGCCAGTTCTGCTATAGTTTTGCTCAATACTTTCGTCAAGGCCCCGCTTTTTGAAATTATTATGAAATTGTGGATTTTATTGGCAGTATCAAGAACAATCCGATGCATCATTTTGGTTAAATTTTCTACGGAAGCGTTTTGTAATTGTTCCGACTCTTTTTTTCCTGGATACAATGGTTTGTTTTTAAGGATTGTGGACGTGGAATCCCCATAAACATTTATGATATAAAACGTACAAGGTTTAGCTTTCATTAATTGCGTGGCGTAGAATAGTGCTGCGTACGATGCGTTAGAAAAATCTGTTGCGACCAGTAGGTTTTTTAGTGCCATACCTTAAGACTGTGGGATTACCAAGAATGGGATAGTTACATGAAAGCCTATTTTCTTGATAACGGGCTCAATAAAAAGCCGCTCAAAAAAAGTATGCTTGTTCTGGACCATAACCAATAGGTTTATTTTTTGCTTGATTTGAAAATTGTTGACGGCAACAATTATTTCATTACTTCCAACATCATGGAATAAACCTTTGTGCTTAAAGAGTTTTTCCAATTGAGACTTATGTTTTTTCTGAGCCGGTGTTAATTCGTACCCGGTTGAGACATGTAAAACATTAACTTCCGAAACATGTTCATTCATGATTTTCAGAAGCACCGATAGGTTATTCTTCGTAAGTGCAACCTCGTAGTCTGTTGGGAAGAGAATTACTTCTGGCGCTTCATAGGCAAATCCGGAGGGAATCAACAAAACCGGACACTTGGAATTTTTTAGGACATGCACGGAATTTGTGCCGAACAGAATTTCTTGCGCTCCCGTAGCTCCTTGTGTTCCCATAATGATAAGGGTAATTTGTTCTGCTTCCACCACGCTGGCAACCTCGTTAGAAAGAACATTGAACGCAGAATGCGTAACAAAGCTGTGTAAGGGATTGGAGTATTCGCTTTCCAAGGATTCCTTGATTTCTTCCAATCCTGTACTGGAGTTCTCCTGTAGAATATCGCCTAGCCCAATCTGCGCCGGACTTCCCAAAAGATATTCTGTATGGTATACAGGAGGCATATAGGTGTTTAATAGGTAGAACGTACATTTGATATCCTTAAATAACCGAAGTCCATAGCGTATGGCCGATAAGGAGTTTTCCGAAAAATCTGTAGGTAGTAAAATACGTGTCATAGTGTTTAAAATTTGCTCGATAATCGAGGTTTATAGAATCAAAAATTACGTCGTAACAAGAATTAAAATTTGAATTCATGCCAATTGGGCTTAATCCAAAGTAATTTTGCTGTATGAAGTTAGGGCTGAGCTATCCTAAAAACTATGATATCCGTCAGTTGAGGTTGGTTTGCAATGCATTACATTTAACGGGAAACGCCATACATGAAAAAGGCCTTTAAAAAGAGTATTGCTTCGGAGATACCAACATTTGTGTATTTTTCCGCTTCGTGGTGTACTACCTGTAAACTTATAGCGCCAACAATTCAGCAACTAAAGGCGGAACTGGGTGATGGTATTCAGTTTATGGAGATCGATGTGGATGAAACTCCATCTTTGGCAAAAAAGTATAAAGTACGTAGTATGCCAACATTGATGATTTTTAAGGACAAAGCCTTACTTTGGCGGCATTCCGGTATAATCCAAAAAGCAGATCTACGTACGGTCATTCAAAACCATATTTAAAGTGCTTTACCGTGGGTGCAAATTAATAGGAGCACAGTGTGCTTATTCATGGATGACCAAAAAAGGTATTTTTGTATGGTAGCTTATTTTCTCTACGGTAGGCCTAAACAAGATCCGTTCTAAAAAGTTCAGGTTCTTGGCTACCATGACCAGAAGGTCCAAATCCCTACTCTCCGTAAAACATTGTATGGCCTCGTCTATTTTTTTGCCCGTTACTTTGTGAAACGTAGGTGCTAGCTCTTTAAAGTGATTTAAGAGATGTTCTTTGTTATTTGTCTGTAAGTCTGAAAGTTCCTCTCCTTTTACCGCTACATACAGAAATCGCAGCGCACTTTTTTTCAATAATAGGATTTCCTTTATAAAGTTTAGAACGGTGGATTCGTACATGGATTGAAAATCTGAGGGAAATCCAATTTCCTCAGGCGTATTGTAACTGGCCTCTTCGGGTACCGCTAAAACCGTGCACGGCACTTTCGTAATTACATTTCCGGTATTGCTTCCCATCGCTACGGATTTTAACCCACTGGCACCTTTCGTCCCCATGATGATGAGGTCTATTTTCTTTTTTTTGACCTCTTTTTTAAGATGATCCGTTAAAAACCCATTGTACGAAGTGGTATGGAATTCATGTTTAGGGTTTAAGGGAAGGCGGTTTATTTTGGTCATTAGCTGCCCAAGCTTTTCATTGCTCTCCTTTAAAATGGTCTGCTCCAAAATATCGGGAGAGCTGTACATTACGGCTTCTCCCGCTGCATTCGTTGTTATTGAATTTACGTGAACAATATGGAACGTGCAGTGTATTTTTTTAAAAAAGGAAATTCCGTACAACAGGGCGTTCCAAGAGTTGGCGGAAAAGTCTGTGGGGAAGAGTATATTTTTCATATGCAATGGTTTAAAAGGGCTTTTCATTACTGTGGGAGAAACAACACCGGAATCGCGGAATGAAAGGCTATTTTTTTTACGATAGGTTCTCCGATCACTTTCTCCCAGAACGTATGGTGATGTCTTATTATACCAAGAATAGCGGCATCCATACCGGCCGTGTGGGCATCGATACTGTTTGAAATACTTCTGTCAAAAGGGACTTGCTTATAATGGTACTCCAAGCCGTTAAACCGCTCTTCCAATATAGCTTTGTTAGCGTTCTGTTCATCGTTTAGATTGAACGTAACGGCAACGTAAATTACTTCTAGTTTCGCTTTCCAAAGTGATGCCAATTCCCGTAAATAAAACAATTCGTTTTTTTTGAAGGAGGTCATAAAATCGGTCGCAAATAGGACAGTATCCAATTTTTGAAAATTAAAACCTGTCGGAACCGCCAAAACGGGTATTTTTTTGATTGAATTGATAATCTTAACGGCATTACTTCCTAAAAATACTTCCTTGGCACCCGTAGCGCCTTGTGTTCCTGTAATCAATAGATCAATATCATACTTGGAAACAACCAGTGCCAAGGCCTCCTCAAGCGCTTTTGGTTTCGAGATTGCCGTAAAGCTATGGTTGGGATTTTGGTGGTTTACTTCAAGGTATTTTAGAATACCCTCCAATTCCTGTTCGGCATATTTGGATAAGGAATCGTAAATGACCCCTAATCGTTGTTGGCTTTTACTACCCATTAAATTTAGAGCGGTAGGTCCATAGGCATGAACAATATAAAACTCACATTTTATAGTAGCATATAATTTAAGTGCGGTAAATATGGCATTCCATGAATTTTCTGAAAAATCTGTTGTTAATACTATTTTTTTCATACGCTTGTTTTAGAGGTTATCTGGGCAAATTTTGCATGACCAAGAATGGAATCAAAGGCGTAAGTCCTATTTCATCCACGGTTGAACGATAGAGCATATCCTCAAAAAAGGAGTGTCGGGAATTTACCATCACTAGAAAATCCATATCGTGTTTGGTAATGTATTCCATGATTGCATGGGCTTTGTTGGTAACTGTTGTTCTCTCAAAGGATAGCCTAGCATTGGGAAGGGAATCTGTCAAAAATTTCTTATTGTCTATTTGCCTATGGCTCAAATCATCAAAATCTGAAATATAAAGGCTATGTATTTTAGATTTGAACTGGCCTGCCAGGGTGTCCAATAGTTTTAACTCCCATCTTTTATAGGGTAATAGGTAGGCCGACGGAAACAAAATACTCTTTGGTTGTTTAAATGCATACCCCTGCGGTATTGCCAGTACCGGGCACTTTACATATTTGAAAATTTGTACGGTATGGCTGCCAAAAGTGATGTTTCTATTAGCGGTCTTTCCTTTGGTTCCCATAACGATTAAATCGATATTTGTTTCGTTGACAAAATCGTTCACCCCATCTACCAAAGAATCGAATACAGTATTGTAGCTGTAGGCATGTTTTGGGTTGTGCTTTTCCTTTCTAAGTTCATCAAGCATTCGCTGCAAGGCTTGTTCTGCATTTTCCTTGATGTTTTGTTTTTGAAGCTCAAATGCGGTATCGGCACCATTTTTAAAGGGTCCATAAGCCTCATCTGCATACGCGTGCAAAAAGTGGAAATGTGCGGTATTACATTTAAAAAGTTGTAGCGCGTAGGATATAGCATCGTCCGCACTATTCGAAAAATCTGTAGGGATGAGTATATTTTTCATGGTTTACCTTGTTAATTACCTGCTAAAAGTAGTAGCGGCATAAAGGAAAACCTATGACAAATGTCATGGCAACAAGTAAAGAGTTTTTTTTGGAGCCTAAGTAACGTACTGCAATGCCTTAAGCTCTAGTATACGTATGTGCCTACCCTCAATTTCAATCAAACCCTCTTTTTTAAAACCAGAAAGGGTTCTAATAAGGCTTTCTGTGGCAATACCGGCCACGCTTGCCAGATCTGCCCGCGAAATTTTTATAGGTCCGCTGGTATTATTATTCATAATTTGGGCAAACTGCAATAGCGTCTGTGCCGTTTTTTTGCGTACAGAACTATAGGCCATTTGCAACAGTTGGTGCTTTATATCCGTAATGTTATCCGATAGCAGTTCGAGTAATTCAAGGGACATACTTCGATTTTCAGCGACAATATGGTGCAGTTCCTCTTTAGATAAGCCCGTAAGTTCGACGTCTTCCAAGGCCGTTGCGGATTCTGAATACAGGGCATTGTTCAACAAGGAGGTAAACCCTAAAAAGTCGTCTGCATGGTGCAGTGTGGTTATGAGTTCTTTGCCGTCCTCATCCATCGTATGGCATTTAACGACACCTTTTAGGATAAGGTAAACCATTGTTGACCTCGTTCCTTCTTTATAAATGGTACCGCCCTCCTCAACGGTACTTACCTCCCCATTATCATCAAAATAATTTTTAAGCTGGTGGAGATTGGTTATTTCTTCCTTATCCCCATTCTTTACCCCTTTTTCAACCTTGCGCTTCTCCAAGAGTGCAGCTTTTGCCAACCTACTTTGTACGGCGCTCATAAGGTCCTCCTCCTCAAAGGGTTTGGTCAAGTAATCATCGGCCCCTAGATCCATTCCTTTTCTAATCGACTTATGTTCCGTAATGGCAGAAAGGAAAATAAACGGAATATGTAGGGTGGCCTCATCCTTGGACAATGCCGCCAATACGCCATAACCATCCACTTCTGGCATCATAATATCGCAAATGATCAGTTGGGGTACTTTTTCTTTGGCCATTTGAATGCCAACTTTACCATTGGGTGCAGTAAAAACCTCGTAACCATTGAGTTCCAATAATTCTGCGGTATTTTCCCTTAGTGCGCGGTCGTCCTCTATCAATACTATGGTATTCATGTCTTAATGCCTTTTTTTGGTATGGTAATGGTGAAGGTAGAGCCAGCATTCTCCCGGCTAACAAAGGTAAGGTTGGCCCCTAAATTCTCTAAATGCTGCTTCGCGATATTAAGGCCTATGCCGGTTCCTTGATTAAGTATGGCGTTCTCGGCCCTAAAATAACGGTCAAAAATATGTTTTTGTTGGTTGGCCGGTATTCCTATTCCTTGATCTATGACCTCAATGCGGTAATGATCTATTTCACTTTTAAAGCGTATCCCAATGGTTGTATCTTCAGAAGAATATTTAATAGCGTTTTGTAGTAAGTTTGAAAGGGCCAAACCCAGTGTCTTTTCATCAAATTCGATCAAGACTTCATCCACATTATCCGGGTACTGTATATGCTGCCCTTCCTTTAAAAGCATATTGGCACCATAAACGACTTCATTGACCAACCTACTTAGTGGAAATTCCTGTATCGTATAATTTACCTTGCCAGATTCTAAACGTTCTACAGAAAGGAAATCGGTCAAAATGGTATCCAATTGATGAACTTTGGCCTTTATGGTATTGATATGTTTTTCCCGCTTTTCCTGCTGCTCCTTTTCCGTGTATTTGGAGATAAGGGTAGTGGAGGTTAATATACTGCTCAAGGGCGTTTTGAATTCATGGGAAACCAGTGATAAAAAACGGGTTTTAAGTTCATTGAGCTCTTTTTCCTTGGTAAGGGCTTCGGTCAGTTGTTTGGTGCGCTCCTGTACCGTTTGCTCGAGCTTTTGGGTATACTGCTTCCGTTCGGTAATATCCGTTACCAAGGCCATGACATAAGTATTGCCATATAGCTTAAAGGGATTGAGTCCTGCTTCTACGGGAAATTCTTCCCCATTTTTACGCAGGCCGTTCAAATCCCGGCCATGTCCCATTTGTCGTTTTTCACTTTTTTCGATAAACTGCGAAACCTGTTTACTATGGTTCTTGTGGTAACGTTTTGGGATAATGGTCTCCAAGGATTTACCAACAAATTCTTCCTTCCCATAGCCAAACATTTCTTCCGCAGAAGTATTGGTGGCCACGATTTCCTGTTGATGGTTTACAACGATGATGCCCTCGGAAATTCCTTCCGATAGCAAATTAAAAATGTTACTGTCCTTTTGAAAAACATGCATGCCCCAATATAATCTTTAGATGATAATTATCATAGCAAGTAATTAATTATAAAATTAATTTTCTTCAAATAATTTATAAAACAGAAGCAATGTTGAATTCACAAAAATTAGGGATAGAGCTGTACGAGAATTTGGGTAAATTATTTTATGCTATAGCCAGTGTTGATGGCACGGTGCACACCAAGGAAGTGGACCATTTAAGAAGCTACATTAGAAAATATTGGCTCGATATCGATGCAATCGAGGACGAATATGGTTCAGATGCGGCATTTAGAATAGAGAGCACGTTCGACTGGCATTTGGAGTACGAAAAAGAAGCTGCCGATTGCTTTGCGGATTTCGAGGAATTTTACAAAGCTAATAAAGCCAAATTCACCTCCGCTATCAAAAAGTTGATTATGGAAACTTCCCATGCAATGGCCAATGCCTTTGCAGGTAAGAATAAAGCGGAATTGATTTTACTTTCCAAAATTGAAATGCTTATGGATAAGTAGTATCATTTAGTTTATTCTTTTAGTTCGTAGTGAGATAATCAAGCACCTATTCCATAAAATTCGTGATACTGATATTCGTCATAGGATGCCCCTTGAGTGAATTATAAATTAGTGAAACCTTAAAAACAGAAAAATGAAAAAATTAGTTTTATTGATGGGGTTAACGATTTTATTCATCTTACCCATCTCCGCACAAGAATTGGAAAACATTGATGAAATAGCTCCTTTTAGTGAAGGTTTGGCAGGTGTTCGTAAAGGAAATCAATGGGGTTTTATCAATGGGCAAGGCGAATTGGTAATTGCCTTTCGGGATGATATCTATTGGAATGAAAATGCCGACAGCTCCCGAAAAGATGCACTTGGAATTCGATATCCAAAGTTCAGCGATGGCTTATGTTTGATTTCAAGTACTGTTGAGGATGGAATACCGGTTTTTGGGTTTATCAACACTACAGGAAATAGTGTAATTGAACCACAATTCCTCAATGTTTATCCGTTTGAAAATGGATATACAACAGGTGTCCTTGTGGATAAGACCGTGAAAGGGGAAAATGAATTTCAACTGGAAATTTATGAATACAAATTTTTTGATGTATTGGTAAAATCGTCCGGGGAAATAGCTGAATATTTTCAAAGGAGAGACAATATCCTTATGAGCTCAAGACGCTACACGACTCCAAAAATTGAAGCGAAAGTTTTAATGGACCGTTTGGTGGCTCATAAAGGAAATAATAAGGGCTGGCAAATATCGAAAATAGATTAAAAGTTAAAATTATGGGAAGATTAAAAGGTAAAGTAGCAGTAATAACAGGAGGAACTGGCGGTATTGGTTTGGCAACTGCGAAGTTATTTTTACGGGAAGGCGCAAAAGTAGTCCTTGTAGATATGGATAACGCAGCTTTTGAAAAAGTAAGCCAAGAGTTGGATTCCGGAAATGTTTCTTTTTGTCTTGCAGATGTTTCAACGGCCGAGAATAATATTAAATTTTTGAACCATACCCTGGAGACTTTTGGAAAAATAGATATTTTCTTTGCCAATGCAGGTGTCGAGGGGGTTTCTAGGCCTATCGCAAAGTATCCTGAAAGTGTTTTTGACAAGGTAATTGCCGTCAACCTAAAAGGTGTTTGGTTAGGTTGTCAACATATAATCCCCAAAATGGAAGATGGTGGTAGCGTCATCATTACCTCCTCCGTTGCGGGTTTAAAAGGGTTCCCGGGCTTAGGGGCCTATGTGGCCACCAAGCATGCTGTCGTTGGTATTATGAAGGTAGCCGCTGCGGAAAATGCATCCCGTAAAATTAGGGTCAACACGATACACCCCGGCCCTGTAGATAATAATATGATGCGTAGGATTGAAACCGATATGTCACCGGACAGTCCTACAGAAGTAATGAAGGGCTTTGAGGCTTCCGTTCCCTTTGGGCGGTATGCAACCTCTAAAGAAATAGGGGAGATGGCTTTGTTTCTAGCGTCTGATGAGAGCAGGTATGTTACCGGTTGTACCCATGTAGTGGATGGAGGAATGCTTACTGTTTAATTCTTTCCTACTGGTGGTAGCGTTAAAAAATGATTCTTGGTCCTAGCTTTAGCGGGGCAAAGAATCATTTTTCTATTATAAATAGTACCTTAGAAACAAAACTCATATTCATGACCATTCATAATTTAGGGGAGACAAATTCCATTCTAAACAAATTTGTATACGAAATACGTGATGCGGAAATCCAGAAGGATAGCTTACGCTTTCGCAGGAATATAGAGCGAATTGGAGAGGTTTTGGGCTATGAGCTTAGCAAAGTATTGGCCTTTGCGGCAAAAATAGTGGAAACCCCATTAGGAAACACCAAGTTGGATTTACCAAGTGACAAGTTGGTGCTATGCTCGATTCTGCGGGCCGGGTTACCTTTGCACCAAGGACTTTTAAACTATTTTGACACTGCTGAGAATGCATTTATTTCGGCCTATCGGAAACACATAAAAGATGAAGATGATTTTGAAGTTATTGTCAACTATTTTGCGGCCCCATCATTGGAAGGCAAAGTCTTATTGCTATCAGACCCCATGCTTGCAACGGGTAAAACTCTGGAGAATGTCCTCAAGGCGATAGCGGACCATGGCAAGCCTTCCCAAATACACATTGTTTCAGTCATTGGTTCCGAAGAGGGTATTGCTTATTTGCAGTCTATTTTTCCGCGAAATACACATTTGTGGATCGCTGCCGTTGACACAGCGCTAAATTCTCGAGGTTATATTCTTCCTGGAATTGGCGATGCAGGTGACTTGGCCTATGGAGAAAAACTATAGGGGTTTCTTGTTGGTGCTTTTTATCCGCTTCCACCATTTCACTAGTTCAAACCAAAGAACAGAGACTGCGCCTATTATCAGTACCGTCATTATTTGATTGGGGTTGATTCTCGTGAATTCAAAGAACCCCGTAATCACGGGTATATAAAGCAATACAAGAGAGAGTAAAAGGGTGATTCCAATTATCAAGGGAACCAGTTTGTTCTTATACTTCAACGTAGTAAAAACGGAATAGAAAAAAGAACGATTGACCAAGGTTAAAAAGATATTGGCAAAAATCAATACCATAAAAACCATGGTGCGGGTAGTAGCTTCAGTATAATCATATGCGACAGCATATTGATAAACAAAAAGAGTTCCTAAGGTTATGACCAAGCCTTGAACGATACTGGTAAACAATTCTTTAAAATTAAAAAAGGTAGTAGAAAATGGTCTAGGCTTTTTAATCATGAGATTTCTTTCAATTGGCTCATTTTCAAAAATGATAGAGCAGGTTGGCCCCATGATCAATTCTAATAGAATAATATGGGATGGTGAGAAAATAGTCGGGTAAGTCCAATGCAGTGCTAACGGAATAAAAACTGTAAGTATGATGGGTATATGAATCGAAATAATGTACTGTATCGCTTTTTTTAAATTCGTATATATCTTCCGGCCCATGGCAATAGCGTCGACCATTTTAGAAAGGTCGTCATCCACTAATATGAGCGAAGCGGCCTGCTTGGCGATTTCGGTACCTTTTTTGCCCATGGCAATACCAATATGTGAAGCCTTAAGCGCAGGCCCATCATTTACGCCATCGCCCGTCATGGCAACTACCTCGTTGTTTTTCTTTAAGGCATTTACGATACGCAATTTTGCTTCGGGAAACATTCTTGAGAAAACATTGATATTCTTTACCCTTTGCTGCAATTCAATATCGGTCAATTCCATGAGGTCATCTCCAGATATAGATTTCTCATAACCAATGAAGTTAACTTGTTTGGCTATGGCCATTGCCGTTGCAGCATTATCGCCTGTTACCAATTTCACATCGATACCGGCCTTGTCGAAATCCATAAGAACCTGTTGAATATTTTCTTTTGGAGGATCATAAAAAGCTACTATTCCCTTAAAATCAAAAGTAAGGTCCTGTTGTTGTTTTGGGTAATCGTTACCATTAAATTTCCCTTGGCCCACGGCCAGTAGTCGATAGCCATCTTTGCCTAGCTCGGTCAGTATTTTTTGTACAAGCTTGATTTCCGGATCCTTAAGTTTTGATACCGAAATTATAGCTTCAGGGGCACCTTTGGCGGCTATGATCAGGTTGCCATTTTCGTTTTCAAATAAATGGGTCATCATAGGAGGCTTGCCACCTAAGGGATATTCGTGCACCATTTTATAATTGGGACGTTCGTCCAAAGACGTTAGGTTACCGTAGCTATTGTGTAAAGCAATTTCCATAGGATCGAATGGTATGGGCTCACTGGCCCACATGGATAGGGTAATTAATTCTTTTTCAGCATCGTTCAATAACCCATCAGCAGCTACTACTTGACCTGTTGAAAGTGTGAAGAGCTTTGCCAATGCCATTTTGTTTTGCGTAATCGTCCCTGTTTTATCGGTGCAAATCACGGTAGCACTCCCCAAGGTTTCTACCGTTTTCATTTGTTTTACCACAATCCCCATTTTCATAAGACGCCATGCCCCTAAGGCCATAAATGTGGTAAATGCTACCGGAATTTCTTCAGGTAATATGCTCATAGCCAAGGTCAAGGCTTTAAGAAGACTGTCTAAAACAACGCCCGACCGTAGGTAGTTGATGCCCCATACCAATAAAAATATAACCCCGCCCCAAATCGACATTAACTTTACAAAATTTGAAATTTGAAGCTCTAAGGGGGTCTTTTCCTCATTAATATTTTCTAGACTTTTCCCGATTTTACCTAGTTTGGTTTGGTTTCCGATTTTATTAATAACAGCAATGGCTAAGCCACTTGCTACGGTAGAACCGGCAAAAACGGAATTATCCCTTTGGGAGGCATCCTTATGATACGGATAAGGATTCTCCGGTAAGAATAGATTCGTCTACCGAAAAATCGTTGGAATGAACGATGATACCATCGGCAGGAATCGTGCTTCCCTCTTCAATCATTACATAATCCCCTATCACCAATTGGCTACTACGAATAGCGCTAGTTTTCCCTTCACGAATAACATTACAGTTTGGCTGGGTTAAATTTTTAAGGTTCTCTAGGGCTTTTCTACTTCTTGAGTCTTGATAAAGGGATATGGAGGCTACGAGAATAATAGCGATGACCAAAAACATACCATCACCCCAATTACCAGTAGCAAAGTAAATCGTAGACGCTACCAACAATAAAATGACCATAGGTTCTTTGGCGACACTTTTAAAGGCATCCCAAAATGTATTTTCTTTTTTGTAATTGAAGGTATTATTTCCATATTTGGTCCTAGATGCTAAAACTTCGTCCTTATTGAGGCCCTGGAAATCAAAATTAGTGGCATGCATCATAGTCTAATCAAAATTTAATCACTGCTGTTGCTCAGGTAGTTTAGTCCTAATGTATAGTAATTTATAATGGCTACTCCTGATATATATCATCTCGTTTTGGACCGAATTAGTGCACCTTTAATTAAGTTAACTAAAAATAGATTCGATTATGAAGGAAATTAATAAGCAAGTTAAAAGCAAAAACAATTTTAGACTTATTGTAGAAGAATTCTATACCACCTTGGTGACACTAAAAAAAGAGAAGGACCAGAAGAATTTTAATAAGGAATTATTGAAGCTTATTCCGGTAATCAATGGTTATGTAGCCAATAGACTAAAAATGGCAGTGTTAAATGGAACTTTAAATAAGAATATGTTTAGACCAAATGACTTTACCGACCAATTGTTTATAGACGTTTATGACCATTTAGATGAAATTAGCAACGAGTCTGAATTGCACACTTTTTTGTTTGAAAAAGTAGACCAGGCCTTGGAAGATAGGTTGGTAGAGGAGGAGTTTGATCATTTGTTTTTCGATAATATAGATACGTACTCAAAACCAGAGTGGGATGCTATGGAAGAAAAATACAGCAGAGATGGTGGTGGTGATTTCGTACTGTTGGAAGAACTTGACGATAGTACATTGAATAAGAATAACTACACCCTAGATAATGTTTTCATTACAAATGAAGAAAAAGACCTAGCAAAAATGTTGGATGCCAACTTAAATAAAGAACGGATAGAACGGCACATAAAATTAGTATTGAATAAGATGTCCGTACCTATGCGAACTGTTTTTCAACTATACTCTGATCAAGGATTTACCACAATGGAGATTGCAAAAATTCGTAAAACTACATTGAAAGAGGTTTCTAAGCTTTTGGTCGAAGCTAGACAAATACTAAAGGACAGTTTTGCAAAAAGATTTTTGATTGATAGTAATTGATTGGCAACAGAGACTAGGAGATTTCAGCGAAAATAGGCGGACAGCAGAGTACTTCTGATCCGCCTAACCGGAGATTCTTATTTTTCCCGTAAGCTCCTTTATATTTATTCGGAAAACAATGGGGGTACCTGTGGAATATATTTTAGCGGAAAAGTCGCTAATGAATTGGGCCTTATCCGTACTTCCCCCAGGAATGATTTTTTTTATTCCGTCGGAGAATTGATGAAGCATGTATTTCGCATTGCTTCCATCCAGCTCTTGAAAGGTACCAAATGCCAATACAGATTTCCAATCCGCTACAGAGGTAATTTCGTTGACCGCCAAACTAACGGAGGTATTTTTTCGCATTGCACTTATCTTATGCCCTTCGGCAGCATAACTTATAATACTGTGCGACTCCTCGTCGTAATAATAGGTAATGGGTAGCGTGTAGGGCTGATTACCTGAGATATAGGCCAAATACCCAATATAATTCTCTTCAAGTAATTTTATGCATTCGTGTTTCTCCAAGTTTCTTCTCATGGTCAACTATCTTAGTTTGTTTTTCGAATTTAAGGATACTTATACATATAATTTATGATAACGGTCAGTTCGTTATTGCAAATTTCAAGGAAACTAGGGCAACAGGAAGATGGGGAAGTTTATAATTTTCAATCATCGTTTTTTTGCATTATTCCCAAAAGTGAGCCCTTTTGTTATATTTTAAGTTAAGGTTAACATAATTCCTCAATTAGGCATTCTATTTTTAGAAACTTAGAATAAAAATGTGTTTTGTGAAGAATTTATTTTTGGTTTATCCCAATTTCTGACCACCAATTTCATTCTAAATTTGAATAAGAAACCAAATTTAAAGATCAAAAGATGAAAAGAAGAGATTTTGTACAGTATGCTGGAATGGGAGCTGGAGCATTGATGATGCCCTCATTATTGCTAGGGAACGATATTCCGGTAGAGGCCTTGCTGGAACCTGGTATGGATGTAATCATCA
The DNA here is from genome assembly GCA_963815225.1 of uncultured Flavobacteriaceae bacterium. GTDB lineage: Bacteria > Bacteroidota > Bacteroidia > Flavobacteriales > Flavobacteriaceae > Maribacter. Next base: position 27,247 of record CAWFGA010000005.1, read on the forward strand.
AGAAAAAAATGGCAGATGTGGCTTTGAATACCGCCAAATCTATGGGAGCCACCTATGCAGATGCCAGGATTGGTAGGTACTTGAACCAATACCTATTTACCCGCGAGGATAAAGTACAGAATGTAGTGAACACGGAATCCTTTGGTATAGGAATACGCGTTATTGCCAACGGTACTTGGGGTTTTGCGTCAACCAATAGCGTTACCGAGGATGGTATCAAAAAGGCCACTGAGCAAGCTGTGGCCATTGCCAAAGCCAATTCTAAAATACAGACGGAACCCGTTAAATTGGCCCCTGTAAATGCCTACGGGGAAGTCTCTTGGAAAACACCGATTACTAAGGATTTTAAGGAAGTACCTGTTTCGGAAAAAGTGGATTTGTTGTTAAGTGCCAATGCCGCTGCCTTGGACAATGGTGCCGATTATGTGAACTCGGCTTTGTTCATGGTAAACGAACAAAAATATTTTGCCTCTACGGATGGTTCCTATATTGATCAAGATATCCACCGTTTATGGCCAACATTTAGGGTAACCGCCATTGACAAGGCTGCTGGAAACTTTAAGACCAGGGAGAACATGAGCGCCCCCGTAGGTATGGGTTACGAATACATGGACGGTCTTGAATCCGAAAAACTGGAAGGTCCTGCTGGCTTACGTTTGTACCGCAATAGTTATGATATGGTCGAAGATGCAACCATAGCCGCCAAGCAGGCCAAGGAAAAACTGACTGCAAAATCTGTCGATGCCGGTAAATATGACCTTGTACTTGAACCTAATCATTTAGGGTTAACGATTCATGAGTCTGTAGGGCACCCCTTGGAGTTGGATAGGGTATTAGGATACGAGGCCAATTATGCAGGAACAAGTTTCGCATCCTTGGATAAATTAAAATCAGGAAACTTCAATTACGGTAGTGACGTAGTAAATCTAGTGGCCGATAAAACCCAAGTTGGATCCTTAGGAGCGGTAGGTTATGATGATGAAGGCGTGAAGACCAAAAAATGGGATTTGGTACGCAATGGTATTCTTACAAATTTCCAAGCGATACGTGACCAGGTCCATATGATCGATCAAAACGAAAGTCACGGCTGCTGTTATGCACAGAGTTGGGACGATGTTCAGTTTCAACGTATGCCCAATGTATCGTTGGAACCCGGGAAGGATAAATACTCAATCGCCGAGATGATTAAGGATGTGGAGAAAGGAATTTACATTGCGGGAAGGGGTTCGTATTCCATAGATCAACAGCGGTATAATTTCCAATTTGGCGGAACGGTTTTCTATGAAATCAAGAATGGTGAAATTGTGGGAATGCTAGAGGATGTGGCCTACCAATCCAACACCCAAGAATTCTGGAATTCCTGTGTGAAAATTTGTGATGAGAGCGATTACCGTTTGTTCGGTACTTTCTTTGATGGTAAGGGGCAGCCTTCCCAGGCAAGCGCAGTATCGCACGGTAGCTCTACGGCCAGATTTAACGATGTAAATGTAATCAACACGGGAAGAACCATTTAATTAAAGGCATACTATAAAAGAGAAGAACAATGGCAATATATACAGAACAGGAAGCAAAAAAGATACTGGAGAAAGCACTTAGTTTCTCCAAAGCGGATACATGTGAAATAAATTTAAGTGGTACTGATAGCGGTAATATTAGGTATGCAAGAAATACTGTAACCACATCTGGTTATAGTTCCAATCAAAGTTTGGCCGTACAATCTAGTTTTGGAAAAAAATCAGGAACGGCTACCATAGACGAATTTGATGATGCCTCCTTGGAAAAGGTGGTAAGGCGTGCAGAGGAACTGGCACAGCTGTCTCCGGAGAATCCAGAATTTATGGAGCCTTTGGGGCCACAAACATATGATCAAGCTATTAGTTTTAGTGAATCAACCGCTAACGTTAGCCCAGAATATAGGGCGAAAGTAGCCACCAGCAGTATTGGTCCGGCTGCCGAACAAGATGTTACGGCGGCAGGGTTTTTGAATGATTCTTCGGGCTTTAGTGCCATGATTAATTCAAAAGGCCTTTTTGCATACAATAAATCGACCAACACAGACTTTACCGTTACCATGCGCACCAATGATGGTACCGGTTCTGGGTGGGTTACTCGTGATTTTAACGATGTGGATAAATTCGATGCCGATGAAGCATCCAAAATAGCCATAGATAAGTCGGTTATGTCTAAAGGTGCAAAAGCTATCGAGCCGGGCAAATATACCGTTATCCTGGAACCTGCAGCGGCCTCGGATTTATTGCGAAATATGTTCAGGTCTTTTGACGCACGTTCTGCCGATGAGGGAAGGAGCTTTATGTCTGCACCTGATGGTAGTAATAAACTAGGACAAAAAATCGTGGATGAACGTGTAAATATATGGTCTGATCCATTAAACCCAGAAGTACCCACTGCAACCTGGAACGGCGAAGGCCAACCCTTAAAAAAAACGACATGGTTGGAGAACGGGGTGGTTAAAAACTTGGCCTACGATCGTTTTTGGGCAAAGGAAAAGGGCGTAGAGCCTGTTCCATTTCCCCCAAATGCCATAATGGCCGGCGGTGATGCCAGTCTTGAAGATTTGATAAAAGGCACCAAAAAAGGTATTTTGGTAACCCGTCTTTGGTACATACGTAGCGTAGATCCACAAACCTTATTATATACAGGATTGACGCGCGACGGAACTTTTTATATTGAAAACGGCCAGATTAAGTATCCGGTAAAGAATTTCAGGTTCAATGAGAGCCCCATTATCATGTTGAATAATTTGGAAACCCTTGGTAAACAGGTTCGTATAGATGGTAATCTTATTCCGTACATGAAGATACGTGATTTTACCTTTACCAGTCTTTCAGATGCCGTATAAGGTATAAGTTCAAAAATAGAACTGGTTGTTTAGGAATTTCCGTAACAACCAGTTTTTCATTTTATAAAAACGATTCAATAGTTTTACTATCGCCTTGAGCAACGAATTTTTCTTTACACGTTTACAATATGAATCCGGTGATTGGGATGTTGATCAGCGCATGCCTTCCAATTTATTGAATTCATTGGTTGAGTATACCACCTTAAAGGTAGACACCCAAGAAAAAATCATTACCCTGGCTAGCGATGAAATTTTTAAAAGTCCGTTCTGCTATATTTCAGGGCATAAATTGGTTGAATTCACTAAAAAGGAACGGGAGAATTTTGAAAAGTATATACGTAACGGAGGTTTTGTTTTTGCAGACGACTGCAATCATGATATCGATGGCCTTTTCGCAAAATCCTTTGAGCGGCAAATGGAGGAAATCTTTGGTCCGGACATGCTTAATAAATTACCCAACGACCATGAACTGTATTCCATCTTTTTCGATTTTGAGGATGGTCCGCCCACGACTTCCCAAGAATTGAACGGCTGGGGAGACGATTTGGTTCACGACTATTTGAAGGGTATAGCAATCAATGGTAGAATAGGATTGCTCTACAGCAATAAGGATTATGGATGCGAGTGGGATTACGACTTTAGGAACAAACGCTGGTACAAAATAGACAATACCCGGTTTGGCGTTAATATTGTCCTCTACGCGCTTACCTCATAAACAAAAGTGAATGGATAAAGAATTACAACATATTGCCAACGAAGTGGAAATACTTTCCGCAAAATTAAAGGCCTTAAAAGCTGAGATAGGAAAAGTGATCATAGGCCAGGAGGAAACGGTATCGCAGCTATTGATTACGTTTTTGGCAGGTGGGCATGCCTTGCTAGAAGGGGTTCCGGGACTCGCAAAAACCTTAATGATCCGCACCTTGGCGAATGCGATCGACCTAAAGTTTAAACGGATTCAATTCACGCCAGACTTAATGCCTTCTGATATCATAGGGACGGAAATTTTGGAAGAAGATCATACGACAGGTAAGAAGTTTTTCAAATTTAATAAAGGACCTATTTTCTCCAATATCATCCTGGCAGATGAAATAAATAGAACACCGCCCAAGACCCAAGCGGCTCTTTTGGAGGCCATGCAGGAGTTTGAGGTAACCTATGGCGATAAAACATACCCTTTAGAAAGGCCATTTTTTATATTGGCTACACAGAACCCCATAGAACAGTCGGGAACCTTCGTGTTGCCTGAAGCGCAACAAGATCGTTTTTTATTATACATTAAAATTGGATATCCCACCCAAGGGGATGAGGAGGAAATTTTAAAAGCAACCACGGGCAACGTAAAAAAACATTTGAACAAGGTTATTTCAGGGGAGGACATTCTGCGCTTACAACAGTTGGTCAGGGAAGTCTCCATTAGTGACGCCCTTATAGGGTTCGTAAGTGATGTTATTAGGGCCACACGACCAGAAACGACGACCAATTCCTATGTTAAGGAATGGGTGGATTGGGGCGCAGGCCCACGAGCCGGACAGGCCATGATTTTAACGGCTAAAGCGCAGGCCCTATTGGAAGGTAGATTATCTGTAACCTTGGCCGATTTAAAAAGCGTCGCGCTACCGGTTTTGCGCCATAGGGTTTTGGTGAATTTTAGGGCAGAGGCGGAAGGCATTACCTCAGATAAGGTGGCCTTGCACTTGTTGGATTCGGTTCAGTTAAAAGGTGGGTAAATGGGTAGACAAGGTTATCAAGATTTGCTTAGACCTGAAATCGTAAATACGGTTTCGGGCCTAGCGTTGATATCCAGAATTGTGGTTGAAGGTTTTACCACGGGCTTGAACAGAAGTCTACGCGTAGGTCCGGGAATGGAATTTAGCCAATACAGGGCTTATGAACCAGGTGACGATTTACGTTTATTGGATTGGAAAATGTTGGCGCGGTCTGGCAGGTATTACATTAAACAATCAGAAATTGAAAGCAGGGTAACGGTCAAATTTATAATCGATGCCAGCGCTTCCATGTTACATAAGGAAAATGGGCTTTCCAAGATGGAATTCGCACGGGTACTGGTAGCGACTTTGTCCTATATGGCGCATAATCAAGGAGATGCTGTGGGCTTGTTTGCCTTAAACGACACAAAGTTCATTAGTATATATCCCAAAGCCGATAAAAAACAGTACAACCGCCTATTGTTGGAGCTTTTGTCGATTTCTACCAACGGAAAATGGCCAAACGAAGCAGTTTCCGCCAATAGAATTCCGAACCGTGGTGGCAAGGAACTGATTTTTTTTCTAACGGATATGTATGAACATAAGGTCGAAATTTCAAATTTCATAAAAGGCCTCAAATCTTCTATAAATGAAGTCGAGGTCTTGCAACTAATGGGACCGTCCGAAATGGATTTTAATTACGGGAAGAACGTCGTATTTGAAGATTTGGAAACAGGCGCACGTGTTAATGTTGATGCTTCTGCGGCCAAAACGCAATACTTGTCCCAAATGGACAAAAGAATAAAACAAATCAAGGAAGACCTACTTTCAAAGGGTGTTGCCCATCACCTATTCCGCATGGATACCCATTTGGGCGAAGCCCTTCAATTGTTCTTGAGGGAACGAAAAAATACCATTTAATGATGACCTTTTTGCATCCATCCTATTTGTGGGCCTTTTGGGGACTTTTGGTTCCCATAGCCATTCATTTGTGGAGTAAAAAGGAAGCGAAGACCATCAAGGTAGGGAGCGTTCAGCTTTTATCCGATTCGAAATCGAAACGGTCCAGCAGTTTGCAATTGAACGAATTGCTTTTATTGCTCCTACGAATGGCGGTACTTGCCCTCCTAGTACTGCTCATGGCCAAGCCGCAATGGCCGGGTGAACCGAGGACTTCCAAGGTCGTTTATATTGTAGAACCCTCCTTGTTGGGCAATGATAAGCTAAAGCAACGTTTGGATAGCCTTTGGCAAGGTAGTGAGGTTCGCGTACTGAAAAAAAACTTTCCATTATATACCGGTTCGGAAAATGGTTCTAGTGTCGAAAAAATTCCAAAGTATTGGCAATTGGCCTCGGAGATGGATGCCTTGAAAGCCGATAGTATCGTTATTTTTACCAAAGGATTACAGCAAGGAATAAAGGGGATGCGGCCACATACACGGAATAGTATCCATTGGATTCAAATAGATGGGGGACCTTCCGAATTTGTAAAACCTATTTGGGCGTATAAAGACAACGAAAGGCTTAGCTTAATCACTTTAGCAACGAATACCGAACGTACAAGTTTCAAAAGGAAAGACCTTAACGATAGTAGCAGTACGGGTCAATTGAATGAAGCTGGGGATAGCCTCAAAATTGATTTTGAAAATACGAAAGTACGTGTACCTGTTTCTATGGTAAAACCCATAGAGATCTCGCTTTTCTATTCGGATAGCCTTAGGGCAGAAAAAGAGTACATAGAAACTTCGTTTTTGGCATTATCAAGTTATTTAAATCGGGAAATAAATGTTACTAGTACTACTGATACTTTGGTCGGCCAGAAAACTGATGCTGATCTAACGATTTGGTTGAGCGGTAAAAAAGCGCCAACAGCCTATAAAAAAATCCTTCTTTTTAAACCGAATATTTTCGCAAACGGACTCATAGAAGAAGGAGAGGGAAATAGGTATTTTTTAACACATCGTTTAAACTTGGATAATATGATATCCCAGCATTTTACGGAAAAGCTTTTGCTTTTATTGGACTTGGAAAGGGAGCTGAAAACAAAAGCACAGGAATGGGACCTACGAACAGCTTCGGAGCGCGTACTTATAACCAATAGGGAGGAGGGGGAACGCTCTGAAAAAGTGAGGGCAGGTATCGCTATTTCCCCTAGGTTCTGGATGATTTTGCCCTTATTACTATTAATTGAACGCATGCTCGCCCATAAAAGAAAACAGTAATGGAAACGGGGAAAAGGCTTTTGAATAATTTTAAGGTGCACTGGCAAAGGCTGGTATATTTGGAATTGTCCCTTTACGCCTTGGCTATCGGGTGCTTTGGTTACTTTCTTTTCAGCAATCTTGTTTTAGCATTTTTATTCTTCTTCATTTCTTTTTTTGTTCTTGTCGTGTTAAAACAGCCATGGCAAATCAATTTACAAAAAACCAGTCAGTACATTGATGCACATCTCCAAGAGGCCTCCTTTAGTTCCGGACTTTTGTTGGAAGAGGATGAAAATTTATCGGGTCTATCCAAGCTGCAGCGCTACCGGGTTTCAGCAATACTTGAAAAAGGGTTGAAATCGCTAAACCCGCCCCACCATTTGAAGCGGGCGCTTTTGGTGCTATTGATACTATTATTTCTGGGGATTATCCTACAACAATTTAATCTTTTTAAAAAAGTTGGCCTGGATACTAGGGTTAATGGTGCTACTAATGAAATTAACTTTGTGGCAACGGATAGCCTTTCACAAAAAGCGGTTATTCCAAAACTGATTGAAAAGGAGATTATCATTACATATCCATCTTACACCCGCATGGGAAAGCGTATAACGACAGACCCAAATATAAAGGCGCTCATAAACTCAAGCATACATTGGAAATTGCAATTTAACGCACCAGTTTCTAAGGTATCCTTTGCATTTATGGGAACTACGGTTCCGCTTGCGCAAAGATGGGGAAGGCTATACCATAGAATTACCGGTGGAAGCCTCGGGTTTTTACAGTTTTACTTTTGATACAGCTGAAGGTACTTCGTTTACTTCAGACCTTTTTTCGCTGGAAGCTGTCTTGGATACACCCCCAAAAATTGAAATTTCGGGGCTGCCACAATATACCTACTTTGATTTTTCAGATTCAAAACAGTTACAAGTCACGAGTAGTATTACGGATGACTTTGGAATTGCACAGGCACATATCATTGCAACCGTAAGTAAAGGCTCTGGAGAATCTGTAAAATTTAGGGAGGAGAAACTGCGTTTTTCCGAATCCATTCCCAAAGGTGCACGTAGCATTACAGTTTCAAAACAAATGGATTTGGATGCTTTGAAAATGGAGGTGGGGGATGAACTTTACTTTTATGTGGAAGTCTATGATGAAAAATCCCCTAAGGCGAATGTTGGTCGCAGCGAAACCTATTTTGCGGTCATTAAGGATACGGTAACGGATCAGTTCGCAGTTGAGGGAACCCTTGGCGTAGATCAAATGCCGGATTATTTTAGAAGTCAGCGGCAATTAATTATCGATACCGAAAAGCTGATCAAGGAAAAACCATCGATTTCACTTCAGGATTTTAAGTTTCGGAGTAACGAGCTTGGCTTTGATCAAAAAGCCTTGCGGCTAAAATATGGTCAGTTCATGGGCGATGAAGCTGAAATGGGCGGTGTGCCCGATGCGATAGAACAGGAAATTGCGGAAGAGGAGGCGGGTCATGCTCATGAAGATGGGGAGGAAGATGTATTGAAAGGGTATACCCATGACCATGACGGTGACAATGAGCACAACTTGGTGGTACAAGAAGCGGATGAAGAGAACGACCCACTGCACGACTATCTCCACAATCATGACGACCCAGAAGAATCTACCTTATTTGAGGAATCGCTGAAAACGAAACTGCGGAAGGCATTGACAATTATGTGGGATGCCGAATTGCACTTACGCTTGTACGAGCCTAAAAAATCGTTGCCCTTTCAATATGATGCCTTACGATTGATCCAAGAGATTAAAAATAGCGCCCGTATTTACGTCCATAGAATTGGCTTTGACCCGCCACCTATTAAAGAAGAAAATAGGTTAACAGGGAATATTGAGGAGGTTAATAATGTTCAGAAACAGGAAACCCTACAAGTTGATAGACCGTACGAAGCAATGAAAACCGCTGTAGGGCGACTTGAACGGCTCATTCAAGAAAAAGAAGCCCTTTCGCAAGATGATGTTTCGCTTTTTAGTGAAGCGGGTACTGAGCTTGCAAAAATTGCGATAGATAATCCTGGAAAGTATCTAAGTGTTTTACAGGGGCTGAAAGGGATTCAAGACAATACCCGGAGAACAATAGAAAATTATAAACGCGTCCAGCAAGGTTTGCTTTCAGCCTTACCAAGAACGGAACAGGCGCCAGGTGTAAAAATGCAAACACCCAACGAAATCAATTCTTTATTTCTAAAAAAATTAAAGGCTTATGATTGATGGGCTATCGTTTATAAATCAGGATTTAGGTCTACCCGTGTTCGGGGTAACCCTGTTGCTATTTGTAGGTTTTGTATGCAAAGAATGGTTAGCGCGATACCGAAGCAAACTTCTCTTAAATTCTGCTGTTGCATTTTTTAGTCTCTTTGCCCTAGCCTTGATTGTTCTGGAACCGGCCTTGCAAACGGAAATTAGTGATCGGCAAGCTATTTTACGAACAGAGGGGTTTGCTGAATCTACCTTAGACAGCTTGCTCAAGGTCCATAAAGGAATACGAGTTCTTGATTATGATCCCGGTAAGGCCCTAGCTACGGAATTGGATTCGCTTACCGGTATGTATGTAATTGGAAATGGAATTGAACCATTTAACTTTTGGCAGTTTAAGGATTTACCCACCTTGTATATTCCCAATCCTACCCCATTTGGCCTGCTAAAAGTTAATTTTGATTCGCAAATTAATCTAGGCGGTACCGTAGACGTCAGGGGAATCTTTAATACCTCAAAAAAGAATGGATACCTTGTCTTGCAAGACCCCTCGGGGAATGGACTCGATTCGGTGCAATTAACCACTACCAACGTCCACCCATTTTCATTGGAAACCAAACCCAAAGTGGCAGGGACTTTTGTGTACCAGTTAAGCGAAAAAGATAGTGTAGGGGTTTTAATTGAATCCGAACCATTACCGGTTACAATAACTGATAAAAAAACTTTTAAAGTTTTGATCCTAAATGATTTCCCAACTTTTGAGACGAAGTATCTAAAGAATTTTTTAGCGGACAATGGGCATAAGGTCGTTGTTAAAAGTCAATTGACGAGAGGGAAGTACAAATTTGAATATTTTAATACCGATAAAATTCCGGTCTACGAGCCAACGGATGAGGCATTGGCAGGATTCGACTTGGTAATTGCCGACGCCGACACTTATTTTGCCCTTGGTAAAAGTGTTAAAAACCGTATAGAGAAACACGTTAGTGATAAGGGGTTGGGCCTCTTTCTACAACCAACAATTCCGCTTTTCAGCGCTGGGCAGGATGCCTCTCACTTCAGCTTTAAACGAGAATATGAAAAGGAAATTCAGTTGCCATCCTCAACTACTACATTGGAAAAATATCCTTATACCATAATCACGGGTTTAACGGTAGCACCTATTTTAACGGACAATGGGAAACCGCTTGCGGCATATAAGCAAATTGGGAATGGACGAGTAAGTACAATGACGGTTCAAAATAGTTATCAACTTTTGTTAGAGGGCGAGGACGAGACCTACGGTGAATTTTGGACGGCGCTGTTAGACGCAACCCTTAAAAAAGAAGAAGCTAAAATCGATTGGGAGGCACAGACCGAAATACCTAGAAAAGACCAGCCTTTCAAGTTCAATGTACGCACCGCTCTAGATTCGTTTCAGGTCATCGATTCAGATGGCAATGGCGTGCCCCTGCTTCAGCATCCACGTGTACCCTCACTTTTTTCTGGCACTATATATCCAAGACAAACGGGATGGAATCACTTACGTGTGCAAATGGACAGCAGCTCTTTATTGCCTTTCTTCGTTTTTGATAGTACTTCTTGGAAATCAGTATCAATTACCAAAAAAATAGAAGCGAACAGTTGGGAATTCAAAAACGAATCCCAAAAAAATAGGACCGTTCTTATAGACCGCCCAATTTCCTTGTTCATCTTTTACCTCATTTTTTTACTAGGAATGGGATGGCTTTGGTTGGCACCAAAACTAGTAGGTGAATAACTCCATAAAGAGCCTTAGTGAGGTAGCTTGCTGCGCAAGAGCCCATAGACAAAAGTTCCCAATAGGGCTCCGGCGATGACTACCAGTATGGTATAATACCCTGCACCTGCAAGCACATACATAGGACCAGGGCAAGCTCCGGCCAAAGCCCATCCCAAACCAAAAATGATACCGCCGATCAAGTAACGGGCTACGCTTTTATTTTTGGGATGCAAGTTCATTTCCCTGCCGCCCAAGGCTTTGATTTTATAGCGTTTGATAAGTTGTACGCCAATTACCCCGATTACCAGGGCAGAACCAATGATTCCGTACATATGAAACGAGCCAAACTCGAACATTTCGTAGATACGGAACCATGAGGATGCTTCCGATTTATACATGATGATTCCGAAAAAAACACCAATAACCAAATAACTTATATATCTCATTTTAACCGAAAATTAAGGGGAACAATAAATGAATCATGACCAGACCACCAATAAAAAAACCGATTACAGCAATCAAGGAGGGGAGTTGAAGGTTGCTAAGTCCGGAAATGGCGTGGCCACTGGTACAGCCACCGGCATAACGGGCACCAAAACCTACCATGAATCCACCCAAAATCAATACGACCAATACAAAGGGATCTGTTAATTGTTGTGAAGCAAATAATTCTGGAGGTAAATAGGCTTCCCCAGCACTAACTATACCGTAATCTTGGGAGAGCTTTTCCGCAACAGCGGGATTGATTTGTACGGTATTGTCCGACATATAGTTTGATGCGATAAATCCACCGATAACGGCGCCAACGACCACCATAAGGTTCCATCGTTCCGCTTTCCAATCGAACCTGAAAAAATCGGAAACCTTACCCGCTCCGCCAATGGAACACATAGTTCGTAAATTGGAAGACATTCCAAATTGTTTTCCGGCAAAAAGCAGAATAAACATGGTAAGGGCAATCAAAGGCCCAGCTACATACCATGGCCAAGGTTCATATATCCAGTTCATATTTGTTTTTTTATAGCTGCAAAGGTATGGTATTCTCCAAATTGGAGTCAGTAACATTGGTTACAGATGCATAATGATCTAACTTTAGAATTCCTTGATGGAAAATACGGAGAGATAACTTAATTTTTAGTTTAAATGACTAGAAATGTTTCTGGAGTTTAACGTGTGTTCCTACTTGAATTCGTTGATTTTCTCACTCAAATCCAAAACGACATTATCCGGTAATTCCTTGTGAATAATACTTGACCCTGCAGCACTTCTATAGCCACCTGCACAGTGCACCACAATTGGTTTATCCAAAGGTATCTTTGAAATGGAGTTTCTAAGGTCATTTAAGGGAAGGTTTATGGCATTGTCAAAGAATTTCCCTTCCTTGAATTCGGATGTATTTCTGATATCTACTATGGTATAGTCTTCTTGGTTATCCTTAAATTTTTCAAAATCAAGCACATTAAACGTTTCTAGACACTGTATTCGAGAGCGTAACCACAGCTTTTAACTGTTTTTCGTATCCAATTTTAGCTATCCGTTGCAAGACCTCCCGTCTATTTTTATGGCTGTTGATAACAAGAAAAAAAGGCTCATTGGGTTGTACAATGGCCCCAAGCCAAGTCTCAATTTTATCGCTTTCGTTCCTGGCCATAATATTGATAGCATTGTGTAGGTGTCCCTTTTTAAAATCGGTTTCATCCCTAGTGTCCACGACCAAAACGTTCTTCTCCAAGGATGAAGCACAAAAAAGGAAAGGAATTGTACCCAAACTTTTTTCAATAGGTTCCGCACCCCTTTTATTAATATCTACATTGAAACCAAAATAAGAAGGAATAAACGGCTGATCGGCAAGGATATGATCTACAAACTCCTTTTCGGTCAAATTCTTAAAGGCCCAATTCCCCATACGTTCATTCCCCAAGGTACTGGATGAATCGCTGCTCAGGTTTTTTCCGCAGAGCGAACCGGCGCCATGGGCCGGATAAACGATGGTTTTATCGGGGAGCCCGTTGTATTTGGTTTGCATGGTCTCGTACATGGCCTTGGCCAATTCTTCCCGCTTGGCTTTCATGTTTCCGGCTTTTTCCCTCAGGTCAGGCCTTCCTACATCGCCAATGAATAAAGTGTCTCCAGTGAAAACCACATGGTTGTCCTCCTCGTCCGTAGTGTAAATAGAAATACTATCGGGTGAATGGCCAGGGGTATTGATTGCAGTAAAAGTGATACTGCCCATCTTAAATTCATCACCGTCGTCAAAGGTAGTATGCTCGTAATCCGCACCTACCAATTTACTCGCAAACAGTGTTGCTCCGGTTTCATTTTTGAGTTGTAGATGGCTACTTACAAAATCTGCATGTGGATGCGTCTCAAAAACCGCAACGATACGTGCATCATTTTCTTCCGCAAAAGCATAATAGGGCGCAGGGTTTCTGGATGGATCTATCAATGCTATCTCCTTGTTACTTAAGATGGCATAGGAATAATGGGCTAAGGGTTTATCTTCAAATTGTTTAATGTTCATATCTGCTCTATTTTCTTTCAAAATTAAAAAACAAAAGCTTCAATTACTGTAACCATTGTTACAGTAATTGAAGCATATCAAGTAATACTATAGTATAAGATGTTATAAACGCTGTATAGAAATTGAAATTAAAAATTAGGGCATTATAATGTACCCTTGGATTTGATAGTTGGCCAATACCATCATGGCAGATGTTGCGACTTCAACATTGGAATTCAAATCTTCTTTCGCGATTCCTCTAGAGGCTGTAGCTTGGCCACAAACCAAAAGTTCCACACCATAGTCCTTCAAAAGTTGTAAGACTTCCGTATTGGGGTTGGGTTTTTTATTTTTTTCTTGGTACTTAGCGTCGTTCAAAACGGCAAAGGTGGCTCCACCATGAATGGCTGCTACCATATGAACCTTCTCTGGATCAATTCCTCCATCGCCCAACAAATTAATCATACGTGCAATTTTGAACAGCCCAATGTTGATGCCGTCCAGTTCACGATCATCCTTTACATCAAAGACGATATTGTAATCCATCGCCGCATTAGGTTGCGCTAAAGCATCATTTAATTTTGTGATTTTTCCATACCCTTCAATTACGGGTGTAACCCATTCTTGGGCAGAAGTAATATGTGTAGCCATCATCAGAAATACCAGTATTATTAATTTTTTCATGTTCATTAGATTTTTCAAATTAGTGTTGGTTCAAGCTTAAAATTGATACCACTAATGTCCGTTATTTTTTAGTGGTACAAAAGTAAGCGAATCTTTATATTGATTTGTAACCTTTGTTACTGTGCGCATTTGTGCAAAGTTTTACCTTCATTCTCTATTTTTAGGGGGATTAATTTTGGAAATTTAGCTTACATCTAAATAAATGGAAGAGTTACAAACCGTGGCGCGCCAATTTTATCGAATTTTTATCATTGTTTTCCTTTTAATAGGGGCTGTCTTCGTGGCGTTATATAGCTATAAACCAAGTCCATCTGTAATTTTAGACCTAACACAAACCGAAGAAAAATTGGAATGGCAACCCAGGGATGCTATAAATGAGTTTGCAAGAATGCCTGTAAAGGTGAAAAACGGGTATTACTTAATTGCTGAAACTTCAAAATATATGGGTCCTTCTGCAGAAAATCCAGAAGACCGTTATAGTGGTAATAATTTGGCCTGTGCCAATTGTCATCTAAAAGCAGGCGCTCAGGCAGGTTCAGGTTCATGGGTTGGCGTCTTGGAACGTTTTCCGCAATTCGGAGGTCGTGGTAATAGAATAGGAACCATAGAAGACCGAATTAATGGCTGTATGGAACGTAGTATGAACGGCACAAAAATGCCAACAGATTCCGATAAAATGGAAGCTATTGTAGCCTACATGCAATGGTTGGGAGAAGGTTTGCCAGAGGATAAAAAGAAAGTATATAAGGGCTATCCGGCAATTGAAATTCCGGAAGTTGCAGTAGATATGGAGGAAGGAAGGCTGGTTTTTGATAGGGAATGTGTCCTTTGTCATGGTGTGGATGGACAGGGAGTGAAAAAACCGGATGGAGCAGGATATACCTACCCACCATTATGGGGAGAGGACACCTATAATGATGGTGCTGGGATGAACCGTGTCATTACGGCCGCAGAATTTATCAAAAGCAATATGCCTTATTTACAGGCCACATGGGATAATCCTAAACTTACTGACGAAGAAGCCTTTCATGTAGCGGGGTACATCAATAGCTTTTCTAGACCTCATAAAACGAATACGGAGAATGATTATCCCGACAAAACCTTAAAACCGGTTTCCACGCCCTACGGACCCTGGACAGACGATTTTACGGAAGAACAACATAAATACGGACCTTATCCTCCTATTATAAAATACTACCAAGAAAAATATGGTATCACCAAAACCAAATAAATCCCCATGTGGAAACTTTTACTGTTAATCATTTGTATGCCAATTTTTTCAACGGCACAGGATTCTGTTGCCTTCAAAAATAAAGGGAAATTAACTGGTCAATGGCGAACCTATTATATGGCGACCCTCAACAAAGGTGATTTAAAAGATTACAACGCTTTGGCGACCGGAGGTAAATTAAAGTACCAATACCCCCTCTTGAAAAACTTAGAATTGGGTGCCGCATTATACAATACCACCAATTTGGGAATACAAGATCTAAAAATTGCCGATCCTGCAACGGGTAAAGTTAGTAGATACGAAGAGGGTTTGTTCGATAGGCAGAACCTATCCAATATTGCTATTTTTTTATTGGGCGAATTGTATGTCGATTATCAATTAAAAGCGCATCAATTTACCTTAGGACGAATGAAAATCAACACCCCTTTAATAAATCCACAAGATGGTAGAATGATTCCTACTTTGGTACAAGGGTTGTGGTACCAGCACATGACTGCTACAAAAAACTCCTTTCAATTGGGTATTTTAAATCAGATTGCCCCACGATCTACCGGTGAATTCTTTGGTGTAGGTGAAAGCATAGGCACCTATGAGGTGGGTAGAGCTATAGACGGTCAACCTGCTCAATATGAAGGAAATACCCAATCTGATTATATTATTTTGGCGAATGCCGATATAAGGCTTCATCAGAATTTAAGTATTTCTATTTGGAACCAATTCGTCCAAAATGTGTACAATTCATTCTACCTAAAACCAAGATTAAAAATTACCGATGCGCTACAATTGGAAGGGGAGTGGCTGCATCAAAACAAGGTGGGTGACGGCGGTAATGAAATAGATTACCTTCGTTATTTCAATCAAAATACTTCCGATGTTTTAGGATTGAAATGGGGATATATTTTTAACAATTCCAAAGCTTCACTTTCCTATAACCGAATTTTAGCGGATGGACAGTTTATTTCCCCGAGGGAATGGGGTAGGGAAGACCTATTCAGTTTTCAAAAACGGGAACGCAGTGAAGGAACAGGAGATAGCCATGCGGTAGTTTTTAATTACAGCACTACGCTGGCACTTGTAAGGAATCAAGCGGATTTAAAGACTATTTTTAGTGTTGGTAAACATTGGAAACCTGAAGTAACAGATGCTGTACTCAATAAATATGCAGTGCCAGACTACACCCATATCAATGTAGACTTATTATTTAATTTTAAAAAGTTAAAGAATTTAAAACCAGAACTTTTGTTCACTTCAAAATTATCAGATGGTACTATCCTTAATAATCCAAATTTCTTTTACAATAAGACCGATTTGTTTCATTTAAGCCTAATTCTCAACTATAATTTTTAGAATAGTCGCAAGGTTGGGAGCTTAAAATAAGGGGGATGAAACACTTAAGTTTCATCCCCCTTATTTTTATTAAACGATTAAACGTCTTTCCCCTTCATCATTTTGTTCCAATATAAATAGGGAAGTCCGTATTTTTTTAGCATCCAAAGTCTCCAATGCTCTTTTGAGGAGTCAAAGATGAACATTTGCTTCAGTTTTGGATCAGGGGTAAAGTTATTGTCGTAATCAAATTCCGCCAAGACCATCTTGCCATAATCGGTTACTAACGGACAAGAGGAATATCCATTGTATTCTTTTGTGCCCATGTTATGCGTTTTGATGAGTAAATCAATATTATCAACAACAATAGGTACTTGTTTGCGTATGGCAGCCCCTGTTTTTGCTGTTGGTAATGCGGCTACATCACCAAGGCCAAAAATATTTGGATACTTATTGTGCTGCATGGTTTGGTGGTCCACGTCCAACCATCCAGCCGCGTTGACCAAATCAGAATCTTTAATAAATTTGGGAGCTACCGAAGGTGGTGCCGTATGTAACATGTCATAGTGAATTCCATACCGGTTGCCCTCAATGGTTACTTTAATATCCTTATAATTGTATTGAAAAGATTCGTCTAATTTTTTGTCATCATCATCCCCTGCCATTACCACACAGCCGCCAGCAGAAATATCTTTACCTAACTCGTACCAAGCAATTTTTTTATCCCCATCAACCGCAACTAATTTATGGTAAAACCTAAGGTTGATATCTTTTCGGTCTACTACTTTCATTAAGGTTTCGGCAATAACCTTTACCCCAAAAATAACGGTTCCGCTGGTTGCGAAAACAACGTCTGTTTTTTTTCTGACACCGCTTTTTCTAAAATAGCTTTCTGCCAAATACATTATTTTTTGGGGTGCTCCACCACACTTTATAGGCGTAGTAGGTTGTGTGAAAAGTGCCGTACCACCTTTAAAATTTTTAATGACATCCCACGTATGATTCGGGTCTGTATAATTACTGCAAACCACTCCTTTATCCATGGCTTCACCCAATCCAGTAACCAAACTATAATCATAGGCCAAGCCTGGGGCTACCACTAGATAATCATAGGTTATAGCTCCTTTGGCAGCTGTATGTACGGTATTATTTTTGGAATCAAAACCGGTAGCTTTATCCTTTATCCAAGTGGCACCTTTTGGTATTACAGAGGACATTGGTCTAGCTGTTTTATCATAGTCGTAGGTTCCAGCGCCTACCAAGGTCCAAGCAGGTTGGTAATAGTGGGTATCTGCTGGCTCAATGATTGCTACATCCTTCACTTTTTTTTGAGCAAGAAGTTGGGAGGCGACCATGATACCTGCGGTACCACCTCCAATAATTAGTATATGATGATGTGATTGCATTTTAGTGATTTTTATGAGTATTTGTTAAATCTAAGTGGAATTAATCAAGAAGTCTGTAACTTTTGTTGCATAGGGATAAATTATGCAAGAA
The DNA here is from genome assembly GCA_963815225.1 of uncultured Flavobacteriaceae bacterium. GTDB lineage: Bacteria > Bacteroidota > Bacteroidia > Flavobacteriales > Flavobacteriaceae > Maribacter. Next base: position 45,225 of record CAWFGA010000005.1, read on the forward strand.
AAAAAATCCTATTTCGAGGAATTGAAATAGGATATCAAAAAAATGCAAAGACGAATTCTACTTTACTTTACAGGTGTTTATGCCCAACACCGTATACAAAGGACAAAAATTGATAAAACTTGTCAGTAAAAATATTCCCGATACTGCTAGAAGTACATAGGCCAAAGTCCCTTCTATAACCTGGAAATAAGATAAGGCCACAAGGGCCAAAGCGATTACTATGCGGATAGTGCGGTCTGTGCCGCTCATATTTTTTTTCATAAGATTGATTTTAATTAATTAATTAATAAAATAGCCATAATCACCAACACTAGTATTTAAAGGTAATAAGCGATAAACCTTAATAATTATTTTTAATACGAGAGTAAATTATGAATTGATTTAAGAACATAATATGACAAACGTCATCATTGGTTAAAGATACTGTTTTGGTTATGTTCCTTTTGTAACAATTGTTACGTTTGTAACAAAGTGTATGGCCTATCTTTGTTACATATTTTTTAATATGGAACAGTATTTAGATGCGTTTTTTAATGCCTTTAAAGGGACCCTTAATTGGACTTGGAAATCAATTATTTTTGATGTTGCTTGGTATACGAATTACTTTTGGGGCCTCATCATTATTTCGCTTTTAGTGTGGGGTTTAGAAATCCTATTCCCATGGCGTAAAGATCAAAGTGTGTTTCGAAAGGATTTCTGGTTGGATGCTTTTTACATGTTCTTCAACTTTTTCCTCTTTACCATAGCGATTAGTGGAATCTATAAAATTTTGGAAGTTTTGTTCGCTGACCTAGGGATTACAATGGAGAGTCTTGCATTGATCAATACCACTCAATGGCCCATGTGGACCCAATTGGTAGTATTTTTTGTGCTACTGGATTTTGTACAATGGTTCACCCACATACTGTTGCACAAATATGCCCTACTCTGGAATTTTCATAAAGTACACCATAGTGTTAAGGAAATGGGGTTTGCGGCGCATTTACGGTACCATTGGATGGAAAATATTCTATACAAACCGCTAAAGACCTTTGGGGTAATGCTTTTGGGTGGTTTTGAACCTGAACAAGCCTATATCGTACATTTTATTGCCATCGCTATTGGTCATTTGAATCACTCCAATATTAAAATCACTTGGGGTCCCTTAAAATATGTGTTCAATAATCCCGTGATGCATTTGTACCATCATGCCTACGAACTTCCTACAGGAAAATTCGGAGTTAATTTTGGTATTAGTTTAAGTATTTGGGATTATATCTTTAAAACAAACTATATACCTGAGGAAAGTGGTAATGTACCACTAGGCTATCCGGGTGATGAAAATTTGCCAAAAGGATTTTATGGACAATTGGTTCACGGTTTTACATCGAAAAAAAAGCATAACCAATAGCAGAAAACTAATCATAATCAAATGGCTAATCCTTGGATAGTTTACCGGAGGCACAACTAACGAATGATTTAGCTTTGGAAAAAACGGTATTTTCCTCCTCTACGCTAGGGTAACCAATTGATTTTAGTTTGCTTTTAGTCAATCTTATACCCTTGGCATTGGCACTGTCAAATGAAACAGCAGAGGTTTCTTCATTAACGTTTACGTTGGTGATACCTTCTAATTCTGATAGTTTTGTTACAATGGTCTTAGCGCAACCACCACATTTTAAATTTTGTATAATAATAATTGAGGTCATAATTTTCGCTTATTAAATTTTGCCTTACCGCAACTAGTAACACAAGGAATTGATTTGGGTTTGTATAATGAATTACCCTGCTGTTAGTGCATTTTTTAAGCTTGAGGATTTTTAATTACTATAGAATTAAATAAGTGTTTTTTAGTATATGCTTCCTATAATTAGCACTCCAAATACCCCTAACTTGATTATTATCGTAACCAACCGCTATATCCTGTGTGTATTTTGTCCGTAAGGCGAATGTTACATCTAGTCCAATATCGGTCCCGGGAGCTTTGTGGCCTCCTAAACACATCGTAATGGGTTACAATACCATACTATTTAATAAATTGAATATTCAATATGAACTTGTTTAGATATAAGAGATATAACCCCCTTTTAAATCGTAAATGTTAGAAAAACCCATATCTACTAATTTACGTGCCGCTTTTTGGCTTCTGGCGCCAGATCTACAATAGATAAATACAGGTTGGTCCTTATCCATCATTTCAAAGGACTTTTTAAAATTACTGAAATTGAAAAAGTCGATATTTTTGGCACTTTTTATATGACCGCTCTGAAATTCCGTTGCGGTACGTACATCTATCGGTTTTGCTTTATGTAGGGCAATTGCCTCTGCATAAGCCGTTTTGTCAAGAATACGTATCTGTCCAGACCTTTCTTTGTTCCTTTTAAATAAATTAAAAATGACATCGAAGTACATTTTAGGGTTAAAAGCGGCATTCTAAAAAAAAACGGTCTTGAAAAGACCGTTCTTACCAACCAACCAACCAACCAATCAATTGAAAACAGCTTAGGTAATACTTTTTTTTGCCAAGTACCAATCAACTTTTTCCAAAGTATCATCCGTTAATCGGGCATTAAGTTCATCCAAAGTTTTAGGGGGAGGGACAATAACTTTATCTCCTTTTTTCCAATCTAAGGGCATAGCCACCTTGTATTTATCTGAGGTTTGTAAGGCCTCTAAGGCCCGGAGGATTTCGTTCATGTTACGACCCACATTTAACGGGTAGTACATAATAAGCCGTATTTTTTTGTTGGGATCTATAAAAAATACAGCACGAACGGCTGCGGTTTCACTTTCATTAGGCTGAAGCATTCCATATTTCTTGGACACCTTCATATCTAAATCCGCAATGATTGGAAAATCAAAATATACCCCTGTATTTTCTCTTACGTTTTGTACCCAACCTAAGTGCGCATGTACACTATCTATACTAAGACCTAATAACTCAGTATTAAAGGCATCGAACTCGGCCTTGCGTTGGGCAAACCCACTCATTTCTGTAGTACAAACCGGTGTAAAATCTGCTGGATGCGAGAACATCACGATCCACTTATCCTTAGCGAAATCTGAAAGTTTAATTTTTCCTTTTGTAGTTACAGCTTCAAAATCTGGGGCAACATCCCCTATTCTGGGCATGATGTTGACATTCGTAGTATCTATAGTTTCCATGGGTAATATATTTTAAATAAAGGTAACTTTATACCAGTAGCCAAACAGTAACGTAGGTTACATAGGTATATTAATTTTCATTTTTCTTAAGAATTTGGTCATATAAAATGATTTTCAAGGTGAATTTTGGAGCTTGTAAAATTGGCTAGTGAAATTGGAAAAGAGAAATACCTGTGTTCCAAGACTTTTCAAGACAAAAAAACATTAACGGTTTTAATGGAACGGAAAGAAGGTTATGTAGTGCCCCCTAATCTAATAGACTATTTCCCATTTTAAAAATATTTTTTTAAAAATTATAATGTCGTGGGACAAACGAACTCTGAAACCGGTATTCCGGCCTCCTTAATATCCTTAAATCCACCTTTTACATCGATTAGATTATGGATACCCCTGCTCTTAAGGATAGAAGATGCGACCATACTTCTGTATCCGCCCGCACAGTGTACAAAAAAGGATTTGTTATCCGGAAATTCCGCAAGGTGATCGTTCAAATAGTCTAAGGGCGTATTGTCCGCATTCAAGACATGTTCGCTTAGGAATTCGCTGTTTTTGCGAACGTCAAAAATTGCTTTATCGGAGGCATCCATTTCTTTTTTTAATTCTTCTGCAGTGACTTGGTTTACAGTATCATATTCCATTGCCGCGTCTTTCCAGGCTTGAAATCCGCCTTTCAAATAACCGAGGGTATTGTCAAAACCTACCCTTGATAAACGTGTAATGGCCTCCTCTTCCAAACCTTTGGGGGTAACCAGCAATATTGGCTGTTGCACATCCGCTATCAGAGCGCCTACCCAAGGAGCAAAACTGCCATCCAATCCTATAAAAATAGATCTGGGAATATGGCCTTTGGCAAAATCATCTTGATGCCGAACATCTAAAACGATCGCCCCGGTTTCATTGGCCGCTGCTTCAAACGCTTTTGGAGAAAGTGCGGTTGTTCCACGCTTTAAAATATCCTGTATATCCTCATAACCTTCTTTGTTCAACTTAACGTTAAGTGGAAAGTACTGCGGTGGTGGCAATAGGCCATCAATCACTTCCTCTATGAATTCTTCCTTGCTCATGTCAGGTCGTAAGGCATAATTCATTTTCTTTTGGTTACCCAAAGTATCTACGGTCTCTTTCATCATATTTTTGCCGCAAGCGGAGCCTGCACCATGTGCTGGATAAACGATAACATCGTCTGCCAAAGGCATAATTTTTTCACGAAGGCTATCAAAAAGGAACCCGGCGAGGTCTCGCTCTGTAAGCACGCCCATTTTTTGGGCCAGATCAGGCCTGCCTACATCGCCAAGAAAAAGCGTATCACCACTAAATATGGCATAATCCTTATTATTTTCGTCCCTTAAAAGGTAGGTCGTACTTTCCATGGTGTGCCCGGGCGTATGCAGGGCAACAAAGGTTACATCCCCCAATTTAAATTCTTGTTGGTCCTTTGCTATAATCGCCTCAAAAGAAGGATTTGCCTTGGGCCCGTAAACAATTGCCGCTCCAGTTTCTTTCGCTAACGTTACATGGCCACTTACGAAGTCTGCGTGAAAGTGTGTTTCAAAAATATATTTGATTTTGGCATCGTCCATCTTCGCCCGCTTTAGATAGGGCTGTACTTCACGAAGCGGATCAATTATCGCGACTTCGCCTTTGCTTTCTATATAATAGGCGCCTTGTGCCAAACATCCGGTATATATTTGTTCAACTTTCATGGTTTACTTTTATTATTGAAGACAAATTTACGAATTGGAATTTTGCAATTCAGTAACATTGGTCACAATGATTCAAAATACAAAAACCATCCTTTAAGGACGGGCCTTGAAGAATGGTTTGAGAAGAATTCGGTTATCCTAATCCAATTATGGATCAATTTTAAACCTTATAATCTTTCCGAATTATAGGAGTGTGGACGGACATACATATTCAGACCGCGGTAATTCCGTTGTTGAAAGGACTTCAAATCCACCAATGATATCCGCAAAATTATCCCATCCCCTTTGTTTTAAAATGGAAGCTGCAATCATACTTCGATAGCCACCAGCGCAATGCAGAACGAATGGCTTATCCTTTGGAATCGCTGCTAAATGCTGGTTAATCTCATTCAAGGGAATATTATGGGCTCCTAAGATATGCTCGGAATCGAATTCACTCTTTTTTCGCACGTCGATAAGCATCGGATTTTCATTTTTAACAGCTTTCACCACTTCAGGGGCCGTTAGTCTATTTACCGTTTCCACTTCTTTACCAGCGTTCATCCAAGAATCGAATCCACCCTTTAGAAAGCCGATGGTATTATCATACCCTACGCGCGATAATCTGGTAATTGCTTCCTCTTCCTTATCGGTATAGGTAACCAATAGGATTTCTTGTTTTATATCCGGTATCATTTCACCTACCCATTGGGCAAAACTACCTTCCAAGCCAATATTGATGCTATTTGGTATAAAACCCTTCGCAAAATCCGCCGCGTTTCTCGTATCCAGGACCAATGCACCTGTTTGGTTCGCCACGGCCTCAAAACCATCTGGACTAAGGCCCTTGGTGCCGCGTTCCATTATGGTATCCAAACTTTCATAGCCCTGAATATTCATTAGAACATTTTTCGGGAAATAGGCCGGTGGCGCAGTAAGTCCGGTCAAGAGCACTTTTATAAATTCCTCTTTCCCCATATCTGGCCTTAGTGCATAATTCACCTTTTTTTGATGCCCTAGTGTATCGGTCGTTTCCTTGCTCATCATTTTTCCGCAAGCAGAACCGGCGCCATGGTTGGGATAAACGATAAGCTCATCACTCAAGGGCATAATTTTGTTTCGAAGGGAATCATAGAGATGACCTGCCAATTTTTCTTCTGTAAGATCGGCGATTACGTGCTGTGCCAGATCCGGTCTCCCTACGTCCCCAATAAATAAGGTATCTCCCGTAATGATGCCGTGTTCCTTGCCATTTTCATCTAGTAACAGATAGGTGGTACTCTCCATGGTATGCCCTGGTGTATGAATGACCTTGACCTTGTAATCACCTACCTCAAAAATTTGACCATCTGCTGCCGTGGTGGCCTCATAACTAGGTTTGGCCCCTGGACCAAAAACGATTTCCGCATCCGCTTTAGCCTTGAGGTCTAGATGGCCACTAACAAAATCGGCATGAAAATGGGTTTCAAAAACATATTTAATGATGGCATTATCCTTTTTAGCCCGATCTAAATAGGGCCGTACTTCCCGTAAGGGGTCAAAAACTGCGGCTACTCCGTTACTTTCAATATAGTATGCGGCGTGTGCCAAACATCCGGTATAAATTTGTTCTACTTTCATGATATTACGGTTTTGATTTCTATATTAAAAGTATACATCCTTGTAGGCCTGTACAGTAACAATGGTTACAGTACGCGGTTTTATTTCAATTTTTCTGAATTGTTTTTGTTTAAGTCCTAACCCATTTGGTTTGGAGCGCGCCCAAAGCTGTATCTTTTGGCACTCAGTTAGTAAAAAATTCCATGTAGAAAATAAAAAGGGCCATCACCAAAATGAAATAACCAAATCCTTTTTTTAGCTTTTTTCCATCGATGAACGTGCTGAGGTAACTGCCCAGAAATATGCCGATAAAGGAGAGGGCGGTAAACAGCCCAAGAAATTTCCAATCAACTTCCATGGTCAAGGCATCCCCTAAGAAAAATCCCATTAATGATTTTATGGCGATGATAATCAAGGAAGTTCCTACGGCAACTTTCATTTCTACATTGGCAAGAATAACCAAAGCGGGTATAATTAAAAAGCCTCCACCGGCACCAATCATGCCAGTGATACCGCCAACAATTAATCCCTCGGCTAATATCAACCCATAATTATACCGCACCGCACCGGTAGCCTCCTTTATCCTTTCTTTTTTTAGCATGGAGTAGGCGGCAGGAATCATGAGTAGGGCAAACAAACCGAACATGACCATTCGTCGCGTAAATGCAAAACCCTCATATTCGAATAGAATTGTGGGCAAGGCAGGGACAACATAGTGTCTTACCAAAGTAACCCCAATAATTGCCGGGATGCCAAATACAATAGCCGTCTTCCAATCTACGAAGCCTTTTAAATGTTGTTTCCAGCCTCCTAAAAGAGCGCTTGTACCCACTATAAAGAGAGAGTAGGCGGTAGCTGCTTTTTCATTTATAGAAAAAAGATAAGCCAAAACCGGAACGGCTAGGATAGAACCTCCACCTCCGATCAATCCTAAGGATACTCCAATAATAAGCGCACTGAAATAACCAAAAATCTGCAACATATCCATATTCCTTTGTTTAAACCGCAAAATTATAGTCCGGTTAAACGGTGTGCAGTAACAATGGTTACAGAAGTACTACAAGTTGGTTATTTTAATATAATTGCGGTGAAGTTCTATATGCCCCAATTGCTCCAATTTTTTTAAAAGTCTAGAAATGACCACTCTGGAGCTATGTAGATCGTATGCGATTTCTTGATGAGTATTGTGGATACTATTATCGTTGTTTACCCTGGCCTTCTCTTTGAGATACCCGATTAAGCGTTCATCCATTTTCTGAAAAGCAATACTGTCCAAGGTATTGAGTAGTTCGTTGAGCCTAAGATGGTAGCTACTAAATACAAAGTTTCTCCAGGATTTATATTTGGCCGTCCATTCCTCCATTTTTTGCACGGGCACCATGATCAATTTGGTATTGGTCTCCGCTATAGCCCTTATTTCACTTTTTGTATCGCCCATACAACAGGCCATGGTCATGGAGCAGGTATTTCCCTTTTCCAGATAATAGAGCAAGAGTTCATCTCCCTCATCATCTTCCCGTAAAATTTTGATTACGCCAGATACCAATAAGGGCATACCACGAACATAATCTCCTATTTCCATGAGCTTATATCCTTCAGGCACTTCTTTAAATGTACCTACCTGGATAATCTCATTGATTAATTCTTCTTCAAAAATTGATCCGTACGCTGCTTTTAGTTCTTGAATCATTTTAATTCACATTTTTTAATTTCATCCATTAGTTTAGTTGTCCTTCCTTGGTATGAACATCGTTGCCCCTATTTGGATACTGCTGAATGCAAGGTATTGCCAATGGCATTACCATAGGGTCAAAAGAATAAAGCTGCAACACTTAACTTAGCTCCAAAAAGTTTTATTAAAACAGACAAGGCAACGGCAATGGGAACCTCAAGGGCATGGGAAACCTACATAAATCCTTTATAAAACTAGCCTCTGTATTGTATTTTAAGTGATGTGTTGCACATTGTTGTTTAAACTTATTAAAAGTACTTAACCTATAAGAATTTGCTCCAAAGAAAACCCCTTTTGAAAGCTAGGACATTTGAGCTGCAGTTTACAAAATAATTTTGACCCTCTTTTTAACACGTTTAGCTTATTACTCGACAATCGATATTTAACTGCTTTTAAGGCTTAGCTCGAAACCATATAATTTTCTTTTTCTTTCCTCGTTGGCTTGCGTCAAGGTAATTTGCCAAATTAACGATACTGGGCTCCATAACCAGTAACAATGGTTACACAGTTTTTAAACGGGTATAATACACGGACCATTTTTACAAAGCGAAAAGTACAGAAGTGGTGAAAAACAAAAGCTGACATTAATCATATAATTTCCAAAGTGTAGCATATAGATTTGTATAAAATAGTAAGGTTATGTGCACACTTGTTCAAAAGTACAATGTACCAGGTCCGCGGTATACCAGTTATCCAACAGTTCCATTTTGGGATATCAACACCTTCTCCGGAAAAAAATGGGAGACATCGGTGCAAAAAAATTTTCAACGTAGCAATTCCGAAACAGGTATAAGTCTCTATATACATTTGCCATTTTGTGAAAGTATGTGTACGTTCTGCGGGTGCCATAAACGAATTACCAAAAAACACGAAGTGGAACTACCCTATATAAAATCTGTTCTAAGGGAATGGAAATTATATCGCAGTCTTTTTTCGGAAAAACCTGTTATTAAGGAGCTCCATTTAGGTGGAGGGACCCCCACTTTTTTTACGCCTGAAAATTTGAAATTTCTGATTGGGGGAATACTTCAGTTCGCGGAGAAGGCTCCCAATGCGGAATTTAGTTTTGAAGGGCATCCCAACAATACTACAAAAATGCACTTGCAAGCCTTGTATGATGTCGGTTTTAGAAGGGTTAGCTTTGGGGTGCAGGATTATAATGACACGGTACAAAAAGCTATTCACCGTGTACAGCCTTTGGAGAACGTAAGAAGCGTTACTCACTGGGCGCGCGAAATAGGATATACGTCTATTGGCCATGATTTAATTTTTGGATTACCACATCAAAAGTTGGAGCATGTTGAAAAGACAATCGCCATTACCAAAGAACTACAACCGGATCGTCTCGCATTTTATAGCTATGCCCACGTGCCATGGCTTCCCGGAAACGGACAACGCGGCTATAAAGATGCAGATTTACCAACAGCAGATGAAAAGAGAGCCCAATACGAAAAAGGCAAAAATTTACTTTTCGAAGCCGGTTATGAGGAAATAGGCATGGATCATTTTGCCCTTAGAACCGATAGTTTGTATACCGCCATGGATGAAGGTAAACTGCACCGTAATTTTATGGGGTACACAACTTCCAATACCAATCTCATGATAGGACTTGGGGCCTCTAGTATAAGTGATAGTTGGTACGGTTTTGCACAAAATGTAAAAAATGTTGAAGGATACCAAGAACTTGTTTCAAAAGATATTATTCCTATATATAGAGGTCATATTTTATCGGAAGAAGATCAAATAATTAGAAGACATATCCTAAATTTAATGTGCCGTTTCCATACTTCTTGGACCGATTACAGGTTACATATTCCGGAACTGGATAGTATCCTAGAACGATTAAAGGAGATGGAGCAAGATGGCATGATTGCAATTACCGAAGGCTATTTGCACATCACTGAAAAAGGCAGGCCATTTGTGCGTAACGTGTGTATGGCTTTTGATTTACCATTACAGAAGAAATCGCCGCAAACCAAGCTCTTTTCAATGACGGTGTAATGTTTCCTTCTTAATAAGCCCTATGTTTAATTAAATAAAATTTATCATGAAAAAAATAATAGTACTTACAGATTTTTCAGACCAATCCGTTAACGCGCTTAAAGCTGCCGCGGATTTAGCAAAAAAAAATAGCCTGGAACTGTTGGTGGTGCATATGCTAGAGCTCAACCAGGCCTTGATTACCTCACCAGAAGGGGTATATGCGGAGCAGACTGTTTTTATGGTAAAATTGGCCGAGAAGAACTTAAAGGAATTTTTGGATACGCCCATTCTGGATGGTGTCAAGGTAACACCCATTATAAAACATTATAAAGTTTTTAGTGAACTCGATGCGATAGCGGACGAGCATAAGGCAGATTTAATTGTGATGGGATCCAATGGGGCCAGTGGTCTTGAGGAATTTTTTGTAGGCTCCAATGCGGAAAAAGTTGTTCGCAACGCCTCAATTCCCGTCTTGGTTATCAAAGGAACGCTAAAAAAGTTTAATCTAGAACGCTTTGTTTTTGCCTGCGATTTCAATGAAGACAACCTACCTGCTTTTCAAAGGGCACGGGAATTTGCCAAAACCTTTAATGCGACGATGGAGTTGGTTTATATAAACACTCCCAATGACGAATTTTTGAGCAATAGGGATGCCTACCAACGCATAAATATATTTCTGAACAAGGCAAATACCGGTCAGCAAGTGGAAATCTATAATGATTATAGCGTGGAACAGGGAATCCTTAACTACGGTAAATCCATATTGGCCGATGCTATAGCCTTACCAACCCATGGTCGTAAAGGCTTGTCCCATTTCTTTAACGGTAGTATAGGGGAGGATGTCGTTAATCATGCCAGTATTCCTGTAATCACCTTTAAGATTTAATTTACTATCCTACACCAATTAACGGTTCATAAGGTATGGGTAAAATAGAATTTCATTTTAACCCGTAAACCGAAAATAAGGCTGTTTACAAGGATGTATAAGATGTCATTACGAACGAAATAAAGCGCTTTGTAGCTTTATAGGTTACAATTTGCAAAGTGCTTCGTTCCCCACAAAGACATAACATATGTCTTTTAGACAGCCTCTTTTAATTGCTTGGTATTAATTGCTCTTAGTTGTGACATTCCATGGTACTGGAAACAACTTCGGTTACTGGTTTGGGTGATAAGTATGGAATTCCCAATCCCATTCCTCTAATGATAAACAGTAGGCCAATGATTATTACAAAAACAGGTATCATACGTTGAACTTGCAACCTTTTGGCTCCTTTCAGCGCACTTCCAAAATATACCGCTACGGTCATTAAGGGAATCGTTCCCATTCCAAATAGCATCATGAACAGACTTCCTTTTAAGGGGTCCCCCATCGCTATTGAGCCAAATAGTGCCATATAGACCAATCCGCAAGGCAAAAATCCGTTCAAGAAACCAATAGTAAGAAAGGTGTCCGCTGTTTTTCGTTTAAGCTCCTTTCCCAATCTCGATTTAATGTTTGCTATGAACCTGTAAATCGGTTTTGATAGGTTGTACTTGCTTAACGTTTTTACGGGGATTAAAACTATGATTATCATCAAAACACCAATGAGCACCGAAAGCCGTTGCTGTAGGCCAAAGACATACAAGCCTTTACCAAGAATCCCGAAAAGGGCACCTAAAATAGCGTAGGCGGTTAACCTACCGAAATGATAGGTGAACACCTGAAGTAATTTTTTGGTGTTAGAGGTACGGCTTACCGGTAGCATAAAAGCAATGGGGCCACACATGCCAACGCAGTGTAAGCTTCCCATTAATCCTAATATGATAGCGGACATTAACATATCAATACACCAATTTTTCCTTGGTTAGATACGATTCACCCTGATAGTCCCAGGCTACTTTAATATCCCATCTACCCTGCAATAAACGTTCTTTGGGTATGAGCATTTTATTATCCGATAGGTTGAGTTCCAACGCTGCATCCAATTTTTTGTTGGACGGTCTGTACAAGGAAATTGTACCACTAATTTCGTTAGAGTTTAATTGGGATGGGAAGGAAACCAGAATACCATCAACCGTTTGTGCAATGGTCAATTCAACATTATTCCTGCTCGTATTGTTCTGATCATCCAACTCTTGTTGGTAACCGAGTTCTGCCCGATAATAATCTTCGGTAACCAAGTCATGATTGGCCCGATAATCAGTACTCATTCGAATCACGAAGAATAGGATAAAACTAATAAATCCTATAAATGCCAATACTATAGCTGTTCCCCAATTTAATTTCATAATCTATATGTTTATTATCGATAACTTCTTGGTGCCAAAAACGCCGCCATTGTCGTTTCTACTAATTCGTCGCCACTATAAACTCCTATTTTAATTTTCTCACTGTCGGTCTTAATGGCTGCATTATCTATTTCAATAAATAGGGTGCCTTCGGCCAATCCTTGCGCTGGCACCACAAAATCTTCTTGGCGCACCAACTTAATAGTCCCTTTATGGGAAAGAAGCTCAAAATGGACATCATCTACGGCCAGGGTCGTTTTGTTGACTAATTTGTAGGTGTACACGTTACTTATAATATTTCCTTCCTTATGCTCATACAATTGCCCTGGTAATCTTAAAATGGTAGCCTCAACATCATTGCGCAAGAAGAGCATACCGATCAAAAGCCCGGTAAGGATGACAAGGACTGCGGTATACCCCTTTAAGCGCGGGGTAAACCTGAACTTTGCTTTCTTGGTAATTTCATCTTCGCTTGCATACCGTATCAAACCTTTTGGGAGGTTCACTTTTTCCATGATGGTATCGCATTCATCGATACAGGCCGTACAGTTGACACACTCTAATTGGGTTCCATTACGGATGTCTATTCCTGTAGGACAAACGTTTACGCATTGAAAACAATCAATACAATCCCCAAACCCCAGAGCTTCCCGGTCTTCATTCTTTCTAAATTTTTTTCTACCATTTTCACTTTCACCACGCTTGTGGTCATAAGCCACCACAATGGACTTATTGTCTAAAAGCACACCTTGCATACGCCCGTACGGGCATGCAATAATGCACACTTGCTCTCGAAACCAGGCAAATACAAAATAGAAAACACCGGTAAAAATAAGAAGCGAGACAAGGGTACTGGTATGGGCCAAAGGGCCATCAGCAACATACCGCAAAAGGGTATCGCTACCTATGAGGTAGGCTAAAAATACATTCGCAATCAGAAATGAGATTACAAAGAAAAGAAACCACTTTGTCAATCTTTTTCTAATTTTTTGTGCATTCCAAGGTTGCCGATCCAATTTTATCTGTGCACCGCGATCACCATCGATCCAAAATTCAATTCTACGGAACACCATTTCCATAAAAATCGTTTGTGGACACATCCACCCGCAGAAGATACGGCCGAAGGCAACCGTAAAGAGGGCCACAAAAATAACCCCTATAATCATGGAGATAACCACCAAATGAAAATCCTGTGGCCAAAATGGGAAACCGAAAATATTGAAACGGCGATCTAGTACGTTAAACAGTAGAAACTGGTTTCCATTTATATTTATAAATGGAGCAGACAGGAGAAAGGCCAGTAAGACATAACTCACATAGGTGCGGTATTTCCAGAACTTACCACTCGGTTTTTTTGGAAACACCCATGCACGCTTTCCTTCATCGTTTATAGTACCGATGGAATCCCTGAAATGTTCTTGATCTTGTGACATGTGTTCCTGCGCTGCCTATTTTAATTTGGGCCTGCCTCATCGGCATCCTCAATGTCGTCATCTATGGTTCTCTTGAACTGAAGACTGTCCACTTCTATTTCTATTTTGACGGAATCAACCTTGGGTGCATCTACCTGTGCATGTGGATCGATCCAGATGTCGCCTTCCGCAATTTTAGGGTTGGCCGGTGTTGTACCTTCAAAGCTCAATACATAACTAGCCACTTGCGCCATTTCTGCTGGTTTTAATGTTTGTTTCCAGGCAATCATACCTTTACCATCCCTACCACCCTCAGAAATGGTATTGAAGACGTTCTTAATACCACCGCCCAAAATCCAGTTCCGGTCCGTGAGGTTAGGACCAATTCCACCGCCACCATCTGCCATGTGGCAGGCTACGCAGTTAGACTCGAATATTTTTTGTCCTGCACTCATATCTGCAGCATCCGTCAACAATTCTACGGTATTAACGTCTACCAAGCCTTTAGCCGTCTTTTTATAAGCTTCTATTTCCGCTTTGGCCAAGGTAATTTCGGTCAGGTATTCCGTGTCTTGGTCATAATCGTTGAATACATGAAAACGGGCAAGGTATATAACCGCAAATACAATTGTGGCATAGAACATATAGACCCACCACGGTGGTAGTTTATTGTCCAATTCTTTAATGCCGTCATAGTTATGGTCTAGAATAATCTCTTCCTCTTTCTCTATGGGTTTGGAGCCCAAGAGTTTTTTATACATCTTTTTCCCCCAGGTCCACTCCCAATTTGTTTGGTTTGCTTCATCATAGCGGGCCTTGGCCTCTTCGGGTAGCGTATTGTACATTACATTTTCTATGGCCTGCACTACAAAGGCAATTCCTAGAATCAGCATCAGAAAAAATACCAAGCCTACCATTAAAAGGGGATAGGTCATAAAAGCAGGTTTATCCCCGCTATCGATGAAAAATTCCATAAGTCCAAAGACCAAAAAGAATACTACGGTTATCCTCAACCACCAAGCAGTTGTATTTTTCATAATGTAAAGTTTTGTTGGTTATCGTCTTCCAAAGGCATGTTGCTCATCTCCTGTACGTGTTCTTTAGATGCGGTAAACACCCAAAAAAACAGAAGTGCGAAGAAAATAAAGAAAATGAGCAATGATATCATAGGGTAGGTGGCAATGCCTTCAATACTTTCCATGTACCCTTTTACAAATTTTAGCATGTCCTTAGTTGTTTTGAGAGATTGATTCGTTGTTGTTCTTTATCTTAATATCAGTACCTAAACGCTGTAAGTAGGCGATAAGGGCAACAATTTCCCTATCCTTCATTTCTATGAACTCTTCACCGTTTTCCGCAGCAAATTTTTTATCAGCCTCATAACTCTTTGCGAAATCAGGATCTGAATACAGGTTTTTTTCAATGGTTGTAGCCTGCGCTTGCATAGTACTTTGAGCATTTTCTATATCTTCATCGGTATACGGTACGCCCAAGGAGACCATGGCCCTCATTTTACCTTCGGTATCGCTACGATCAAGTTTGTTGCGCACCAACCATTGGTATGCCGGCATTATGGATCCGGAAGAAGTACTTTGGGGATCGTACATGTGATTCAAGTGCCAATTATCAGTGTATTTTCCACCAATCCGTAACAAATCCGGACCGGTACGTTTACTGCCCCATAAAAAGGGATGGTCATATACAAATTCACCCGCCTTTGCGTATTCCCCATAACGTTCCACCTCGCTCCTAAAAGGGCGTACCATCTGTGAGTGGCAGCCTACACAACCTTCGCGAATGTAAAGATCACGACCTTCAAGCTCCAACGGTGTATACGGTTTTACACTGGTGATGGTAGGGATATTGGATTTCACTAAAATTGTAGGTACAATCTGGATGATGCCCCCGATCAATATGGCAATGGTCGCCAGAATCGTCAATTGCACCGGTTTACGCTCAAGCCACGTATGAAAGGTTTCTCCTGCCGTTCTTTTACTGGAAACCCTGGTCAATGCAGCGGCTTCGGCCAGTTCGTCCGTAATGGCACTTCCTTTTCTTATGGTGACAACAATATTGTAAATCATGACACAAGCACCCACGATATAGAGACTACCTCCTATGGCGCGCATCCAATACATTGGCATTATTTCATTTACGGTTTCCAAGAAGTTACCGTAGACCAAAGTACCATCTGGGTTAAAATCTTTCCACATTAAAGCTTGGGTAAAGCCTGCAACGTACATAGGTAGCGCGTACAGGATGATACCCAATGTACCGATCCAAAAATGGAAATTGGCAAGCCCCTTTGAGTATAGCCTGGTTTTGGTCATTTTGGGCACCAACCAATAGATCATACCAAAGGTGAGGAAACCGTTCCATGCCAAGGCACCTACATGCACGTGTGCAATAATCCAATCGCTGAAATGGGCTATCGCGTTTACGTTTTTTAAGGAAAGCATAGGACCTTCAAATGTGGCCATACCATACCCTGTTATCGCAACCACCATAAATTTTAGGACAGGATCGGTACGAACTTTATCCCAAGCCCCTCTCAAGGTCAACAGTCCGTTTATCATACCGCCCCAAGATGGAGCGATCAACATCACCGAAAAGGCAACCCCTAAATTCTGTGCCCAATCTGGTAATGAGGAGTACAATAAATGGTGCGGTCCTGCCCATATATAAATGAAAATTAGCGACCAAAAGTGAACGATAGAAAGTTTATAGGAATAAACGGGCCTATTGGCCGCTTTTGGTACAAAATAATACATCAATCCTAGGAATGGGGTCGTTAAAAAGAACGCAACAGCGTTATGGCCATACCACCATTGCACCAATGCATCCTGTACCCCTGCATAAACCGAATAGCTTTTTAGGGCACTTACCGGAAGCTCTAAACTGTTAAAGATGTGAAGTACGGCTACGGTAACGAAGGTTCCAAGATAGAACCAAATGGCCACATACATATGGCGCTGTCTTCTTTTGAGGATCGTTCCGATCAGGTTAACACCAAAAGCAACCCATACCAATGCAATGGCAATATCTATAGGCCATTCCAGTTCAGCGTATTCTTTTGAGGTGGTGTACCCCAAGGGTAGGGTAATGGCCGCGGCAACTATGATGGCTTGCCATCCCCAAAAATTGAAATTGCTTAGGAAATCGCTGAACATCCGGGCTTTCAACAAGCGCTGGCTGGAGTAATACACCCCGGCATAAATGGCATTGCCTACGAAGGCGAAAATAACCGCGTTCGTGTGCAAAGGCCTAAGACGGCCAAAACTAAGCCAGGATATGCCATCCGTAACGTTTGGGAAAAGAAACATAAAGGCCAAAAGTAGCCCGACGGACATCCCTACGATACCCCACAGCATTGTGGCATAAAGGAACTTTTTTACAATTTTGTTGTCGTAATAAAACTGCTGTACTTCCATGAATAATAATTATTTAGTTGGATTTTCTTGTGAATCGATTTTTGCCGAAGTTTTTGTTTTTACCAATTCGTCCTCAAATAACATGCGTACCGAAGGGGTGTACGAATCATCATATTGACCGTTTTTGACGGATAAGATAAAGGCGATAAAGAAAAGAATCGCTACCATTACGCTCAAGCCCAGTAAAATGTAAATGACACCCATGATTATCTGAATTATGGAGTAAAACTACAAGTCAAGCGTTCCTTATAATATGACATTTATCATACTTTGGAAATTTATTTTACGGCATTACTGTATACATATAAAATGTTGGTGGGCCCTATACTTTACCTCTCTGATAATAAGCATCAGACCAGCCTTTTTCCCAATAGATTGGTCATTACCGTGGTAAAGGCAACAATGGTAATGGAGCTCAAAGGCATTAAAATTGCGGCTATAACAGGTTGCAATTGCCCTGTTGTTGCATAATAAAGTCCAACCACGTTATAAAGTAGGGAAAGAACAAAGCTAATTTTAATTATTCCGATGGCTTTTTTTGAAGCATTGATATAACTGTGCAGTTGTGAAAATTTAGTAGCATCCAAGATAGCATCACAAGCCGGGGAAAATACATTTACGTTTTCGGATATGGCAATACCCACATCACTTTGTGCCAATGCTCCTGCATCGTTGAGCCCATCGCCTACCATTAGCACAGATTTGCCCTGTTCTTGCAGTGCCCTTACAAAGTCTAGCTTGCATTGCGGTTTTTGGTTAAAATAAAGCGGTGTCAATTTAGGCAGCAAGGCCTCCAAACTTTCCTTTTCCCCCTCATTGTCTCCAGATAAAACGGCCAGGTCCATGGTGGTTGCCATATCTTTAAAAAGTTCTGAAAGACCTTCCCTATATTGATTGTTGAAGACATACCTTCCCTTGTACATGTTATTACTACTGATATGTACAGCGGTATCCAAAGGGGTTTCCGCATTTTTTTCCCCTACGAATTTGGCGGAACCTATGCGCATGTGCAGGTCGTTCTTTGCACCCGCCAAACCCTCGCCCGTAACTTCATCGTAATCATCTAAAGTTATGATTTCATGCTCCTGCAAAAGTGTGTACAAGGTGCGGCTTAAGGGATGGTTAGATGCCCTAATGGTATTTTTTAGGAGGGATTCTTCTGCTTCGGTCAGCGGCATGCCTTCATAATAGACCGTACTTTTTTGCGCAGTTGTAATGGTGCCTGTCTTATCAAATATGGAAGTGTCTATTTTTGCCAACCGTTCCAGCGTCTGGGTATTCTTTACATAGAATTTCTTTTTACCAAAAATGCGTAGCATGTTACCCAAGGTAAAAGGTGCCGCCAATGCGATGGCGCAAGGGCAGGCAATAATCAACACCGCCGTAAATACATTTAGGGCTTTTGATGCATCCATGAATAACCAAAATCCTGTGGACATCAAGGCAATTGTAAGGACGGCGACGGTAAAACGCTTACCAATACGGTCCGTCAGATTTTGAAAAATTGTGGTCTTGTCCGTTTGAAAAATGGAGTTGCTCCATAACTGGGTAAGGTAACTTTGTGAAATGGATTTTACGACTTCCATTTCTATAGCGCCCTGCAACTGTCTACCTCCTGCGTAAAGGATATCGCCAATTTCTTTTTTTACGGCTTCGGATTCACCCGATACAAAACTATAATCTATTCTGGCGGTTCCTTTGGTCAAGAGCCCATCTACCGGAATCATTTCCTCGTTCCGTATCAACAGCCGATCACCTTTTTCAATATCGTGTACAGGAATGTTTTCCTCTTTTCCTAGCGTGGAAACCCGTGTAACGGCAATAGGGAAATACGATTTGTAGTCACGTTCAAAAGAAAGGAACGAATAGGTTTTTTGCTGAAAGAACTTGCCCAACAGGAGAAAAAAGACCAAACCCGTCAAGGAATCAAAAAAGCCACTTCCCAAGTCCAGGATCACTTCAATGGAACTTCGTAAAAAGAGGACTAGAATTCCCAAGGCAATTGGGACATCGATGTTCAGGATTTTGGACCGTAACCCCTTAAAGGCCGATACGAAATAATCCCACCCGGCGTAAAAAACTACGGGCAATGAAAAAAGAAGCATGAGCCATCTAAATACTACCTGGTATTGATTTAGCCAATAATCCCCGCCGTTCTCATGATTGGAAGCCAAGTCGAAATATTCTGGAAACGACAGGAACATAACGTTCCCAAAGGCAAAACCTGCAACACCCAGTTTGTAAATTAGACTGCGATCTGTTTTTTTCTTTTTCGCATCAAAATCATCCAATGAGATATAGGGTTCATACCCAATTTTGGTGAGAAGGAGAACCAGCTCCCTTAAACAAAGTTGCTCTGGGTGATAGGTGACGCGGATTGTTTTTTGAGGAAAATCTACCTGTGAACTTGTAATATGGGGGCTAAGTTTGGTTAAATTTTCTAAAATCCAAATACAGGAACTACAATGTATGTGTGGAATATAGAGTTTTACAACTGCTACATTGCCGTCCTGAAATTCAGTTAATTTCTGAACAATTGCCGGGTTATCGAGAAAATCATATTTCCCTTCAGTTGCCTTAGGAGTGGCTCCAGCGCCCGGTTGTATAGCATAATAGTAGGATAAATCGCTAGCTGAAAGAATGTCAAATACAGTCTTGCAGCCAATACAGCAGAATTGTTTTTCATCATAGTATATAGGATTTTTATCACAGGCTTCGCCGCAATGATAACATGATTTATCTTCCATAAGGCAATCACTTAACATGTAGCAAAGTTCTATGCCCTAGGGTTACGAAAACATGATAATTATCAGGTTTTGTTGAATCTTTGTAGATTAGCTTTGTAGTTAAGAGTGCATTTTATTAAAGACGGAAGACATGGAAAGCAGGTGTGAAAATTGTATCGTAAGACAGTTTAATTCACTACGGGCATTGAGCAAGGATGAATTGAAAAAGGTGTCCGATGCCAAGATTTCGAAGAAAATCAACAAAGGTGATGCGCTATTTAAGGAGGGGCAAAAACTGGATGGGGTTTACTGTGTACGGGAGGGCGTTTCAAAATTGGCAAAGTTGAGTACCAATGGTAAAAATCAGATTGTAAAATTGGCAACCAAAGGCGAAGTCATGGGTCAACGTTCCGTAATCGCCGAGGAATCTACCAATTTAAGCGCTGTAGCCGTAAATGATATGGAAGTTTGTTTTATCCCAAAGGAAATAATTTCAAGTGCCCTAAACTCCAATCCCAATTTTGCGCTTGAAGTATTGCGGCATATGGCGCATGATTTAAAGGAGGCGGATGATGTTATTGTAAATATGTCCCAAAAAACCGTTAAGCAAAGACTGGCGGAGGCCTTTCTCTACCTCAAGAATAGTTTTGGGGAAGATAAAGATGGATTTCTTCTACTCACCCTTAGTAGGGAGGACTATGCCAATGTTGTGGGTACGGCAACGGAATCCTGTATTCGGCTCATATCTGAATTTAAGAAAAAAGGGTTCATCAAAACATCAGGAAAACGTATAGGTGTTCTAGAGGATACCAGGTTACAGGAGCTTGTGGACGGTTTTTGAACAGACCCGTTCAAAACCTGATAAATATCATAGTTTGTACCTATGGCCCCCACTAACTTTAGGGTGTATTTTAGAAAAAGACCATGAAGCGAATCCTGATTCCTACAGATTTCTCGACCAACTCTTGGAAGGCAATCGAATATGCCCTACACCTTTTCAAAAATAGCAACTGTACCATATACCTTTTAAATACTTATACGCCCACTATCAGTGGCGGTAGAATTATACACCACACCCAAAGTAAGCCTAACCGGCAGGAATCCCCCATGGTACGTTCAAACAAACAACTCCAAGGTTTGGTACGAACTATTGAAACAACCTGTCCAAACCCAAGGCACGAGTTCATAACGGTATCTTCCTTTTCCTTTTTACTCGATGAAGTGCATGAAATGGTCACGGATCACAAAATGGATTGTATGGTGCTTGGAGCTAAGGGAGTAACCAACCAGGATGGTTGCCCTTGGGGTAGTAATACCATAAATCTATTGCGTAAAGGTCAACGGTGTGCGGTTTTGGTGGTGCCAAACTATCCGGAATTTGATATACCAACGGAAATTTTTCAAATCACCAATTTAACGGGAAATCCGGCATTGACAGATTTAAGTCTTATAAAAAGAGTGCGCAAGGAGTTGAGGCTTGGGTTGCACATTTACGTTTCGGGCAGGCATCAAGAAGGTCTGGACCAAGTACAACGCTACCACCTCCAAATTGTAAAGCAGCGCTGGGATGTAAAACCTGATACTATAGAAATCCCGTTAAAACCAAGTACAACCGAGAATAAGTCGGAATTTTCCCCAAATGCAAGACCTGACCAGCTTTGGTTGCTTTCCTTTCAAGAAATAGAATTGCTTCTGAAAACGCCCCAAGCGGAGCTTTTTTCGTGGAGCCGGTCAGTTGCCATGTGTCCAGTATGGATTGCCCCCTTGGTAACTACGAACGCGGTTGTAGATGAGCAAGCGTCACCCTCCATTGTTAATTCCTGTTAAGTCGTTCAGAAGGCCTTGTTTCGATTAGCACCTGGTAAAGCGGATACAGTCCTTTATTATAAATATCTTTAAGCCGAAAATAATATGATATACGAATATTGATGAAGACAATGAACGTAAACCCTTCAGAAGAAAAAAAAATAGCGGCCCTGGAAGCTGTAAGCTACATTAAGAACGGTATGCAGGTAGGCTTGGGAACAGGTTCTACCGCTTTTTATATGATTGAAGCGCTTGGAGATAAAATTAAAAACGGTCTAGATATTAAGGCGGTAGCAACCTCGGTAGAAACGGAAAAACATGCCAAAAAATTAGGGATTCCCATAATCAGCTTAGCGGCTGCAAAACGGTTGGATGTTACCATTGATGGTGCCGATGAGGTTGATGACCACATGCAGTTGATTAAGGGCGGTGGCGGTGCCCTACTAAGGGAGAAAATAGTAGCCCACAACACCAGTTTTAATATTATCATAGCCGATTCGTCCAAGCGGGTTTCAAAACTGGGAAAGTTTAAACTCCCCTTAGAAACGATTCCGTTCGCTACCCAATTGATATTACAGGAACTCGAAAAAATGGGTTTGCATCCAAAGCAAAGAATGAACGGCTCGGAAGCTTACCGGACCGATGAAAACAATGATATTGTAGATGTAGATATCTGGGATTCAACCTTGCAATGGACCGAATTGGAACAAAAACTGAAGCAAATTCCGGGAATCGTAGAAACTGGATTATTTTTAGATTCCACACACCTCGTCCTTATAGGAAAAGGAACGGAAGTACTTGTCGAAAAAAGGTAGCATATTTTTAATTTAGTTTTAAATAATTGATTATCAAATAGATATACCATTAAATCTAGACCAATTATGCAAGATGAAAAACATTACGGAACACGAAGCGGGTGGCTAAGGGCCGCCGTATTAGGTGCCAATGATGGAATTTTATCCACTGCCAGTTTGGTCATAGGGGTAGCTGCCGCAAGTAGCACGCGCGAACCTATAATTTTGGCCGGGGTGGCGGGCCTGGTCGCGGGTGCTTTGTCCATGGCCGCAGGCGAGTATGTATCGGTAAGCTCCCAGTCTGATCTGGAAACGGCAGATCTTAACCGTGAACGCAAAGAATTGGAGGAGATGCCAAACGAGGAGCTGTTGGAACTGGCACAAATATATCAGGAACGAGGCTTGGACAAATCCTTGGCGCTCCAAGTAGCCCAACAATTAACGGACCACGATGCTCTTGGAGCCCATGCCAGGGATGAGTTGGGGATTAATGAGATAAGTCAGGCACAACCTTTGGTAGCCGCCTTATCCTCTGGGGCTTCCTTTGTGTTTGGAGGACTACTTCCGGTCGTAGTCGCCTATTTTGGACCTTTGGCATATATGGAGTACGTGCAGTATATCTTTGCTGTGGTGTTTTTAGCTGTCCTAGGGGCTATTGCGGCCAAAACGGGAGGTTCCAATATGTGGAAAGCGATACTGAGGGTCAGTTTTTGGGGAACCGTGGCTATGGCCATAACCGCATGGATCGGTCACCTATTCGATGTCACTTTAGCTTGATTGCCTTTAAATAGGGGTTTACAAGTGTTGGAAAGTTAGCCATCCAATTCATAAAACTTCAATAACATCAGAAAGGGGATTTCAAAAAAAGTCCTCACGCACCTTATGAGTAAAATAGCATAAAAATTTTACGAAAAAATGGGTGCCCACTACTTGCGAAATGCTTTTCGTAAGCCTTCTATGTGCTCATATCTGCATAAATTTAACATAAATGCTTTTTTAGCCTATTTATGTGGGGCCCATAATTTTAAATAGCGCCTTAGATAAAGTATCTTTGAATGGATTTTAGTAGTTTTAAAGCAAACACAAACCTTAAAAATAATCGGACACCACATGAACAAGGAAATAGATCAATTAGCAGCGGATAATATAAGGGCACTAGCTGTGGCAATGGTAGAAAAGGCAAGTTCTGGCCACCCCGGCGGTCCAATGGGGGGAGCGGATTACATGCACATCCTCTATTCGGAATTTTTTAATTACGACCCTTCGGATATGCATTGGCCATTTCGCGACCGTTTTTTCATGGACGCAGGTCACTTGTCTACATTGATGTACTCCCAATATTACATGTTGGGAAATTACGATAAAAATGATATTGCTAATTTTAGGCAGTGGAAATCCGTAACTCCAGGTCATCCAGAAGTGGATGTAGCCAGAGGCATAGAAAATACCTCCGGACCATTGGGTCAGGGGCACACCATGGGTGTGGGAGCCGCAATCGCCGCAAAATTTTTACAGGCACGTTTTGGGGATTGGATGAACCATAAGGTATATGGTTTCATTTCAGATGGAGGCGTTCAAGAAGAGATTTCCCAAGGGGCAGGTCGTATTGCAGGCCATTTGGGCTTGAACAATTTTATCATGTTCTATGATTCCAATGATGTACAATTATCTTCAAAAACAGATGAGGTAACTTCAGAGGATACCGCAAAAAAATATGAAGCCTGGGGCTGGAAGGTCGTGACGATAGACGGTCATGACCATGATCAAATCAGGCAGGCCTTAAAGGATGCAAATGCAGAAACAGAGAAACCTACCTTGATTATTGGCCAGACCATTATGGGGAAAGGATGTGTTACAGCAGACGGTTCCCCATATGAAGGGTATACAGAACTGCATGGAAAGCCCATTGGCGATACGGGTGCCGATTATAAAAAGACACTAGAAAATTTAGGTGCCGATGTAGACAATCCTTTCGAGATTTTTGATAAGGTGAGTACCTTCTATGAGGATGTCGTAAATCGGAAAAAAGGGGAAGCCCATAATAAAAAGAAGGAAATAGATGCGTGGCGTTCAGAAAACCTTGAGCTTTCCAAGAAATTGGACGGATTCTTGGACGGAAAGTTACCGGAGTTGGATTTTGGCTCCATAGCCCAAAAAGAAGGTCAGGCGACACGAGCCGCATCTTCAAACGTGTTGGCGTATTTGGCACAGAATGTTGAGAATATGATTGTTTCTTCTGCGGATTTATCCAATAGTGATAAGACCGACGGATTTTTGAAAAAGACCCAGATTTTGAAGAAAGGTGATTTTTCTGGAGCCTTTTTGCAAGCGGGTGTTGCGGAGCTTACCATGGCGGCTATTGCCAATGGTATTGCATTGCACGGGGGAATCATTCCCGTGGTTGCCACATTCTTCGTGTTTTCCGATTACATGAAACCCGCCATTCGTTTAACCGCAATACAGGAATTGCCTGTGAAGTTTGTTTGGACGCATGATGCCTTTAGGGTAGGTGAGGACGGACCAACCCACCAGCCCATTGAGCAGGAAGCTCAAATACGCTTATTGGAAAAGTTAAAGAACCACAGCCATGAGCAGAGTTTTGTGGCCTTGCGCCCCGCTGACTCACAAGAGACGAACGTAGCTTGGAAAATGGCCATGGAAAACAAGAAGACTCCCACCGGGCTTATCCTTTCAAGGCAAAATATTAAAGATGTTCCCGCAAAAAGTGGGAATCGGTTTAAAGAAGCGTTGGGAGCGGAAAAAGGTGGCTACTTGGTACAGGAAGTTGCTGATCCAGACGTAATTTTGGTGGCCAATGGTTCTGAGGTCTCTACTTTGGTCGATGCGGCAAAATTATTGGAGGAAAAAGAGGGATTAAAGGTTAATATTGCCTCCATCCCATCAGAAGGTATATTTAGACAACAAGCGGAATCCTACCAAGAAAAAGTTATTCCACCAAATAAACCTGTATTTGGCCTTACCGCCGGTTTGCCGGTAAACTTGGAGAGTTTGGCAGGGCCTAACGGAAAAGTTTTTGGGCTAGATCATTTTGGTTATTCCGCACCGGCAGAGGTATTGGATGAGAAATTTGGATTTACCGGAGATCAGGTTTACAAAGAGGTACTGGATTTTTTAAAATAAATAAACAATTTAAAACAACATAGCGATGAAATTTTTTATAGATACAGCAAATTTAGATGAGATTAAGGAAGCCCAGGATATGGGTATATTGGATGGGGTAACTACCAATCCTTCCCTTATGGCGAAAGAAGGAATTACCGGTGCGGATAATATCACGGCCCATTACAAAAAGATTTGTGATTTGGTAGACGGCGATGTAAGTGCAGAAGTCATTTCCACCGATTTTGATGGAATGGTGAAGGAAGGTGAAAAATTGGTTAAAATAAGCGACCAAATCGTCATCAAGGTTCCCATGATCAAGGAAGGGGTAAAGGCCCTTAAATATTTTTCGGATAAGGGCTATAGAACCAATTGTACCTTAGTGTTCTCTGTGGGTCAGGCCTTATTGGCCGCTAAGGCGGGAGCAACCTATGTTTCCCCGTTTATAGGGCGTTTGGATGATATTTCCACAGATGGGCTCGGTTTAATAGCGGATATCCGTTTGGTATATGATAATTACGGGTATGAAACCCAAATTTTGGCAGCATCCGTACGTCACGTAATGCATATCGTCGATTGTGCTAAAATTGGCGCCGATGTTATGACCGGTGGTCTCAGCTCGATTACCGGGTTATTGAAGCACCCATTAACGGACAGTGGTTTGGAAAAATTCTTGGCCGATCATAAAAAGGGAAATTAAGCTTTAGAAGCAATACATTTAAAAAAGCATCACTTCTTAGTGATGCTTTTTTTGTGGTATCATCAATTAAGATTAAGTTCTAGGTGCTATAGGTCACATAAGCCTACATTTTCGCATTATAATATTTTTTTTAGTAAACAATTTTTAAGAATTTGTAAATCTAAAGTTCAAACAATGTAGGTATGCCTTCAAAACTATTTGATTTCAGTAACATAAAAGGTGATTTTACCGGGGGTCTCGTAGCCGGTGTAGTTGCCCTACCACTAGCCCTTGCTTTTGGTGTACAATCCGGGATGGGAGCAACGGCAGGGCTCTATGGCGCTATTATGGTGGGGATTTTTGCCGCACTTTTTGGGGGAACCCAGACCCAGGCAAGCGGTCCTACGGGCCCAATGACCGTTGTAGCGGCCGCCTTGGTTACTGCTGCCGTCGGAATTACCGGAAGTTTGGAATCTGCAATGGGAATAATTCTGTTAAGTTTCTTGTTCGGTGGCGTCTTGCAGATTGTATTCGGACTTATCAATATTGCGGGCTACGTTAAGTATTTTCCCTATCCAGTGGTTTCTGGATTTATGAGTGGCGTAGGTCTGATAATTATCATTCTACAATTATTTCCCTTCGCCGGGTTAACTTCGGCTAAATCCACTTTTGCAGTTATACAGGATTTACCTAG
Organism: uncultured Flavobacteriaceae bacterium; assembly: GCA_963815225.1. GTDB lineage: Bacteria > Bacteroidota > Bacteroidia > Flavobacteriales > Flavobacteriaceae > Maribacter. The sequence goes on from CAWFGA010000005.1 coordinate 72,298, forward strand.
ACTTTTTACTGATTTCAATGTTTATTCGCTTGCATTGGGCTTGCTAACGGTTTTGATTTATTATCTATTTCCCCTGATTACAAAAGCTATTCCCAGTGCTTTGGTAGCCTTGGTTGTAGCGGCGCTTGCAGGCTATTTTTTAGAGTGGGATGTGCCTATTATCGGGGAAATACCCTCTGGCATTCCTAATGTGCAGCTAGGTACCATGTTCAGCAATATTCCGCCAGAATCCTATATTTTGATCGGGGAATATGCTACTGTACTCGCCGTTTTGGGTAGTATAGATTCCCTGTTAACATCTGTAATTGCGGATAATATGACGAAAACAAGGCATAATAGCAATCGGGAATTGATTGGGCAGGGTATTGGAAATATGTTAGCTGCGATTTTTGGTGGAATTCCAGGTGCCGGCGCTACAAAAGGTACTGTCGTAAATATCAATGCAGGGGGCAGGACACGAATTTCAGGGGTAATACATGGCTTATTTCTCTTAGCTGTTCTTTTGGGGTTGGGCTCTCTGGCAGCCTATATCCCTCTTTCTGTCTTGGCCGGATTACTAATCCCGATCGGATTCAAGATTATTGATACAAAGGGCTTAAAGCACTTATTTAGAATACCTAAAGCTGATGCGGTAGTATTGGTTTTAGTTTTATTGGTGACGACCTTCGGTAGCTTGATCCAGGCCGTAGGAATGGGAGTAGCATTGGCCTGTATTTTGTTTATGAAAAAAGCGAGCGATCTTGGGGAAGAAGGCATTGTTATGGAGTCTATAGAGGATTTAAAAGCCGAAAAGCCATGGCAAGATGAATTACCTTTTTATAATGAGTTCAAGGATAAAATTCTTATTAAACATCTAAATGGGCCCTTATTTTTTGGTTTTACGGCCCATCTAAAGAATCAAATCGCATCCATCGACGCCAAAATAAAGGTCTTGATTATTCGGATGGATGAAGTTCCGTTGATCGATCAGTCCGGTCTTTATGCCTTGGAAGATATTGTATTTGATTTGGAATTACGTGGGGTACAGGTTTTGTTTGTGAACCTACAAGAGCAACCTATGGATAAGCTAAGATCTATTGACATCATCCCCGATTTGGTTGAAGAAAGTCATATATTCGAAAACATAGCGGATGCATTTGCCTATTTAAAACTGACTAGCGAAGCGTAATACTATGTAGCCCTTAGTTCTAAAAGGGGCAGCGCTTTTCATTTGATATAAACCGGTGCGCCAATCGCTGACTTCTGAGAACGGTATTTGGAATTCCTTGACCACGATACAAGCGCAATAAATTGGAAAATTAAAAAATCCAGTAGATCAGGGAATTGGATGGGGGGGGCAAAAGTAAAAATTCGAACCAATTTATCAATAGTAAATGAACAACGCCTTAGTAGACCTGCGAAGAACCTTACATCAATACCCTGAACGATCTGGCGAGGAAAGTTCCACGGCACAGCTTATCGTTGATTTTGTCTCTCTTTATCAACCTTCCCATTGCATTAGGGATTTGGGCGGACATGGAGTGGCTTTTCGTTATGTATTCGGTAGCGCTGGCCCCACCCTAGTGATTAGGTGTGAATTGGACGCTCTACCGATTCAAGAGGCCAACAATTTTATGCATCGGTCTAAACATGACGGCATTTCCCATAAGTGTGGTCACGATGGGCATATGGCCATTGTTGCAGGGCTATCGATGTGGTTACAACATGCACAGTTCACGAAGGGTACCGTGGTATTGCTATTTCAACCATCAGAGGAAACCGGGCAAGGTGCCGCTGCTGTGCTTACCGACCCAGATTTTTTGAAGCTTGACCCCACCCATGTTTTTGCACTCCATAATTTACCAGGAGAACCTTTGCATGCTATTTGTATAAAGGAGGGGGTATTTACGGCAACGGTGCAAAGTCTTTGCATACGTTTGTTCGGTAAAAAAGCGCACGCAGCTGAACCGGAACATGGAATAAATCCTACTGTGGCTGCATCAGAATTAATTCAGGAATTGGCCGCCTTGGAAAATGGAGAACACGGGGATTCGAACTTTGCGTTACTGACCCCGATCTGTATTGATATTGGCGCACCTAACTACGGTATCTCCCCGGGAACTGGGGAATTGCATTATACCATACGCACTTGGAGCGTTGCGGTAATGGAACGGGTAGAAGCTAAAATTCGTGAATTGGTTTCTGCGATAGCCGAAAAACATGATCTTGACCAACAAATGGAATGGTTCGAATATTTCCCTGAAACAATAAATGATAGTGCCGGGGTAAAGTTGATAAAAAAAGTGGCGGTTGTCAATAGGTTAGAGGTATTACATAAGACTGTTCCCTTACGTTTTGGCGAGGATTTTGGTTGGTTTTCCAAACGCTATTCTACTGTTTTTTTTGGATTGGGGGCCGGGGAAAATCAGCCACAACTGCACCATGCCGATTATGATTTTCCTGATGAATTGATACAAACGGGTATAAGGATGTTCAAGGGCCTTATTTCTGAAATTTTGGAATAGCGAGTGAATTTATAGTTTGTTGTAGAATAGCTGTTTCCATCAAAATGTTCCAAATGAAAGGCTAAAAAACTATATTTAAGGCCACGCGCAATAATTTTAGAAAACTACAGGCATGAGAAATATCGGTTTCATTTTAGTTTTACTATTCCTAGTTTGCGCATGCAAAGAGCAGCATACTGAATCTGAGGCCCTAGCGGACAAACCCAATGTAATTTATATTTTGGCGGACGATTTGGGCTATGGCGAAATAGGGGTTTTTGGACAAAGTAAGATTGAGACCCCAAATATTGATGCCTTGGCAAAGGCCGGGATGATTTTCACACAACACTACACCAGTGCGCCCGTATGTGCACCAGCCAGATATATGTTTTTGACCGGCAAGCATGCAGGGCACGCTTTTATTCGTGGTAACGATGAGTGGAACGAACGCGGCGATGTTTGGAATTATAAGGCCATGGCAAATGATTCAACCCTTGAGGGACAACGACCGGTACCCGAAGGAACAAAAACCCTTGCCCATAATTTCAAAAAGGCAGGATATGCAACGGCCCTTGTTGGTAAATGGGGTTTGGGCGCACCGCACACGAAGTCTATTCCCAATGAAATGGGTTTTGATTTTTTCTATGGGTTTAATTGTCAACGCCAGGCACATACCTATTATCCCTTGCATTTGTACAAGAACAGGGAAAGGGTGCACTTGGCCAACGATACCATAGCTCCAAATATGCCTTTTCCAAAAGGGGCGGACCCACAGGACCCAAAAAGTTATAAAGGCCTCACCATGGCCGATTATGCTCCAGACCTCATGTTCGAAGAGTTGACTAAATTTGTGTCCGCGAACGAACAGAATCCTTTCTTTTTATACTGGGCAACGCCAATACCCCATGTAGCATTACAGGCACCACAGCGCTGGGTAGATTACTATGTCGATAAATTTGGACCCGAGGAACCTTATTTATCTGGTGGGAAGAACCGTTATTTTTCCCATCAATATCCCCACGCGGCCTACGCGGCCATGATTTCCTATTTCGATGAGAATGTTGGAAAGTTGGTACGGCAATTGAAGGACGAAGGAATCTATGAAAATACGTTAATCGTATTTACTTCCGATAATGGCCCTAGCTATGCCGGTGGTGCTGACCCATCTTTCTTTGATAGCGCCCAGCCCTTTAAGGGTACTTATGGAAGGGGAAAGGGTTTCGTCTACGAAGGAGGAATTCGCGTACCTACAATTTTTACCTGGCCCAAAAAGATAAGTCCGGGTACTAAAAGCGATTTAATGTCCGTCCACTATGACATGCGCGCAACCTTTGCAGACATTACGGATATACCTTTGGGTGGTACCACGGATGGCATCAGTCTTTTACCAACCCTAACAGGTATCGGCAATCAAGAACAGCATGATTTTCTCTATTGGGAATTTCCAGAGTATGGCGGCCAAATAGCAATTAGAATGGGGGACTGGAAACTTGTACGTCAGCATTTGAACGATGAGGAAGCGGCAACTACAGAACTTTATAATTTAAAGGAAGACCCTCTGGAGCAATATAATAGGGCTCTGGAGCATCCAGAGATTTTAGAGCAGGCCGCTGCAATTTTCGAGAAAGAACATTCCAAAGCGGAAATTGAGCGGTTCCAAATTCCATTGTCGGAAACCGGCTTATTAAATCAAAAAAAACATTAGAATTAGGATAATTTTTTAGCTTGACAGCGTTTGCTAATTAGTTGAGTAATGGAAAAGCTTCTCAGTCTTATTCAAAGCGGCAAATCCCAAATCAACAATGTAGAATTTTTTGGATGGATGAGTGATGCTATTTTTTTCTGTGATGCTTTCTTAAAAATGTTCCAATCACTTTTTTCATGTATAAGTTTAATAGTACATTGTAGTCATGAATATTAGAGTTGTTTTTAAAAGTTTTCTAGTAGGACTATTGCTGTTTATCCTACTAGGATTATGGAATTGCAAATCGGAATCAAAAGAGAAAATTTCCCGGAAATCGGAAACCGAAGAACCGATTTTGAAAGTAGAAGAAAAGGTTGAACATGAGTTGATTGTTCAAAAGCCTGATAGTATCCCAACTCCAAAAGGCATGGTCTGGATATCGGGCGCCACCTTTATGCAAGGTGCCGTTGATGTGGACAAAATGGCGATGGAACATGAAAAACCGGCTATAGCGGTTATGGTCGATGGTTTTTTCATGGATGCGACGGAAGTTACCAATAGCGAATTTGAAGAATTTGTTACTGCTACTGGTTATGTCACAGTGGCGGAACGTGGAGTAGATTGGGAGGAGCTTAAAAAACAGGTTCCGCCAGGTACACCAAAACCCCATGATTCCATTTTACAACCCGGTTCCTTGATTTTCAAAAAAACAAAATCTCCGGCGGCCAATCTGTACGATTTTTCACAATGGTGGGAGTGGAGTATTGGTGCAACTTGGCGCCACCCCAATGGTCCAAACAGTAGTATTGAAGGTAAAGAAAATTATCCCGTGGTACAGGTCGCCTTTGAAGATGCAATGGCCTATTGCGAATGGGCGGGTAGAAGATTACCTACAGAAGCCGAATGGGAATTGGCTTCCCGGGGAGGCACCTATGGCACTACCTATAATTGGGGTAACGATGCATCGGTTCTGAGCGATAAGGCAAATACCTGGGAAGGGGAGTTTCCATTCAAGAATACCAAGGTGGATGGTTTTGAATTGCGTGCGCCCGTAAAATCATTTCCGCCAAATGCATACGGACTTTACGATATGGCCGGAAATGTATGGGAATGGACGGGAGACTGGTATAATTCTAGGTATTACAAAGAAATGAAGGATAACAACGGGGTTTTATTGAACCCTACCGGGGCTAAGGCACCTTTTACCCCAAATAATCCCTTAGCAAAGGAAAAGGTTATAAAAGGAGGGTCTTTTTTATGTAGCGCTTCCTATTGTGCAAGTTATAGGGTGTCTGCCCGAATGGGATCCAGTATGGATTCGGCATTGGAACATACTGGTTTTAGAACCGTGGCTTCCATTGGTATGCTAACCGAAGATTAGCTTACTTTTTAGTCCAAATAATTTAGCAACTGGTCCAACTCCAAATTTTTGGTGCGACTTATAGGGAGTTTTTTATCCTTTATCTCTATATAGCGATGGTTGTACCGATCTACCATCTTTAAATTTACAATATAGGATTTATGGATTCTTAAAAATTGATTCCGCTTCAGTTTCTTCTGAAAAGCGCTCAATGTAGAAAGAACTACGTAATTGCGTTGTAGGGTAACTACTTTTACATAATCCCCTAAGGCTTCTATCCAAAGAATTGCATTTACGTTTAGCTCTACTTGCTTTAAATTGTGTTTTACAGTAAGCTTGTTCTCTGGGCGGTCAATATCAAGGGATTTGATTTTTTCAAAGGCTTTCTGCAAGGCACTCTCGAACCTATTTTTTTCAATAGGTTTCAATAAATAATCGGTTACATTAAAATCATAAGCTTCCAATGCGTGGGTGGGTTTTTGGCTTGTAATTATGATTTGTGATTTTGGACGTAGCTTTTCCAGTAGTTCAAATCCGTTCATCAGTGGCATTTCAATATCAAGAAATATAATATCTACCGGTGTAGTTGTTAATTTTTTAAGGGCTTCGGCAGATGAATCAAAGGAAAATGTAAGCGCTAGCCGGGCATTTTTAGCTATTGATTTTTCCATTAGAATTCGGTGTACGTTTGAATCCTCTACAATAGCGCAGGTCAATACTCTCATATCGTTTTAATAAGGTTCTCGCGAATATGTACGGAGTAAATTTTCGTGGGTTCATTTTTTAATTAAAGTTTAGGATTTTTTTAATCCGTAACTGCCACAAAATAGGGCTACGCCATAGGGTCTGCGGAACCATCAAACAAAATTTTCAATCTTATTGCAATGTAAGCCAGGACTATTTAAACCTTGATTATCGGGAGACATAGGATTTTGTTATCTTATCGTTGAATTATGAATTAAAACTTTTGATAACTTAAGCGTAAGTTTTTTATCCAAAAACCTACTTTTGTTATTGAGAAGAACTAATGAATTACTTGATATTATGTCTGAAACAATAGAACGAATTAAAACCTTGATTATAGGTTCGGGTCCTGCAGGTTATACCGCTGCAATTTATGCGGCTAGGGCCGACTTAAAACCTGTTATGTATACCGGTATGGAGCCTGGTGGCCAGCTGACCACAACAACGGAAGTAGATAATTTTCCCGGGTATCCAGAGGGTATCGATGGCCCCACTATGATGGTACAATTGCAACAGCAAGCTGAACGATTTGGTACCGATGTACGGATAGGCATGATTACCGCCGTTGAATTTTCCAAAGAAAAGGGCGGAATCCATAAAATTACAGCCGATGGCGAAACGCAATTGGAAGCTGAAACCGTTATTATTTCAACAGGAGCTTCGGCAAAGTATTTGAATATACCCAGTGAACAACGCTTGCGTGGCGGTGGTGTTTCTGCATGTGCCGTTTGTGACGGATTTTTCTACAAAGGGCAGGATGTGGCCATAGTAGGGGCAGGGGATACGGCTGCGGAAGAAGCATCGTATTTGGCCAATATTTGCAATAAAGTGACCATGTTGGTACGTAAGGACCATATGCGGGCCTCAAAAGCGATGCAACATCGGGTCCATAGCCTAAAAAATATAGAAGTACGCTACAACACCGAAGTGGATGAAGTTTTGGGAGAACAGGTCGTGGAAGGTTTACGCATGGTAAATAACCAAACCGGTGAAAAAGAAGAAATAGCCATTACGGGCTATTCATTGCAATTGGGCATAAACCGAATACGGATATCTTTAAGGGTCAATTGGATATGGATGAAACAGGCTATCTAATAACCAAAGGGAAATCTACCAAAACCAATATTCCGGGCGTTTTTGCTTCTGGTGATGCACAGGATAAGGAATATAGGCAGGCAGTTACCGCAGCAGGAACTGGTTGCATGGCCGCTTTGGATGCGGAACGTTATTTGGCATCTATAGGATCCATTGAGGAAGCCGTTGCAGATCAGTACAACTTATAGTAATACAGAGGAATTACTTGAATGAGGCCATCTAAAAGCCACAGTGTCGCTGAAAAGGTAAAGCACGTGTTGAACTAAGTTTCGATAGTCAACGTTTTGCCTTATTTGAATAGCGATTGTATAATGTGCTTTTAGATGGCCTTTCTATTTAATCGATTCTTTTATAATTCTCCGAAAATGTCCTATTCCCGTCCTCATCCAAGCTTATTTGGCTGAATTCATCATCCCCAAGTTGTAGTTCAAAAGTGAAAATACGCATGGTATCCATTGCGGCCATCATTTCATTATCACCGTATTCAATGGTTTCTATGAGTTCAGTGTCCGTTATACGGTAAGACCCATACCCAAATCTTCCTATTTTGTCTACAGGTACATAACGGCTCCACATAATTTTACCATTGTAATACATTTTTACCTGTCGGTAACCATCCGTGGTAGGCACCGTATCAATAATGTTTTGTCCGTCGTAGTTATAAAAACTTTGTAATTCCCAGGTGCCCTGAATGGTATGCATGGGGTTCTTTTTAATGGAGTTTGTTGAGGCTGCCGAGACCAAGATGAGCATCAACAGAACCAAGCCGATCAGTTTTTTCATAATTATAGTGTTTTAGTATGTCATTGAGTGGATTACGTACTAAAAAGATACAAAAATAAAATTAGGATTTGTTAAAATAAGGCTGTAATAATTACGAATATTTTAACATACGATGTAAATCTGAATAAAATCACAACTGATTATGAAAGGTATTGAAGAATATCGCAAAGCTTCGTAATATCGGCTTTAGTATGAAATGCGCTAATTACGATGCGGCTCATTAGTGCATCGGTAGCCGTAGGATATCTAAAATTAGTGGTCAAAATTCCGTGGTCCTCCAGTTGTTTGGCCAAGACTTCGTTTTGAAACGAAAAGCAGGGATGCCCCTCTGTGTAAATAAATAAGGAAAGGTCTTTCATCAGGTTAAGAAAAAGTTTCGTATTTTCTCTGTAGCGTCTTTCGCTTACTTTCATAAAGATGCTGAGCCTGGGTTAAAGTGGCCAATGAAGCGGGTGCTGCGGGACTGGCACCACCAAAAAAAGCGGTATCCTTGAGCTTTTGTATACGTTCGTGACCGCTAAAAATAGCCCCAGCCTGTATGCCAAAACCTTTACCCAAGGAACAGCATACCACAAGTTCTTTTGGCTTCAGGGATTGTAAATACCTAAAACTACCGCCGCCATCCTTACCCGTTATCCCAATACCGTGCGAATCATCCACAATGAGAATTATCTTCTGAAGGGGTAATTTTTGAAGCGCATTGTAATATGGATAGTTCAACCCAAGGAAATCAATACTGTCCAATAAAACGACAGGAACGGTATTCTTGTTTTTTGCAAGATCTCTTTCCAATGCATCCCAGGTTTCATACACCGGCTGTGCTCCCCTATAAAGTGCCGAGTGCGTATTTGGGGCGTAGTAGCGGTCATAATCTGGATGGCTAAAGTGGTCACAGAGCAATTGGCCCGCTAAATAACCAGAGGAGAGGGTTACACTAGCTTCGCTCCCTGCCAGTTGGGTTAAGTAGGATTCTGTTTCTTCAAATACGGCGAGTTGAATATTGGATTTTCGAGATGCTCCATATCCTGTACCATACTTTTTTATCTGCTCGATGTAAAGGGATTGAAATGCTGCATCAACCTGCAACCCCAAGTAGGAGGTTCCCCCAAAATAAAGAAATTTTTTACCGTTTACTACAATTTCCCTAGCTGGGAATTCATCTACTGTAACCATTACTCCAAAAGGCTAACACCCGTACCGGGAAGTTTTGGGAATACAACCTTTCCTTCGGATTTAATTTCGACCCCGTTGGCGATATCATTTTTTAACAAGAGGGCCCCATCCATATCCACATAATCTAATTGTGGCAATAATTGAGCGATGGCAGAGATGCCAACCGTAGATTCCGTCATACAGCCCACCATGACCTTTATACCCAAATCCTTGGCTGTCCTGATCATTCTTAGGGCGGGGGTGAGTCCGCCACATTTGGTCAGTTTTATATTGATGCCACTATAGTGCAGGGCACATTTGGCAACATCGCTTTCTACGATACAGCTTTCATCCGCAATAACGGGCAGGACACTATGGTGCATGACCTCCTCCATGCCAGACCAATCGTCTGCCTTTAACGGTTGCTCTAAAAATTCAACCCCAAGTTCTTTCAAAAGCGGTGCATTATGTATGGTTTCCTTAGCGGTCCATGCACAATTTGCATCGATTCTAAAAACGGCATCGGTCGCACTTCTAAGCTCCCTAACGATGGCAACATCATCTTCCGTACCTAATTTGATTTTGTAAATGGGCCATGGCATTTCTTGCATTTTAGCCAGCATTACGTCAATTGGGGCAATGCCAATGGTATAGTTGGTGATGGGGTAATAGGAAGAATCGGTACACCAGATTTCATGTAATGACTTGTTCTTTAATTTTCCATATAGGTCGTGAGCTGCCAAGTCTAAGGCACAAATAGCGAAGTTGGAAAGCCCTTTATTGACCAAAAAGGCATGAAAAATCTCGGGCCTGGTAAACTCAAAATTTTCAATTTCCGTTTTTAGGGCCATAATCTCTTCCATCATTCCTTCGACGGTTATTTGGTAATATGGGTTGGCAGTGGCCTCCCCATATCCTGTTTTCCCGTTTAAGGTAAGTGATGCAATCATTGTATCTTGGAAATCATGGGATTCCCTAGAGATACTAAAGGTGTGCTTCAATTGTAAAGAATATTTTTTTAAGTCTACTTGCATGCCCCTAATATACAGATTAGCCGGTAACAATAAAATGAAAACCCACCGATAATTCGGTGGGTTTTCAGGTTAGGTTGCTTGTTGCTTTCCCTATATGGATAGCTCTTTTTAGTATTGATGAACACTACCGGATACAGACTTGTTCTTTTGTACGGAAGGGTTTCCTTTGTACGAGATATTGCCGCCGCTACTGGCATCGGCCGTAAGATTATCCGAAACATGGATGCTTACATTGGCACCACTACTGGCTCCTGCGTTACATTGGCTGGTCATTAAGTCCTTTGCTTTGATATTGGCACCGCTACTCCCATCTACATAGACTTCTTGGGCAGTTCCTGAAAGTGTAATGTTGGCCCCGCTACTGGCGTCGATTTCCATGTCTTTAACTTCAACATTGGCGTCTAACAAAGCCCCACTACTGGCATCAACTTCCAAATTATCGGATTTAATGCTGTTCTCCGCAGTAAGGTGCGAGCCGCTGGAAGCATAAAGTCCGGTTACCGTTGGTAGGGTTACATACACTTTTTTAGTGGCCCTTCCAATATTCTCGATGGCATGGATTTTTAATTTTCCATTTTTGATATCGGTACCAATTAAATCCATGATATTCTCATCTGCCTTAACGGCGATATCAAAATCAGTGCCTTGGGTAACGTATACATCGATACCTTCGGATGCTGAAACCGCTGTAAAGGTTTCCGTTATTTCGCGGGTTTCCTCAACAACGACCCCGTTCCCCTTTTCTCCGGTTCCGAAATCCCCAAAGTTTATATCGAAGCCACAAGAGGATAATAAAAAGGCTAGGACAAGTGCGATTGTAATTCTAACTAGTGTTGTCATGATTGTTTGTTTTTAGATTTGATGTAAAATTGTTTGTTTTATGATTGATGAACCAATTAAGTTAACCCAATTGTCTTTTTTAAGGACTGAAATGTGGGCGACTTCGTCAGTTTTTTGATATGGTTTTTGTAATTGTGGAGTCCCCTTCGTTTGCACGTATTTTTACGCCATTTTCATCGACCTTCATTTGAAAGGATTCCCCGTTATCTTTCACATCGATATCGATTCCGTTCTCATTGATTTTTATTTTACCCTTTTCACCATTTTCATTGATGTTGATGTCTATGCCATTTTCATTGATATGGATACGGTTTTCACTATCGCCTTCAGACTCCATATATTCTGGACAGTCAAGACACTCAAGCTCACCGTTTTCTGCCATCTTCCAAGTGTAACCCTCAAGATTGTCCACGTCCCTGTCTGTATTCATCGTCGTTATCCAATTGCGATTATTCGTCTGCTCATAGTTGAGAATGGTTCCGACAGGTAAAAAAATATTTACCCGCACCTCTTGGTCCTTAAACTTTGGTCCGCCCGTAGTCAAGTAATCATTAAAGAAAATTGTGTTGCCATTAACTTCATAAGTGTATATGATTTGCTCCGCTACCTCCTTCGCTTCCCGGTTAGATGGACCGTCGGCCTCTTTTCGTACTTGAATCCGCACCAGGGAATCTTTGGATTTTCGAATACGGAAACGAACGTCGTCCGAAACCAATACCTTATTACCATTGTCATCGTATGAAATAAAGGTATCCCCCATGTGCATGTTTTTCTCATAATCATATTCATCGGTCGATACCAATTTTATGGCCAGGGTATCTGAAGGTATAACCCCTGTAATTTCCGTTTCCTCTGAAGTACTCCCGGTATAGGCATGTGCAGCCGCTTCACGTATCCCAAATACTATAAGAAGGATTACTGTAATGAGCCATAGGCCTAAAAGTGAGAATTTTGCGATGGTACCGATAGACCTTAGGTTGTTCACCAAGATTTTCAATCCTAAATACATTAGAAAGAAAAATGGAATACCTACTGCGAAAAATGCCAGTAAGGAAACTACCCATATAGGCAGATTGGTGGAGTTGACCACGTTATAGAAATCGATGCCGGGAACATGAATAATATCCAGTATACCAACAGTAAACAAGCCCACAAAAAGGCCAATTAATGTGGAAGCGCCTATAATAACCAAGAGTATACCAATAAATTTTCCTACGATCTTAAAAAGAAAGAGTACGATATCCCCAAAGGTGTCAAAGATGGTTTTTCCTCCTTTTTTGACGGTATTGCCCACTTTTTCGTAGTCAACACTTTTTACACGATCCGCTACGTCATCAAAACCCTCTTTAACCTTACGTTCAATGTTGCTAATGTTTACGGTCTCTCCAGTCATATCCAATTTTTGGGATGTGGTTTTCGCTTCAGGAATAAGAATCCACAGCAGGCCATAGATGAAAATGAAACCTCCCCATGTAAAAATGGTCAAGAAAATCCATAATAACCGTATCCATAAAGGGTCTATGCCAAAATAATGGGCAAGACCTGAAGATACACCGGCAACATATTTTTTATCCGTGTCCCTATATAATTTTTTAACCCTGCTTTGGGAAGTGGCCGTTTTTGGTCGTGGTTCATCCTCAAAAATCTCTTCATCAACCATATAGTCTTCGGGTTGCCCCATGATTGCAATAACTTCATCTACTTCTTTATGGGTAATGACCTGACGCTCATTTTCTAATTTTTCGTAAAAAAGTTCGGCAATACGCGCCTCTATGTCAGCAATGATTTCATCGCTTCCCGGTGTGTTGGCGAAGGAGCGTTTAACGGATTCCAGATACCTTCGCATTTTGTTGTATGCATCTTCATCGATATGAAAAAGCATATTTGCTAGATTTATATTTACTGTCTTGTTCATGATTAGCTGTTTTTTGTGTTGGTGACCAGATTAGTGGCTTTTCTCAATTCATCCCAAGTGGTATCCAGTTCCTTCAGGAAAAGTTTGCCGGTCTCAGTAAGTTTATAATATTTTCTTGGAGGTCCGGAAGTGGATTCTTCCCAACGGTAGTTAAGAAGGCCCGCATTCTTCAACCGTGTCAAAAGCGGGTATATAGTTCCTTCTACTACCAGCATTTTGGCGTCTTTTAGCGTCTCAAGGATTTCTGAGGCATATTTATCATGCCCGTCTAAGATGGACAGGATGCAATATTCCAAAACCCCTTTTCGCATTTGCGCTTTTGTGTTTTCTACATTCATAATGTCTTTTTGCTTTTTATGCAGTCCCACTTTTGGAGGGGATGATTCCATCGTGTTTCTTGTCTGCATGATTGACTGTTCGTTTTTTGTTCCATTACTTAAGTTTGATGAATAAACTCTTTATTTATAAAATTGCTGTTATGGGTGTGATTAGGACCCGTTAATAATTCGTATTAATGTAAGCTGATGATTCGTGTCATTTGCCAGGTTGTGCCGGTCTTTTTCCAAATGGCTGCGAACCTACTTTCCTTAGATGCGGTTCCTACAGGTTCAGCCTTATTTTTGAATTTATGAAGGCCTACCACTGCGGCACCAAACCCTGGGATTGGGCTTACCTCTAAACTGCCAGGCACCAATGTTCGGGTAACCTTACCGCAAATGTTCTTTTTGGTGCCTTCCAATATTTCTTCCTTGGAAGTGCTCAAACCGCCCTGGTCATGATAAAACTCAATATTTTCTGCCAATAACGCTGCCTGGGTTTCCATATCACAGGTGTTGTAGGCTTCAAAGAATCGTTGGTCTAGGGCAAACAAAGTATCATATAGCTCATCTGCGACAAAGCTTTCTTTCAACACCTCTGTTTTTGGGTTCCCCGCGACGAAAGAGACCATTAGCAAACCACTAATCCCCAAGAAAACTACCGATACAATTTTCGATGCTCGTTTCATTATTTTATGAATTTAATAGTTAGTGGGTATTGAAAAAGTTGCCCTTCGTTGGTTCGTATTGTTGCCAATATGGTATAAATAATGTTGATAATGAACAAAGCAGATTGTGCCAAAGCCAATAAGCCAGCAGGAATCATCCATGGACCAAAAAAAGTGTCACTGTCAAAATGAAAATTAAAACCGTTCAAGTCCTGCATATTGGGAAACACAAAATGGTCGAAATCAAAAATATTGGGCAGGATTCCACCCAAGAAGAAGGGGATACTTACCATTCCAATTAATATGGAGTAGAGTAACAAGCTAATTTGAAAATTTAATGCCTGTTTACCGTTATGGTCTACGAACTCATATTCCTTTTTATTCGCAGTCCATAATACGAGCGGAATGATGAAATTCCCGAATGGAATAAAGTACTTGGAAAACGTGCTCGCATGGATTAATGCGGAGAGGTTTCTTTCGTGTTTTGATACTGTTTCTGTCATGATCTATTCGTTGTTGATGATTGGTTCTTATTACTATGCGAAAGCCAATTGTATTGATTACCTATTAACTTCCTATGCAAATATATGTCTAAAAAAAGGTACTATGTAACGCATAGTACTAATATTTAACTTTTATTTAACATTTTAAATTACTGTTATTATTAGCTACTTTTAGCGAAATGAAAATAGAGAATGGCCGTAACCCCTAGTAAATTCAATATATATTCCTTTTTCAAACTTCCGTCCGCATGGTGGTGTGGTGTACGTTTGAAGTATCTCGATAAAAGGAAGGCAATAGTCACCGTTAAACACCGATGGATCAATCAAAATCCGTTCAATTCTATGTTTTGGGCAGTGCAAGGGATGGCAGCGGAGCTCACCACAGGTGCGCTTATGATAGACCAAATTGATTCTACGGGAAAGAAAATTTCAATGCTGGTAGCTAATAATAAAGCCAATTTTTCAAAGAAAGCCACTGGTAAAATTACGTTTACCTGTAAGGACGGTCATCTTATCAAGGAGGCCTTGGAAAAAACCATTGCCACAGGGGAGGGGCAAACCGTTTGGATGAAATCTATTGGGGTAAATGAAAATGGAGTGATAGTTAGTACTTTCGATTTTGAATGGACGGTAAAGTTGAAGGCTAAATAATTAATAAATTGAAGGAAACCATACTATTTAATGAAACTCAAAAATTCACACAATGGTGGCTGTGGCTTTTTTTATTGTTGCCTTTTTTTCTGAGCTTTTTTAAACTAATCTATTTGTGGCTGAATGCTTTTCAGAATTCTGGTAATGCTTCCATTTCAATAGTATTTCATGATTCTATCTGGTGGGGAATAATACTATATGTCGCCGTATTAGTTTTTTTTTGGAAATCAAAACTGGATACGATAGTTACAAAAGAGGAAGTTCGGATAAAACATCTTCTTTTCTTTAGAAAAGTGTTTAGTATTGAAGATATAGCAAAGGCCGAAATTGTCAATTATGGATTTGTTGGATATGGTATTCGATTGAGTATAAACCATGGTACGGTTTATAATGTGAAAGGAAATAAGGGATTGGCTTTGACTTTAAAAAACGGAAAAAGGTATATTATCGGAACGCAAAAACCAACCCATTTTTATGAAATTCTTGAAAACTTACTTGCCTGATTTGTAACAAATGGTAGGTGAAAAGCATCTAATAGGCATAAACGAAAAACTAGATATAAATGAACGCGCACGAAATAGATTACGAGATTTTTGGGGAAGAAATGCAGTATGTTGAAATAGAGTTAGACCCGCAAGAGGCGGTTGTTGCCGAAGCCGGTAGCTTTATGATGATGGATATGGATGTTAAAATGAGCACCATTTTTGGGGATGGATCCAATCAGGACAACAGTGTATTGGGTAAAATATTTTCTGCCGGAAAGCGTATGCTTACCGGTGAAAGTCTGTTCATGACCGCTTTCTTGAATATTGGTCAAGGAAAGAAAAAGGTAAGTTTTGCTTCGCCCTATCCAGGTAAAATTTTAGCCATAGACCTATCTGAATTGGGAGGTCGTTTTATATGTCAGAAAGATGCCTTTTTATGTGCTGCCCAAGGCGTATCCGTTGGCATCGAGTTTTCGAAACGGTTGGGACGCGGACTATTTGGTGGGGAAGGTTTTATTATGCAGAAGTTGGAAGGCGACGGTATGGCTTTCGTACATGCAGGTGGCACCATGGCTAAAAAAACATTGGCTCCCGGGGAAACTTTGAAGGTGGATACCGGCTGTATCGTTGGGTTTACCAAGGATGTAGATTATGATATAGAATTTATTGGCGGTATACGAAATAGTATTTTTGGCGGGGAAGGATTATTTTTTGCAAAGCTCCGTGGTCCGGGAACAGTCTATATTCAATCCCTACCCTTCAGTAGATTGGCCGGAAGGGTTCTGGCATCTATACCAAGAGGGGGTAAGGATAAAGGCGAGGGCAGTATTCTAGGAACCCTCGGGGATATCGTTGGCGGTGATAATAGGTTTTAATTCGTGTATTTAACTAGGGAAGTAGTGCTTTATTTTGAGTTGGGACTAAAAAAAAACTTAGAAACTAGAATTAGTTTTTAACCATCAACGAACAACGAATTTATGAGTTTTTACAAGCTATATGATTTTTTACGGGATTTGGATAAGAACAATTCCAAGGAATGGATGGACGAAAATAGAAAACGGTACCATGAAGTAAGGGATTGGTATATTGGCTGGTTAAACGAAATGGATACAAAACTTGGGGCTGTAGATTCGGATTATTATGCCACCTCCGGGAAAAAGGCGATTAACCGCATCAACAATAATTTAATGTATCATCCAGACAAGCCCATCTATAAAGATCATTTTGGTGCGGGATTGGACAAGGCTCCCAATACTGGCGATTTTTACATTCACTTGGGTACGAATGAATCGTTTATTGCAGGCGGCTTTTATCGGCCACCATCCAAAATCCTAAGGAGTATTAGGGATGCCATTGATTATAACGGGGAGCAATTAAAGAAGATTATTGCTAAAAAGTCGTTTCAGGATATGTTTGGCGGCCTAATGGAAGATGATATGCTAAAAACGTCCCCTAAGGGCTTTTCACAAGACCACGAGTATATAGAATTGTTACGGCATAAAAGTTTTGCGGTCATGCATAAGGTAACACAAAAACAGGTGCAGCAGGATGATTTTCAAGACAGCGTCGTTGAAGTGTATAAAGAAATGCTTCCTTTGAGAAGGTACTTGAACAAGGCCGTTACAGTTTAGTTTCGTAGGTCTCCAATGTTTTCCATATCGCGATCAATTCAGTAATGCCGTCCTTGGAAAGTTCTGTATTGACCAAAATCAATTTCCCTATCTTGGATTTAGCATCAAAAAACAGCATCGTAGTTACCCCGGGATCACCGCCCGTATGCCCCACCTGTTCTTGAGCGGAGATGCCCATAAAAATACCCATTTCAAATTCATCGTTATACTTACTTTCGCTCCTACTTTTGTGGATGGCGGTTTCAAGATTGGGGCTGAACAATTCTGAATATCCATCGCCCGATAACAAGATACCTTCTCCAGAATACCCTGAAATCAATTCCGTAAGGTAGATAGCCAAGTCGGTGGAGGATGTAATCAAACCCCCATCCGGATAATTGATCAACTGATAGGGAGCAATTGCCTGGCCTTTATCTGTATAAATTGTGCTGTGTTTGGAGGCGTCTACGTCACTTAAGAACCAACCCGTTTGCGACATTCCCAAAGGTTCAAAAACTTGGGTTTTTGTAAATTCTGAAAACGATTGGCCTACCGCCCGCTGTAAAACTAATGCGGCTAGACCCGCTCCAATATTGGAATACTCAAAAATTTCTCCAGGTCTTTTCTGAATAAAATTTTTTTTTGAATACCACTTGCCTTTAGCACTTAGAATTTCTTCCAAAAAAACCCTATAATCCATCAGTTCATTAGGCGGTCGGAAATTTTTCTTCGATTTGGTACCAGCATTGTCGTAGTACCTTAATACATATCCTTTTTTTTCATAAGCTGCTGCGTCTTTAATGGTGGAGGTATGTGATGCAAGCTGCCTAATAGTTATGGAATCCTCAGGGAAATAGGGGTTTGAAACGGAAAATGGCAGGTATTTGTTGATAGGATCATCAAGATCAAGTTTACCAAGTTCCTGTGCTTTTATAAGCGCGATACCAATAACGGTTTTTGAAATTGAGGCTACATTCTGGATGGTTTGGGAAGTAAATGGCGTTTTTGTATTTGCATCTGCGTGCCCAAAACCCCTAGTGTATAGCGTAGATTCCGCATCTACAATGGCAACGGAAAACCCTACTATTGGGCCTCCATTGGCAATAGAATCTAATTTTTGGTCTAGGATAGTACTAATTGAAATGCTTTCTTGCCCGTAGATACTTGAAAAAAGAAATACTGATAACAGTACATAGAAATTCTGTTTCATGTTATTAAAATCTGCGTGAGTATAAAATCAGTTTTATTCATTTGAAGCCGTTATCAATCGGGCGCTTAGATCCGGTGTTTCCATATCCTTATCCAAAGGAAACATCGGTCTTTTAATATTTTTATATCCAAGTCGCTCCAGGTCCTGATCTACACCGCCCGGAGTGAGGGCCATAATCCAATCTCCCCGCAAATTATATAGCTTGGGAACCAAATAGCCTATTTTCACAATGAGGATATCCGTTTCTTTTGGATTAAGACCTAATTCCGTAAAATCTTTTTCCAAATGATAGGGTTTTCTCTTTTTAGTTACGATGACATGAACACTGCCTATTTTTACAACTACCTCTATTTCAGCATCCCGATCACCTTCTTTTATGGCTTCAATAGAACCTTCCAATTTTAAGGGAGGTGCGAATCTATCATCCACGGCTGCCCCTGCAAAACCCTTGACCGTTGCTCCTATTCCTGCTTCCACGGCCTTGGCTACAAATTCCGGTCCGGGTATGGACGCATAAATTACGGATGGCCCTTTATCCGTCGAAAATTCGGGTCTTTCCAAAATTTCCCGTAAGGTCCAAGTTACATCACCGGCACCCCCAGCGGTAGGGTTATCACCCATATCACTAATAATATAAGGCTGTGCGTCACTCTTTAAAGCAAGTTCCAAACTCTCTGCAAGCGAAGCAGTTGGAGCTACGAACTCAAATTGGTTCCTAAGGTCCCAAAAACGTTTCGCCAACATTTCAGCCCCTTCGGTTACCTCATTTTTGTCATCACCAGTAACCATGACTACGGCGTGGTTACGAGGTTCGTCTGCCCAGGCATAACCGATCCATATAGCGGCATCAATGACCCCTTCCTTTTTTTCCACAATAGGTACTGCCGCATAGAGACTCTTTCCCGGCTCGATACGGGTACTAGTTTTTTCACCGGGTAACAGGATTGGAACTGGAATCCACGCTTTATACTTGGGCCTTCCCTTACCGTTTTCCAAGCGTTCCACTAAATTGGTTACGGCGCGTTTTTTGGATTCTGTAGCATCCTCATGGGGCGCCATGCGATAACAGGTTATTAAATCGGTATGTTTGGCCAGTGCCTCGGACACATTTCCATGTAAATCCATAGAGGTGGAAATAAGTACATCAGGTCCAATAACTTCGCGAATGCGCTTTATCAAATCTCCTTCGGCATCTTTAAGCCCAACCACGCTCATTGCCCCATGAATATCAAAAAACAAACCGTCGTAAGGACCGTTTTCTCGGAGTGCCGTAAGGGTTTGAGATACTAGGGATTCATATGCCTCTCGGGTAACGGCACCCCCTGGCAGTGATTTTCCAATTAGGATAGGAATCCAATTGGCTCTCTTTCTAAGGTTGGAATCGATGACCATAAACGGGTATCTCGAAAATATGGAATCCCCGGTTCTCGCATGAAAGGCTTCCTCTTCCGTAACCGCTGGTGAGAAGGTGCTAGACTCGATACCTAAACCAGCAATGGCAATTTTAGGAAGGCTATTTTCTCTAGTTGTAGTAGACGATTTGTCATTGCAGCTAGTTGAAAGGAAAATAATTAAAAAGGAGAAGTAAAGTTTTTTCATCATCATCGATCTATTATTTGAAGGGGTAACTTTGGCTTGCCTGAGGAAATGATACCCATGTGATTGCATTAATTTGAGAATACGGTCAATATGGAATGAATTTACGAAAAGGTTATCGTAAATTCTATTGATTTTCTTACTTCGTTAATAATACCCGTTATTGGCGGAAGCAGAAGGGTACTATTACCTATTTATTACTAGGGTTCAACACTGCTGTTTAAGGGAATTGATTTCAAAATTCATTTCTAGGTGTAAGGATTTAGCCAGAATTAGTTACCTTAATGAAAGAAACTAAATAAGAATGGCACACTATAATATTGATGCAAAAAAGGAAATGACCTATGATGCTATTGTCATCGGTTCTGGTATTAGTGGTGGATGGGCGGCAAAAGAACTCTGTGAAAAAGGACTAAAAACTTTAGTGCTAGAACGCGGTAGGGTAGTTGAGCATGTGGTGGACTATCCGACCATGAATTTAGACCCCTGGGATATGGATTTGAGGGGCGGTTTGACTCCCGAAGAAAAGAAAAAGCACTACAAGAACATACGCTCCGGCTGGGTAGGTAAGGATACAGAACATTTTTGGGCTGATGATGAGGCCAATCCTTATACTGAGGAAAAACCATTTTTATGGCTTCGTGGCCATCAAATGGGAGGAAAATCCCTGTTATGGGGAAAACAGACCTACAGATGGAGCGACTTGGATTTCGAGGCGAACGCCAAGGATGGTTTTGGAGTAGATTGGCCAATTCGTTACAAGGATATTGAACCTTGGTACACCTATGTCGAAAAATTTGCCGGAATTAGTGGTGAGGCACTAGGGCTGCCCCAATTGCCGGACAGCCATTTCTTACCGCCCATGGAACTCAACTGTGTGGAAAAACATCTGAAAGGAAGAATTGAAAAGGAGTTCGCCGGCAGAAATATGATCATTGGTCGTGTTGCACATTTGACCCAACCCCATAACGGGAGAGGGCAGTGCCAGAACCGAAATAGATGTAGTAGAGGCTGCCCATATGGGGCTTATTTTAGTAGTAATGCCGTAACCTTGCCAGCAGCGAATGCCACCGGAAATCTAACTTTTAGACCCTATTCCATAGTCCAATCGCTCATTTATGATGATAAAAAAGGTAAAGTTACCGGGGTGCGCATCATTGATGCTGAAACCAACAAGGTTCTAGAATATAGTTCTAAAATTGTATTCGTAAACGCTTCAACACTGAGTACGACCCAAATATTAATGAATTCAAAATCAGGTAGGTTTGAGAACGGATTGGGAAATGATAGTGGGGAATTGGGTCACAACCTTATGGACCATACCTATAGGGTGGGTGCAATAGGGAAAGTCGATGGTTTTGAGGATATGTATTACAAGGGACGTAGACCAAACGGAATCTACATTCCGCGGTATGTGAATATTGATGAAAAATCAAAATCCGACAAATTTTTGCGAGGCTTTGGATACCAAGGTGGAGCGTACCGTGGTGGAAACCCGGCCAATGAAAAGGATTTTGGAGCCAATTTCAAGGAACGTATTTTAAAACCTGGCCCTTGGGAATTTTTTATAACCGGTTTTGCGGAATGTTTACCCTACCATGACAACAAAATTGTATTGAACCCGAATGTCTTGGACAAATGGGGCCAACCCACATTAACCATTGATGCCGAGTTCAAGGAAAATGAAAAGGCCTTGAACAAGCAGATTCAGGCAGATGCGGTTGAGATGTTGAACGCGGCCGGCGTCAAGGATGTATTGGGCTTCGACAAGGAGCATCCACCTGGATATGGTGTGCATGAAATGGGTACGGCAAGAATGGGGAAAGACTCCAAGACATCGGTACTCAATGCATATAATCAAGTACATAGGGCAAAAAACGTTTTTGTTACGGACGGGGCCTGTATGACATCTTCCTCCTGTGTAAATCCTTCATTAACCTATATGGCATTAACCGCAAGGGCAGCTGATTATGCGGTTTCTGAATTGAAAAAAATGAATATTTAAGTTATGGATAGAAGAAAAGCGTTACAACGAACCGGGCTTTTTGCAGGTGCTACACTGTTAATGCCGTCAATGATGTCTTTATTTGAATCCTGCAAGGCGGAAAATAGATTGCATTGGGAACCCCAGTTTTTTACAGCCGAAGAGGCGAAAACCGTATCCATGATTGTCGATATGATTTTGCCCACAACAGATACGCCAGGGGCGCTGGATGTTAAAGCGGATATTTTTATAGATAAAGTTATTGCGCAATCGTATGATGCACCCGGCCAGAAAAATATGCGCGATGCCATTGGCAATTTTAATTCTGATACGAAGGAAAATTATGGAGCTATCTTTATAAATCTTCCTGAAGCGGAAAGGATTAAGGTATTGGAAGCGGCCGAGGACAGCTCGGCGTCGTTCAACCCAGGTATTTGGGGAACTACGGTAGGGGAACAAGCGCCCATTAGTTTTTACCGTGCTTTAAAATCGATGGCCGTTTGGGCTTATTTTACGTCACAAGAAATGGGTGAAAATATTCTGTCCTACGATCCTATTCCTGGTATTTACGAGCCTTGCAAACCAGTTTCAGAAGTGGGTAATCGTTGGAGCTTGTAGCATATATCGTTTTTTGGTAAGTAGTGTGCTCTACGACGAATTAGGGGTCTTTCAATCCCTATCAATTATTAAAAAATACATTGGTCTTTACGGCTTAAACGTTCTTCTTTATATTTATGGACTAAATCGACCTTCATGAAGCAAAACCACATTAAGAATATAGAGCGGGAAATTTTATCCGATAACTGGTATACCTTGAACAAGTATTCATTTCAATACAAACGACCTGATGGTACTTGGGAAGCACAGCAGCGAGAAGCTTATGACCGAGGAAACGGTGCTGCCATTTTACTCTATAACACTTCAAAGCAAACGGTTGTGCTTACGAAACAATTTAGGATGCCCACCTATGTAAACGGGAATGAGGACGGAATGATGATTGAAGTCTGCGCCGGACTCCTAGACGGTGACCATCCTGAGGATTGCATACGCAAGGAGACCGAAGAAGAAACGGGCTATCAAATCAGCAATGTCAAGAAGGTGATGCAAACCTATATGTCTCCCGGCTCCGTTACAGAAATCCTATATCTCTTCGTGGGCGCGTATGACGAAAGCATGCGTGTTGGCGAGGGCGGCGGAGCGGATTCGGAAACTGAAAATATTGAAGTTATGGAATTACCGTTCAAAAAAGCTTTGGAACTGGTTTCTACAGGTGAAATTAAGGATGCCAAAACAATTTTATTGTTGCAGTACGCTGCATTGAATACGTTAGTTTCATAAGGAATGCACGACCAAGCTAGGGTGAAAACGATAACTAAAATTGGTTTTGGAGGCGGTTGCCATTGGTGTACCGAAGCGGTTTTTAGCGCTCTCAAAGGAGTGGTTAAAGTGGAGCAAGGTTTTATAGCGCCATTGCAAAGTCCGGCTAGTTTTTCAGAAGCGGTTATCGTTCATTTTTATACCGATGAAATTGCCATAAAGAATTTAATGGCAATTCATTTGCATACCCATCAAAGTACCCGCAACCATTCCATGCGAGAGAAATACCGTTCTGCTATCTATTATTTCCAGAAACGGCAAGAACCTTTGATAACGAAAATTATTGGCGAACTACAGAAGGAATTTGAATTACCGATTATAACCAAGGCACTTGCCTTTGGGAAGTTCAATCCCTCAAAAAGCGAATACCAAAATTATTATTACAAGGATCCCAATAAACCATTTTGTAAAACGCATATAACACCCAAGCTTACACTAATACGGAATAAATTTCCTATACATGTAAAGGACAAAGCCCAAAAAGTTACCAATCAATAGGTGTCATGAAGTGTCTGTAACATTTCTGCCAGTTGAGTACGAACTTCTACAGTTGGTTGTCTAAAATGATTATTCATAATACTGAAAATCAAAATTCTCCCAGAACTTGCCCGTAAGTAACCACTTAGGCAATAGTTGTTGCTTAAACTCCCAGATTTTGCATAAACAAAAGGGGTGTCGCTCATACTGCTATTGGTTTTTGGCATTGCGGTATTTTCTACTTCGGGGAATAAACGGAATAAGCGCTCTAGGGGTATTTCGGTATAGAGCCTATGTAATACAGCAACCATATTCTGTGGTGTAAATAAATTATATCTGGATAAGCCAGACCCATCTACCCACCGCGGTGCCTGTGCCAAATCTTTTAATTCAGACTCCAACATGTGCGTGCGTATGTGATTGCTATTAAGTGTGTCGGTTAGCACATGGGCGGATAATAATAAAAGCTGTTCGGCAATAAAATTATCGCTTTCATGCATCATTCTTGTGTAGAGGGAGTCGGCATTAATACCATACAAGCGTTGCGGCTTACCCGCTGGCATCGTTAATTGTGTATGTACTTTTTTGTTGAGGTAGTATTCCAGTAACGCTACAGTTGTTTTTTCGCTAGTTATAAAAGGCGTTTCTAATGTATCCACTGATTGGGGAGGGTAATAGAAAATATTTTTAAATTCATCTCTGTTGGTTTTATGCAGTAATTGTAGCACGCTGTCCTTGAAGTAGCTTGGTTTTACCGTAAACTCGGGATTTTTATAGGCCAGTAGCACATTACCATGTATGGGTAGCGCATTTCGTTCGGGTGAATAATACCATTGGTAGTCGTCCCAGGCCCACCCGGGGCCGTATTTTTCATCCTGAAAAGAGCCGGGTATAAAGACCAGGTTATCCTGATTTTTTAGAAAACGAAGTGCTGTTGAATCTTTTAGATAGGGATGAAGGAAAGACGGGTCACCTGTACCCTTAAAGTAGGTGGTATCCTTAATTTTTAGATAGCTAAGCGCAGGTATTGAATCGGGTAAGGTTTTTAATGCCGTAAAAAGGGTGAAAATTTTAGTGTTACTGGCGGGTATGAAGTATTTTTCACTTGAATGATCATAAAGGGTGTCTTTGGTCTGCGCATCAATAATAAAAACGCCTGTAAATTGATTATCATAGAATGGGGAGGACAACTTTTTATTCAGTTGTTTTTCGATACTGCCTTTTGTAGAAATGCAACCACTGAGCAAAAACAAAAAACAGTTTAACACAAGAATTTTCTTCATTCATCCAAATTACAAAATTGACAATGCAGGTGCTAAAATAAAATTTAACATCCGTAAAATTACTTTAACCTTTTGTATGCAATATTAAATCCTGTTTTCTGTTTACCTTTATGAAACAACGAACTAATAACACTAGAAACATGGCTAATTCAATGCTTGAGTACAGTAAAACAGTACTTAAAAAGGTGAGTTTTGACACTTTACTTTTCTGTAAGGAATTAAAAAAAGCCCTTTTGACATTGCTACCGGAAGAGGTAGAAGAATTAAAAATCTGGTTGGAAAGTTTTATAATCGATAAACCAGAACTACAACAAAGTTTAGTTTATTTAAAAGCATAGCAAAGAGCCACATTAAGTGGCTCTTTTTAATTAAGCAACCTTTTACAAATAACGGCATCTATTAAAAAATAAGCTGATGAACCGTTTACTCACTTGTCTTTGCATTTTAAGTATGTTCTCTTGTGAAAAGAGCAGCACGGAAAATGGATCGCCGGATGCTATAGGTGCTATTCTGGGTAGCTGGCAACAGGTAAGTTACCAATATAGTATTGGAGGCCCCTTGCTAAGCGAAGACGTTAAGAATGGCGAAATAGTTCGTTTCAATGCGGACCTAACCTTTTC
Source organism: uncultured Flavobacteriaceae bacterium (assembly GCA_963815225.1). Classification (GTDB taxonomy): domain Bacteria; phylum Bacteroidota; class Bacteroidia; order Flavobacteriales; family Flavobacteriaceae; genus Maribacter. The sequence goes on from CAWFGA010000005.1 coordinate 98,169, forward strand.
AATTTCGAATATAGAATCGGATTTCGATATCACCGGAACCTATCGCTTTCAGAACGACACATTAACCAGAATCTATGATGCCGATTCGGAAAAAATAAACTATATTTTAAAAACGGAAATAGTGCAGGAGGAACTTACCTTAATCCCCGTAGGACCTCAGATTTGTATCGAAGGTTGCTCTTTCAAATACCGGAAAATAAATTGAGCCCTATTTGTTCAACGGACTTATTATTTTTACATCCTGGAAGGCGATAGCGCCCCTTACAACGCTAGTAATTACATCTCTTAGCGCTTCTGTAATCTGTACTTTTAATTCTTTTTTGTGGTAGATAAGGCTAACTTCCCTAGCCGGGGAAGGCTCCTTAAAATGCCTTAAAAATTTCCTTTTGTTTTCATCCAGTTCAAGCGTGTTTAAATAAGGCAATAAGGTCATGCCCAAGCCTTCATTGGAAAGATTGACCAAGGTTTCAAAGCTTCCGCTCTGCAGTCTAAAATGCTTTTCATCCAAAGTAGGAGTTTTGCATAAGTTCAGAACCCCCTCCCTAAAACAATGTCCGTCTTGTAGTAGGAGAATGTCAGAAACATCAAGATCTTCGGGTACCAGTTGTGTTTTCTTTCCTAAGCGATGCTCCATGGGTACATAACCTACAAAGGGCTCATAATATAGTGGTCTTTCTTTAATAAAATCAACTTCTAGAGGGGTAGCCGCTATAGCGGCATCCAAATGGCCATCCTGTATATTTTGAATAAGGCTTTCTGTATTCTGTTCCTTAATGATAAGATTCACCTTTGGATATTTATTTATAAAGGTCTTGAGAAACATGGGCAAAAGGGTAGGCATAATCGTAGGGATGATACCCAAGACATAATCGCCGCCTATATAGCCTTTTTCCTGGTCCACTATATCTTTAATGCGTGCCGCTTCATTTACGATATTTTTTGCCTGTGCAACTATTTTTTCCCCTACCTCGGTAACCCTAATCGGCTTTTTACTGCGGTCAAAAAGTAATACATCCAATTCATCCTCAAGCTTTTGCACCTGCATGCTCAACGTAGGTTGGGTAACGAAACTTTTCTCCGCTGCCAATGTGAAATTTTTGTATTCGGCAACTGCGAGTACGTACTGTAGTTGGGTAATGGTCATTGTATAAGTTTATATTATACAAGTTAATAAATTCCATTGTCAATACCTATAGGATTGTTGGTCTTTATAAATGCATTACCATGTATTGGCAATGAGTGGTAAGTGTCGTTTTGAAGTTATACCAATACTTTGGTTAGTGGTACCGGTTAGTAGGGCTACCAGATAAATTCGGTAATAAGATAGCAGACCATTGCCATAAAAAGTATAGCCAACCCAATGGCCAAGAAACGTATGGCTTGGTTTACACATTTGAATTTATAGGCCGATATTTTTGAATTGATAAAAATCTGTTGACCCAAATGGTCGAAAAGTTCTTCCTCGGTTAGACTTATATCATAAAAGGTTTGTGAAAACTCCCTGATTGTACCAAATTTTGATATAATATCTCCAAAGAAGAGAATATTTCGATCATACTTGTCTTCAATTTTGGGAATAAAGCATCGTATGCTGAAGTAAATGGAAATTATAGTACAAATCGACCATGCAACTATTAAGATATAGAGTAACCATGTATTGTCATCTTTCTGTAGTACGATTACAATATTACTATATATCACATTCAACAGAATACCATAAAAAGAAAGAATTAGACCCGCTTTAATTTCTGAAGCCTTTATTAAGCTGAAAACATAATTGATACTTCCCCAATAATGATCTACCAACTCCTCCGTATGGGGGCTTTTTCCTTTGACCAACCTAAAATGCTTATAGTTAACCTTACTAGGTGATCCCTCTTCATTTACCTTTCCCTTGATTCCTTTTTTGGTCATTTATGTTCAATTTATTTGGTCAACGGAATTTGACGCTATGATACTTTTTTGATTAAAAAAAAGCTATCGGCGCCTGATGTAAGGTACTAAGTTTTAAGCAATCCCCAAAAACCAGAAATTAAGTACTTGATGGACTGTTTTGAATTTAGTAAAACAGTAACCTTGTTCCCTGGGGGTTGAGAGATAGTGTTTTTAATTTATTAATCCTCACCAGAAGGAATTCGTTGCACTTTTCAGCAGTCTTATCATTTTTTCCTTTTTTCCTTCAATTCTTTCAATTTTTGAATTTTTAAGGGTTTTCTAAATTTTTGTGCGAAGGAGGTATGGTAACTGTGATTTTCCAAAAAGCTAATTTGAAGATCTAACCACGCCTCTCTTGTCGAAACTACGGAGTAATATTTAAATTCTTCATAAAGCGCATCGCTTAAAGTATCGTAGTCCTCCCTTCCCAAATAATCCAAATCTGCGTCAGCAATTATTTCTTCCAGAAAGGTCTTGGGGCTCTGAGGTACTTTTGTAGCCCTAATCATGCCACTTACCATTTCCAGCTCTGGTTTCGTCAAAATTGTAGTAAGTAAATTTGTAAGTACTTTAATGCTTCTTTCCTCGTGATCGGTAGGTGAGATAATATAACCAAAATCATGTCCAATGGCAGCGTAACGCAATAATGTAGCCTCTTTCTCTTTAATTTTATAATACTTAATATACCTATTGCACATATTTGCTACATCAATCGTATGGGCTACATTATGATAGGTAAGGTGGGCCGGAAGGCTGCTTTCAAGGGTAGAAAGTAATTCTATACACAAATCGGGATATGCCTTTCTACTTTGCAATTTCATCTACAGGTAGGAATAAGATTGTTAATAAGACACTTAAAATTTGAACCAAATTAAGAAAAAGCGAATTCCCCTAAATAAGTTCCCAAATCTGAAATCCGAAATAAATTTCATTGTTTAAACTTAGTGAATTTTAACTCCGAATTTAAATGAAACAAATATTTAGTGGGAAATACACTATTAAAACGGTTCATTGTTAGAGTCAATTGCAAAAAACAGGGTACAGTTTGTGTACCCCATTTACTATTATCTTTTTCCGTTGATTTTTTGATTTTGTTTAACGAACTTAAAACCGGATTGCCATTTCCATATCCGAATCCTCTACTGCAAATTTGACCTCATCAAATGTTGGAGGGCCCATGAGCATTGAATTTTGGCTCATCGCATAATTTTCTTTGGGCATTCCGTTTGCTTCAAAGTCCATCCTATTGTTTTCATTTTCATCATGCAATATGGATATTGCATAGGTACCCGCTTTAATATTCGTAAAGGTTAGCGTGAGTGGTCCTTTTTCAGCCTTATTCTTTCTTGTTTGCAAACCATCCGCTTTCATGAATGTTTCTTGAGAGTGTAAGGCGCTTAATACGTAACCTTCATCGTTCAATACATTTTCGATGACAACAGTTAGGGTAATTCCTTCATTTTCTTGTGCGGATACAGATAAAATGGCTGTAAGTAGTGTAAATGCAATTAGTAAATTCTTCATTTTAATAAGTTTATGGTTAATACTTGTTCAAATTTGATGGAACTTGTAATGAAAAAGAAAAACAAACTACCCAACTGTGGAATAGGTTGGCTGAATGGTAAATTGTAGTATCACAATCTGTTTAAGTATGGACTTCATCTAAAAACGAGCGATGATGGCGAAGGAATGATCTTAGGCCTAAAGTTATTTCATCGGATTATAATAACCCTTAAAAAATTAGGGCTAACGCAATTGACACCTAAAGGTAAGTGTTCGTTAAACTTGGGTTAAAGATTGCTGTTATTATCTGCTGTACCTACATTATCCTTACTTTAAAGGAAACCAAAAAACATAAAAAAAATGACTAAGATTAAATCATACGCAGCTGCTTCAAAAGAGGCAGATTTAAAACCATTTGATATAGAACGGAGGGATATTCTGGAAGATGATGTAAAAATTGATATTTTGTATTGCGGGGTCTGTCATAGCGATTTGCACCAAGTAAGGAATGATTGGAAAAACTCTGTTTACCCAGTTGTACCGGGCCATGAAATTATTGGAAAAGTAATGGAGGTCGGTAAAAATGTCACCAATTTTAAAAAAGGAGATTTAGTAGGCGTTGGTTGTATGGTAGATTCTTGTCAAACGTGCAGTGCCTGTAAAGATGACTTGGAGCAGTTCTGTGAAAATGGAGCCACCTTTACCTACAATAGTAAAGACAAGCACTTGGGCGGACATACATTTGGAGGCTACTCTGAAAGTGTAGTAGTCGACAAGGATTTTGTTCTAAGGGTGCCTGCAAACTTGGACGCAAAGGCTGCCGCACCTTTATTATGTGCCGGAATTACCACCTATTCACCTCTTGCGCATTGGGGTGTCAAAAAAGGGGATAAAGTGGGTGTAATAGGTTTGGGAGGACTAGGCCACATGGGAATTAAGTTTGCCCATGCCATGGGAGCCCATACCGTAATGATAACTACGTCACCATCTAAAAGTGAAGATGCCAAAAGTTTAGGGGCAGATGAAGTCCTGATTTCAAAAGACGAGGAACAAATGAAAAAACACGCGGCATCTTTTGATTTCTTATTGAATACGATTCCTGTAGGGCACGACATGAACCCGTACACAAATTTGTTGAAGAGAGATTCCACAATGGTCATTGTAGGGGCAGTAGAGCCCTTAGACCCATTACATGGAGGTAGCTTGATTATGGGCAGAAAAAGTATCGCTGGCTCCTTGATAGGGGGTATTAAGGAAACGCAGGAAATGCTGGATTTTTGTGGAGAGCATAATGTGGTTTCTGATATTGAAATGATTGATATCCAAGATATTAATAAGGCCTATGACCGTCTTCAGAAATCAGATGTAAAATATAGATTTGTAATTGATATGAAGTCCTTGAAAGAAAGTTAGGTTTTATAGACAGTTTTGCAAAAGAGCCATTCCTTGAAAGGATGGCTCTTTTACTTTAGTTTTATGAAATCTATTTCCAGGGTAAAATTCTCTTCCTTGTTATTACCTATTAAAAAAGCAATTTGTGACAGGTAGTCCCCGTTAAAGTTTGGCAATTTTAAGGCGTTGCCTCTAAAAAAGGCCTCCATCTTTTCGAACGGGATTGTAAGTTCTTGCCAATCTTTTTTGGAGCTAAAGGTATAGATGTAGGAATGCCGTTGTTGGTCGCCAGATTTACAGCGCATTTGATATTTTTTGCCATCACCTTTAATGCGAATTACGAATGCTGAATAATCCGTGACGGCCATACGGTCCATATTGTATTGTACCATTGAAAAACCACCATTATTCTCCAACGAAACGTGGCCACTATAAACACCATTTCCATTTTTATTAACTTGGATGATTCCGGTGGATAGGCCTCCCATTACTTCATCATTGATAATATTCCATTGACCAAGATTACTTTTCTTAGAAAAATCAAATAAGGTCAATCCGTCGCTCATGGGTGAACTATGTTATTAGGAAGTTGTGTATTAGCTGTAGCAAAGGTAGGAGAAGATTGCGTACGAGGCGTACGGTACCAATAAATATTTTGGTTTAAAAAAAGTGGAAATGCTCTAGCATCGGCAATAGCTTGAGTACAAAAACTGATGAAGTGGATTATTTATAGTTTATGCTGTAACCTCGCTCTTTTATTCCTTAAATCATTCTGTAGGTTTTGGTTGGCCACAAAGGAGATTCCTAAAAGAACGGTTACAAATGCCATGGACAAGGTAAAAAGCAGGTACATCATTTTCAACTTATTTTGGTTTCAACTTACTTACGAAATAATGTAGTTAGGGTTTTGCAGTTTATCGAAAAGTTGAATTTTATTTTAGCCAAGCGCTAGAATGCACGTTTTGGAAATCAATGGTTTAAGCGATGGGTCAGGGATTTTGATTGCGTATTGTAGAGTCCAAAGTTTTGCAATAGCAAGTTTAATTTCTTAGTTTTTTCATTTCTGTTGCAACTGCCTTTTCGGCTGCGCCGCGCTTTTCTAATGCATCTATTATTTTTTCGTGGTCATGGAATCTACCCTGTGAAAGCTTTTTCACGGCCTGGATATCCTTAATGACGATTTCAAAACCAATAATACCCTTTACCTGGCGCATGGTTTGTGGAGCCATATCGTGCAAGGAAATTGGATGTTCAGAATTTTGCTCATACTTATCCACCAACGCATGTAATGAAGCTTCAAGCGCGGTTTGGGTTTGTATTTTAATTGTGCCATAAATATGAACTGCTATATAATTCCATGTAGGTACTTCCTCATCTTGGTACCAAGACGAGGAAATGTAACTGTGCGGGCCGTTAAAAATGCAAAGCACCTCATCGCCATCCACTATATTTTTGCTTTGGGGATTCGCCTTTGCAATATGCCCTATAAGAACTTCGTCTTGAGTGGCGTTGACACCAAATTCTAAAGGGATATGGGTTCCCCAAGGTTTACCATCAACCGTATTTATAAGAATTCCAAAACTATGTTCCTTTAAAAACATGCGTATCTCTTTGGGGTCTGTATTTTTATAGTGCTCCGGTATATACATAGTATATTTTTACGAACAAATATACGGTCTTTTTTAAGCGGTTTATGAGCTAAATCTTTAACGCTTCGCGTTAAGGGAATAGGAAGTTATGGGGTATCTTAAAATGAACTTAAAAAAAACACATATGCCTTTTATAACAAACAAGTCAGCACAAGAACAAGTAGATATATTTTATGAGGATTACGGTACCGGACAGCCCGTAATATTGATTCATGGATGGCCGTTGAGCCGTAAATCATGGGAGCAACAGGTATGGAAAATAGTAGAAGAAGGATATAGGTGTATATCGTATGACCGAAGAGGTTTTGGAACCTCATCCGCACCATGGGATGCCTACGACTATTCTGCATTGGCGAGCGATTTAAATGCAATTATCGAGGAATTGAAACTTGAAGAGGCTATTGTTGTTGGATTTTCGATGGGCGGTGGTGAAGTAGTACGGTATTTAACGAATTATGGAAGCAGTAAAATAGCGAAGGCATCTTTGGTAAGTTCCATTATTCCTTTGGTAAAAAAGAAATCGGATAATCCGGCCGGTGTTCCTGAAAAAGACCTTGAGGGCATTATTGATGCCTTGCAAGAAGATAGGGTAGGGTTCTTAAAGGAATTCAGTCAAGGATTTTACAATTATAAGGACAATAAAGGAAAAAGGGTGAGTGAGGCGCAATTGGACTATGATTTTACGATAGCCTCCTTTGCATCACCAAGGGCCACAATACAAACGGCATTGGCTTGGATGCATACCGATTTTAGGCCTGAACTCAAAAATGTGGATGTACCCACCCTTATCGTACACGGTGACGCAGATGCTACGGTTCCTATCGAAACATCCGCAGAACAGGCGGCCAAGGGTATTAAGGATAGTACCTTTGAGGTTATAAAAGGCGCACCGCATGGGCTGAACGTTACACACCCAAAGGAACTCAATGAATTGTTGATTTCTTTTTTGAAGAAGTAAGCTATTGCTAGCTAATCTAGTTTAAGCGTAGTATCTTGAAAAATCGGATGATAAGATGTGATATTAAAGCATTTTAAAGTAGTAGGGAAGTCTTTTTGAAGGCACTTTCATTCGAGATATTATTTCTTATCAATCAATTTATGCATCCCAAAAAATTTGAACCTTTCGGCTCAAAGTTTTTGGGTTTTTTATTGAATAGTTCTCTATAAAATATTTATGAATCCATCTTGGCTGAAACCACATCTTTATTGCGGGCGTAAAGCCATGTTACCAATAAGTGAAGGAAATTTCTAATTATGATAGGGAACTTTTTGGTATTTGTAACCCCAGCTCGACTAAAAAATAACTTGATTTGAAACCCTACTTTTTCAACTTGGTTTTTAGGCGGTTCATTTTTGGCGCTCCTTTATTAAATGCGAATAGCGCCGAAGGAAGATTATAATAGTTCAAGAGACTTTAAATTACCAAGTATTTTCTTTGTCATTTGTAAAAATTGGATATATTTGACTAATATTCAAATTTGGTCAAAATGTCAAATTCTAAACAACAGGTACTCCAAGCGGCAAGTATAACCTTTGCTAAATACGGATATTACAAAACCGCAATGGAAGATATTGCAGCCGCCGCCCAAAAAGCAAAAGGCTCCCTTTATTATCATTTTGGTAGTAAAGAGCTTTTATTCCAAGCCGTGGTTTTGGACGAGCTGGAAATGCTTAAGGCCGCGTTGGAAAACGTATTTTTAGAAAATTCATTGGACACTAGGGGCCTTTTGCGACAATATATGCTGACCAGGATGAACGTCTTGAGAAAAGCCATCAATTACCAAGAAACCTTACGCCCCAATTTTTATGAGCATTATGATTTTGTAAACACCGTAAAAGAGGAGATGGTAAACTGGGAAGTGAACGAAATTTTGAAACTCCTACAGCGAGGGGTGGAAAAGGATGAACTGGAACTACCTGGCGATCACTTGGTGTACAGCCAAGTTTTAGTGATGCTACTTCAGGGATTAGAACCCAACTTTTATCTAAAAGGCGAGTATGACCGGTTGGAATCACATTTCGACAATCTTATATCAATTATTACCAAAGGAATTTCTAAAAGTTAACCTATGAATTGGATTAAATACCTATTTGCGTATACCATTCCTATTACCGTGTTCATTGCTTTTAATTTTGATGGTTTATGGACTTACTTACCCTTAGCGGTATTTTTCGGATTTGTACCACTATTGGAATTATTGTTTCCGCCGGATCGTGCGAATTTGGATAAGAAACAGGCCGATGATGAAAAAAAGAAAAATAGATATGATTTCATTCTATATGGCACCCTGCCGCTTCAATTAGGGTTTTTGGTGTATTTTTTCTTCGTAATAGAAAGTACGACTTTTGGTTCCTTGGAGTACATAGGTCGCATTTTAAGCATGGGCTTTATGTGCGGTGTAATCGGTATTAATGTAGGCCATGAACTTGGGCATCGCCATGCCCGTTGGGAACAGTTTTTAGGGGAGGTTTTGTTATTGACCTCATTGGATACCCATTTTCTCCCCTACCATAACGCCGGGCACCACCGTAACGTAGCCACGCTTGAGGATGCAGCCACTGCACGAAAAAACGAGCTGCTATATGTTTACTGGTTTCGCTCCCATTTTGGTAGTTATGCCGAAGCTTGGCAAATTGAGAATAAACGATTGAGGGAGCAAGATAAATCTTGGCTTACGCTTCAGAACCGAATGGTGGTTTATTCCTTGGCAAGTATGTTATTGTTAATTGGTATATATCTTTTTTTCGGAACTGCTGTCCTTATTGCGTTTTTAGGCGCAGCCTGCTTTGGGATTATTCTGTTGGAAACCGTAAACTACATTGAACATTACGGGCTACTGCGTAAAAAGAATTCTTACGGCCGTTATGAAGCGGTACGGCACCATCACTCTTGGAATTCCGATCATCCCATAGGAAGGGCGTTAATGTTCAATCTATCACGCCATTCTGACCACCATTACAATGGAAGTAAAAAATATCAGATTTTAAAATCACATGACAAAAGTCCGCAAATGCCTACCGGTTATCCGGGGATGATGCTTTTGGCGATTGCACAACCCATTTGGTTTTGGGTAATGAACAAGAGATTGGAAAAATTACAATAGCCTTTTTAGGCTGTTTTCAATAAGACATTCCTGAGGAGCTTAAATAGGTAAGAGTTCATTTTTATAGGTAGCACATTAAAGTTCTTGTTTAGCTTAAGGCAGCATAGATAGGTAACTTTAGTTTCGCCTTTGGGTACAATTAGCACCATCCAGCAGAAAAAAGTAACTGGTGCTTAGAATTTTATATTTCTGATGGATAAGCGCTTCTTTACTATTCTAAGGGAATTTGTAATTTTTTTTTCAAGTAATGTGTTGAACAATCACTCATCAAAACGTAAGGAGGCCAGTACCGGTAAATGATCGGAAATATGCTTATTGTTCTCCATTCGATCATCGATATGAATGTAACCATCAACCTGAAACCCTTTCACAAACACATAATCGATTCGCCGATCTAAAATCATATCGGGATCAAAACCATTAAAAGTACCGGTTGGGCCGTAAAACTTAGATACAGAGGCCAATTGGGCATCGGTCAGTTGGTTTTGTAAAAACTGTATCGGTTTTTGGTCTGGGGTAAGGTTCAGGTCTCCCATAAACACTACGGGTAGGCCATTGGTATTTATCTCATTAATTTTTGATATAATAAGCTCGGCCGATTGTTTACGCGCCATCTTTCCCATATGGTCAAAATGGGTGTTGAAAACCCAAAACTGTTTCGTGGTCTGCCGGTCTTCGAAAAGGCCGTAGGTACAAATACGTTCTAGGGCAGCATCCCAACCTATCGATATTTCATTAGGGGTGGTGGAGAGCCAAAAGGTTTCGCTTTGCAAAAGTTTATATTGGGTCGTATCAAAAAGAATAGGGGAGTACTCTCCTTTTTCCTTTCCATCTTCCCTACCCACACCTATAGCACTGTAATTGGGCATGTTCCCAACCAAATAACTCAATTGGCCATATAAAACTTCCTGCATGCCTATGACTCCCGGCTTATAGTGCTGTAAAAGCTGAATCATGGCCGCTTTTCTGTCATTCCAATTGTTGACACTATCGTTTACATTGTCGTACTTGATATTATAGGTCAGTACATCAACTGTTTGTGCATAACTGGTACAGCATAAAATGGAAATACCTAGAATAAACCAGTTTTTAATGAATTTCATGATCCTACTCCGCATCTTTGTATTTATTGAACCAGGCCAAAACACTCGCAATTTTGGCAACTAGATTGCTAGGTCTATCCGCAATACCATGTCCGGCACCAGGTATACGGACCATGGCCGTTTCCACACCTACCAATTTTAAGGCCGTATAGAACTGTTCAGATTCCGCTATCGGTGTTCTGTAATCCTCCTCACCGGTCAACAGCATGGTAGGGGTGCTTATATTGCCTACATAAGATAGTGGCGAACGTCTAAAATAGCTCTCAGGATCTTCCCAAGGTTTGCTGCCAAACCAATATTTTGAGAAGAAAGCGGCACCATCGGCATATAAAACAAAGCTGGTCCAATTGATAACGGGCTTGGCCACAACGGCAGCCTTAAAGCGGTCCGTTTTACCCACGATCCACGCAGTTAGCACCCCACCGCCACTACCACCGGTAACAAACAAGTTTTCGGTGTCCACGTAGCCCTTTTTTATGACCGCATCCACGCCGCTCATTAAATCCTCATAATCATGATTTGGGTAATCGTGGTGTATCAAATTGCCGAACTCCGCACCGTAACTGGTGCTTCCCCTTGGGTTGCTGTAAAGAACCACATACCCTGCGGCGGCATAGGCTTGGATTTCTGCACTATACACAGCACCATAACTGCTAAAAGGCCCACCGTGAATTTCAAGAATAAAGGGGTATTTTTTATTGGGGTCAAAATCTGGTGGAGTAACTATCCATCCCTGTACTTTTCGTTGATCATAAGAGGACTCCCACCAAAGTTCCTCGACTGCACCTAGCTTTCTAAAAGAGAAAAGATCGTCATTGACAAACGTTAGGCGCTGGGTTCCTTTTTTATCGGCCACTCCTAAATCTGATGGGTGCGCTGTGCCTCCCAATGTATAGGCAAATTTGGCATTATCTGAAACTGAAAATGCACCTGCATTATAAGGGCGTCCCAACGATAGGCCCCCAAGGCCCTCTACTAGCGTTTCAATTTTTCCGTCCAAAGAAATATGACCTATTTTGGTATCTCCCTCGTCATCGTATTGAAAGTACAGGCCTTTGCCATCATTGGTCCACTGGACATTGGAAATATCCCTATCAAAATCAGCTGATAGTACCCTTGAATTGGACCCATCGCTATTCATTACATATAATTCCGTAATCTGGTACCCTTGCAGGGTATCATCATAACCGGTATAGGCCAGCATTTTCCCATCAGGAGAAAGAACCGGAGCATTATCCGGGCCATACCTTTGGGTCAATGCCGTTAGGTTGCCGGTAGACCTATTTATTGAATAAATTTCACTATTGGCAGGCTCAAAGTCCTCATCGGGATTAAAGTTTGCGGAGAAATACAAAGATTGGTCATCCTTGGACCAAATTGGGGCCCCATGGTCAAACTTGGTCGAGGTAAGTTGTTTTGGGGTGCCTCCATCAATTGAAAGCGTAAATATCTGGTCGTGTCCACCTTTTATGTACCCTTGCCCGTCTCCTCTATAGTTCAATTTATCGATGTAAGTAGGCGGCGTGTTCCATTTTGCCCCTTCTGGCTTGGCCGGTAATTTTACAAGGGATTCTTCGGTTTCCGGAACGAACATCGTAAAGGCAAGATACCGGTCGTCATGAGACCAGTTCACGCCCCCGGGTACTTTAGGGGTGTTGGTTAGCGTAGCTATTTCTTTCGTATCTACCCACATTAGATATAGCTTCATCTTATCATCTGTTCTGTTCGATTTAAAAATAATTTTCTCGCCATCATGGGACCACCTAGGGTAGTAATCGTTTTGATTACCCGTTGTTAACGGGCGATTTTGGGAACCATCATAATTTGTAATCCACAGGTTGGATAAATTTTTATCGGTCATGATATCCTTGAAATTCCGGACATAAATAATTTTTGTTCCATCCGGTGATATTTGGGGGTCGGAAACGAATTCCATGTTAAAAATATCGGTCAATTCTAAATTGGAGGGCACCTGTGCTACGGCACAGGTAGAAAGGAATAGAAGAAATAGGAGCTTGGTGACTACTTTCATCATTTGGACTTTTGGTTAATTATCAGTTTATGAAGATAATGATAATGCAGAATTATTTTCAATCGGATGGGGAAAATATAGGCAAAGTGCAATTGGCCTTTCATAAAGAAACCCAACCGGGTACGTCTGGCAAGTATCTTATCACTTCTAGTTTTACTACTAATCCTGTTTACGATGGAATTTGCATCCTTAGGAATATACATTATATAGCTTTTTGTATTTTCACCGAATGCAACAGCAAGGATACCTACATCAAATACATCCCGTACTTCCTGTTTGGGACGTTGTGGAGGCCTTGGATTTCTACGTAAACCGACTGGGTTTTAGGATTGCCTTTGCCGATGATTCCAAAAAACCAAGATATGCGGGTATCATAAAGGACGCCATAGAAATTCATTTACAGTGGCATGATAAAAAGGAGTGGGAGGTGGCGGTTGACCGTCCTATGTTGCGCATTGTAACCCAGAACATTGAGTCTTTGTATGAATTGTATAGTACAAAAGATATTTTTAATCCGCATACCTTATTGAGGGAAACGGCATGGGGTACCAAAGAGTTCGCATTTTACGATCCTTTTAAAAACGGACTCACATTTTATAGGGACATTTAATCGTGTTATGCTTTGTAATTCACTAATAAAAAAATGCAAATGAAAGTATTGTTTATAGGAGGAACGGGTAATATAAGTACGCCAAGCAGTAGGTTGGTCTTACGCAAGGGAATGGAACTGTATTTGCTAAACCGAGGGCAATCGCCGGTAGAAATTGAAGGTGCCCATAGCTTAATTGGCGATATCAATAAGCCTGAAGAACTTACGGAGCTTAAGAAGCATGAATGGGACGTAGTCGTAAATTGGATTGCATTTACACCTGCCGATATTGAGCGGGACCTAAACTTGTTCAGGGGAAGAACAAAGCAATATATTTTTATAAGTTCCGCATCCTGTTACCAGACGCCTTTAAGCTATCCCGTAATTACGGAGTCTACACCGCTTTGTAATAATTTATGGGACTATTCCCAAGGAAAAATACAGTGCGAGGACCGTTTACGGAAGGCCTACCGCGAAGAGGGGTTTCCTGTAACTATCGTTCGGCCCTCATTGACCTACGATACGGTAATCCCTATTGCTATAGGAGGATTTAATAAATACAATACGGCACAACGAATTTTGGATGGAAAGGAAATAATCGTGCACGGCGATGGTACATCGCTCTGGACCGTAACCCATTCAGATGACTTCGCGAAGGGATTCGTTGGCTTAATTGGGCTTACGCAAGCTATTGGCCATGCCTTCCATATTACATCCGATGAGGTTTTGAGTTGGAACATGATTTATAAAATTTTGGCGGATGCATTGGGCAAAGAGGCAAAAGTGGTTCATATTGCCTCGGATTTTATTTGTAAGATCGAGCCTTCGTTTACCGGAACTTTATTGGCTGATAAGGCAGAAAGTGTTCTGTTCGATAATACGAAGATAAAGACCTTTGTGCCCGGTTTCAAGGCTACTATTCCCTTTACGGAAGGTATTAGAAGAACCTTAAAATGGTTACAGGAAAAACCGGAACGCCAAAATATTGATGACGAAACAGAATCTAAAATCGAGAATGTGCTTAAAGCCTACCAATCCCTGGGTTGATGCAGTACCTTATTGCTTGATTTTAAGCTTAATTTGCTTACAAGAATCTAAAAGTTTTTTAGTTTATACAGCCTTTAATCAAATAAAAGGCGGATTAGATCAAAGGGTAATTTATTACGATTTCCAACACTAAAAAACACCAATTCAAGAAAATCGATAACAAGTTGCCCAACATTCCCCCGAAAGGACCTAACCCGCCTGTTTAATTTTACTTACAATACCTAGGGTTTTACCCTTAATTTGAGGGTAGAGGAATACCGATTTGTTGTACTAAACCTGCCATATCGTTATAGCTAACATCGCCTAACAGAACGCCTTGGTCATCATATGAAGTTATGGTAAGTCCGTGTACTTCAAACGTTTTTCCCGTTGGGGCGCTCCCCATAAATTCGCCTTTATGGGTTCCCGTTCCTATCCATTTCGCGTACACTTTTCCATCCTTAAGTACATGTCCAATGTCCTCAAAATGTATATCCGGGAAGGCGGTAAAGAAGGATTCCATCAGCGCCGCATATTCATCTTCATTCGTCGCTTGCACTTCCCCATTACCAGTTCTATGGTATGAATCAATTGCAATGGACTTGAATTTTTCAACGTCATGTTCGTTCCAAGCTTCATTGAAGGTTTTATAGGATTCCATTATTTTCTGCTCTGCGTCCGGTCTGTTCTTGGCCGCCTCTATATCTTGCATCGCCAATACTAAGGGAGCAGTATCCCAGGCACCGCTGGCTCTCACAATTTTACCGTCTATAAATTGGGCTGTTAAGTGAATAGGTAGGGTAAGCTCTTTTCCATTGGCCTTTAATGTACCTTTCCAATCTCCCCAAAAGTTGACCCAGGTGTCCCCCTCATCGGTAACGACCATCTCAAATTCATCGTCTTTGTGAATAAAACCACGGCTGCTATAAATGGCATCGTTTTGTTGGTGATAATCTACCAGTTGGTCATTGTTAAACGGATTATCAATCGTATTGATATAGCTTTTCGCAGTATCCGCATAATAACTTTTTAGCGCTGTATAGTCCTTGTTGTCATAGTCCGCTAGAACAGCTTTTAAGGTATCTATTTCAGAAGAATTCTGGGTGTAGCGTTGTCTTTGATTACAGGCGGTCAATAAGGCTAACGACAAGCCCAAGAGCATTATTTTTTTCATAATTTTTATTTTAGGTATTCAATGTATTTTAGTGCAAGATTTGCTTATTGGCTATTCATTTTGCGAAGCCATCCAATCTGTTCGTAAATTCCCTGTTACTATTTCATATTTGAGGAGGCTGGCGTAGAGCTCATCAAAAGCTTTTTTGCCATCGGCGCCAATTAAAGCCTGATTATCTTTTGATTTTTTTGCGTAATCTTCGGCATCTTTGGCAGCCAACGCTACCATGTACCACTCATCGGTCCCAAATACGCTCTTATAGACCCTATAGTGCATGGACGAGCCTTTATCTGACATTAGTTTCTTGATGGCTTCCAATTTTGATTTTACCATGGCCCGGTTCTTGGGACTTACATAGAGCCTATGCTGTGATCTGTAATTTTCTCCCATTGGGGTCTGGGTCATCCCGTTTGGCATATACGAAAGGTCGTTTTCCAGGCGTATAACATAGTCAAGCTCGGTATCGTAACATTTGTCCAACTCCGTAAATAGTCCGTATACCATTTCTTTGCCTACCTTTTCCGCAAGCAATTGAACACCAGAGGTTTTGTCCAAATCTGCCATGGATGAAATTCCCTTTACAAAGTAGTAGGAACCATTATTACCTTCCAATGCTATATCATACAGATTTTCTACCGGGTTTTCTTTGGCTGTTTGCATTATTTTAGCTGCAACGGTATTATATTCCTGATCCATCGCCGGGTTCACAATATCTTCATGAACATGGAATAGCTGTTGGCCATTCGCGGAGTTCACTGCAAATAGAAGCAGTACGGCTGTAAAACTCATTTTTTCAATTGTTTTCATACTATTTAGGTTTTTGGTGATTTATACTAAAGAAACCGAATAGTAAGAGGTATTGCAACGCAACTAGGACGAGCGGTACGGATTCTTTCCCAAACACTTCTATTTATCTTTCGGAGACTATTCATGATGTATTTAAATAGCTCTGATTTTACGTGCGTTCATCGAAAATACGTATCAAATTATTGTGTAATGGCGCCGTTTTTAACCAAGTAATAATTTGTCTTCATTTTATCTCTAGCGTCATAAAAAAAATAACCTACTTTTTTCGGTAGGTTATCTAATTTTCATTTGTTGAATAAATAGTTTTTGGTAGTATTGTTCATTCTGTGGGCGGTGTAAGTGTATAACCTTGACTTTCCATAATATTCAGCATGTCGTAGAAGTATCGTGTCATTACAATCTTCCCGTTCTGTACCAGATTGGCCGTGTGGTAGGGGATAGGGATGCTGGTTCCCGTTTTTTTGTCGGTTACCGTGTTGGTTCCCCAAGCTAGAACCCATTCGCCCTCATTCCAGTTATTCGTTACTTTAACGGGCAAATAAAGTTCTTGTGATATTTCGTGTTTGTAGGTAGCGGTACTGTTTTCGTAATAGGCTTTGTGTTGCGCAACATTGAGGGAATCCAATGCGCCTCCCAACCCATAGACCATGGCATTTTCATCAAGTACTGCGTTCATAGCAGCTACATCCCCAGCTTTTAGGGCATTTACGTAATTTTGCACTAATTCCTGAGCGGTTACCGCATTTTCAAATTCTAGGGTCACCCCAGCTTCTTGCCCATTACTCGTGCTAATGGCAAGCAAAAGACTAATGGCCCCAAAAAGTTTTACTGTTTGTGTTCTCATAATTCTATAATTTTTTAGTGATGTAACTAAAAAACATGTTTTTAATGGCTTTTGCAATTCAATTAGGACCAATGGGGGGTAATAGTTTCCCAAGCTATCTATTTATTTTTCAAAGTCTGAGTATGGTGAACTTGGGTCAAGGGCTTTCTAATAATTTACAGGGTCTGTAACCGGTTTAGGAGCTCACCTTTGTGTCCCTTGCTTAAGGGAATTGCTTTTTTAGCGATAACAACATGGGTATGCGCAACCTCCTGCTCAAAGTAAAACATAAGCTTACTTTTTAAACGGGTCATCAGCACCTTATCTAGATATAGTAATAGATTCGTAGGACTACAGGCTTTGTAAGTTAAAGCCGCAGTAGATTTCAAATTTTGCCTGGCCCACGTTATTAGCCTTCCAAGTGGGGTCTATTATTTCAAAAAATCACCAAGGAAACTAGTCTTGCCGGTCTCCATTTCACAGGTCCAGCTATCAATAAACCATCTGTTACCTTCATAGTGTAGGTGAATACTGTTTAGTCCTCTATTGGTAGTTGCTGTAGAGGGGTCTGTACGTATTTCAAAAGCACTCCATACTTGGGCGAGATTCCCAAAATGAGTTACAGTTCTTTTGAGCTCCTTTTCATAGAAATTTTCCTTAGGGGCCAATGCCAAAGGAATGTATTCCGCTTCCAGGGTACGTGATTCCGCTTTGCCATTTTCGTTCAACCGAGTGATGACTGCGTTTTTGGAATGGATATAGCGATCTCGTTCATACTGCCAAGGGTCTTCACTTGAACCCGAAACGACATCGTAGTAAGCATTTATTATAGCATCTATTGACAGGACGTCTTCGGCATATTTTTCGTTTATAGTTTGCCCAAAAATTAAATTACAGACAAAAATGCAGATAAGGGCTGTATAGGTTTTCAATGTTTTAGGTTTTATTCAGTTTAAAGGTGATCAAGGATAGTAGTTCCTTAATTGCTTGGTCAACATTTTTTCTACGATTAATTACATCCTGTGTAAAGCTCAATTTCATACCTAACAGATTTCTTATTCTTTTATCTTCTACTATTTCCTTATAGGTATTGGGTAATTCATTTTCAATATTAATATCGGCAATGTTATATTTCACTAACGGAATAAAGTTAACATCGTTTTCCAGAATGTCATCAATACGAATTTGATGCACCTGTAAGCGGTCTTCAAGTATATCGTTTAGCTTGTTGAGGTTGAAATCTAGATCCGTAAATTTTTCATTTATACTTTTGTCCTTTATCAGGCTGAGTTTGTTCGTGTTTTTCAAATTATTGTAGGCATTAAACGTAGGCTGATCGCTTTGCAGGTCCCACACTGCCGATTTGAAAAGTGAATCCGAAATTTTTAATGTAGCATTTTTGTGCTGTATCTTGTTAATGCCTAAAATGCTTATAAGTCCTAATTTTAGGTGCTCTTCTTCTAAGATAAGTAGCTCGGATTGTTTTTTTGCAATGTTCAGATTCTCTACTAGACTTTTTAGAATTGCCTTTTCCTCTATTTCGTCCTTCCTGGTCTCATTCCAATTATTAATTTGTAGCGCAATCAAAATGCCAATGACAACAAGAATGATTTCGCCAATGGCGTATTTGAAGTATTTTGTGGTTTTGCCCTCATTCAGGAGGTTCTGGCGGATTTTACGAAAGAGTTTTATCATTGAAATTTATTTTTTACCCAATTCATTATCAATTAGGACAATAAGCTTTTTACTTTCCTGAATACATTTGTCTTTTAGAAAAATTGCCCAATTATTGACATTGTTATAAACCGATAAATGATTTTTAAGCGTTTGATTTTCTCTTAATGTTTCAAAATCATTGGGTATGAGTCCTTCACCCACATCGATCATCTCGAAATGCTCCATTCTAAAAGGTGTGGTTACAAGACTTACTTCATTTTCGGTTACCGAGAGATTTTCCCTCATTTCAGGATAGGTTAACTCGAAAACATCGATAATGGAATTTCTGATGTTTTTGTCTTTGATAATATCAAAACCAAAACTTTTTAAACTCTCATACCCTGCATACGACAACTTGGATTCTGGAAAGATAAGTGCCATATGTAGATCATAACCTAAGGAATCGTTGTAACCTACTTTATTTTTAATGACTTCACTTAGCGATTTATAGGAATTTATTGAGGTTCTATGAAAGACCATATATTTTTCTAAAAGCGTAATATTTGTCTGAAGATTTTTTCGAATGTTTTCAAGGTGTTCAACTTCTTTTACGTGTAATTTTTTTCCTTCATTCCAATTATTAATCTGTAAGGCTATCAATATCCCAATGACCACAAGAACGATTCCCCCAATCGCATATTTGAGATATTTTTGTGTTTTTCCTTCTTTTAAGAGGTTTTGGCGAATGTTGCGGAAAAATTTTATCATGAGCTTTTCTTTAGAGCTAATTAACAAGTTCGCTATTCTCGGGCAATCTCCCTTTTTTATTTAAAATACCACCCATTTTTATATGGGTTATAATGGGCTCTTTATCCATTCTAATGAGAGAGACATGGTCAAAGGCCATGTAGTCTTGTTGCTCTTGACCACCTCCTGTAGTACCCAAAATCATATAATCACGTTCATTACGTAAACGATAGGAATAGGAGTGCTCGTGACCATTGATGACCGTATAGGGCCGGGTGGACAAAAGGGCCTCCAGTTTTCCCAGCCCTTTGTCGTCTTCGCGCTTCCAAAGCGGTTTGTGCATGAGTACGAAGGTCCATTTCACCTTTTGGTATTCTTCCAATACATTTTTGAAATAGTTGAATTGGTCAGTACTCATTCCTCCAACCTGCCGCTCTTGCATGTTGAAGTATTCTGTTTCTTCATATATACCCTCAGCCTCACCGGCTATAATCTTTAGGGCTTTGGCTCGGGCCTCAATATTTCTTTCATGCACTGTTCCTCGTAGTCTTCTGAATCCAACATTAAGAAGAGCACACCCTCGTATACAAAATGATAGTAACGCCGCCCAAAGCGGTTTTCCCAAAACCTTCGCATCATTGGGTTGGTCAAATCATGATTACCGCCTAGGTAAAAGAAAGGCATACTCAGTTTTGAAGCACGGCTGCCAAAAGAATCCCATTCGGTTGCCAGTTGCAAAGAATCTTCCGTTCCCCCCTCGATAAGGTCACCCACACTTACGACAAATGTGGGATCTAACCAACTTAACTGTTCTACAGCAGTACTGAAAACACCTTGGCGTTCACCACCGGTCAAATCTGCAATAATGGCGAAGGTGAAATCATCTTCTTCCAGTTCAAAGACATCGCTGGTCCAAGGGGTTGGGCCAGATTTGATATCATGTTCAAAAGTTGGGTTCGTGCGATTTTCGGTAGTTCTGCCGCACCCAACAAAAATTATAATAATAGTGGATAGGAAGATTAAATGGTGTTTCATAAAGTAGCTTGTTTTGAA
Organism: uncultured Flavobacteriaceae bacterium; assembly: GCA_963815225.1. Lineage (GTDB taxonomy): Bacteria > Bacteroidota > Bacteroidia > Flavobacteriales > Flavobacteriaceae > Maribacter. The sequence goes on from CAWFGA010000005.1 coordinate 118,762, forward strand.
TATGCGAAACTTTAGGTTTTGAAAACAGGTTGCATCCTATCTAAGTGCAAGTGGTTATAGATTTAATTTTTAATCGGGGCTGCAGGAACTTTTCCATACAAAACATTTGCCGCGGCCTCGTATTTATCACCCTTGATCCAATAGGGGCGTACAGGATCATTGGCAATAGACCTTCCTGAAAGGATATAGCCTTGATAAAACTTCACCAAGTAATCATAATCCAAACTATCGGCCTCATCGGCAGCTTGGTGATAGTATTTGTTGATTTCATCATCAAAGGCATCAAACCCGGTAGAGTAGGTGGGAGCGGGGATACCTACTCGTGCGAAGCTAACGTTATCACTTCGGTCAAAGAGGCCCTCCTCAGGTGCTACTTCATCAATATCCAAGGCTGTTAAGCCAAATGTCTTCGCCCCTGCTATCATTTTTTCCTTAGCGGTAGTACGGTTCAATCCTGCTATAGTCGCTAAACTTGTATTGTTATAGCCACCACCATCGGTATTAAAACAATAGATTACTTGATTTAGGGGTAAGACAGGATGTTCCACATAGTACCTACTGCCCAAGAGTCCTAGTTCTTCACCTGTAAACAAAATGAAAAGCGCGGAACGTTTGGTAGGGTGTTTGGCTAAATTCTTTGCCATCGTCAGAACCGCCGTGGTCCCTATGGCATTGTCCCTAGCGCCATTATAAATGCTATCTCCAGCTGCATCGGGTCTACCGATTCCCACATGGTCATAATGTGCGGAATAAATAATATATTCATCTTTTAGCTTGGAATCTGTTCCTTCAACAATTCCAATGACATTTTGGGTTTTTAGTATTTCTTTTTGGACTCCGCTACTCTCTATCGTTAAAGGTATCGATTCCGGGCCTAGTTTGGCCAGCTCCTCTGGAGTGGTCTGCACCCATAGGTAGAGCGGTAAAGCTTCTTTTTCGGATTCGGTTAGGCTGGTACGTTCTTCAAAGGCATGCTTAAAACGTGGCCATAATTCAGTATCAAATGCCCCAATTTCTATTAAGCCCTTTGCTCCATTTTTAATGGCCAGATCACGCTTTGCAGCGCGACTTCCCAGAGCGGGCCTAAGTTCTGGGGCCTCTGCCGTACCCGCCTTTACAACAACTATTTTTCCATTTACATTTTTTCCTTTGTAATCTTTTTCAAGACCGTAATTGAGGTAGATTGCATTTTCTTCACTGTTAATACCCTCAATATCAAAGGCCACTACTTCATTAAAAGGTTGGTCGTTCAGTGAAAGTTTTATATCGTCGGATAAAAAATACCGATATAAATCAAGGTTTTGATAGTAGGTACCGTTTTCAGGATTGGTTTTAACCCCATAGCTACGTAAGGTGTTGGCTAAATAGGACGCCGCGATCTTTAATTCCGGCGATCCCGTGGCACGCCCTTTTAGGGCATCATCGGCCAAAAAATAAATATGGCCTTCGATTTCATTCTTATCTACAGTTTCCACTGCCATTTCGGCATCGGTTTGGGCCTGTACTACCACTGATACTATTAAGGCAAAAAGCAAAAGGTAATTTTTCATAATCGTTTTTGTTCAATTAAAAGGTTACTATTTTAGTTAAAGAGCTTATTTCTGTTTTTTAAATACTTCTCCCATCATATGGAGCTGGTACACGTTACCGGTTTCATCAAGTTCAAAATGTACTTTTAAAGTTTCATAGAAACGAGGGTCTTTATTGGTTATGAAGGTATCATAATGCCAATGTTGAGCCGCGTAGCTTATAAAATCATTTAAGTTAATCCTTAAACCGTTTTCAAATACCGTAACCCCTGCAGTACCTAACATATCATTTGCATACTTTCCCACATACCCTGACAACGGTAAACTGGGCGTAGTATTTTTAACCCTTGCTTCCAGTTCTTTCCGTAGCTTTTCCTGGTTTTTGAATTTGATGTCTTCGTATAGGTTGAATATTTCTGTATGCCAATCCCTTGTGTCATCATCAAAGGCATAAAGGTCCATAGCCTTGTATAAAATAGCATGGCGCAATTCTGCATGGTCCAAATTGGCAAATACATAGACCGCCACGTCCTTATCGCGCATAATTCCTGCTATGGCTACGAGCCCGAATAGGCTACCGGTATGAAAATCCAATTTGTTTCCCCTGTAATCTTGCTGAAACCAACCCAAACCGTACGTGTTCCAATTGGGCTTGGTTAGTTGATTGGTAGGATACGTGCCTGTAGTACCTAAAAGGGAATGGGGTTCAAACAAAGTTTTGAAAGTTTTGGGCCGTACCAAGGTGTCAGATTTATAAATACCGTCATTGACCAAAAACTTCAAGTAATTGGAAATATCCTTGGGTGTTGAGCAAATCATACCTGCGGGTCCAATTTGGTCAGAAAAGCCATATTCAACTTGTACGATACCATCCTCGTGATCATCTAAATAGGGGGTAACATAGTTTCCGGCTGTAAAAATTTCTCGGGCAATTGCAGTTGTACGATTCATCTCCAAGGGATTGAATATACGTTCCTGCACAAACTGGTGCCACGGTTTTCCGCTCGCTGCCGCTATAACCTCACCCGCAACGGCATACATGATATTCTGATAGGTAAAGCCCCCGCGCAAGGGATATCTCTTTTCGGCGAATTGAAATCGCTTTATAGTTTCTGCAGTAGACAGACTGTCAAGTGTCCAAAGGTTGTCTGCATTTCCGATTCCTAAGTTATGGGTGAGTAAGTCTTTTACCCGGGCATCTGCCGTTATGTAGGAATCCGATAGTTTAAAATAGGGGACATGGTCTATTACCTTATCGTCCCAGTTAAGTTTGCCGTCATCCACCAACATACCCATAGCAATGGCAACCAATGCCTTTGTTGTTGATGCCATATTGAATAGGGTATTCTCGTTTACGGGTTCTTTGGTTTCCAAATTTTTGACGCCGTAGGTTTTTTGAAAGACGACTTCACCGTCCTTTACCACTATGGCGGCCAAGCCTGGAATGTTCCAATCCTTCATTCCTTGAACAATCATATCGTTCAGCTTTTTATCTTCGGATTGTTGCTGCGCGAAAGCAATTTGGGCAGACCATACAAGCAATAGAAAAACAGCAAATCTTTTTATTTTCATCGTGTAATAATTTAGTTATGGCCTTTCCACCCGGGACCTCTTACTACACGGCCAGGCAGATTTCCTGTGTGTTCCCCATCTTTCAAAACCTGTTGGCCATTTACGAAAACATGCTGCATTCCTGTAGCATAACGCATCGGTTTTTCGAAGGTAGCGTTGTCGCTAATGGTTTTGGGGTCAAAAATGGCAACATCGGCAAAATAGCCTTCTTGTAAGGCACCCCGTTTTTTGATTTTTAGATTTGTAGCGGGGAGGGTCGTAAGTTTATAAATGGCTTCTTCCAAAGGAATTATTTTTTCGTCCCGTACATATTTACCCAATAAGCGTGCAACGTTTCCATAAGCTCGTGGATGTGTGCTCGCTTCAAGAAAAACTCCTTCCGGAGCGGAAGATTCCGCATCGGAGCCAAAACTCATATAGGGAAGGGTTAACTGTTTTTTTACGTTTTCTTCAGACATCAAAAAATAAACCGTACCAACGCGACTACCGTCCTGTACGACCAAGTCCATGGCGGTTTCCACTGGAGACGTGCCCCTAAGCTGGGCAATTTCGGCCAGTGACTTACCGGTAAGGTACCTTAGGCTATCATTTTTGAATCCGATCAATATAATATCCTCATACGATTCAACCCCCATCATTAAGCTTTCCCATTCATTCGTTGGAGTGGTCATTTCCGTAATTAGTTTTTTTCGAATGACGGGATCTTGCAAGCGTTCTGCCCACTTATCATAGCCGCCTTCCTGCACCCAGGGAGGCATTGATGCATCAAGGCCCGTAGCGCCTGCGGTATAATTATACATGTTTGTGGTAATATGAAGACCAGCTGAGCGCGCCGAGTCTATTTTTGCGATAGCGGGTTCCAATTTATTCCAATTGTCTCTACCACCTTGCTTTAAATGGTAGACTTCCGCTCGGATATTGGCCTCATCGGCAATCCGGATGAGTTCATCCAAACTTTCCAAAAACCGATTGCCCTCGCTACGCATATGGGAAATATACATGCCATCATATGCCGAGGCTACTTTGCACAATGCTATCAATTCTTGGGTACCCGCATAAAAGCCAGGGGCATATATTAGTGAAGAACCTACACCCATGGCCCCTTCCTCCATGGCCGTTTTGACCATGCCTTTCATAACCTCCATTTCGTTGGCGGTGGCAGCCCGATCCTCAAAACCTACGGTGTTGATGCGCAGTGTGGTAGCCCCAACAAAAGAGGCAATATTGGGAGAGACGCCCTTATCCTCTAGAAACTGTAAATAGCCACCCAACGTCTCCCAAGTAATATCATATTCAATGCTACCGTCCCCAATGCCCTGAACCGCTTTTTTGGATGCTTCGGTCAACGGCCCCATGGACCAACCTTCCCCAAAAACTTCCAAGGTTATTCCCTGGCGGATATCGCTTTGCGATTTTCCGTCTTCTATTAGTGATTCAGTGGCCCAACTGAGCATGTTGATAAAACCGGGGGCAACTACCAAATTCGTCGCATCTATTTCTTTGTTTCCCTGGGCCTTATCTAAGTTGCCAATGGCTGCAATGGTATCGCCATTGATGCCTATATCACCTAGGTACATCGGTTGCCCAGAACCATCTACGATTTGGCCATTTCGAATTAGGGTATCAAAGATTTCACTTTTTGTACATGAGGAACTAATAAGGATTAAAAAAAAGAAATATAAATAATGGAATGCTTTCATAGGGTGGTTGGTTGCATCAATTAAAGGTAAAGGATTTGATTTTCAGGTTTATTCCATTTCCGCATCCGCTAGTTTTTTTGTATCCACGTATTGCTGAAATGCGATTACTTTTCCCTCGTTCAATGTCCATAAATGTGCTACTTGGGCATCATAGGATTTCCCGGTAGCTTTCACTTTTGCATCATACCGTAAAGTAGCCAGGACTTGGTTATTGTCCATATTATGCAGTTGTATGTCCTTTAATTTGAAATAGTCATGGTTTTCCCCAATACGGACAAATACTCCTGCCAGAACGGCATCCGGACCAACATAAGGGTTGCCGTCGGATAAGGAATTGCTCTCCGCCTCATTCCACTCTACAGATGGGGCCATTACGCCCAGTACCGCTGGTATGTCTCCCGTTGCAAACGATTTGTAAAGTGCGTCGATGGTGCTTATATTATCTGTGTCAGAGACAAATCCCAATTGCTGCATTAATACCGCATTATCCATAAAATCCTGTTCCTGGGCAATCTTGCCGTTACTCATTTTTACCAAAGTAACACCTTGCATATCCACCGATTTGCCCGTTGGCGGAATACCAAAAAAATCTCCCGAATGGGTGCCCTTAAAATTCCAATGTTTAACCAGCTTGTTATCCGCGCCAAAAAGGTCTATAATCGTAAACTCCCTATCAGAAAATCCCGTAATAAAATTTTGGTAATAGGCCTTGAAATTAGCGATGCCTACGATATTTTCGGGTAACATAATAGCGGTGATATCGCTGGTAAAATTGGAGTCATTGATTTGATCAAGCTCACCCTTGTTGATGACATCATCCCATAATTGGGAATACATTTTAATGTTATTGGACGTGCTGTTTTTTTGGGAATAAGCCGAAGCTAAACTTAAAACCCCTACTGCTAATAATAATCTTAAACGTTTCATAGTGCTCATTTTAAATGGTTAAACCGTTGATATTATTTATTTTATTGCTGGGGGAATACGTATTAAGACCGCTTTTCGATAATTAACGACCCTTTATTTTAATTGATGAAAAAAGCTACTCCAAAACGTTATATACGGTCATGGGATTTGTCTTGTTCTTAAGTGAGATTTCACCAAGTTTTTCGCATTTAAAAGATTCCTTTACCTGCTCATAACATTCTTGACATACTATAATATGGTTTTCCTTTGCAGCGTCCTGTAATCGGGCAGCTGTATTTACGGTATCCCCAATGACCGTATAATCTAATCGTTTTAGGGTAACTGAGCCAATATTGCCGCTAATCATTTCACCACTTTTAATACCGATGGATACTTTGGGTTGAAATTTACCGTCTCCTTTAATACTGGGAAGGTTGTTTACTTTATTACGAATTGCCAAAGCGGCGTCTATAGCACGATCCAAATGATATTCTCCCCTAAATACGGCCATTACCGCATCACCTATAAACTTGTCTATATAGCCCTGCTGTGCCATAATCTGTTTTACCATTTCATCAAAATAGGTATTGATCATAGTCACCACAGTATCTGCAGGTGCCGTTTCACTGATTGCGGTAAAACCACAAATGTCTATAAACATGACCGTGGCCTCAATGGTCTCATTGGCCATAATGGTCGATTCATATTCCCTATTGCCCATAAAGTTAAGTACGTTTTCATCCACATACATTTTTAGGATATTATTCTCCTTTATGGCCTGCAAGGTTTTCTTTAGTTCCTTGGCATGTTTCAAGGTTTTTTCCATAGTAAGGGTAAGATCTTCGAAATTTATGGGTTTTGTAATAAAATCGAAGGCCCCACGGTTCATGGCTGTGCGTATATTCTCCATATCCCCATAGGCGGAAACAATGACGGATTTTATCAACGGACTCGAATCATGTAATTCTGAAAGTAAGGTGAGCCCGTCCATCACCGGCATATTGATATCGCTCAAAACGATATCCACATCAGAATTTAAAACAAGCTTCTCCAGAGCATCCCTTCCATTTACGGCAAAGACAAACTCATAGTCATTTTGTCGAATCTGTTTTCTAAATTTCTGCTTGATGAGCGTTTCTAAATCGGTCTCATCATCAACTACCATTATCTTTGCCATTATACCATGTCTTTAAGTTTAGCTTTTAACTCATTAAAGTCCAAGGGTTTCGTAAGAAAGTCATCTGCCCCAAGTTCTTTGGAAGTAGTCCTGTTTTCTTCGTCTCCATAGGCCGTTACCATCATTACCACTGGCGGTGGAGCTACGTAGTTTTCCTTTATTTTTTTCAAAAGCTCAAGACCGCTCATTCCAGGCATATTGATGTCAGAAAGGATTAATACAGCCTCTTGATCCATAGATTCCATCTTCTCCAATGCTTCTTCCCCAGAAAAGGCAAATACAAAATCAAGTTCTCCCTTTCTAATTTCTTTTCTAAAGCGTTGCTGGAACAATACTTTTACATCATGTTCATCGTCTACTACTAATATTTTCATTTTTTTAGTTTGGTTGATTAAATTTTAATTTTTGTTGCTAACATCGTATACCTCGGGTAGGGTAATAGTGAAGGTGGTTTCTTCCCCTTGTGTGGTCTCCAATAGCAGCTCGCCCCCATGGGTCTTTATAATATCATAGCTGAGTGAAAGTCCTAGACCTGTACCTTGCCCAGAAGGTTTCGTAGTAAAGAAGGGCTGAAATATTTTGTCCTTCACCTTATCCGGTACCCCATTACCATTGTCACGAATCAAAACATGCACATTTTCGCCTATACGCCGGGTGCTTACCCAAACCGTAGGTTGATAGCCATCTCCTTCCACTTTCTTTTTTTCGATTACCGCATGAAAGGCATTCGTGATAAGGTTCAAAATAACCCTACCCACATCTTGTGCGACAATATTTATTTTTCCAATAGACTTATCAAAGTCTGTGTTCAGCGTAGCGTTAAACGACTTGTCCTTGGCTCGTAACCCATGATAGGCCAATCGTAAATACTCGTCCGCAATGGCGTTAATATTGCTAGGTTCTTTTTCATTGCTACTGCTGCGGCTATGTTGAAGCATTCCTTTTACAATGGCATCTGCACGCCTGCCATGGTGGTTTATTTTTTGTTGGTTGTCCCTAATATCTTTTGAGAGCGCTAAAACCTCCTCTAAATCGCCTTTTTTGAGTTCTTCTTGCATTTCATCAATGAGCTCGGTATTTACTTCGGAAAAATTATTCACGAAGTTCAACGGGTTTTGTATCTCATGGGCAATACCGGCAGTCAGTTCTCCAAGCGAAGCCATTTTTTCGGATTGGATCAATTGGGATTGGGTCGCTTTCAACTCATCTATTTTATTTTTAAGTTGCGAAGTACGATGGGTTACGCGTTCCTCTAAAATCCTATTTTCCTTTTTCAACCAACGTGAGCGGTAGTCGATAATAATATAAACGAGTGCTGCAGCTACTACTAAGAATAGCATATTAGCCCACCATGTTTTCCACCATGGTGGTAAAATTGTAAAAGATAAGGATGTTGGTTCGCTCCATACATCGTTAAAGCCTTTTGATGCTACTTTAAAGGAATAGTCTCCAGGAGGCAGATCCCTATAGTTTTCGCTCGTTGTTTCTGTGGTAACCGGACTCCAATTTTTATCGATTCCTTCTAAGATATAGCGATAATGCACCTGATCGGAATTCGCATAGTATAAACCGTTATAATTGAAGCTTAAATAGTTCTGGGTATAGGGTAATTTAAGCTCGACAGGTATGTTGTAGGGGCCCTTTAAATCTTTCCATGTAATTTTGGAAATCAACGAACTATCGGTTTTTTTTTGAATTATCTCCCCTAGGTGGGTAGTGTCTGAATCTTGTAACCAGCTAGAAAATAATTCTTTACGGCTTTTATTAACTCCATCGGTGTCATAAAACTCTTGTTTTTGGTCAAAAATATTGATTCCTGAAATGTAGATGGGCGACGTTAATGTATCTGTAATGATTTTATCCATTACAGTCAACATTTCTCCTTGAACTCCGGCCCAGAAGTTAGTATTACGGTCAAATGTGAAACTGTTTTCTGAAAAATCCAATAGATTCAATCCTTGTGCCCTACCAATAGTTTTAATAGTCCATTGTTGCTTTTCTTGATTGGCATTAGCTTTTGGACTTAAAATGGTTAACCCCCTAGAGGTTCCTGTAAAGATTTCCCCTTTTTGTTCGGCTATTGCATACACGTCGTTTGCTGCAAGGCCTTCTTGGGTCGTAAAATTTGTAAGCTCTTTATCCTCAACATTGATACGTTGAACACCCATATCAGTCGCAGCCCATATATGATTATTTTCATCGCGCATGATAGAAAAGACGATATTGGATAATAGTCCTTCTTCCGTGGTGACAAAGACACGTTCATTGGTTGTTAAGTCTATTCTTTGGACTCCTGATCCAACACCCGCTATCCAAATATGGTTATTCGCGTCCTTAATAATAACGTTGTTTTGGAACACATTCTCTGCTCTTGAAGGCAGGTGGTATCTTAGTAGGTATTCTTCCAAATTGACACTCATAAGCTCTCCCTCATTACCACCCAACAAAAACTCCCCATTCCCAATCTCGGTTATACCGGATATAATGTTAGTTTCCAAACCATGGTCGGTGGTCAATTGCGAAATCGTTCCACTGTTGGGGTCCACAATACTTATTCCCAGTTGATTTCCAAAAGTCCATATCCTGCCTTTCGAATCCTCTTTTAACCTAGGGTTGAAGTCCGTCAACAATCCTTGGGCTTTTCCCAAGTGTTTAATTGATTTTTTTACAGGATCGTAAATATCGATTCCCTCATATGTACCAATCCAAATTTTACCATCTTCTGCTTCTAAGGTGTTCCAAACGGCATTGCTAGATAAACCATCCGCAGTAGTGAAATTTCCTGGTCTACCCGTTTTTGAATCAATTTTGTATAACCCACCTTGAGCTACTGCGGCCCAAATCTGTCCTTGACGGTCTTCTAAGATTTTTATAATCGCTTGTGCAGGTCCGCCCGTAATCTTAAATCTTTGAAGGACCTGTTTTGACTCATCATATTGATACATCATACCATTGGTGCCCCCAATCCAGAATAAACCGGTGGTATCTTGATAAATACTCACAGCCCCTTCCATATCATTGAACAAGGCAGAATTAAGATAATTTGTACTCACCGTTCTGTCGGCATCTATTACCATTGCCCCAATTGAGGTTCCAATCCATAATCTATCTGTTTTGTCTTTATAAAAATTTGCTACAAAAGGACTTGGCAAACCGTTTTCAGCAGTCAGTTGTGAGTTTTTACCGTTTTTTAAATCAATGATATTAACCCCACTATCTGAGGAAAGCCATATTAGACCATCCTTGTCTTGATGTACTGCTAGATTAAATGTTCCCAAAAGACCATTCTCTTGATTAAATTGGCGTATAGTCTTTTTTTCAAGGTCAATAATATCGTAGCCTGAATATTGTCTGGATAGCCAAAATTTACCATCATCGGTTTCAATAAAGCTATATACAGCAGAACTAGGTAAACTACTGGAAATTTCATAAATCAATTGTGCCCCAAAATCAATAATCGAGATTGCTTCTGTATTACCCACCCACAATCTGTCTTTTGAATCCTCGAATAGACTGGTAGCGGTCGTGATGTTTAGACCCTGCTCCCTACCATAAATTTCTAATATATTTGAATCGTATTTCGCAATTTTACTATCCATACCAACCCACAACATACCCTTACTGTCTTTAAATACGGTACGCGGTGTCGATGGAATACCTAAATCTGTAGTAACGGACATAACCCCCCTTGTGGCACCTTGTTTGTTATAAAATTCTCCGGCCGTTATGATTTCTGGTTTTCCAAGGTCTTTAACCGTTATGCTCAAAGTTCCTTCTTGCAAGCTATCCAACTTGAAAGGCAGTACGGGGAGGCTATCCAAGCTAAACGGTTTTTTTTCGCTCGTTTTGGCGAATGCAGTAGGAAGTCCAAAATCAACAGGTTTCGAAGGTATCTTGTCCCAATCAAATTTTTTGACGGGCAGTTGACCCAGGGAATTCGTTTCTTTAGTGGTCCAAACGATGGTATCCGGTTCTGAAAACTCAAAACTTTTCGTAAGGGGTTGTTTAAATTCGCTCCCTGTGTTTGGAAAAGGAGGAATCTCGTTAGAATTTGTACAGGAATTGATCGTAAGAATGCCAAAAATCAAAGCCGCAGCTATTTGGTAATTTGTGGTTGGTTTTTTCATGGTCATTTAGTCAACTGTAAGATAATATAAAATGTGGTTCCTTTTCCTTCATTGCTTTCCACTTTAAGTCTACCGCCATGGCCTTTGGTTATGATATCATAGCTCATGCTTAACCCTAGACCAGTGCCTTCTCCAGTAGGTTTTGTGGTAAAAAAGGGTTGAAATATTTTATCTATGACCTCTGGAGGTATACCGTTTCCATTGTCTGTCACTTTTATTTCTACATGTTCTTTTGTCTTTTTCGTACTTAAAGTAACTGAAGGTTTGAAATGTTCGTCCTGTTGTTTTTTCTCGTTGACGGCATAAAATGCGTTGGTGATCAAATTCAATATAACCCTTCCTAAATCCTGGGGAATCACATTGATTTTACCTAAAGAAGCATCAAAGTCAGTAACCAAGTCAGCATTGAACGATTTATCTTTTGCACGCAATCCATGGTAGGCCAAGCGCAAATATTCATCTGTAAGGGCATTTATGTCTGTTGGTTCTTTCTTATCTCCACTAGCGCGGCTATGCTGTAACATTCCCTTTACGATACCATCGGCCCGTTTTCCGTGATGGTTTATTTTCTCCAGGTTTTGAATCACATCATCCATTATGGCTTTAACTTCCTCCATATCCCCCTTTTCCATTTCTTCCAACATTTCATCCAAAAGTTCTTTGCTTACTTCTGAGAAATTGTTCACAAAATTTAAGGGGTTTTGAATCTCATGCGCAATACCCGCGGTGAGCTCTCCAAGACTTGCCATTTTTTCGGACTGAATTAGTTGTGTTTGTGTTTCTTGAAGATCCTTTAGTGTTTTCTCTAGGCGTCGTTTTTCTTCTTCAAGTTTTACAGCTTGATCTTCTTTAAGTTTTAAATCTAGAAAACGTGTGTAAGTTTGTTCAAAAACCTGACCGAACCGTTTAAATATGTGATGCGCATCTGGTACAGTTTCATAGGTGATGAACATTACATAACCGAACTTAAAAAATACAATATGAAAAATCTGAAAGGTTGGTAAACTTAATCCTGCCTTTTCAAGTTCTTCCAATATGGCTCCAACAGTGGGAAGTGTTTTCATAAAGTCATAATGCTTAACGAGATTTTCGCCACCGCATTCCGAAACATGAAAGGTCTCCCCTTTTTTATAGGGGTCGTAAAAATTATACCCTTCACCAATTGTTGGTAATGAAAATGCTTTTTGAACTTCTCCTTCACTACTCATATGACACAATGCACTTTTTTGGTCTTTTTCCCAAATACAGTAACCAGCACTCCATGCTGGAATCCCTAATGCTTGTACTTGCAGAAAAAGATTGTTAGCAGCTTCTGGTAATTCATCACTATGTTGCATCGCCATAGTTCGGCTACGGACTTTTTCTAATGCAGCTTCGATTTGCGATTCTCTTGCTTGAGCCTCAGCTTTTTTTAGATCTAGGAAACGTGTGTAAGATTGGTCAAATACTTGCGCGAATCGATTAAAAATAGCGTTGTCAGCATCAGAAAATGGTTCAATCTGATAATTCATTGCGTATAGCGCAATTTCCTTTAGAAAAAAAGAAGATCTCGCAAAACCAGATGTCCCTGCTAAGTAGGTTTTAGCAACTTCTGGTAAGTATTGTAATTGACTATTAGTTAGCATGTGATTATTCCATTCCGTATAAGTTTTCCCAGTTACAACATCGGCTAAAAACTTAAGACCATCTTTTTGAGCTTTAACTACGCGCTGTACTCCTTTATTTTTTATAGGTGGAACATCTACAAGAATAGGCTTAGGTAAACCTTTTGACGTTAGCCAAAATTTCACGGCGCCGTCTTTGTTACTTTCACCAAAACAAATTGTATCAAATTTCAATCTTAATGCATGTAATTGTTCTGATACAATACCAATTACATCTAATAATTCGTCACTTTTTTGCATAGCTAAGGAAAACGAACGTACTTTTTCCAAAGCAGCTTCTATCTGTGCCTCCCTTGCCTGTTCTTCTGCTTTTTGTAGGTCTAGGAAACGCGTGTAGGTTTGCTCGAAAACTTTGGCAAAACGTTTAAAAACAGCTCCTGCATCAGCTACACGTTCTCGAGTAATAAACAACAAATAGCCATATTTGAAATAAACGACATGGTCTATTTGATGGGTTGGAAAGCCATTGTTGGTCTCCTTTAAAATTTTCAACACATCACCTATTACGGGAAGTGAACTCATATACTCATAATGTGCGACACATGTCTCACCTGAAAACTCTTTGATGAATAGGGATTCTCCCTTTTTACCTTTTTCAAAATACTCCTTAAATATACCTTCAAGTGGAACAGTATATGTGTGTAAAACACCGGCTTCATTTCCAAACCATTCTGTCGATTCTTTTTCGCCGTAAATATTGAATGCGCATCCCCAAGTATTAATTCCCAAAGCTCTTACTTGTTGGTCGAGTAAGAAAGAGGTCTCTTGTAATTCATCACTATGTTGCATGGCCATGGTGCGGCTTCTTACCTTTTCCAAAGCCCCTTCAACTAGGAGCTCTCGATTTTTTTCTTCGAGTTCATGGGTGTGACGCTTTATAGCTTCGCGTAATTCTTGATTTTCAGCATTAACTTTATCAAACCCTATGGTTTCGCCTTCCTCGGTTTTAGAATCGGTCGTGGAGAAATGTTGATAGATAAAGTGCCAACCTGCATTGGTGTGTTTCATTATTGCATCGGATAGCCTAAAACGACCATAATAATTCCATTGTTCTTCATTTAAGAACCATACGTCACAAAAGTGGGTTATGAATACATGCTCATCAAATTGTTTGAGCGTTTTGGTTTCATTCCGTAAATCCATCATTCCCGCAAATTGCTCGCTGTATCTCTAAAAAATTCTGTAGTATTTTTTTTGTCTAAAAATTCCTCATTGTTTGTAGAACCAATAAAGTGGTAGTTAGTGATCCAAGTATTGCGCATAGGTTTCAACATCACCATTAAGGTAACTATGAAGCCAAATATCATAAATCTGAAGAATCTCTTTTTCTAACTTCGGGGTTGGTTTCATGAAAAGTGTATGCGTTCTAATTTATGGACTGGGATAGAAGCTAGGTGCAAGTTCATTCGGTATTTGAGTCGTTATGGATTTGAAAACGTCCAATTGTTTTTTTGGACGTCAAGACGCCATAATAAGTCGTATTGGCAGTGAATCAATCCTTAGTAATTCTTGGAACTGATGCACCGGTTTATGGCGTGGATATACCATTATAGTATTACTAAAACCTATGGCTTCCTTACAAAGCAACATTCCAATACCTAATAGATAATATTATCCAGCAGCTTATCCAGATAACGTTCCGCCGCAGAGTATTTTTTATCTGTATTGAATAGTTCGTTAATTTCTTTTCGAAGATCCGCCAGTTCCATATGGCTAAAAGTATGTTTGTGGACAGCCGATTCTATTTTTTGTAGTCGGGTATCTTCATCATCTTCCTCAAATTCTCGGTAGACTCTTGTAAAAGTGGTACTATCGGTTTTTTGTTTGATTAAATCCAATTCTGCTGTGGTTTGCACCGCATCCGCTTGTGCACATAACAAAAATAGATAAATCTTTAGTTCTTTCTTAGTCCAAGGTTTACTCATGTCGCTCATTGATTTTAGTTAAACGGTCGAATATTTAATTTTTTATATTCAGATTAAAATGTAATTCAAAAATCAATTAGCTGATCACTCTAGCCATTTAGAGTGCTAGAGGTAACTAACGGGGGAAGACTTTTTTGATTTATTGTACTAAATATACAATAAATCCCAAATATGGGCATAAATAGAAAGTAAGGAATAATGGTAGTATTGGTTCCTAAGAATATTTCTTAAGGTGTGTCCTAGTTTTGAACACTAGAGTAAAGAAAAGGATAATTATGGAGCTGCAGATTTAAAGCAAAACCATTCCTATTATTTTTTCCTCAATGATTTTTCCGTCCTTTTCATATACATAGTAGGAGCAATTTTCGCTATCTAAGGAGATGGAAGTATGTACCTCGCCATCCATAAAATGTATCGCAGATCGGTCATCACAGGCATAGCCATCGCTTAGCTTACCTGAAAGAATGTTTTTATGGTACAAAGGTCTGCGATAAGGTTCCGAATTGTAATGGGGACAATGACTTTTATCTATAAACCCCATTCCGTTCACAATACTTAATTCCTTAGGTCTGGAATCTGTAGTTCCCGCATTGAACCAACATAGTGACCCTGCACTGCCACCACCCATGACAACTCCGTTATCATAGGCTTTTTTAAGGGCACTATCAATCCCTTGTGCCTTCCATATGGCTAACATGTTCAAAGTATTTCCACCGCCCACGACAATAGCGTCCATCCCTAAAATCAGTTCTTCGAAGGTTTCTTTCTGATCATAGGAATTGATCCATACGCTCAGCACATGGGGTATTACGTTGAGCTGGGAACATACCTCGTAGAAAGAATCGATATAGGTTTGATCCTCTCCGCTGGCGGTAGGTATAAAACACATTTTAGGTGTTTCTTTAGCGGTGGCATTGGCCATATACCTCAGAAAGGGTACGGTATGCCGCCCACTACCGTATACAAGTAACTGTTTCTTCATGCAAATTGAAACTAGTGACTTAAAGATAAGCGTTCATCGCATTTTTGCTAAAAAAATCAGTCCCTTTTGTTCGATGAACTTCTACGGTTGGCATTCGTACTATTCCGGTTGTTCTTACCCCTAAAATTTGAATTGCCCGATCTGTTTTTATTAGGATTGCGTTTACCCGAATGGTTCTGTGGTCTAGGCGATCTTGGTGGCCTGTCATCCTTTTCCTCCTCAACAGCGCCGGTAAACGGATGTTCTGGCATACGGGGAACTTGCTGATTGATTAATTTTTCTATATCCCTAAGGTAAGGGCGCTCATCCACATCACAAAAGGATAGTGCCGTACCACTGGCATTGGCGCGCCCGGTTCTTCCTATACGGTGTACATAGGTTTCGGAAACATTGGGAAGGTCATAATTTACGACCAACGAAAGTTCTTCCACATCAATTCCTCTTGCTGCAATGTCCGTAGCGACCAATACCTTCAATTTTCCGTCCTTAAAATCGCCCAATGCTTTTTGTCTTGCGGTCTGCGATTTGTTGCCATGTATAGCAGCAGAGCGGATTTCTGCCTGGGCCAATTTTTTTACAATTTTATTGGCCCCGTGTTTTGTTCTGGAAAACACTAACACAGAATCTTGTGGCTGTTGTTCCAAAATATGTACGAGAAGCTTTGGCTTGTTGCCCTTGTTTACAAAATAAACACCTTGCTCCACTTTTTCTGCGGTAGCTTGTTCTGGTTTTATCGTAACCCTTTCAAAATCTCCCAACATTTTGCGGGATAGCTCTACAATATCTTTTGGCATCGTAGCCGAAAAGAACAAGGATTGCCTTTTAGAAGGCAGCTTGGCTATAATTTTTTTGATATCGTGGATAAAGCCCATATCCAACATTTGGTCCGCTTCGTCCAAGACCACATGCTCCAAATCCCTGAATGAAATATAACCTTGATCCATTAAGTCTAGCAGTCGGCCTGGCGTGGCAATTAAAATATCTACGCCAGCTTTTAGGGCATTCACTTGTTTTCCCTTGTTTTACGCCCCCAAAGATAACGGCATTGCGAAGTCCGGTATATTTTCCATAGGCCGTAAAACTCTCACCAATCTGCAAGGCGAGCTCACGGGTTGGGGTGACAACGAGGGCCTTTACCTTTCGTTTAGATTGGCTCAAGCGAATACCTTCATACATTAAATGCAATATGGGAATACCAAAAGCGGCCGTTTTACCGGTACCTGTCTGCGCAACGCCTAATAAATCTTTTCCTTTAAGTAAAATGGGAATGGATTGTTCCTGAATAGGGGTGGGGTGAGTATATCCTTCCGCTTCCAAGGCTTTTAGGATGGGTTCGGCTAGGCCGAGTTCTTTAAATGTCATAATTTTTTATAAGCGGCAAAGATACGTTTAATGGTTGACAGTTGTTTTTTTAGTTTTTAGTGGGTACAATGCATGATAAAGTATTGTGTGTCGAGTACGGTAGCGACAAAAGAAGGGGAGCAAAAGAACTAGATCGATTTCAATTGAGACTTTTGGATTATTTTTCGACCTTAACTTCGGGCAGGTAGTCGACTTTGCTTAATACCCCATAATTGCGGCTTCCGCACAGCGCTCACCGTCCATAGCAGCCGAAACGATACCGCCGGCATAGCCTCCGCCTTCCCCGCAGGGGAAAAGCCCTTTGATGACCGGATGCTCCAAATCTTCATTTCTGGGAATCGTCACTGGAGATGAGGTTCGCGATTCAACCCCAACAATATTCGCTTCGCTGGTGTAGTAACCATGCATTTTTTCTCCAAAAGCCTTAAATCCTTGCCGTAACCTACTGCCCAGTAGCTTTGGTAATAAGGAATGTAGGGGAGCAGAATTTAATCCGGGCTGGTAGGAGGTAGGGTTCAGGTCTTGAGATAACTTTCCTTCCACAAAATCGGTAAGCCGTTGAGCGGGAGCCGATTGCGTTCGTCCACCGGAGGTATAGGCAAGTCGCTCCAAATCCTTTTGGAATTCCAGTCCTTTTAAGGCACCAAATTTTTCATATTTGGGAATGTCTTGTTCTACATCGATTTCAACCACAATTCCGGAATTCGCATACAGGTTGTTACGTTTGGAGGGGGACATACCGTTCACTACCACTTCCCCAGTGAGCCGTTGCTGCAGGAACGATAAATCCACCGGGACACATGCAGAACGAATACACTCCTCTGTGATTTACCTGTTCCACCAAACTGTAAGAAGCAGCCGGTAATAATTCATTTCGCTCCCCAGAACAATGATATTGTATACTATCGATAATATGCTGCGGATGCTCTACACGTACCCCCATGGCGAAGGATTTCGCCGTAATTGCGATATCCTTTTTATGCAAAAGTTCAAATATGTCCCGGGCGGAATGACCTGTAGCGAGAATAAGACGGTCTACCGCCATTTCATCGGTTTCATTTAAAACAATGGCTTTTAACGTATTGTTCTTGATGACGAAGTCGGTTACCTTGGTATTAAAATGGATTTCGCCACCCTGTTGCAGAATCGTTTCCCTTATATTTTGGACAATTTTAGGGAGTTTGTTCGTACCGATATGCGGATGGGCATCCACCAAAATCTGCTCTGTTGCCCCATGAAAGACCAAACTTTCAAAAATACGACGAACATCGCCACGTTTAAGACTGCGGGTATAGAGTTTGCCATCAGAGTACGTACCGGCTCCACCTTCCCCAAAACAATAGTTACTTTCCCCATTTACAATATGGTCCTGATTAATCGCCTTAAGGTCTCTACGCCGCTGCTTTACATCCTTTCCACGTTCTAGGACAATGGGCTTATACCCTAGTTCCAGACATCGTAAGGCGGCCCACATACCTGCGGGGCCAAAGCCTACAATGTGGATAGCCTTTGCTTTTGATACCTCCTTGTAATCAAAAGAAACTTGATCAGTAGGTTTAGGTTCGTCTATGTAAACCGTTAATTTGTAATTAAATACGATTTTAGGTTTACGGGCATCGATGGATTTACGGAGCACCTTTATTTGAAAGGATTCTTTCTCGATACCAAGATACTTCCCCGTTTTCTTTTCCAAACTACCCGGTAGGGCTTCCTCTTCTAGGGATAGACGTATCTGTACATTTTTTACCATGCCGTAAAATTAAATGAAATAATAGGATTGATTCAAAAAACGTCCTATTCCTTTTATTTAAGAAGGAATTGCATCATATTATGAATTAGGGTGTCCGTGAACCTTGATTCCTATTAAGAGGGGAGAACATTTATTAAAGTCTGCACACAGCGTAAATTTTTGGATTCATAGTCTACAGGTGGGGAAATAGCCTAATAGCTGTATTCAACTCCACCATAATAACATTTCGGACGGTTGATTCAACATTTCGGAATGTATTTTTTTTAGCGCCTTTTTTATACGAGCATCTTTGTTGGTAATTTAGGAAATACCTTCACCTCGTTTTGAGAATGAAAGTAAATCCCTAATTTTAAAATATCAAGTTTCGGTTAATTCAAAGAGCTTGCTGGCCTGAAAGTAATATGGTTTAATGGGTAATTTTAGAAAAGTTTTACGAATTAGTATACTCATTGCCCTGGTGATAGAAGTATTTCATCTGTTATTCTCTAAATGGGATACCATTACACTTTCAAGGGAACTACAGTATGTTGGTATCAGTTTTCTATACGCTTTTGTACTTACAGCGGTGAATGCCTATTATAACGATTATATTTCCACAATTTATAGCTGGGATAAACAAATACAAAAACGGCTCTGGTTTGGGGCCTTGGGTTCTGTCATACTTACAATTATCGCTTTTGCATGTGTACGCATGTTTACGGAAGTGGTAATTTTTGGCACCGATTTCAACCAATTCATCGCAGAGGAGCAATTGGATGCTTATGTTTTGGCATTGATAATTACCGTAATCGTATCGCTTTTTCTTCATGCCTTCTATTTTTATAAGGCCCTACAGGATACTAGGGTCAAGGAGCAGAAGATCATCGCAGGATCAGCTTCGGCCAAATTTGATGCCTTAAAGAATCAACTAGATCCACACTTTCTATTCAATAGCCTTAATGTTTTGACCAGTTTAATAGAGGAGGACCCTAGTCAAGCACAAAAATTTACAACTTCACTTTCCAAGGTATATCGCTATGTATTGGAACAGAAGAGCAAGAATTTGATATCGGTAGATGAGGAACTACAGTTCGCTAAAACTTATGTGAGACTTTTAAAAATGCGGTTCGAGGATAGCATCGTTTTTGAAATCCCGGAAAAAGCTTCTGACCCGGAAGCTAAAATAGTACCGCTATCGTTACAGTTGTTATTGGAAAATGCAGTGAAGCATAACGTCGTAAATTCTGCCAGGCCATTGCACATTAGGATTTATGAAGAAAACGGTTTTTTGGTTGTGTCTAATAATTTACAGGAGAAAGCAGTGGTCAAAAAAAGTAGTGGTGTTGGGCTACAGAATATACGCCAACGGTATGCCATTCTAACCAACAAAGGAAATGCAGATTTTCACGGGCGAAGATGAGTTTAAGGTTCAGTTACCTATGTTGAGGAGTACTATCTCATTCGCTGAAACACAGGAATCCTTTATGACAAGCAAACGCTATGAGAAGGCTAGGGAGCAAGTAGAGGAAATTAAGGGGTTTTATGGCAACCTTACTGCTTATTGTATCGTGATTCCATTTCTGGCGTTTATAAACTATAGGACAACCAGTTTTGTTTGGGTTATTTTTCCAGCGGTAGGTTGGGGGTTTGGTCTATTAGGGCACGGCCTTAAGGCCTATGGTTACAACCCTCTTTTCGGTAAAAAATGGGAGGAACGCAAGATAAGGCAATACATGGAGGACGAGAATTTCTAAGGATTCTACAATTGGGCATTTAAAAAGTACAGTTGGGTAGATCACTTTTTTAAACGTTTCCGTTTTTTCTGAAATTTGGAGTATAACGATATAAACACATTAAAACTTTAAATTATGGAAACACAGCATCTAAACCAAAACGACCGGTACCTTAGGGCAAAGGAAAAAGTAGAGGGGATAAAAGGATTTTATGGTAACTTATTGGCGTACTGTATTGTAATACCAATATTGGTCTTTATTAATTATAGAACGATAGATTTTCCTTGGGCCATTTTCCCGGCAATAGGATGGGGATTTGGGTTGCTTTTAAATGGTCTTTATGCCTTTGGTCATAATCTAATTTTTGGAAAGGACTGGGAAGAAAGAAAAATAAAGGAATACATGCAGAACTCTTAAACGGAAACCCATGGAAAATGAAAAATATTACAGGGCAAAGGAACGGGTTGAAACCCTAAAGAAGTTTTATGGAAGCTTGCTTTCATCTGCATTCGTTATCTTAATTGTAGCTTCGATTAATTACTATGTGGATGAGTGGCGCCACCCATGGTTTCTTTGGGTAGTCTTTGGGGTAGGCATCAGCCTTATTTTTAAAGCACTAAAAATCTTTGATTTAAACCCCTTTATGGGAAGGAATTGGGAAGAGCGAAAGATTAAGGAATTTATGGAACAAGATGAAAAACAGCAACGATGGAACTAGATCAGTATCAACAGACGGATAAGCTGCTACGGGCAAAGGAGCGGGTCAAAGAACTTAAAGGATTTTATATTCACTTGATTGTCTATGTACTTATCAATATTTTTATTACCACAACGACGGTAATGGCAAGAATGAATGGTGGAGAAAATTTCAACGAAGCATTTTTCAATTTCGCCTCGTTTTCAACGGCTTTTTTTTGGGGAATAGGGTTGGCGTTTCATGCGGCCAAGGTATTTAACTATAATCCATTTTTTTCAAAAGATTGGGAGGAGCGGCAAATAAAAAAATATGCAGAGCAGGATAAAAAGGAATCCGAAAAATTCAGATAAACCATTAATCGAACCAATTCTAATTGTAAGGTATGAAAATAGTAAACCTGTCAAAATACGAAAGAGCAAAATTAAAAGTCGCTTCAATACGCGGCTTCTATAATCATGTTGTCGTTTATATCATTATAAATACGCTCTTATTCCTCTTGCGAGATAAATTCACGGTTGTTTTGATAAGCAAAAAAGCAATTGGTGATGCTAATTTTTTAGATTGGATAAACTGGAATGTATATGGAACGTCCATTGTTTGGGGAGGCATACTTATTATCCATGCAATAAAAACATTCAGTAATTTTACGTTGTTGCTTGCGAAATGGGAACAACGCCAAATTGAAAAATATGTTAAGGAAGATTTGAAGGAATCGGGAAAATTCGAATAATTTATTTTAGCACCAACCCGCCATGAAGACCATTATTATAGAAGACGAAAAACCGGCCGCACGTAGACTGAACAGAATGTTGGATGATTTGGGTGTTCAAGTTTCGACTATGCTTCATTCTGTAGAGGAAGCCCTGGACTGGTTTCAGAATAACGAGCACCCAGACCTGATTTTCTTGGACATTCAGCTTTCGGACGGACTCTCCTTTGAAATTTTTGATGTTATTGAAGTGCACAGTGCCATTATCTTTACGACCGCTTTTGATGAATATGCCTTACAGGCTTTTAAACTGAACAGCATCGATTATATTTTGAAACCGATAGATGATGAGGATTTGGAAAAGGCAGTCGAAAAATATAAAACCAGGTTCAAAACTACCAATGCGAATCAAAAGATAGCGTTAGATTTTGAGGATATTAAAAGGTTGTTGGTAAACCCCTTGGAGCGGGAATATAAAAAACGGTTTACGGCAAAGGTAGGTCAACATATTAAAATTATAAATGCGGAGGATGTATCCTGTTTCTATAGCGAAAACAAAGGTACCTATGCTGCAACCAAAGATGGTAGAAATTATCTTTTGGATACTACCTTGGAGCAGTTGGAAACGGAATTAAAACCTCAGGTCTTTTTTAGGGTAAGCCGTAAGTATTTTGTGAATATCGATTACATTAAGGATATCGTTTCCTATACCAATTCTAGACTTCAATTAAAATTGGTCAACCCTACCGATCAGGAAGTTATTGTAAGTAGGGAAAAGGTGAAAGACTTTAAGTTGTGGTTGGAATAAGATAAAACCTGCCTACGGTCCTAAGAAAGCTACCTTAATTCTGGCCAGGGGAATCTTCTTCATCAATCCTATTTTCATCAAAAGCAGACGGTAAAAGTTTAGGAATCAATTTTATAAAAATAGGTAATAAAATAGCTCCTCCTGGAAGGATGAAAATTGCCAGGGATGGAATGCTCTTAAAAATATCAAGGAGCTGATTCTGTACTTTTTTCTTTTCCTCAATGTTTAGATCCCGCAAAGTGGATTTAGAAAGAAGCGCTACCAATTCAGCGCTTTGTGATAGTTCTTTATGCAATCGTTTACTATTTCTAAGAATTAATTTTTTTACGATTTTACCCATGCTGTCATAAAATTGATGGGCAAGGTTCTTTTCTTTTAAATAGGGGATTTTGTCTATATTTTCCTTAAAAAAATAGGTTACGTCCGCTATAGACTGTGCAATCAATTGGTGCTCAAAACCTAAATCTTTGCCAATACCAAATATGAACTCAGATTCCGTATAATCTAATGAATGATCCTCCCACACGGTAAGACAGGCCATATCCAAAAAATACCGATTTTCCCAAATATGCTTGTTTGCCAGAAGTCGGTCCCTATACGAACCGTCAAACGAATGGTCTGCACTACTTATATAGGTTAAGGAAGAAGCCAATAATTGTGCTAGTTTGTTGTCCGTTTTATTTTTTTCCTTTGAACTTAATGCATGGTAGGTAATATTGATGGCTAGGTATTCTATTTCTTCCGCTTTATTTTTTAGCCCTTCAGACGCATCCAAGTATTGTTTGAAAAGTAAAACGTCTATAAATAACAGTGAGTTGGTTATGAGACTGTTAAACGTTTTGCTAATGATATTATCCTCTATATAAATACGGGATGCCAGCAATTTCTCAAGTTTGGCAGAAGTCTTATTTCCGGTAAGCAGTTTACCAAAAAAGCCTGCCTTGTTAATTTTTAGAATACGATAAAAGCTAAATACCTGTTCAACGAAGGTTGTAAAGTGAACCGTTTCAACCCTCAGCTTGTAGGTAAAATATAGGGCATTCAGGAGATTTATCTTTGCTCTTTCATCTTCGGATAGCAAATGCTCCGATCGAATAAATTTGGGAATTCCTGTATTTAATCCATAAACAAAACCGCTTTCCTTTAAGGTTACGTACAAGGAATCAAAATCTGGAAAAGCATTTTGGTGCTTTTGAACGACCGAGCCATATTTTTCAATCCAACCAGAGGCAGACGGGTTCATATCCATTTCATTTAAGGTTGCAAAGTTAGCTAATTATACGTTTTGGATTCTTAAAAGGCAATCTATTACTAGTTCGCATGTTTTTAAAACGTGTTTGGCACTAGAACCAGGATGGTATTTCTCATTTCTAAAATTTTAACATTTAAAAATGAACCCTCCAAACATTACCTCGTAAGTAAGGGTGATTCTAATCTAAAAATCAAAAAAAATGAAAAAATCAAAATTGTTTATGGGACTCGGGGCTTTAGCCTTGGTAGGAGTTCTTTTAGTAGCGGCAGATCATATCGATGCTCCGGGTTCAATGGGAACCACGGCCGATATTGCCGATTTTTATGCGTTTGAACCCGAAGTTGGTTCAGACAATACTGTCTTTGCCGTTGACTTACAATCTAATGTACTGCCAGATTTGGCTTATGGTACGTTTGACGAGAACGTGTTGATGGAAATCAATATTGACCGAACCGGAGATTTGGTAGAGGATTTGGTAATTCAGGCAATCGCTAGGGATGGCAAAATGTATTTCTTTGGTCCCGTAGCACCAGCCACTACAGGTTTAAGTGGAACAGTGATGACAGATTCTCCACTAGGTTCTGTTGATATCTCTGGAGCAACGGCCATCGTTGAGACGACCGATGCGGGAGTGAGTCTTTTTGCAGGTCCACGACAGGACGCTTTCTATTTTGATTTCTTCCAGTTCAATGCTGTTATAAGTGGAGAGGCCCCATTAGGTTTTAAACCAGCAGGAGATCCCAATACGACAGACGACGATGATGAAACGGCCGTTGACACTTTTGACGGTGCCAATACTATGTCCATTGTAGTGGAACTACCCAACAGTCTTTTAGGGGAAACTACGGCTACCAATGTACTTGGACTACCTGTTTATAAAACTTGGGTAACTACGAACGTAAGACAATAATAATAATCGAATTAAAAAGTAAAATAAGATGAAATTAAAAAATATAAAATATACGTTTTTCGCATTGTGTGCGGTAGCAGCTATTGCTTCTTGCAACAATGACGACGATGCGCAAATAGTTGATGTTATGCCCACTTGTACCGATGGTATTATGAATGGGGATGAAACAGGTGTAGATTGTGGAGGAACTACTTGCCAACCTTGTGATGATGGTGTGACCCCCCCAATGATGCCAGATTTTAGTGGAACCTATGCACAGGTAGATTATATGGGAAGACCTGGGATCAACACAGTGCTTAGTGCTGATGGTACTATAAAGGATTTGCACAACATGTCTATTCCTTCTGAGATGGAGGCTACTTTTCAGGCCGATTTTGAAGCAAGATTGGAAGCTTACCATGATGTTTATGCTAATATTTTGGGCGCTGATCCAGCTGCCGTAAACTTTGAGCCTAATATTTTAGGTGATATCCTTAACGGACCAATGGATGACGGCTTTACTAATAATCCGGTAAGTGCTACCGTTTTGACTACGGTTCTATCTAACGATGTATTGGAAGTAGCCCCAAATTTACCCACCACTTATTTTAATGGTGGTAGCGGTGCCCCTAATTACGAAGGAGCAATTGGCCTTACGGGCAGAACACCTCAAGACGATGTTATCGATGTTTCTTTGATATTGTTATTCGGAGGTGGCGATGGTGCTCGATTCAGTGGTCAAGATACCAATGATGATGGTATGGCAGATTTACCAAGATTAACCTCTGATGGCGTTGGGCTAACCGCTACCATAGGAACAGCGTTCCCTTACTTGGGAGCTCCTGAATAAAATTACCTTACCTATGTGGTTCTTAATGGGAACCATAAAGAAAGGTAACCCCTTAATTGCTTATGAAAAAGAAGGGATTGGGGAGTTGAAAAACTCCCCTTTTTTTAACAATCCACAAAAAAACAGACAATGAGATTACTAAGGCTTTTATTACTATTGATATGCGTGTCATCATGTGATATCAAAAATCAGGATACAATTGCTAAAAAAGAAGATTACAACAAATACCTAAGCACAAAACCAACACAGACGACTTCAAAATATTTTGAGCTGTGGAACTCGAAAATTAGGCCAGATAGTATACAGCTTACGAGTTTTGGTATTGTTGGTGGCGAGTACAACCGGTATTTCAAGGAAACCGGGGATATTAAATTCTTAAAGAAGGCGGAGCAAAGTTTAAAGAAAGCCGTTGAAATTGCCGCAATTGGTAAGCCCGGATATTTGCGGGCGCTTGCAAGGAACTATATTTCACAGCATCGCTTTAAGGAGGCATTACAATTGGCAGATTCCGCGGCAGCTATTGGTGGTGAGGAAATAGAGAGAGGGCGTCTTTACTTTGACCTTCATATGGAGTTGGGAAATTATGACACGGCGGAAACCTATTTGGATGGTATAAAGAATATGTCAGATTTTGGATATTTGATACGCTTGGCCAAATGGAACGATTATAAAGGTGATTTGGACGCTACCATTAATTTTATGGAAATAGCCCAAACAAAGGCAGAAGTATCCAAGAATAGGGAACTTATGTTATGGAGCTATACCAATTTGGGGGACTATTATGGACATGCCGGTAGAATTGGGGATTCTTATAATTCGTATTTGAGAGCTTTGGCGATTGATGAAAACAATGCTTATGCTAAAAAGGGAATCGCATGGATTGCATTTTCACACGATAAGAATCCAGAAGAGGCGGTTCGCATTCTGGATTCGGTCACCAATACCTACGACGCCCCTGATTATTTCTTGTTAAAAGCAGAAATAGCGGATTATATGGGTGATGATGTTACACGTACCAAAAACCTGGACCAGTATTTTATGAAGGTCAAGGATGCGGATTATGGTGATATGTACAATGCGCATAACTTGGATTTGTTCATTGGCGAAACCCAACAATATGACCAAGCCATGAAATTGGCGCTCAAAGAGGTCGCCAACAGGCCAACGCCAGAAAGTTATGGGTGGTTAGGGTATAGCTATCTTAAGTCTGGAGATAAGGAAAAGGCCTTGGAAATTATGAATGAACAAGTCTATGGTAAAACATTTGAGCCGGCCATCCTATACCAAGCAGCAGAGGTTTATAAGGCGAATGGAAAAACGGATAAAGTAAACGATATAAAAGGAGAATTAATGGGGGCCCTCTACGAGCTCGGCCCCACTATGGAAAAGCAAATTCAGGATTTGTAATCAATTGCCCAATTAGATGAATTTCTGGTTTGTTTTAGGTTGGATTGTTTTCACCGCCATGGTTTTGTATCGTGGCGGTGTTATTTTTAAGCAGTTCATCGAAAATTTAACGTTTTTTAAGAGTTGCATGGATGAATAGTATATATTTATCGATGAAATACACTTTTAAGTCCGCTAGTGGCTTATAATTATGTTTCAAATAAGAACCACCAAAAACGAAATAGTGTTATGGAATACCTACTCTTTACATTATGGATCGGCTTTATGATTCTTTTAGTTGGTAAATCTGTAATTGCCCACAGAGCCCTTAAAAGAACATTAAATAAATCGAACACTTCCAATTAGTATTACATCCATTTTCTTAAAAGAACCGGCAGCAGTAATAAATCTAGAATCAAAGCGGTTACTAGTGTTACGCTAATTATCAAACCAATCGTTATACTGGGTTGATGTATTGAAAATAGAAGTACCATAAAACCAAAAAATAGTATAATTGTTGTAATGACAAGTGCCCTTCCGGTTTGGGCGAAGGTTTTTTCCAAGGCAGCCTCCTTGTCAAGACCCTGCGTAATACCAAGTTTATATTTTCCCAGAAAATGAATGGTATCATCTACGGCAATACCAAATACAATAGCAAAAACAACCGATAGGCCGGCTTCCAAGGGTATTCCCAGAAAACCAAGAATGCTTCCGGCGAACAGAATGGGTAATATATTTGGTATCAGTGAGATTAGGAAAATTTTCAAATCCCTAAAAACCAATGCCATTATGATGCCTATTACTAATAATCCATATAGGAGGCCTTTTAAAAGGCTACTTCGAATGTATTCGGAATTTTTATCCAATAATATACTCTTTCCGGTAACTTTTATACGAACCAAACTGGAATCCAATTGTGTTTGGGCAAATTGGTCAATAGCATCGTAAACAATTTTTAGGCTATCCGTTCCAACATCCTGTAGCTTGCCGTTTATACGTCCTATGGTTTCGTCTTCATTCACAAAACGTCCTATTTGCTTGCGCGCCAAGCGGCGTGCATCCTTTTTATAGGTTTCAAAGGTTGCCTCGTTGTCCGGTAGTTTAAAGAATTGCGATTTGTTCAGGTGATTGGCTTTGTTTACGACCTTATAGGGCAAATTTGAAGATTGTAGATTACCTATACTTTTAATTCCTTTTAAGTAGCTAAGCAGCCTTTCTATTTCTTGGGCTACTACAAAATCGGTCACTTTATGGTTCTCAGTACTCATTACAGCAATTTCCAAAGGTCTAAAACCAGCATAATTTTCTTGGAAGAAGATAAAATCCGATGCAATCTTACTTCTGGCGGGTAAGGTCTGTTTAAACTCATGGTCCGTTTTAATAAGGTATATCCCAAAAACGCAAAAGCAAGTAAAGACCACTGTGCCCAAAATAATCCAATTTGGGTATTTTTTGGTAAAACTATTTGTTTGTAAGAGGTATTTGACCCACCTCGCAGAGATGCTCCTACGTCCGATCAGCTTCCTCTCTGGGAGGCTTATTAACAGTGATCCTGTCAAAAATATAACCGTTATATAGGCAACAAGTACGCCAATTGCCGCATTTACCCCAAATTCCTGTACGCTTACCAACCTAGAGGACAAAAGGGTTACGAACCCGACTGCCGTGGTTACGGAGGTTAAAAGAGTGGTTATCCCCACCTCCCTTAAACAGGAGCTAATGGCTTTATAGCGTGGAATACCCGTTTGCAGTTTACGAATGTAACTATCGGTCACGTGTATAACATCTGAAGTGCCCACAATGAGCATTAATACAGGATAGAAGGCGGCCATGGCATTCAGCTCCTTGCCCAAAGCGGCCAGAAGCCCCATAAAAAGTAATAATGACATAGCAATGGAAAAAACGGAAATCAAAACCACGGGCATACTCCTATATACGAGGAGGAGTATAATAAAAACCAGTATTGAAGCGATGATGGTTGTGCTAAGCACTTCACTTTTTTGCATCTCAACGATAGCCTCATAGAAAAATGCCCTACCAAGAATGTGGTACTCGGTTAGGTTATGTTGTTTTAAAGAGGCCCTCACGGAATTCAATAAGATACCAGACTCCTTGTAATCGATATTATCTTCGGTCTCCAGGGCCAGAACCAACGACTGCGCCTTCGCATCTATAAGTACGTTGATGAACAAAGAGTCTTCTTGTATTTTTTGCCAGTCCCTGCTATACTGCACGGTATCGTTTAAATGGATAATGGGTAATGTGGTATAGCCAAAGGAGGTTTTTAGAGGGTAGGAGAGGCTTGTAAGGGAGGAACTCCCTATAACGTATTCAAATTCCTTACTATCTTGGGAGAAGGATTTGAACCTATTTAAAAAGTCTTCCTGAAAAATATCCGGACTATTTTTTACGGCAATGAGAAGAAAATTATCATCCGTTCCAAACTCCTGTACATACTTGTCATAAAACGCGAGGTCAGGATCTTCTTCGGGGAAAAATTGACTAAAATCGAAGGAAAATTTCAATTCATCCAGCTTGCTGGCAGCCAACACCCCTAACAGGATAAAAAGAACAATAAAAATTTTTTTGAGGGAATGTAGGCCAATTTTCATTGAAGCAAATGAAATCTGTTTATTGTTAGAACGGTAAATTTACCATTCTAGTTAGTATTTACATCAAAAAGATTACAAATAGAAAATGGAAGGGCTTACATTGTACGTATGCATTATAAAATTGACCGTAGGTTACTATTGCTATTTCTACTACTCGTTACCCTGGGTAACGCCCAAACACAGAAACAGGCAAATGATTCCCTAAAAAATTTGAAAATAACGGCTTTCCCTGTTGCTTTTTACCTTCCTGAAACGGGACTCGGTTTTGGGGGTTTGGGATTGTCAACCTTCAGATTGCCAGGGGAAAATTTGGAAACGCGGCCATCTTCCATTCAACTAGGATTGACGTTTACAACAAAGAAACAATTTCTCCTGTTCATGCCTTATGAATTTTATCTGGATGATGAGAAATGGAGATTTACGGGGGAATTGGGATATTACAAGTATTTTTATAATTACTATGGTAGGGGAATAAATTCCGCACAGGAAAATGAAGAGACCTACACGGCAGACTTTCCTCGTTTTAGATTAAAGACCTATCGTGAGATTATGCCACGACTTTCGTTAGGTGTAGGGTATGAGTTTGATGGTTTTAATGTATTGGAACCAGAACCGGGCGGTCTATTGGCCGGTTCCAATGAAATAGGTAAGGAGGGTGGAACCATTTCCAATTTAGGCCTTTTGGCCTTGTTTGATAACAGGAACAATATTTTTTACCCCACTAAAGGTTGGTTCGTTGAGGCTTCCTACTTTACAAGTGCCAATTGGCTGGGATCTACTTTCTCCTACACCAAGTTTGAAATTGATGCCCGATATTATCAAAAAATCAAGGGACAGCAGGTATTGGCAACCAACTTATTTTTAG
Organism: uncultured Flavobacteriaceae bacterium; assembly: GCA_963815225.1. GTDB lineage: Bacteria > Bacteroidota > Bacteroidia > Flavobacteriales > Flavobacteriaceae > Maribacter. Next base: position 149,236 of record CAWFGA010000005.1, read on the forward strand.
GGACAAGAAGTGATGAAACCCCTTTTCAGGATTTGAGTTATATAGGAACGAAGAGATCTAGGGGCTTTGATAACCGCCGGTACCTCGATAATACAGAGGTAACCTTGGCAACCGAATACCGTTTTCCCATCTGGCGAAGGTTTAAGGGAGCCGTATTTGGCTCAACCAGTACGGTAACCCCATCTTTAAGCGATGTTTTCAACACAACTTATCGCGGCGCGGTAGGTGGTGGGCTACGTTATGTACTTAATAAAAAAGAGGGGACGCGTATCCGTGTCGATTATGGTATATCAGGAGAAGGTGGCCAATTCTATTTCACCATAAACGAAGCTTTTTAAGCTAGAGTTCCGTGAAATTATCCAGATCAAGCGTCCAATCATAATTTTTATAATTGAGGTCGACACCTTTTGTAGTTGGAATAATACCTTTATTACTTTAGAATTTTTTTGATTCCGCATTTACCCCCAAAATCGCCCCGAAACCAACTGAACAGTGAAGTCACGGAAGCCTCCTTGGTGTCCGGATTATAATCCGTTGTCCGTTCCAAATAATTCTGGGTAACGGTGTTGAATTGCTCCTCTAAACGTTCCCACTCATAAATGGCTACTGGAGGGCAGTCTTTGGCGCCACAATTTAATGCAAAATGAATGTTATAAACCGGATTGTCTACACGCAGTTTCCGTTCAAATTTATCAGGGAACCACTTTCTAATGTAACCAAGACCATATTCCCACTGCGATTTTCTGATTAGGCCATGCTCAATTTTGGCGAAAGAAACAGTATCGCCAGCAATTGCAATCTGGTCTTTTTTGAAGAAACTTCCACGATCTTCATATAATTCGGGATTTTTTTGAAGAATTACCTGTATATAGGCATTGTATATGTTTACCCAAAATGCCAGACGCTTATTGGTTGTATCCAAGGCATTGTCCAATTCCTTGATGGAGGTATTGGCGAGCTTGTTCCGTATCTCCTGTGTGTCTTGATTATTCCTGATATTTCTTAGAAATTCTTCTGATAATTCGTTGAAATCTGTAGCTGAAGGGGTAACACTTTGTGCTTGTAGCGTACCTTTAACTGAAAATGCCAGCGTTATAAATGTAAGTAGGGTTATTAATTTTAATTTCATGATTAACTATTAGGATTATCCTATATACGCAAAAGCATCCAAAAGGTTTGCTAAAGATAGGTCGCCCATTAAGTATAATCTTTACAGAAACCTTTTTTATTTTGGCACTACATTAAAACTTTTTTCATCAATTTGCGTAAATAAGAAGAAATACCTTACCGGAATGTAGCGGATAGGGAATCGATTCGTGTACCAAACGATTGCACACTATATTTTTATGATCAGTATTATAATACCGGCACATAACGAATATCAAAATTTAAAGCGGTTATTTGCCAATTCATTTTTCTTGGAACATAAGCTCCTTTCAGAGGTTATACTGGCAGTTTCGCCAAAAAATAATGATGAAACAGAACTACTTGCAGCGCATAGAAAAATTACCTTTAAACGCTGTAAAAAGAAGGGTAGGGCGGCGCAAATGAACGAAGCTTCCAAACTTGCGCAAGGTACTATCGTGGTGTTCTTGCATGCCGATGTAATACCACCCAAAGGTTTTATCGATGATATCGTTGAATGTCTTAGAGCCGAATATGATGCCGGATTCTTTTCCTACCGCTTCGATAAGGACAGCTGGTTACTTCGGGTAAATGCCTCCTTTACGGCAAAAGACAGTTTATTTACCGGAGGGGGAGATCAATGTCTCTTTATAAGAAAACAAGTATTCGAAGCTTTGGGGGAGTACAATGAAAATCAAGTACTTATGGAAGATTTCGAATTTTTTGAACGCATGAAAAAAAACAAAGTGCCTTATACCATTATAAAGAACGATTTAGTGGTATCTGCGAGAAAGTATGAATGCAATTCTTACCTTAGGGTCAACCTTTCCAATCTTCTACTGGTTTTGCTCTTTAAATTAGGGTATCCGGGAGACAAGTTAAAGGTACTTCACAATAAACTTATACGTACGCCCTATAATGGTTGAAATTATAAATGGAATTCAGCAAATAGGGATTGGCGTTTTAGATGTCAAAACTGTTTTTAACTGGTATAGAAAGCACCTTGGGTTTGATATCCTCTTGTTCAAGGATGAGGCCATTGCCAAACTTATGACCCAGTATACCAACGGAAATGCGGAACGCCGTGATGCTTACCTGTCTTTGAATATGGGTGGCGGCGGAGGTTTGGAAATTTGGCAATTTAAAGATCGTAAACCCTGTGGTCCGGCAAGTCCTTTACAATTTGGTGACTTGGGCATTTACGCTATGAAGATTAGATGCGAACATCTTACCAAGATGCACGCTTATCTCAACCAGCTAAAAGTGCGTCATCTTTCAAGGATAGTGACGCCAGAAAACCATAATTCCTATTTTTATTTTGAAGATCCTTTTGGTAATAAAGTACAGTTGGTCGAGGATGCTTACCGTTTTTCTAAAAATACTTCGGCTAACGGCGGCGTAATGGGGGTGGTCCTTGGAGTGAGTGACATGGAAAGATCCATTGAATTCTATAAAAAGCTGTTGGGCTATTCCATACTACTTTACGATGCAGTTGAAAATACGGCGCCCGATTTGGATTGTAGCAAAAGCTTTAGAAAGGTAATTTTATGTCAGGAGCGAAAAATAAGTGGAGGGTTTGGTGACTTGTTAGGCCCCACCCAATTAGAGCTCATACAGGTATTGGATAGTAAACCGACCAAAATTTTCAAAGACAGGCTCTGGGGAGATCTGGGGTACATTCATTTGTGTTTCGATGTTCAGGGTATGGAATATATTCGGGAGAAGGCGAACCAAATGCAACACCCCTTCACGGTAGACAGCTCAACTAGTTTTGATATGGGTGATGCAGCCGGTCATTTTAGTTATGTTGAAGATCCTGATGGTACCTTGATTGAACTCGTCGAAACCCATAAGGTTCCTATTCTAAAAGCCTTGGGTTTGTTTTTGAACCTAAAAAAACGAAATCCAACTAAAACCTTACCCAAATGGATAGTGAAAAGCCTTTTGCTGCATAGACAACGAAAGGATATTTAAGACGTTCCATTTAAGTACATCTAATGGTTGCCTTGCAAAGCAAGCGCATACAGGATAAAATACGAAATTAACTAATTGACATAAACAATTAGAAAATCAATTTTCACATTTTTATACCCCTAACAAAATCCTAAATATAGCAAAGGCTAGATTCCCCGATCGGAAAAATAGGGCACAAAAAAATGGGCAGCTTATCTTAACTGCCCATTTGAATTGATATTAGTGAATCGCTTAGGAAGCGGCTACTACACCCAAGGTGTATAATTGCTCCAAGGTTGGGGATTCACTACCGCCTGCTGGTTCCAAAGTAATTCCGAAAGCTTCGGATTCATTGGGATTGTTAAGTGCGAAAACCTTGTTTTCATCCGAAGCAAAATCTTCAAGTAACCCCATGCTTGTAGGGGTTAGCGGTGAAAGCTTCAGAGACCAAACTTGGTATACGAAACCATCCGGAGGTTCTGGTAATCCCTTGGCATCGATATATACTTTTTCGTTTTCTTTGTTCCAATAAGCCTTTGCGTACGAAGTTGGTGAAACTTCCTGTCCGCCCAACGGTATAACGCTGATATTTTGGTCCCTTATGGTGTTTAGGAGTTCTTTCGTTTGCTCCAAGGATGAATCGGTATCCGCAATCTGCTGCTCCAAGGTGGTATTCTGTTGCTCCACGACTTCCAAATCCGATTTCAATTCCTGATTTTGTTGGTACATCCAAAATAGACCTACGGCCAATAGAATCGAAGCCGCCCATCCTACGTACATCATAATGGGGCTACGGCCTTCATCTAAGGCAATCACCTTTACATCCTTATTAATGCGATCCATTATCGAGGAAAACGAATAGTTCAACCCAGGAGAGGCTTTCCCTGATAATTCGAGTATTGAGGCTTCTATTGCTACAATCTCCTTTTGGATTTCTGGATACTCTTTTGCATAGTTCGCTATTTCCAGATTTTCCTTATCTGAAAGTATACCGGCCACGTAAAGCTCCAATATTCCCGATGCTATATATTCTTGTACATCCATGCTATATTCTTTCCATGTTTTCCCTTAACTGGGATATGCAACTTCTGTTCCGCGTTTTTACAGTTCCAATAGGAATATCCAATTCTTCTGCGGCGTCTTTTTGTGTATACCCCCTAAAATAAAGGAGTTCTATTATTTGTACGCATTTTTCCTTAAGATTCTTGACCATTTTTTTTAAACCGGTCGTATCTACAGATGAACTTGTTTCTTCCCTGTTCTCCAAAATACCTACGAAGTAGTCTGCCGAAAGGTTCTTTTTATCATTTTTATACGACCTACTGCGTATTTCGTCGATAGCTGCATTTCTGGCAATATTCAAAATCCAAGTAAAGAACCTACCCTTAGAGGAATTGTAGCTTTCTGCGTTATTCCATATCTTAATAAATACATCTTGACAAAGTTCTTGGGCTATACCGTCATTCTTTACAATGGTATTGATGACACCACAAATATTATCGGCATACATGGCATGAAGCTTTTCAAAAGCAGACGCATCCCTCTTTTGAAATTGTTGAACCAATAGTTCTAATTGCATACAAAATTAATTTAAAACGCTCTAAAATAGAAAAAAGCTGTTCAACGAACAGCTTTTTTCAAACAAATAAGTAGTCTTATTCAATTATACCGGCACAACTGATCCGTGCGCCTGCAGCGCCACTAGGTTGTGAAGTAAAATCATCTACACCTTGATGTACAATGACACCTTTTCCTAAAATATTCTTGTTCTCATCATCACATCCTATACACCACTCATCGGTAGAGAATTCAACGGTAGCTGTACCATCCGTATTGGCAGTAAAGTTTCCAATATCACCTTTATGATACCCTTCTGTAGCTCCCCATTTTCCATGAGGCTCATTGGTAGGATTCCAATGTCCGCCTGTGGAAGAACCGTCTGCCGCCGAGCAATCCGCTGTTTCGTGAATGTGTATGGCATGCTCACCTTCAGACAAACCAGAAAGTTTTGCGGTCATCTGTACTTCCCCGTCTTCTTCCACAAAAGTTACTTCACCCTTTACGTTACTGTCGCTTTTCGGCTCCATCATAAAATTGACCATTCTGGATTCCATTTCGGCCTCCATATTCTCAACCGCAGTTTCCATTTCTTCTGCTGCTTCAGAAGCCTCTTTTTTAGTTTCCTTGCAACTAAATACAGCTAAGAGCGCTAATAGCGCCAATTCCATCTTAAATATTTTCATTTTATTGTTTTTTAGGTTAATGTCTAAAGTTACATATTAATACCAATTATACTTAGCTCATTTCATTTTGATTTTAACAGGAATAATTAGGTAACCTCTTTTACCCTTTACCCCGTACTACAATAGTGTAAATCTTCGTAGTGGTTTGTCCTCAATCAACCGTATAGTAAGGCTTAGGCATCCTAAACCTGCTTAAAGGCCTATTGCGTTTTAGCCTTGAATGCCCCTCGTAAATCTGGATTGTAAAATAGACCAAATTGAAGTCTATCAAAGTTCGCCTCCCTGAAGTGGTTTTTTAAGTATCCAAATTGTACGCTTAAATTTTCGGTAACGTTTACTCCAAGGGCAGCATACGCTCTGTTCTGGCCAAAAGCCTCATTTTGCAGGTTCAAGAAAATTTCGTCATAAAAATTTAAAAAGAAAATATCGGTTAGTGGAACGGTCATTTGCAATCTATAGCGCGCCCTGTGTTGCGTTTCGCTCGTTCCAAAATAGTTGTTCTGAATAAAACGCTGTTCCAGACGGTACCGGTGTTCAAAATAAAACTCCCAGACTTTGTTCTTCAAAATAAACTGTTCAAAAATACGGTGTTCCGATATGGAGTTTTCATCGGTAAGGATATCCCCCATGATTACACCATTATCAGTGAAACTAGGGTCTGTCTCTATAAAGGCATACCCTGCCGTGGCAATTGCATCTGGATTGATGTGATAATTAAGCCCTGTCCTCAACAATAGTTGATTAAAATTGGAGCTTGTCTCGTAATACCGGAACTGGGCTTCTGAATGAATACTCCATTTATCGGCAACCTTATTGGTACCGAAATACATGAACCAACTTCCCATTTCATTTTCTCCGTTGGGTAAATTAGCACTTTCCTGTGCTTGTACCATTAAACAACATAATACAAGCAATAGTGTTATCCGTTTCTTCATCAAAAATCCATTCCTTTACTGTTACTATCAATATAATTTCACGATCAACAAAACCGGTGTACTCTTCAAATAATACCGTCTAAGTTTTTTTATCCGGTGCTGTCGCTTACGGGTTCTACTCTAAGCTAAACCTTTCCACTTCCTTGAATGGGGACAGCTCTAGGCTTTGCATTTTGGACTTATAAGCATTCCATTCCTCTGTGAAAAAAGTATTGGTCCGATCCAACGCAGCAGTTAATTCCTGTTTAGCAAATTGCATGAGTTGCTTCTCTGTAGCAGTCATTCCTGTTTTTCGTGATCCAACATACCGGCGTGCGTTTTGTATGCGATCCATGACCGTAACGGTGGTATCCAGCGTAATTCCTTGCCGCTTATCTTCCTTGCCCAGGTAAAGCGCTATTACCGTATCTATTTTTTTAACCATGTCTTTGGACGCGTTTATCTCATCCTTGAATTTTTTCTCGTCCAGTTCCTTCATATCTTTTTGAAATTGCTCTGCCACGTTTTTGCTCTTTACCAATTGTTCAACGGCATCGGCCGCTTTTTGCATGTAGGCTTCCAATTGTTTACCGTTGGCGTATACCTCGTTCATCGCAGCAGCATTAATATTCAATCGAGGGTCTGATTTTACCACTATTTTGGTTTCTTCCAATAAGTCCCCATAAGACATTTTTACAGTGTAGGTTCCCGGTTTTACGTCAACTCCGCCAGATTCACTGTCTTTCGTTCGTATTTTACGCGACGGCCTATCGGCCCCTTTTTCATCCATACCCCAATAAATACGGTGGAAACCTGCTTTTTCTGGGGTTTTATACTTTAGCGTACGGATTAAGCGTTCGCCATCATAAAAATCGAATTGAACGGAGTCCTTTTTTTGTACACCTGTCAATTCATTTTTAGTATCCGATGCATCTTTCGAATCCTTGGAATCAGTAGCAGCGCTATCCGCTTTACCTTCCATGTCCGATTTATCAGCAGTTTTATCTTCCTCTTTACCTTCTTTCAAATAATAAGTGATCATGGCACCCCATTTTTTATTCTCTCCTTGGTATAGGGCATCTCCTCCAAACCTGCTACCCGTAGGCTGTTGGTAGGATGCTTGATAAGCCGTTGGAGGCGTAAATAATTCAATTTCCTGGTTTAGGATGGTTTTATCTGCAGCCAAAGCCCGTAAGGGTCGAATATCATCCAAAATCCAAGCAGCGCGACCAAAGGTTCCAATCACCAAATCGTGTTCCCTAGGGTGGATGGCCAAATCCTTGGTGGAGACCGTTGGGAATCCCTCCGTCCATTTTTGCCACTTTTCGCCCGCATTGAATGAAATATAGAGTCCGTCGTCTGTTCCCAAAAACATCAAATTGGGATTTTCAGAATCCTCGATTATGGATAGGGCATAGCTTTGAACGTCTTCACTATTTACAATTCTTGTCCATGTTTTGCCATAATCCTTGGTTCTATAGGCATAAGGCGTATAGTTAAACCTCCTGTAATCATTTGCTACCAAGAGTGCTTCGCCTTTGTTTGTGGCAGAAGCCTTTATTTGGGGAATCCAACTTCCTTTTGGAAGGCCTTTAATATTGGCGGTAACTTCTACCCAAGTGGACCCACCGTTTATCGTATAGTGTACCCTACCGTCATCAGATCCAACCCATAGCATATCTTTTTCTACGATTGATGGCTCTATGACCAATAAGGTCGTATGGTTTTCTGCCCCAGTGGCGTCCATTGATAATCCGCCACTTTCGCTCTGCTTCTGTTTTTCTGGGTCGTTGGTCGTCAAATCTGGGGAAATAACGCTCCAAGTAAGTCCTTTGTCCGTGCTTTTATGTACGAATTGACTACCAAAATAAACGGTACTGTTATCAAAGGGGTCTTGGCTAATGGCCGAGTTCCAGTTGAAACGCAATTTTGTATCCGCATCCGGTGGGGTAGGACGTACGATATAATTGTCGCCCGTTAGGTAATCAAAACGTTGTACATATCCTTCCTGACTCATGGTGTAGCCATACCTGGAATCTACGGGGTCTGGGACTACATCGAAACCATCCCCAAAACTTATTTCTTGCCAGTAACTGTTCCGTATTCCTTGGGCCTTCCAAACGTATGCGGGTCCACGCCAAGATCCATTGTCCTGCATGCCTCCATACACATTATAAGGATACTCGTTATCCGTAGCAATATGGTAGAATTGGGCAACGGGTAGGTTCCCTATAAAGCGCCATGTTTTTCCACCGTCTTTTGAAATATTGAGTCCACCGTCGTTCCCATCCATCATAAACTGCCCATTATCTGGGTGAATCCAAAAGGCATGATGGTCTGGGTGTACGCCATTGTCCACCCCATAGGCCGGCATGAGTTCCTCAAAATTTTTGCCGCCATCCTGTGAAACGTTCACATAGGTAAAAACGGAAAATACGCGGTTCTCGTTTTCCGGGTCAACATAAATTTCAGAATAGTAAAAAGGTCGGTTACCAATATCATCCTTGTCATTTACTTTTTTCCACTTGAAACCTCCGTCCTCAGATTTATAGAGCGCATTTTTTTTAGCCTCGATCAAGGCGTAGACCACATTTGGTTTTCCGGCTGCAATCGCTACTCCTATACGCCCCAAATTCCCTTTGGGAAGTCCATCTTCCTCGGTAAGCTTTTTCCAATTTGCTCCTCCATCATGAGTCATATATAGACCACTGCCTTCCCCACCAGAATTGAAGAACCAAGGGTCTCTTTTATGTTCCCACATGGCGGCGATTAATTTATTGGGATTAGTGGGATCCATAATTAGATCGGCTACCCCGGTCTTATTATTTACGAAAAGTACTTTTTCCCAAGTAACACCCCCGTCCGTTGTTTTAAAGACGCCGCGTTCCGGGTGTTCGCCCCAAGGAGAGCCAATGGCACCTACGTAAACGGTATTGGGGTTCATGGGGTCTATTTTTATCCTGTGGATGTGCCTCGTTTTTTCAAGACCCATAGATTTCCATGTCTTTCCACCATCCAAGGATTTAAAAACACCGTATCCGCCATTTAGGCTATTTCGTGGGTTGCCCTCTCCCGTACCTGCCCAAATCACAGACGGGTTGCTCTGTTGAATGGCTACGGCACCTATGGAGCCAGTAACCTCCTTATCAAAAATAGGTTCCCATTTAATTCCGCCTGAAGTAGATTTCCAAAGCCCACCCGAAGCAGTGCCCACGTACATCACATCAGGATTGTCCGTTACAACATCGATGGCGGTTACACGACCGCTCATGCCACCGGGACCAATATTACGAGGCTTGAGGTCTTGGGCCAATTTCATATCAAAATCTTGGGCGGTCAAGGAAAATGTTGAAAATAATACGGAAAGGAATAGTAGTCTTTTAATCATTTTTTGGTTCGTTAATTAGTAGCGCTAAATATAAAGGAAATGAATGGTTAGATATCTTAACGTGTTGTTAAGACGGTTATGGCTTTTTGGGTCTAGATGCGGTGACCGCGTAAATATTTGATGCACCGAACTGACGATCAATGCCTAAGGCGATAACGAATGCATCTCCGTAAAAGAATATTTTTTCTTTTCTTTGGAAAAACAGATAGCTTATGTATCGTAGAATGAGCGTGGTGGGTATTATAGTGCTTTTAATCGTAGGGATTTCCTGTGAGGACCGGAAAAATGCCAATGAGACCAGGAGTGAGCCTGAAAAATCGGGTAATCCTATTTTTGAGGGCTGGTATGCAGACCCCGAAGCAGTAGTTTTGGACGACGAATACTGGGTGTATCCAACCTTTTCCGATGCCTTTGAAAATCAACTTTTCTTGGATGCTTTTTCTAGTCCAGACTTGGTGCAATGGACCAAGCATGAACGCATTTTGGATACGAACAAAATAAAATGGTTGCGACAGGCATTGTGGGCACCCTCAATGGTAAAAAAGGAAAATCGCTATTACCTTTTTTTTGCTGCAAATGATATACAACGCCCTGGCCGCGCCTCGTACGACCCCGATAACGATATCAATCATTTTGGGGGTATAGGAATTGCGGTTTCGGATGCTCCGGGTGGCCCATTTCAGGATTATTTGGGCAAACCCTTACTATCGGACTTTTACAATGATGCCCAGCCTATTGATCAGTTCGTATTTAAGGATGTGGACGGTACTTATTATATTTTTTACGGCGGATGGGGCCATTGCAATCTCGGGAAGCTGAATGCGGATTTTACAGGAATGATACCTTGGGAAAATGGGGAGATTTTCAAGGAAATCACTCCTGAAGGATACGTGGAAGGTCCTTTCGTTTTCCTGCGAAACGAGACCTACTACTTTATGTGGTCTGAAGGCAATTGGACCGATGGCACCTATAAGGTGGTCTATGCCATGGGGGATAGCATCGCAGGTCCTTACAAGCGAATGGGGACAATTTTGGAATCTGACCCAAAAGTGGCTACAGGTGCCGGGCACCATTCCGTAATCAATGTACCCGGTACGGATGAATGGATTATGGTTTACCATAGGAGGCCAATTCCAAATAAAGGTCGGGATCATAGGGTTACCTGTATGGACCAAATGGAATTCAACGCAGATGGCACGATAAAACCAGTAAAAATTACGATTGAAGGTGTATCGGCAAGGCCAATAAATTGACCGCTCGAAAAATTATGAAAATATTCAAAGCATTTTACGGTGTCCTTGAGTAAACGGTATTACAATGAAAAAGGGTAAGATGCTTAAATATTAGAACATATCCTTTCGTCGGTTTAATTGTATTTCAATGGTCTAATCCGATGGATTCGAATTAAATCTGGAAAAGCAGTTCGTAACAAATGACTATGAGTTGAGTCCAATAGTTAAATCAATCAATCAAAACGAACTATTATGGAACTTAAGCTTGGGCTGCAAAGGCGTATTCTTTTTACAACTATTAGTACACTTGTGCTATGGAGCCATATTTTATGGGATTATTTTCACGATGGAATACCTGTGCACTATGTTTTGCATAATCCTGATTTACCAGGAATACCCAATTGGTTGGGCGCCGTCATATTCCCTTTTTTATCGTTGTATTTGCTAAACCGTATTCACAAAAGAATAGATAAGCCAGAAGTCATTAATAAAGAGGAAAGTTTTAATAAGGTCCTTTTTAGGTTTTTAGCTTCGGTTTGCGTTTCAGTTATAATCGCTATTTGTTTTATGAATGGTATTGACGTCATAGATTTCATCATGGGGACACTGTTTATTTTAGCGTTCATTTTCCCTTTTTATAAGTCTGAATACCTGTTGGGTTGGGTATTGGGCTCGGCATTTACGTTCGGGGCTACGTTGCCTATGGTATTTGGTTCTATTTTAGCTGGGGTATTTTTTGTTTTGTATAAATTACCTAGAAAAGCAGTGTGTTATTTTACTCTAAAAAGGAGCTGATATCATCTTTTCTTTATAAATATTCCAAACAATTCACTGCCCTGGCGAGGCGCAATGGAATTATAACAAGGCATAAACGTCTTGGTTTCGAAATAAGGGGTTAAGTAGCTTTCGTAGAGCGATTTAGTTCCACCAAATGGTCTTTTTTCTGAATCTTTGACAAGGGGAAAATCAAACCAAAGCCCAACCAACTTTCCTTTTTCTTCTAGTAAGGTAGCCATATGCTTTGCATAGGCCGTGCGATTTTCATCCGTTGGTAGCATAGCGCAAAAAAAGGTCTGTTCTAAAATGAGGTCGTACTTATAAGTGTGTTCAAAAAAGTCGGTATGGTGTATTTGACTATCAGGAAAATCCGTATTCCGTTTTTTAAAATCGATCAAGGGTAATTCAGAAATATCGAGGATATGCACATTCTTGAACCCTTTGTTCCATAAATATTCAACTTCAAAACCATTCCCGGCACCGGGAACCAGAATTTTTATAGCGTTATCCTTCAATTGGTCTATGTACTGCTTAATTGGGGTGGAGGCATACCCAATATCCCAGCCGGTCTCCTTGTTTTGATAGCGTTGTGTCCAATAGTCCTGCTCTTGCTTTACCATATTCGTCTCGTGTTTTGCCATACTGTAAAATTACTTAGAATAGTTTGGTGGGGAATTTAAAAATTAGTTTTGCAAAAGTTAAACGATATTGTGGACTTCATACCAAATACCTATCTTTCTCAAATTTCAAAAATCAACTTTACGAGACCATGAAAAACTATTTATTTGCGGTGTATGCCATATTCTTTTCCTACTTTTCTGTTGCTCAAACGAGCCCCAGATGGGTGCGCTATCCTTCCATTTCCCCAAACGGGGAAACCATAGCTTTCACCTATAGGGGTAATCTTTTTAGGGTAGCGACCAATGGTGGGGATGCCACACAGCTAACATTTCACTCCGCCCACGATTATGGGCCGGTATGGAGTAGAGATGGCGCTACCTTGGCTTTTGCATCAAACCGATATGGAAATTTTGATATTTATAGCATGGATGCAAAAGGGGGCCCTGCAACGCGTCTAACCTTCCATAGCAATGATGAAATGCCTTATACTTTTTCTGCGAATGACTCCACGGTTATTTTCGGTGCTGCTAGAATGGACGCTGCCGCCCATAGGCAATATCCAACGTCATCGCAACCAGAGTTATATGCTGTTCCCGTAAACGGGGGTAGGGTTAATCAAGTGCTAACCGTTCCGGCAGAATATGTGGAGCTAAACGCTACAGGAACAAAATTGGTCTACCATGATAAAAAGGGATACGAGGATACTTTTAGAAAACACCATACCTCTGCCATTACCAGGGATATTTGGTCTTACGATACAGCTACGGAATCCCACACCAAGCTGACCAATTTTAATGGGGAGGACCGCAACCCCGTATTTGGGGCCGATGATAAGACCATTTATTATTTGAGTGAGCGGGAAGGGTCTTTCAATGTATTTTCCATGCCTTTGGATAACCCGAGCGAAATAGCAACGCTTACCGCTTTCAAAACACATCCGGTTCGTTATTTAAGTGAGGGTAATGGCATATTGTCGTTTAGCTATGATGGAGAGTTATATACCTTGGTGCCAGGTGCGACCCCTAAAAAAGTGGAGATTCGTATCCGAACGCAGGAGGACACGAATCCTATTGAATATATATCCGTTAACGGAGGCGTACGGGAAATGGATGTGGCGCCCAATGGAAAGGAAATTGCATTTATTAGTAGGGGTGAGGTGTTCGTAACCTCCGTAGATGGATCATTGACCAAAAGATTGACCAATACCAAGGAACAGGAACGTTTTGTAAAATTTATGCCCGATGGGAAATCGGTTGCGTATGCCAGTGAACGTGACGGTAAATGGACCATTTTCAAGACTACCAAGAAAAGAGCGGAGGAGCCCTATTTTTTTGCAGCTACCTTGTTCCAGGAAGACACCTTGGTTACGGCACAAAAAGATGTTTATATACCAGAATTCTCTCCAGATAGCACCTATATAGCCTATATCGAGGACAGACGAACATTGAAGGTCAAGAACCTGAAAACGAATGAGGTAAATACTTTATTGACCCCAGACGACCTGTACCATATGCGCGATGGGGACCAATATTTTCAATGGAGTCCAGACAGCAAATGGCTTTTGGTTGATTGGGGCGTTAGTTTAAGCAACAATGAGGTCTTATTGATTGCGGCGGACGGTTCTGAGCGACAAAACCTTACCAAAAGCGGTTATTATGATGGTTCCCCCAAATGGATAGGCGATGGAAATCAGATTGTGTATTTCAGCAATAGGGATGGTTTAAAAAGTTATGCCACCAGTGGGGAAACAGAACTGGATGTGTATACGCAATTCCTGAATCAAGAGGCCTGGGACAAATTCAATAGGTCAAAAGAAGAATATGATCTGATGAAAATGATCGAGGCGGATACCAAGGAGAAAGCGGACGAAGAAAAATCTGGGGACAAGAAAAAAAAGGACGCCAAAAAGAAAGCCACGGAAGTAAAGGAGCTAGAGTTTGATTTGGAAGATGTTGAGCGGAGAAAAGCAAGGCTCACCATTCATTCTTCCAAATTAGCGGATGCCGTACTTTCCAAAGATGGAGAAAAAATATACTATTTGGCACGTTTTGAAAAAGGACTTAACCTTTGGGAGACCGAATTACGTACAAAGAATACCAAAATGCTAATTTCATTAGATGCCCGCTCGGGCAACTTACAATGGGATGCCAAACAAGAAAATTTATTCTTATTGTCTGATGGAAAAATAGCCAAGGTAGATTTAGAAGGGGCAAAGACGGAAGCGGTGAAGATAAATTCGGAGATGGTGTTGGATGCCACTGCGGAACGTGAGTATATGTTCGATCATATTTGGTTGCGCACAAATAACATTTTCTATCATTCCAATTTTCATGGAATAGATTGGAACGTCATGCGTACGGAATATGAAAAATACCTTCCACATATAGGTAATGATTATGAATTTGCAGAGCTAGTTTCAGAAATGCTTGGTGAATTGAATGTAAGCCATGCCGGTGGCCGTTTTTCCGACAACATAGAAAATGGGGATGAAACTGCCTCCTTAGGTATATTTTTCGATTATGGTTTTACCGGTAAGGGGGTAAAAATTACCGAGGTCATTAAAGGAGGTCCTTTGGATAAAGCCAAATTTGAAATTGAACCAGGAGCGGTTATTGAAAAAATTAATGGTAAGACCATTGATAACGCTAGGGACATTGCTTACTATTTAAATAGGATAGCAGGTGAATTTACATTATTGGAATTCGTGAATGCGGATGGAAAACGGAAACAGATTACGGTAAAACCTATTGCTCTTGATGATGAGGAAAATCTACTGTATGATCGTTGGGTAAAACAAAACGAAAAGGAGGTTTTGGCCAAAAGCAAGGGTGCCTTGGGCTATGTGCACATACCGGGGATGAGCGACGGCCCGTACCGTACCATTTATGAAGAAATGTTAGGGAAATTCAATGACAAAAAAGGGGTAATTGTGGATACGCGTTTTAACGGTGGTGGTGATTTGGTTGCGGATTTGGCGATGTTCTTTACCGGTGTACCGTTCCTTTCCTATGAAACTGAAGCTCGGGTCGTAGGTGGTGAACCTACTTCAAGGTGGACCAAGCCTACCTTGGCCATGTTCAATGAGTCTATGTATAGTGACGGTTCCTGTTTTGCCAGTGGTTATGTGGACCTGAAAATTGGTAAGACCGTAGGTATGCCCGTACCCGGCACCTGCAGTTTCGCAGGCTGGGAACGTCTCCCCAATGGAGGGGTTTGGGGCGTCGTTCCAGTCAGTGCCAAGAACAAGGCAGGGGAATGGATGGAAAATAACGAGACCGATCCGGAAATAATCGTGAAAAATCAACCCGAAAAAATAGCAACGGGAACGGATCAGCAATTGGAAAAGTCGATTGAAGTCTTACTGAATGAAGTGAAATAAATTCTATTGGTTATTAAGTTATTGAATATCAAAACAATACTGTTGGTTAGAACCTTTTCAGGTTTCTAAGCGACTTGTATTTAGGTGGAATAGTATCGCAAAATTGGTAACTTGTCATTTCATTCGATAAATCATCTCTAGAACGTATCGCGCTGCAGCGACACACTAGTTTTCTTTAGATAAACGTAATTCACAATTAACTATGAACGCTATTAAACTCCCTTTACTTTTAGTGTTGGCTTTTCAATTGAACGGCCAATCGCCCATAATGCAACCGGTCGTTTCTCCAGATGCAACACAGCTAGCCTTTAGTTTTCAAGGCGATATTTGGGTATCCCAAATCAATGGTAAAAACCCACAGCGATTAACCTTGCATGAGGCCTATGAGGGGAATCCCGTCTGGTCCAATGATGGAAAAACAATCGTATTTTCCAGTGACCGTTTCGGGAACGATGATGTATTTCGTATTGCCACTACTGGGGGTACCCCGGTGAGGCTTACCTATCATTCCTCAAATGATCAACCCTACAGCATCATGCCTAATGGAGCTGTTTTATTTACTACAAGCAGAAATTATAAACAAGTGGAACGGGAATCTGAAATCTATGTTCTAGAACCCGAATCTACCACAGAAACACGATTTATGGATGCGCTGGGCTTTGATCCGGTCAGCTCTCCAGATGGCACTAAAATTGCGTTCGTACGTGGAACCTGTAGGATAGAAAGGGAAGGATATAATGGTCCTGCCAACCGTGATGTGTGGGTCTATGACAAAAAGCAGGACAGCTATCAACAGATTACAAAACAAAACACCAATGATTTTGCACCGCTATGGCTCAGTAACGATGAACTTATCTTTATTTCTGGAAGAAGTGGGCGGTATAATATTCATAAATCCAATCTAAATGGTGTTAGTAGTCAGTTGACCGACGAAAAGGATTTTGGGATTATATCACATTCATTTAGTGCACTGGGCAATACTATAGCCTATCAAACCATAAAGCAATCCTTTCTTTTTGATGTCTCGAATAAGCTAAAAACACCTCTAAGTGTTGAAATCGCAACCGATTATAGATTTGATCCGGTGGTAAAGGAAAGCATTAAAAACAAAGTGGATGAATATTCAATTTCTCCTAATGGTAAATTTATCGCCTTTACCCACAGGGGTGAACTGTTTGTGAGCCGAAATGATAAGGAGGATGAAAAATCTATTCGTTTAACGAATTCTGCCGCAAGGGATATGAATCCCGTTTGGCTGAATGATGAGGTTCTCCTTTTTGTTTCCGATATGGAAGGTCAGAATGACCTCTACAGCTTAAAATCAACGGATACCGAGGTAAAGGATTTATTTTATTCCTTTAAAAGAGAAGTCAAACGTCTTACCAAGACAGCCGAAGAGGAGCAAGACCCTGTGGTAAGCCCTGATCAAACTAAAGTTGTCCTAAAACAAGGCAGGGGCAGGCTATTGGTATATTCAATTTCCAGTTCCGGTGAGCTCGGTAATAGAACGGTTTTGCTTGATGGCTGGGACGCAGGAAGTGGTGTAAGCTGGTCACCTGATAGTGTATGGCTGGCCTACAGTAAATCTGACCTTAATTTCAACGAGGAGGTATTTATTCATGCAGCGGATAATAGCCAAGAACCGGTAAATATTAGTATGCACCCTAAAGGGGACTCTAACCCCGTATGGAGCAAGGATGGGAGCAAACTGGGCTTTGTTTCTGAGCGTAACAATGGAGATAACGATATTTGGTTTGCTTGGTTAAAAAAGGAAGACTGGGAAAAATCAAGGGCGGAATGGAAGCGCAGGGAAAAGGAAACAAGCGATGAGGATACGAAAAAAGATAAAAAGGAGGAGGACGGGAAAGAGGACGCAAAAGAGGCCGTGGCTCCTATCAATATTGACTTCGACCAAATGTACCAAAGGCTAGAGCAAGTAACCAAATTTGCCGGGGGAGAGTCAGATTTTGCTTTTGACGAGAAAGGGGAGTTCATTTATTATGTTAACGGCGGTGTAAGCCGAAAGGATTTTGAGGTAGATCGAGGCCTTAACAAAATAAAATGGGACGGTAGTGAAAAGAAAGAGCTAAAGGGGGCGAAAAATCCTTACGCACTTCATGTATCACCGCTAAATGGAAAGCTTTACTTTATGCAAGAAGGTGGGGCATTGAGCAGCCTTACATTAAAGTCCGATGAAGTGGAAAAATTACCGGTCAGCTATGAAATGAAAATTCGTTATCAAGAAGAATTAACGCAAATTTTCGAAGAAGGTTGGCGAACTTTATCAGCGGGTTTTTACGACCCTAAATTTCATGGTCAGGATTGGGAAGAACTAAGAACTACCTATAAACCAATTGCCTTAGCGGCCTCTACAAAGCAAGATTTTCAGACCGTTTTTAATTTCATGTTAGGTCAGCTCAATGCATCCCATATGGGATTATACGGGAGCAATGCCCAAAAGGAAACACAAGAGGAAATGACAGGGGTAATTGGCATTGAGGGCGTAGCGGTACCACAAGGCTTTCAAATTTCGCGTGTTGTAGCGAATAGTCCGGCAGACCGCGAAGAAAGCAAGCTGAAGAAACAAGACATTATTACTGCGGTAAACCAGCAAGAGGTAAGTAAGTCGACAAACTTTTTTGCGTTGATGGAAGGTACTGCGAACGAAAGAACATTGCTAAGCGTTAAACGTGGTAACGAAAACTTGGAGCTGATTATCTGGCCCAGTACCTCGTTACGTTCTGAACTGTATGATGAATGGGTAGCGGAAAGAAGAAAACTGGTTGCTAATTATTCGAACAATAAACTAGGGTACTTGCATATACAAGGCATGAACTGGACTTCCTTTGAACGCTTTGAGCGTGAACTGATGGCGGCAGGTTATGGCAAGGAAGGCATCGTAATCGATGTGCGTTACAATGGAGGTGGATGGACAACGGATTACCTGATGGCCGTACTGAACGTTGACCAGCACGCCTACACGGTTCCTAGAGGTGCCGCAGAAAATCTTTCTGAAGAGCACAAAGGCTTTCGGGAAAATTATCCATTTGGTGAGCGCTTACCGCTAGCGGCGTGGACAAAACCATCCATTGCTATCTGTAATCAAAATTCATACTCCAATGCTGAGATTTTTTCGCATTCGTACAAGACACTCGACCTAGGCACCTTGGTAGGTACACCAACATTTGGGGCCGTTATATCCACTGGCGCTGCACGTCTTCAAGATGGCTCCAGGCTACGCTTGCCTTTTAGGGCTTGGTATGTTAAGGCCACTGATGAAAATATGGAAAATGGCCCTGCTGTGCCCGATGTAGTCGTGGAAAACCCACCAGCGTACAAGGCTAAAAACATAGACCCACAACTAAAAAAGGCGGTAGATCAATTGTTGGTAGAAATTAGATAAGACCATATGGCATTGATGTGATGTTTAAAAGGCTTCCCAACCAGGAAGCCTTCTCAATTTCTAAAAGGTGAATTTATGGCTTCTCATTATTAGCGCTCATGTGCTTTGTAACAATTGCATGAATGGGTCGTCCAATAGGTATACAACCAACCAAAACCATCACATTGAATAAAAAAATAGTTTCATTTTTCGGGATTTTAGGCGTAAGCCTATTTGCGATTGCCGCCATTGTAGGGGCATTACTGATTGATGATTACAGCATTATAAGTCAATATATAAGTGAATCATTTGGGTCAAACACAAAGTATGGCTGGTATCTGCAATATTTTGGGTATGTTCCCAGTGGTATATTCACTACATTATATTGTTTATTGGCCCCAAATTTCTTGCCTAAGTCCAAATGGAGTAGGGCAGGATGGCTGGGTCTAACTTTTTTCTACGGAATAGGAGCCCTATTTGTAGGGTTATTCCCGTGTGACGAGGGTTGCAATGTTAAATTGATCGAACCCAGTATAGCACAATTCATCCATACTATATTCGCAGCATTGACTTATGTTTTCGTTCCTATCAGCATACTCTCGATTGGTCTTGGTTTAAGAAAATATAAAAACTATCAAGGACTATCGGCTACAGCTATAACGGCCGCGGTAGTAAGTTCAACCCTTATTTTAATACTATTTTCCAATCCAGAGTCAGATTATAGGGGACTTTTTCAACGCGTTATTGAATTGATATTTATTATTTGGATGGTGAGCTCTGCTGTTACACTATGGAGTACTTCCAGAAATAGGCTTTTGAAAGATGTCAAATGAAATAATTGATCACCTATCACGGTAAGCTCAAGTTACACCAAGCATAATAGGCGATTAACAATTAGTCTTTGTAGACCACACCATCTTTCATAACAAACGAAACGTTTTTAACGGCACTAATATCCACGGATGGATTTCCTTTTACGGCAATGATATCTGCGATAAATCCGTTTTTGATTGCCCCAAGTTTATCTAGATGAAACATTTTGGCATTGCCTGATGTCGCAGCTATCAACACTGCCATGGGGTTCATTCCATAGGCTACCATAAGTTCCATTTCACGGTAATTTTCACCATGTGAAAACACGCCCACATCACCTCCAAATACAATTTGTACCCCTGAGTCCAATGCAGTTTGGAACGATTTGCGTTTTTGTTGAATGCGTTCCGGTTCCGGGTCTGTAGCTTTATTCCAGCCTTGGTATTGGGTTATCGCATCCCCAGCGGCCAAGGTGGGGCAAAACCCAATCCCTTTTTCTTTCATCATTTTAAAAATTTCGAGCGTGCCCCCATCTCCATGCTCTATGGTTTCCACGCCACCTTTAATGGCCCTTTTCATTCCTTCTGGTGTGCTCGCATGCGCTACCACATATTTCCCTGCACTTTTGGCGGTAGCCACCATAATATCAATCTCATCCTGTAAAAAAGTAGGTTGGGAATCCGCACCGGGCGTCCATCGGTAATCGGCATATATTTTAATGAAATCTGCCCCATTCCCCATTTGCCTGCGCACGGTTTCTATGCATTGGTCTACTCCACTAGCCGGCTCTGCACCCAATGGTACCGATACCCCGTCATGAAATCCTTTGGGGCCATATGCACCCGTCGCTACTATTGCTGGCCCCGCAACCAATAACCTTGGCCCGGGGATGAGTCCTTGGTCTATCGTCTTTTTCAGATAAACATCGGTATAACCGGCACCTTCCGCACCCAAATCACGCATGGTGGTGACTCCCGCCAACAGCGAATTTTTTACATGTATGGTACCACGAATGGCCCGCTCGACCGGAGACTCCTTTAAGACCTGGTCATTCCAGTCTGTTTCGTTGTAGGGATGCAAGAGCACATGGGAATGGCCTTCAATAATGCCGGGCATTAGGGTAGTTCCCGTTAAATCGATGCTCGTCTTAATTTTTACTTTTTCCGCGCCTTGGGCGGCACCCACGTAACTTATTTGATTTTCAGTTATAATGACCACCCAATTTTCGTGCATCTCCTTCCCATCAAAAACACGGTCTGGCCTTAATAAGGTCTGGGCATTTAGATTCAGGAACACAAAAAACAATACAAAAAAACAGTATTTCATAGCTTTAGTTTTGGGCAGCATTATTAGCAATAGTTTCAAGCTTTTCACCAATTTTATCGTGGGAAAGGTATTTACCGCGTACCATTACGCCATCAATTTTTAAGGTGGTCAAATTTTCAAGCGGGTTGTTTCCAAGTATAATAAGGTCGGCGGACAATCCTTCCTTTACTTGACCAAATTCGTCTGCCGCGTCAAAGAATTTTGCGGGATTTACAGTTCCCGACTTAATGATCTCTAAGGGGGTCAATCCAGCATTTAACATGCCCTGAATTTCGTGTTGTATTGAAAAACCAGGTACGTTGAATAATTGGGGAGCATCAGATCCAAGTAACATTCCATGACCATCATCCTGTAATTTTTTTATCAATTTCCTGCGAATGGAGTCGAAACTTTGCCATTGTACTTCACTAAAATTCTCATCTTGCATATAGTTTTCTTTGGTAGTTCTCCAATTCTCCAAAGTGGTCTTGGGCATGTATTTCATTTCTGATTGGTTCAAAAGTTCATAAGCGGTTATAGGTGCAAACCAGCGCTCAAAAAGGCTTTGGGTAGAAACAATCCATACCTCGTGCTTTTTAGCCATTGCAACTAGTTCATCAATTTTGGTAAGGTCCGCCAAGGGCGTAAAGGCGTACCCGAAAAAGCCATTCTCATCTGCCTTTACATTTGCCGATGCCGGTACTAGGCCTTCTAAAAACCCGTCTACGTGGTCAATAGAGGCATAATTGCTTTTTAAAGCATGCCGTATACCAACTGCTACCGGAACATGCCCTGAAAAAGGAATACCTACCGTATTTGCGGTTTCCACTACCTGATCAAATACATCACGTTCAATACCCGGATGGATCTTTAGAAAATCATAACCTTCTTTTTGATATTGGGTCACTTTTGTAATGGCCTCTTCCTTACTTTTCACAGAATTGCCATTTAACGACGGACTGGCGGTGTAAATTCTTGGACTTAATAATTCTCCAGCAGCTGTTTTTTCCCGTAACTCTAAATGCAATGGATGCCCAAGCATACCGCGTATGGTTGTTACGCCTCTCGATAAATATAAAAAGAGCGTTTCTTCTATACGCTCAGTACTAGTGGTTGGTGGTGGTATATGGGCATGCATTTCGGCCAAACCGGGCATGAGGAATTTCCCGGTTCCGTCTATTACGGTATCATATACCTCCAAGTCAAGATCTTCCGCGGTGATTCTTTTTATTCTTCCAGAATCGATGATAACATTCCGATTATTTAATAGTTCACCTGTAGTAACATCCAGCACGGTAATCTTCGAAATGAGAAAATCCTGCTTCCCTTCTAACTCCTTAGTAGTATTGCAGGATGAAATAAGCAGTAAAAAAACGAACGAAAAGTAGGGTAGTGCTTTCATTGTATATTTTATTAAGCGGTTAATCCAAAAGTTTTTTCAATTCTTTTTCAGAGTATACAGAACCTTCTTTTATAACCATATATAGGTCTTTGGTATTTTTTATATCGGTAAGCGGATTGGTATTCAATAAGACGATATCTGCTATTTTTCCATTTCTAATGGTGCCGTATCCTTCCTGCTTTTTTAGAAACTTAGCCCCATGGTAGGCAGATGTCCGCAAGGCATCCAAAGGCGCTATACCGGTCGCTACCAAAGCCTCCAACTCTTGATGCAACGAAATACCGGGATAGGTGTAGCTATTGTACGCGCCACTATCTGAACCAGCCAATAACGAAACGCCGGCTTTGTGCAGGGCATAGGTTAAACGGCCAAAGAAACGATCCAATTCCTTACGGTCCTTGACCGTTTTTTCAGAGGCATTTTTAACACGGTCAATCCTTCCTTGGTATGTTTTTTGAATACCCGGCGACATATATTTCAAATACGGATCGTTAGTGTGGTCCACTTCATCCAGATAACTTAATGTTCTGCCAATGTGAAGGGTTGGTACCACGAAAACGGAATTTATTTTTAATTTTTCAAATGTACTGGCCGCGGCACTATCGGAATAACTATTCTGCAGTAAGGGCATCGCATCCCAAAAACCGATTTCTTGATTCTTCAGCTTTTCGGTAATCGCAAATTCGTCTGCGGAAGCACCTTTCATAATATAGTACAAATGCTCAACGGCATCGATGCCGGCATCTATGGTTTCACTTAAGGTGACCGTGAACGGCATATGCCCAGAGGTAATCATTCCTCTATTTTCTGCAGCTTCAATCGTCTTAATATAGTTGGGTCCACTTATTCTGCTGTCATAGAGTTTTACGAAATCGACTGGAATATTTTGTAGGGAATCCAAGGCATTTTCAATATCACTATCGTTTTCTACCTCCAATGATCCCGCCCAAGTGGCATTTGGGCCATCTATCTTAGGGCCCGAGGTAAATATGGTAGGTCCATCAATTTTCCCTTCGTTGGATCTGAGCCTTCCAATCCATTACATTATTTGTCAAATCCCCACCCGCATCGCGGACAGTAGTAATACCATTGGCAAGAAACAAGTTTAAGAACTTCTTATTGTCTGCAATTAGGCTGTCACCGCCCCTAAAGTGTACGTGGTTGTCCCAAAAGCCAGGTAATGCGTATTTACCGGTAGCATCGATTCGCTTGGAGACCTCCGGGCCAGTTTGTTCCTCAGCTTTTTGCACAGATACGATTTTACCTTCATCAATATAAATATCCATAGTGTCCAATTGCCCCGTTTCCAAATCAATAAGTTGAACATTGCTAATTTGTAGGTCGTACACTCTAGTTGGCTCTGATTTGCAGGAAATTAAAAAGAACAGGAATAATATAAATGGACTATAATTTTTCATTCCAAAAAAGATTAGATAATTTCTAGTTAGGTAGAAAGGTAAAAAGAATTACCTATTCAATAATTGTCGCACCAATATAAAAACAAATATCATTACGCTGTATCCAATGAAAAATGGAATAATAAATTCTTTGATGCCCAGGGCAAGAAAAAGACCTATCAAGAACAACTGAAAACCGAGTCCGAAGGAGGAGACCGCGGTCATGAACCAGTTTGGCAACCTTCTTCCTTTTATGGCGTTTTTGTCCAATCCATAAATGATACGATCGTACCCGCCATAGCAGAAAGAGTATATTTTATAAAGCAGGTTTACAGTCTTTTGCTTTTCGCCTTTAAGAGCCGTTGGAACCCTGTTTTCAAAAACACGACTGGTAGTATCACCATCGTATCTGTTCCGTAAAATAACATAATAGTAATTATAGAGTGTACCCTGTAATTGCAGGCCGATAAAGGCCAAAAGCGCATAGAAAAGCGTACTGTCCGTTATATGCCAAATGGCAAGAATGGATAATAGGTTCAGAAAAAAGTCAGAGATGGAATCCAAATAACGGCCGGTATGGGAAGGGGTCTCTTTGATACGGGCCAATTCCCCGTCGGCGGCATCCAAAATGGATTTCAATAAAAGAAAGAATAAGGCTGTCCAGTAATAACCATACAGGATAAAGCCAATGGCCATTAGCCCACAAACTACAAAACATAGCGTTACATGTACGGGCGTAAATGATGTGGTCTTTAAAGTTTTTGCGATGGATAGGGCAATAGGCCTTCCATAATCTGACAAGTCTAAAAACTGATTTTGTTCTGGTAATT
The DNA here is from genome assembly GCA_963815225.1 of uncultured Flavobacteriaceae bacterium. GTDB lineage: Bacteria > Bacteroidota > Bacteroidia > Flavobacteriales > Flavobacteriaceae > Maribacter. The sequence goes on from CAWFGA010000005.1 coordinate 173,997, forward strand.
TCGGCATTACAAAGGCGCATTCTAAGACTCACCAATAACGAAGACACGCTAGCTTGATTAGCTTTGAATGGAGTACAAAAATACGGTAAAAAGCTTAAAATACGGGTATTGATTCAAAAACTACCGTATTGGGGAGCATATAAAAGAATAAAAGGAAAGCGCTCTCTTGCTACAACGAATTGCAGGCCATCAAGGAATTTTGGAATCTCTTGCCGGGGATTTAGGAATAGTTATGATTTCGTGGACCTCTTTTTCAATAACTTTTCAATGGATTCGAATAACATTGCTAAGGGGACCATGATTTTAAAGATTAAAATTCAGGGAAATAGATGTTAAACTAAATTTATGCTGCTTGAATGGCCGAGTAATGATTTAATGTGCAACTATTTATTACTACTTTTAGGAATTCTTAAATTAACTAATCAACATGTATTTACGTATGAAAAAAATTGTAATGGCGCTGCTTTTGGGCTGCGCACTTATCATTGTCTCCTGTAGTGACAATGAAAGGCAGGGTGAACCTAAAGTATTGGTCTTTTCAAAAACAATGGGTTTTAAGCATGCCTCTATTCCTGCGGGCATCGCTGCGATAGAAAGATTGGGACAAGAAAATGGATTTGCAATAGACACGACCAAGAATGCGGATATGTTCACGGATGAAAATTTAAAGCAGTATTCCGCTATTATTTTCCTCAGTACCACGGGCAATGTTTTGGACCAATTTCAGGAAGCGGCCATGGAACGCTATATACAGGCAGGTGGTGGTTATGTTGGTATTCATGCAGCTGCGGATACGGAGTATGACTGGGGATGGTATAATGATTTGGCCGGAGCGCAATTCCTTAGTCACCCCAGTGGAACCCCCAATGCAGATTTCATTATTAAGGAAAAGGATTTCATAGCCACCCAATTTTTTACGGATACGGTATGGAACAGAACCGATGAGCTTTATAATTACAAAAATATTAATCCGGACATCAATGTGTTGATGACCTTGGACGAATCTTCGTATGAAGGTGGGGAAAATGGTATTTTTCATCCTATTGCCTGGTACCATAATTTTGATGGAGGTAGGGCTTTCTATACGGGAGCTGGACATACCGATGAAAGTTTTTCCGAAGAATTGTTTTTAAAGCATCTTTTGGGCGGCATCCAATACGCTATAGGGAAGAATTTGGAATTGGATTATGAAGGGGTCAGCTCTCAAATTCCCCCGGATACAGACCGTTTTAACAAAATAACCTTAGTGGAGGGAGAATTTTTTGAGCCAACGGAAATGGCCATTTTACCCAACAATGACGTGCTGGTAGCGCAGCGTAGGGGAGAAGTGATGCTCTACAGCGACGCCACCAAGGAATTGAAACAAGTAGCGAAACTGGATGTGTATAGTAAAACATTGAATACGCCGGGCGTAAATGCAGAGGAGGGATTAATGGGATTACAAAAAGATCCTGATTTTGCTACCAATAATTGGGTGTATTTGTACTATGCGCCAACTGGGGATAATTGGGTGAACCGTTTATCTCGATTCAAATTTATGGACGGTAATTTTGACTTGGGAACAGAACAGATCATATTGGAAGTGGATTCCCAACGAGAAATTTGTTGCCATACAGGGGGATCAATCGCCTTTGGGCCAGATAAGCTGCTATACCTTTCTACTGGGGATAATTCTACACCTTTCAACGAAAAGGATGCCAAGTACGTAAATAATGGATTTGCGCCTTTGAACGATACTCCCGGTCACGAACAATTCGATGCAAGACGTTCCTCCGGTAATACGAATGATCTTCGGGGCAAAATTCTAAGGATCAAGGTTAATGAAGATGGTAGTTACTCCATACCCGAAGGTAATTTGTTTCCTGAAGGAACAGATAAAACGAGACCTGAGATCTATACTATGGGTCATAGAAATCCCTATCGGATTTCCGTAGATATTAAGAGAGGCTATGTATATTGGGGCGATGTGGGTCCAGACGCCCGGGCGGATAGTTTGGATACGAGGGGTCCCCGAGGTTATGATGAGATGAACCAAGCGCGCAAGCCTGGTAATTTTGGCTGGCCTTTGTTTATAGGGGATAACTTCGCCTATCACCAATATGATTACGAAACAGGAGAAACAGGACCTGCTTTTGATCCTGCGAAGCCGATGAATACCTCTAGAAACAATACGGGGCTAACGGAGTTGCCCCCTGCAATGCCGGCATACGTATATTATCCCTATGTTGAAACCGGTGATTTTCCACAAACCGGTACCGGTGGTAGGAATGCCATGGCCGGACCAACCTACTATTCAGATCTTTACCAAGGAGACGAGAAATTACCGAGCTATTATGACGGGAAGGTAATTATTTATGATTGGATGCGGGGTTGGATGTTCGCCGTTCATTTGAATGAAGATGGTAGTTTTAGTAAAATGGAACCTTTTGCCCCAGATGTTAAATTGAACAATTTAATTGATATGGAAGTTGGTCCCAATGGTAAGATTTACCTATTGGAATATGGCAGTGGATGGTTCTCCCAAAATGCCAATTCAGCTTTGGGGTATATCGAATTTAATGGAGGAAATAGACCCCCCATCATTGATCAGCTTATTGTGGACCAAACTTCGGGTAAACTACCCTTAACCATAAATGCCTCGGTAACGGCGACAGATAGGGAAGCGGATGACATGCGTTATGTATGGGATTTTGGAAATGGGGAGACAACGGAAACTTCAAGCCCTTCCGTGAGCTACACGTATACAACCACTGGATCTTATAAGCTCAATGTAACCGTTAAAGATACCCAAGATGCGGCGGCGGTAAGTGAAGGCACCGGTATTGTTGCAGGCAATTCAAGGCCAGAAGTCTCCATTTCACTGGGGGAAAGTACACCGTCATTTTATTTGCCCGGACAAAAAATTAACTATGACGTTTCTGTGACCGACCCTGATGGAACGGACATCGACGCTAAAAATATCTTTGTAAGCGTTGATTATTTGGAAGGTATGGACCAAGTGGCCATGAGTTTGGGGCACCAGCAGGTATCGGCAGCCGTTACTGGAAAAGCCTTGACCATGGCAATGGATTGTAAAACCTGTCATAAGGAAGCTGAGGCTTCCATTGGTCCAAATTATAAGGATGTTGCCATGAAATATAAAGATCAGCGCAATGCACTGTCCTATCTTCAACGAAAAATAGTGGCTGGAGGAAGTGGTGTTTGGGGCGAGGTAATGATGCCTGCCCATCCAAAGATTACGTCAGATGAGTCTAGACAGATAGCCATGTATATCCAGTCACTGGCCGGGGATGGTCTGCAGAAAAAGTCCTTACCTGCAAAAGGATCTGTTACGGCAGCACCGTCCGCACCTGGTAATACTTTGGTGATAACTGCGAGTTATACCGATCAAGGGGCAGAAGGAACCATTCCCTTAACAGGTTCTAAATCCATCGCTATTCCCAGCAGTACTATTCAGTTTTCCGATGCAATGAAAACGGATGGTATGCAGGCAATGACATTTGGAGGCATGAATATTCTTCTGCTGAACGATGCTACCGGCTGGTTTGTTTTGGAGAACATGTCTTTAACTGGGGTTAATTCCGTTTCATTGACCGCAGGTTGGCAAACAGCTCCTACAATGTCGTTTGATTTTGAAATCCATGAAAAATCACCCGATGGACCCCTGTTGGGAAAAGGGACATTACCCGCTCAGGAGGTCGGCTCCCAAGGTACGCTATTTACCTTGCCTATTTCAGGAACAGTCTCGGGAGAAGGACCGTACTATATAACGTTTAAGGCAGAGGAAGGCAAAGAACTTTCTCAAGTTGCCTTAACCAGTGCTATTTTCAAGTAGCATTCCTTTATATAACAAGAGTTAATTGAATAGCCCGCTTATTAGCGGGCTATTATAATTTAAGCGATTTCGGGATTATGATGTTGTAGGCTATTATATTGGTTGGTACCTTATTATGAATTAGGCCAATTTTTGACTAATCGCTTCACCAATTGTCAATAGCATTCGCATTTCGGCAGCGGTAAACTCATAAGGCACGGGTTTGGCGATGCCGATAGTACCGTATAGGGTATCTTGAAATAACAAGGGCGAAGCCAACGAGCCCTCTACCTTGGTATCTTTTGCCGATGGCCTGACTACGCCAGATGCATCCGTTTGCAAATTGCACATTTCCACAGGTTTCATACGTTCTGCAGCGATACCGGCCATCCCTTTACCTATGGGAATCGTGGTAAGCTTCGGAATTAAAAACGCTGGGATTCCAATTTGCGCTTGTAGTTGCAGAAGTTTGTTTTCGTCTAAAAAATGCAAGGTACCCGTAGAACAATCAAACAATTCCAATACGCCGGCCAATAGATTGTTCCAGTCCACAGTTTCCTCTTGTAAGACGATTAAAATGGGTTGGGGTATGTCGTTTTTATGTTCACTCATGGTAATGGTTTAAAATATAGATAAGACCTAGTTATACCTACAAAACTAACAAAAATAAAGGTGACTAAACTTGGAATTGTCCAACATGGCCCTATGAAAATAGCAATGTCATACCTAAGTATTATGCTGATCTTTTAGGAGGTCTACGGTACGCATAATAGCCTAGAACTGCCTGTATCGCTTTAGCGATGGCCATACGTATAGGAAAAAGTTCTTCCCCCAAAGATTCATCTATAGAACGCAACTGCATGTAGTAGTTGCTTATCAATGGAAAATCATTTCTGGTAGCAATATAAGATTCTGCCTTTACAACTGCCGTTGGCAGCCCCTCCTTAATGGGTTTGCAGGTGACAAGAACAGGTTTATCGTTTTTATGGAGCATGACAGAAAATCCAAATAATCTGCAAATTAATCCTCTATGTGCATATTCTGAGCAGGAACCTGTTGCATTAGGTGCTAGAATGATCGACAACACAGGGCACAAGGTGGTGGAATGGTCATTATTCAATTGCTCCAACCAATTTGAAGCTTCGCCTTTTTTAAAAAGATAATAGGCCAACGGAAGAAATTCCAAGGCGGTAGCGTTAATATCTACCTTGTAGCAACATTTTCCGCAATTGGCTATACAGCCTAAACCTGTGAATTTTTGAAAGGAGCCCACCTCCTTTTCCAATTGGGAGAAAACACGTTCAACCGCTCGGACTTTTAAGTATATCGACACTTTTAAATTTGAGTGCGCGAATTTACTACAAGTTTCAATACCTTGTTCATATTGTTAATCAATTTTTAAGTGAGTTTAGGTGTGCTCTTTCGCTATTAAAAACGCTGTGTTTTCAGGTTTTTAGGCGCGCCAGAAGACAATACAATCGTAAAGCCGATAACGCCCAACATTTGTTCTTCATCGGTTAATACTTGAACCTCCCATTTTCCCGGCTTAACATTGTTTTTAAAGGTATAGCCCCTAAATCCGCCATCGCGACCACCTGTTATTTCATAGCCAATATCCTCGACATTTTCCCAGCTACCCGAGGTTTCATTATACCAACGCCATCGGTGAAAAACAGTTTCCTTTAAATTGGTTGGAGCGAAAATGGAGGAGAAGATATAGATATTTTCGCCTGGAGTGTAGTGAAAATCCAAACTGTGTTTTCGCCAAAAGACATGGGAATCCTCAGACTCATAGGTCACTAAATAGGTGTTATTCGCAATATTGATGTCATGGGCAACAATGCCCTTGTCCAATGCTATGGGTACCGGGGGAATTAATTTTAAAAAATAAAATAGGTTAATTACTCCGTAGATGGTCACGATAATAAAAATCATCTTTCCCAAACTCATTTCCATTCTCGTACTCGCACTTTTTCCGTAGATGAAAATCAATAATACTAAGGTACTTGCCAGACTAATGCCTCCAGAAATTAAGAATACGGCAGTATTTAGTTCCTTTAGGAATACCGGTACCATAAAGGCGAAAAATGTAAAACTTATAAAGTAGTACACCCCAAACTGTAAATACTTATTTGAAATCCTTTTTTTAAGAAACTCGTTTGCGATGAGGAGCAGTACCAAGATTACAAAGAACGAAGCTGTTTTGGAAAGCGATACGCTCCTGGAAAAATAAATGACATAGGCACTGGATAGTCCCCCGAAAAAAAATTGGATAGCCAAAGGAAAATATTCTTCATACCGTTCTAGAAACGTATTTTTCCACTTGCCGTCGTCTGCCAAATTATATAGATAAAGGGTAATGGTAAGGGAAGTCATGTGCAGGCACAATACCGTTAGGTCATAGGTGCGATCAATACGGCCCAGCGTAAGCGTATCAAAAATAAACCCTCCAATAAAAAAGAGAATCGGGGCATATTTAGAATTCCTTCTAATAAAACCCCGGAAGGAACTATTACGAAACCTGACAAGTGTCCGCTTCATGGATACATTTGAATTTTGGGCTAAAGTACTTCAATTGCAGAAATCAAATGGACTGTATACACGCAATAGTGATACTTTTGAATATTGAGAGCTATTTACACCATAGCTTTCTTTGGAAACCACCTCCCAAATTAATCCTAAGCATTGCCTTTTAATTCGTGTTTCCTTTGGTATAGATGTAGAAATTAGGGTCGACAGCAATGTTTTCCATGCCATTTTTGGAAATCGAGGTCGTTTGCCATGCTGCAGTGGGGGTTATCCAAATCTCACCTTCGCCGGTAAGCATCCGTAAAGGAATGCTGAAATTGTCCACAATGTTGGTGAAGCGATATTGCAATTCCCCGTTGGATATCTTGAATTCGAAAATGGGAATGTTCGCCGTTCTAAGGTACTGATCAAAGAAAGGACCTAAATCTAACACTAATTCCCTACTGATAAACTTTTCTACTTCATCCGTAGTCACCGTTTTATGGTAGAATTCTTGATTCAGTCCCCTTAAGACTTGACGCCATTTTACATCATCATTGACGATTTGCCTTAGGGTATGGAGCATGTTAGCACCTTTCGGGTACATATCACCACTACCTCTGGCATTTACATTATAAGGACCCACTATGGTTTTGTCATTTTTAATGTTTTGACGAATACCCCGTTGATATTCGTTGCCTGCCAGTTCCCCAAAATGGTAATCCACATAGAGGCCTTCCGAATAGGTGGTGAAACTCTCGTGCAACCACATATCCGCAATGTCCTTATACGTGATATTATTGGCAAACCATTCGTGACCCGATTCGTGAATTAAAATATAATCAAATTCAAGTCCCCAACCACTCCCGGAGAGGTCACGTCCCAAATAGCCATTGGCGAATTTATTGCCGTAAGTGATGGAGCTTTGGTGTTCCATTCCCAAATAGGGCACTTCGACCAGCTTAAAACCATCCTCGTAAAAGGGGTAGGGGCCAAACCAATGCTCAAAGGCGCGCATCATCATAGGTGCCTGTACAAATTGGGCCTTCGCCTTTTCCAGGTTGTAGCTCAGCACATAATAATCCATATCTAAAATGCCTTTTTCACCCTCATAGGTTTCACCAAATTGGACATAATCACCAATATTCACGTTTACTCCATAATTATTGATGGGGTTGGCTACGAACCAGTGGTAGGTATTGGTGGCCTCATCTACCTTTCGTAAACGGCCGTTGGAAATGTTCTTTAAACCTTTAGGTGTCTTTACGCTGATGAGCATACTATCTACTTCATCGTACATATGGTCTTTGTTGGGCCACCATACACTAGCACCCAAGCCTTGGCAGGAAGTAGCAACAAAATGATTGCCGTTTTCATCTTTGGTCCATGAAAAACCACCATCCCAAGGGGCACGGATTGCTTCTTTGGGATGACCGGAATAGGTTACCACCACTTCATTAAAATCACCTTGCTTTTGTTTCTTTTTAAGTTGGATAAAATGGGCGTTCCCCTTGTGTTCCACTTTTAGGGTTTTACCGTCTTGGGTCACCTTATCTATAGTCAATGGCGGTTGTAGATCGATTTGAAGCACTTGATTTGCCTCTAAAACTTGATAGCGAATGGTATTGTTGCCACTAATGTATTTATCGTCTGCATTGACCTCGATATTTAAATGGTAGTAGTTCAAATCCCACCAGGCACGTTCTGGGGTAATACTTCCTCTCAAGGTGTCCTGTTTGGTAAAGGTTTGGGCTTGGAGGATGCTTATGGAGCACAGCAGAAAGGTTAAATTAAGGCTTTTCATAGGAGGTTCTGTTGGCAATAGTATTTATTGCAGTTTCAAAAAAAAAAAATTAGTCAAAAATTGGATCAGGAAATACAGAACTACATTCACCAGCTGATCTTTTACTTGTTCCGGTGAACAGGCAGAAATAACCCTGATTAGAATATGTAGATTCATCTTCTATTACCAATTTATATCGTAAAACTCTATCTCTGTCTTCAAATTCTCCATTTTGAGGGAAGAAAATAATAGATTCCGTATTGGAGTTGTCCGCTTGGAAGACGATTTGTTCATTTAAATCAAATATTTGAAGATTAAAGTTCTCATATAAGTCTAAATTTCGAATAGTCCAAAAATCATTTATTCCATCATTATTAGGACTTACGAAACCAAAAAATGCTATTTCTCCTCTTGATTGGTCTAGATTGTTAACATTTACATTATCGAAAGGATTTGAGTCACAGCAAGAGTATTCTATACTTTCCAAATCTGCTTTCAAATCATCTTTTGAGCAACTGAAAATTAGCATTAGAATCCAACTTACCACATAGACTTTTTTCAATTTTTTCTATTTAAATATTAACCTTGTATGAATTATAATACTGTTTCAATTTGCATTCAAACTCATTTATAAATTAAAATATTTTTTTGCATTTGTTTTAAATTTAAGCCAAATCAATTTGGCGGAGTTTCAAAACCACAGTACTTTATAAACTACCGATTGCCTTATTTTGTATAGACGGCTGGTTTCTAAATCTAAATTTTTGGTGAAATATTAAATCCATATTTGGCTAAAACGGAAGAGATAAGTAATTATAATTACTTCTAAATTTTTGATTAATTATTTTTGCTTTTTCGTTCGTAAATTGCAGTGGTTTCGTTTGTCTTTTATGTTTACAAACTTTGGTATATAAGCACTCTTAATCCCTAAAAACACCATTAGGAAAAACTACCACGCTTTCAAAACCATCCTTACCCACCGCAGAAATTCCAAAAAAGTAATTATCGATAACGATACCCTCTAAGGTGTATTCGGTCACATCACCCACATAGCGACTATAATCCCAAGTAGGAGAGGTGGTATCCCTCCAATAAATTTTATACCCTACTGCACCATCAACCTTGCTCCATTGAAATTTAGCGGAGGGTTCAACAATTCCACCAATTTTTACCGTTTCCGGAGCTGCGGGGGCCCAAGCCAGGGAAGCGAGATTTATGGCGTTCACGGCGGTAAGTTTTGCAGCGTAATTAAAATTGACGTGTTCAAGGACATCACCATATGCAATACCATCCTCAACCCGAATATCTTGATGTTGTTGGGTATAGTTTTCATGGGCCTCCATAATCCGGATTCCGGGAAAACCGGCATCGTTAAAAGGCCTATGATGACCTCCCCTGCCAAAACGGTCTAAACGGTAAATCATCATCGGGTTCATTTCTGGCATATAGGTTTGGACGTTTTTATGCACGTACCTGGCCAATTGCCGGGACACACCGTCTACTTCGCCCCCATAAAAGCGTCTGGCCCTTCGTTGCTCCTCCGTTTCAGTAGGAGGTACGGGCTCAGAAAAAATTCTAAAATCCACATTGCTCACAACCCCATCTACTCCCTTAATGTTCCCGATCATGTCATTATTGAATATTCCTATTACCTCCCAACCTTGATCTTTGGCATATTGTGCAACCCCTCCACCACCAAAAAGACCTTGCTCCTCACCAGAAAGTCCCATGTAGATAATGCTGTTCTCAAAAGTATACTTGGAAAGCACCCGGGCAGCCTCCAACGTACCGGCCATACCGCTAGCATTATCATTTGCACCGGGAGAATCATCTGTATAATTCGTGGGGTCGCTTACCCTGGAATCGATGTCACCACTCATAATAATGTACCTGTTTGGATACTTGGTACCTTTCTGTATCGCCAGGACGTTCACAATTTCCACATCTTTTACAATACGCTGGTTAGCACCTTTTTTTACGAGGTCTTTTTGATAGATAACGTTTAAACAACCGTTACAGACACTGGACGTTTTTTCAAACTCACTCTTTATCCAACGCCTGGCAGCGCCAATACCCCTAGTTTTTGATACCGTATCGCTCAAGGTATGCCTCGTTCCAAAATTGGCTAATTTGGTAATATCACTCTCAATGCGTTCTGCGGATACCGCATCGATAATATCATAGATACGTTGGTCTGTTTGTGCTGTTAGCGAAAGGGTCAGGGTTAAAAAACCAAAGAGTATTACTTTTTTCATTTAATCGTTTTTATAATTTTTGTAAAATAAATAACTGTGTAAAGCGCAAAAGGGTCCTAACAAGGAATAAAGTAGTCCAGGCAATCCAATTCCAATTCCAAGCTGAAGATAAGCTGTTAGGATTGAAATTAACCCCACCAAGACAAACAATCCGAAATGACGGGCATAAAATAATAGGTCCATCGAATTATCTGATTCCTTAGACTTTTTATAGGCCCTTAAATACATTAAAGAGAAGCAAATAAATAAAAGAGTGAAGCCAACTCCATATAGTTCAAAAAGACCAGCTAGTTTTTCATAAGTCATGCCTGGTGAGCCAAACCAAGAATTGATTAAGGATTTTAAAGGAAACACAAAATACAAAACTACGAACAACAGCATTGCATTGAGTGCAATTATCCAGTTGTCCATATAATTTGTCCTTCTAAAATAATTATAATGCAAGTACCAAAAACTAAAAAGCACAAAAAAACTAATGGCAAAACCTGCAAATGATCTTAAGTCCACATCGATAATAGAATCGGAACTGTCTGTACCTAAGCTTACGACGAGCAATGTTGCCGCAAAAGCAAAAACGCCATCGCTAAAGGCTTCAATTCTACTAATGTTGTGCGGTAATTTCATTGTGTTTAAAAGTATTAAAATTTAATCGGTTTTAAGACGGATTAATTGCCAAACCCCTAGTACCGGACCTATGGCCAAAAATACAAACAGGAATTTTATTGAAACGATATGCTGTAACCATCCCAAGAGCTGAATACTTCCAATGGTAAGGGCAAAGCCGAAACAAGTGGAGAAGGTGAGGGCCGTGCCTTTTAACTCAGGAGTAACGGATGCCGCGATAAGCTGTGATAATTGCGGAGAATCTGCGCTAACGGCAATACCCCAAACACACCACGCCACTAAAAATAGTCCAGTGCCTAGCCCAAACAAAAGGGGGGATAAAAGGCATAGGCTTCCGGAAATCGCTAAGGCCCAAAGTGCAACTTTTCTACTTCCAATTTTCTTGGAAATAATTCCTCCTATAGCGCAGGATAAGCCGCCCAAAGCAATTATGATTCCTGTCCACAAGGATGCGGAAAGGTGCAAATCCAATTCTTGGGTATACCATAGAATTGCAACCGGGGTGAAGGCCCAAAATGCATAAAGTTCCCACATATGCCCAAAATAGCCGAAAGTGGCACTTTTAAATTTGAGATTCTTAAAAAGCAGGGGCAAGGCATTCAACTTAATTTTACTTCTCGCCACTCTAAAGGGTCCATTGGGTACAAATAGAAACATCATTATCCCTCCCAATACGGTTAATAGGGAAGTACACTGTATTACAATTGCTGGATTTCTGCCCCAATCGGTACCCTTAAGCAGATAGGGAAATGCACTGCCCAATACCAGCGCTCCCACTAAAAACCCCAGCGCTTGGCCAAGCCCCTTTTCATAATAATCAGATGCTATTTTCATTCCAACGGGATAGATGCCGGCCAGAAAGAAACCGGTGGCAAAACGGGCAGCTAAAATAGAAAAGGCACTTGATGCGGGCATTACCAAGGCCAGATTTGACATCGCCGCAAATAAAGCGCAGAGCATAAATACCTTTGAAGGAGAAAACCGATCCGCAATCATCAACAGCCCAAAAGTAAGCGTGCCTATAATAAAACCAAGTTGCACGGCAGAAAGTACCCAACCAATAAATGCTATATGTACATCTAATTTCAGGGTAAGGGATTCCAATATAGCATTACCGGCAAACCAAGTGGATGTACATGCAAATTGGGAAAGGATGATAATGGAAAGGATTAACGGTTTTCGTGCTTTCAAGTATCCTTAGCGTATAAAAGTTACCTTTTCTATTTTCTCGTTCAAAACCTCGTAAATGGCCACGGCATTTATTTTTTCTCCGTTCATTGTTACATATTCATGGTCAATGACTTTATTTCCTATTACAATGCGGTTCTTAATTTCGCAATGTAAATCTGGAGTTGCTTGGAAGAGGGTAGCATAGCCCTTCTCAATTTCTAGTAAACCGGAGCTTCTTAATTGCTGAGGGTAATTATAGATTTTTATGGAATCTGAGTAGGTGGCCAAGAAGCCTTCCAGGTCCCTAATGTTATACGCATCCAATTGTTTTTGTACAATTAATTCCGGGTCATAATCCATTTCCCTATCCTGTATAAAGCACATCGTTTTAATCAAATCATCGATTTCATAAAGGGCTACCTGTAGATTTGTTTCATCACCCAAAGTAACTACCTCTTGATCTAGTACAATGCTTCCAAGAGCTATTCTAGAGGATACCTTGACTTCAACAGTTGGATTATTTTCATAAAACCTCTGGTACTTTTTCTTCATTTGTTCCCTACCGGTATAGAGTGTGTCCATAGGATAATTTAGAACTGTAACGTCTTCTGCATAGCACCCAACGAATGCCTCCAGATTTCTGGAATTAAATCGTTCTACTTGCCTTTCAACAATTTTTATGGGTGAGTCCTTAGCTACCAAGGCCAAATGGGTACCATCTGGACTTATGGCCAGTCTTGAAATGCCCCTTATTTCTGAAGCATCGAACCGGTGCATAATGTTCCATTTGGTATCCAAACCGGGTTTGTACTTCATCAGCATTGTGTCATATCCAGTAATTAGTGTCCCATCCTCTAGCCAAGCGATGTCTTCAGATGTTGGAAGGAGGTCTATGATTTCAGCGGTTGCCCCAGAAATGGGATTCATAGACTTTACACTGTTTTTACCCCCTTCTTTTGAAACGAAACTGATTAAATTGGAGTTGGGAATTTTATGAAGGGACTGGCCTACATTCTTTTGGAAGGTAAAATTCGTATTATCCTTTAGGTTTGAAACAACAAGATCCATCCTGTTTTCGACTAAAACCGTAGTTACGAGTACGTCTTCATTAAACCAAACATGATACCCCACTTTTAAATCCTTAAGGATTTCCTTTGATTTGCCAGACTCAAAATCATAGCTATATAATCGTTGGAGTCCGTTCGTATCTAACCGTATGGCGGAGATAGACTTTGTTTTTGGTATTTTAAGGGGAGAGTACTCGCTACCGCCGAGTGTATTAGAAATCCATTGCGTTTTATTTGCACTGATTGTGTATGCTGCTATATCCGTTTGGCCGTTACGCGTGGATGCAAATAATACAGTATTCGTATCATAGAAGGAGGGCTGGTTGTCATACCCAGTATTGTTCGAAATATTTTTGCCATTACGTAGGTGTAAACTATCGTTTTCGGCAGTCAGGTCAAAAAGGAATACTTCATAACTACCTTGGGCTGCCCCAATACATGAAACAAGTAATGAGATTACAGTAAAAAATGATTTCAATTTCATAGCATAAGGAATGGGCTTAGTCGGCAAGAAAGATAATCATCTTTTGGCAGCAAATCGTCGTAAGATATCGCGTACGTTCTTAGTGTTGTCCACAAAGTACTTGGCATGTGTCTTTTGGCGGCCTACTTTCACGGTAATGGATTCTTTGGGTAGTTCTTGGAACATGAACTCATCGGTCCAATCATCTCCAATAGCAAATACAAAATCGTACTCGTGATCGGAATAAACCCGCATGGAGGCTCTTCCCTTGTTCACATTACTACTCTTAATTTCCATGACCTTGTTACCGTTAAGCACACTTAAATCATCGTTGGCAATAAGGCTGGTAAGTACCGTATTCAATTCCATGGCTCTTTTCTGTCCAAAATCTGGATCTGTATTCCTGTAATGCCACGCGAGCGAATAATTCTTTTCCTCTATGAAGCTTCCTGGGGTACGGTCCACAAAGGATTCGAGTACGGGCATTATTTTTTCCATCCAATCCTTTTTCACGTTTTCCAGCATACGAAACTCGGCTCCATCCTGTGAAATCCAGACCCCATGCTCTACAATCATATTATACCCTTTAGGTAAAAACCATTTTGTGAAGGTCTCTTTGTCCCTTCCACTGATTAAATACATATCTGTATTTTCTTGGGATGAAATCTGGTCCAATAATGTATAGAGTTGCTCATCTGGACTCGCTTTTTGCGGATCGTTGTGGAATCCTGCCAGGGTACCGTCGTAATCAAGAAATACCAATCGGCGTTTGGCATTGGAGTAGTCTTTCATAATCAGGTTCATAATATCTACAGAAAGACGCCTGGAGATATAGGTCTGGTCCTTATCCTTTTGGTTTAACAGCGAGGTCATAAAATCATTGGCCCATTTTTCTACATTATAGCGTTCCAATCGTTTTTGTAGGATTACATTTCGTTGTTTCTGTTCTTCTTGGGGCATATTGATGGCCTTGTACAGGGTGTCCGCTATCTGCTCAAAATTGTTGGGGTTTATGAGTAATGACTCGTTCATTTCATTAGCGGAACCAGCCATTTCGCTAAGAATTAAAACACCTGTTTTATCGGTACGGGTTGCGATATATTCTTTGGCGACCAAATTCATACCGTCCCTAATTGGGGTTAACCAAGCAATGTCAGAGGAGGTATAGAGGTCAATGAGGTTTTCAAAGGGCATGGATCTATAGAAATACCAAATGGGGGTCCAGCTAACAGTAGAAAGCTCACCATTGATACGCCCTACCAATTCGTCTATTTCACGTTTTAAAAGTTGGTACTGTGGCACGTTTGACCTTGAGGGTACGGCTAGAATAATGAGTCGTACCTTCTCTTTGTACTGCGGATATTTATTCAAGAAGTATTCGAATGCCTTTAACCGCTTAGCGATTCCTTTTGTATAATCCAATCGATCTATGGATAAAAAGAATTTAGCATCTGGTGCGGACTCCTTGTGGGTGTCCAAGCGTTTTTGTAATTCCGATTTTTCTTCCTCTGTTCTCTGGGAATGTTCTTTGGCAGCCTCACTAAACTTTTTATAATCGATTCCCATAGGAAAAGAGTCTACTTTAATTACCCGTTCATCCTTGTAAATATCATTAAAGCTCACCTCCAATCCCAACAAGCGTCTTACAGAGCTTAAAAAGTGACGTTCATAATCATACGTGTGAAAACCGATAAGGTCTGAGCCCAGTAAGCCAGTCAATACTTCCCGTCTCCACGGTAGGGTCCTGAATATTTCGAAAGAGGGAAATGGTATATGCAGAAAAAATCCAATCGATATGTCCGGTCGCTCATCCCGTACCATTTGTGGCACCAGCATTAATTGATAATCATGGACCCAAATGGTATCGTCGTTATCCGCTTTTTCAAGGATGGCATCCGCAAATTTCTGGTTCACTTTTTTATAAATTTCCCAGCTTTCCAATTCAAATTCAGAATATTCCATGAAATAATGGAACAAAGGCCAAACGGTCCTGTTGCTAAAACCGTAGTAAAAACCATCAACCTCCTTGTTGGTAAGATTTACTTTAGAGGAACCGTGTTCTGCCAAAGCCGCATCTATTTTTGGAGCCAATTCCTCTGGGATTTCCTCATCGGTCAACCCGCTCCAGCCAATCCATAGGCTATCACCACCAGAATGAACAGATTTCATGCCAGTAGCCAAACCACCAACACTAGGGATGGCCGTTATATCGCCATTACTGATTTGCAATTGAACGGGGAGTCTATTTGATATAATGATAGTTTTAGCCATAAAAGAGATTTATTTACTTCTTTTTGATAATTATTTCTCTAAATTTCGGCAAAAAGTAGGGTAAAAGCAATTGAATCCTCATATGAATTAAGAATTTTATTGAATGGATAATTTAGATTACGGAATTATAGGGAACTGCAGAAGCGCTGCATTGGTATCAAAGACAGGAAGTATAGATTGGTGTTGTTTGCCAGAATTTGACAGCCCGTCTGTATTTGCAAAATTGTTGGACGAAGAAATTGGAGGTAGTTTTGAAATAAGGGTGGATGAATCCTGTAAAATAAGCCAACGGTATGAGCCCTTTACCAACATATTGATAACTTCCTTCAAAAATGGGGATAATCATTTCGAGATACATGATTTTATGCCTCGATACCGCAAGGATGATAATTCATACCACGCCCCACCAGATTTGATCAGGTACTTTAAATTGATTTCCGGTAGGCCAACATTTTCAGTCCTTTACAATCCAAAATTAGAATATGCGTTGGGTAAAACGGAATCCTTTATAAAAAAGGATTTTATAGCCAGTCTTACGCATGAGGTAAAGTTTGATACTGTTTTTTTATATACCTCTTTTGTCAAGAAGGACATTCTAGAAGGAAATACGATTACGCTCAATGAAGATGGTTTTATTTTACTGGGATACAATGAAAAGCTATTATTGCCCTCTACTGATCGTGCTTATTTGGATTTGCAGAACACCAAGGTGTACTGGTTAAACTGGTCCAATTTAACCCCAACCTATAAGAAGTTTAATGAGCAGATATCAAGAAGCGCGTTAACCCTTAAGTTATTGAGTTACGATAAGACCGGGGCGGTGTTGGCCGCTGCAACCACTTCCCTGCCCGAAACCATTGGAGAAGTCCGTAATTGGGATTATCGGTTCTGCTGGATTCGCGACGCATCTATGGTAATCAAGGTAGTATCAGAATTGGGACACAAAAATGTAGCCCGCCGTTACCTTCAATTTATAATCGACCTGATTCCTGATAAAGCCGAGAAATTACAGATAATGTACGGCATCAACAAGGAAAAAAAGTTAACGGAGGAGACCTTGGACCATTTGGCAGGTTATAAAGGGTCAAAGCCGGTACGTATTGGCAATGCGGCCTACCACCAAAAGCAAAATGATATCTATGGTATCTTAATGGATGTCATCTACGAACAAATGGTGAAGTTTAGTGTTGATTTGGACAATGGGGAAGACCTTTGGGGTATTACAAAAGGTATTGTGTGGATTGTAAGCAATAATTGGAAAGATGCCGACAAGGGAATTTGGGAGTTTAGAACGGAGGACAGGCATTTTACCTTTAGTAAAGTTCTGTGTTGGACCGCCTTGGACCGGGCCATTAAGGTAGCGGAAATGTTGGGCAAGAAGCATAAAATGGAAAAATGGAAACCTATCAGGGAAGAAATTTGGAAAGATATTTATGATAATGCATGGAACGAGGAAGTAGGGGCGTATACCCAATCGTATGGTTCAAAGGAATTGGATGCCTCTGTACTTTTGATGGAATCGTATGGGTGCCTGAATGCAAAGGATGAACGTTTTAAGCGAACTGTACATGCCATTGGCAAGGAGCTGAACAATGATGGGCTGCTCTATCGATATAAAAACGAAGATGACTTTGGACTGCCTTCATCGTCGTTTACGGTTTGCACCTTTTGGTATATCAATAGCTTGTTCAAGATTGGGGAAGAGGAAAAGGCCCTGGAATATTTTGAGCGACTTTTAAGTTATAGTAACCATTTAGGCTTGTTTAGTGAAGATATTGATTTTGAGACCAAAAGACTCTTGGGTAATTTCCCGCAGGCCTATTCCCATCTGGCACTGATTGAATGTGCGATCAACTTTTCAAAAAAGGCCAGTGAGGATCAGATGGTGGAAAATTTAAGGGACTAAAGGGTTTATAAAGCTTGGGCCATGGTGTTGATTTTTTCCAATAATTGTGTAAGATGGTTTACGGTTGTAAACGGATTCATAACCGTTACCCGCAGGTATTGAACCCCTTTTAATTTAGTTTGTACGATATAAAATTCGCCATCCTCTAAAAGGGATTGGCGAATTTTTGCATTCAAGGAATTCAACGCTTCTAAAGAGGCCCCTTTTTCAATAAACCTAAAGCATACGATATTACTCATAGGTTGTACGGCTAATTCAAAACTGGAATGTTTTTCTATCATTTCCGCAAAGACTGCACCTAAATCATACAATTGTGTAACATTGGCCTCAAATACTTCTTCGCCATAAATTTTGAGTAGTGCAAACCAATGGATACTCATCATGTTTTTGGTACATTCAAAAGTACGTTTGCCAGAATTGTACCAATCTTCATGTTCGGATTCGGTTAATAGGTAATCCGCCTTTTGCATAAAGGTAACATTGGAGTGCAGCCTATTGTTGAACAATAGCGCAGTGGTAAGTGACGGCATCATCATCATTTTATGACCGTCAATTACGACGGAATCCGCTTTTTGTATTCCCTTTACGGTGTGGGCATATTTTTTTGAAAATATACCTGCACCGCCATGGGCACCATCCACATGAAACCAAATTGATTTTTTTGAAGCAAAGGTGGCTATAGCAGTGAGATCATCAAAAATACCGGTCGCGGTTGAGGGTGCGCTTCCCACGACTGCAAAAATGCTAATCCCTTTCGACTCTGCCTCGCGAAAAGTAGATTCCAACAGTTCGGCGTTCATTTGGTACGCTTCGGTCACAGGAACCTTAATGATACCTTGATCACCCAAACCCATTATTCTGGCGGCTCTATCCACACAGTAATGGGCTTCTTCACTGACCATAATTCCCAATTGCTGACTGCTGCCGTTTATCCAAACATTTTCCTTTACAATAGCTTTTCTCGCACTCAATAATGCTGTCAAATTAGCCAGGGTACCACCTGAGGTCAAGAAACCTCCAGAATTGCTATGGTATCCCAATTTAGAGCATAACAACTCTATTATAATCCGCTCTATGGCATTGGAGGACATCCCCATTTCATAAATGGCCGTTCCGTTGTTTAACAGGGAGCTTAGAAGCCCGGTAAGTGCGGTCAAAGGTGCGGGCGCACATACTTGATGCCCAATATAATGAGGATGGTGCACATGGGTTGTACGTTTTATTATTTCTTCGAATAAAACCTCTTCCTTACCATTTTCCAAAAACCCACTCCAAAAAGCAAGCTGCTCTTCAGGCTCGGTCCACTTAATTGCATTGGTGGATTTCCCCTCTAGCGTATCATTTAAATGTTCTGATAGTTGATCGATGAGTACGTGCCCTTTTTCCCTAAAGGATTCGGGTTTGTAGACTTGCTTTAAAAGTTCCGTGTACATAGTATAAAAGTAGGTGCTAGGATAACATTCACCAAATAAAAAAACGCCCCCATTGGGACGTTTTTTCTTTTGCCTCTGTCGGCAAAATGGAAATTTGAATTAGTCAAAGGTATACCCATTATCTGCAGCAACTTTATCCGCAATCTGTGTGCGTAAAGCTATTACATTTGGGTTGTTGGTATATTTTGTAAATCGTTTCAGACCCATTAACATCATACGTTGTTCATCGCCTTCAGCGAAGGAAATTATGGCTTCCTTGCCTTTATTGATAATGGTTTCCGTAGCACTGAAAAGATAAAGTTTAGTCATGGCAATCTGGGTGGACTGTTTGTCCGCTCCAAATCGTTTGGCATTCTTTTCTGTTCTAAGTAAGGCTGATTCTGCCATGTAGATTTCTATCAGAATATCGGCAGCAGCCAACATCAATTGTTGGTGCTGTTCCAATTCAGGTCCAAATTTTTGAACCGCTGAACCGGCTACCATCAGGAACACTTTTTTCAATCTGGCCACTAAATCCTTTTCTTCCGCAAATAATTCTGAATAATCCGGGGTGTCAAAAGAAGGAATGCCCATCAACTCTTCGCCAACGGCTGTTGCTGGCCCCAATAAATCAACGTGACCTTTCATGGCTTTTTTTACCAGCATGCCCACGGCCAACATTCTATTGATTTCGTTGGTACCTTCATAAATACGGGCAATTCTGGAATCTCTCCAAGCAGACTCCATGGGAGTATCCGCACTAAAGCCCATTCCACCAAAGATTTGAATACCCTCATCGGTCGTGTTTTGGCAATCTTCAGATACAGCTACTTTCAAAATGGAACATTCAATGGCATATTCCTCAACACCTTTCAATTCCGCCTCTTGGTGCGTGTTGCCTTCTGCTTCACGGATTGCGATACGGTCTTCGATATTTTTGGCTGCCCGGTAAGAAGCCGACTCATCTACGTACACACTGGTGGCCATATTTGCTATTTTAGCTTTAATGGCACCAAAATTCATGATGGGGGTTTTGAATTGGATACGCTCATTGGCATATTTTGTAGCTTCATTGATTACCCTTCGTTGTGCATCCAAGCAAGCCGCTGCGAGCTTGATTCGACCAACATTTAAGGCGTTCATGGCTATTTTAAACCCATTTCCCCTTTCGGATAGCATATTTTCTACCGGTACCTTGGTGTCGTTGAAAAATACCTGACGGGTAGAGGAGGAGTGAATCCCAAGTTTCTTTTCCTCATCGCCCATTGTAATGCCATTTTCGGGATTATTTTCTACGATAAAACCCGTGATGTTTTTGTCGTCTTCAATACGCGCGAAGACAATGAACATGTTGCAAAATCCGGCATTCGATATCCACATTTTTTGACCGTTGATGGTATAGCTTTTACCATCATCCGATAAAACGGCTTTCGTTTTTCCCGAATTTGCATCTGATCCTGCGCCCGGTTCGGTTAAACAGTAGGCTCCAAACCATTCTCCCGAGGCCAATCTAGGAACATATTTTTGCTTCTGTTCCTCCGTACCGTAAAGTGTAATTGGTAAAGTACCAATGCCGGTATGTGCCCCAAATGCGGTACTAAAAGAACCTGTAGCTCCAGATATATAATCACAAACCAACATGGTGGATACGAAGCCCATGCCCATACCGCCATAAGATTCTGGAACGGCCACACTCAAAAGGCCCAATTCTCCTGCTTTACGCATACACTCCTCCGTAAAGGCATAATCCTTCTTTTCAAACCGTTCCCAATGGGCCCAAAGTTCACGGTCTACGAATTCTTTTGTGCTTTCACGCATCATCCGTTGCTCCTCGTTCAAGTCCTCTAAGGTGAAAACATCTTCACACTTGGTTTCTTTTACCAAAAATTGGCCACCTCTCAGGATATCCTTTTGTATTGTTTCTGTACTCATGATTTATTAGTATTAAGTGGGAAGAATAGAGAATAAAGAAAATGGACTTATTTAAGATTATTTTGAAAGCCCATGGACATTTTCTGAAACTCCTCTATCTTATCTTCTATAATTTTTAATTTATTTTCTGTTAAATAATCTTTATGCTTTGCTATCAATAATTGGGTACCTAATTCAAAGGAGGAACCAAGTGAAATAGCAATAAAATGACTAAAGGATTTATCGGTTCTCGATGAACCTTCAGCAATATTACTTGGCATGGATACGGAACATCTACTCATTTGAGATGACAAGTCGAACCTTTCATGTTTAGGAAAGCTAACTATCAAATCAGAAATATCGTTGGCTATTTCCAAAACTAATTTCCAAATCTTCAAATTCTTGTAGTTATGCCGCATAGCTATTTCAAAGTCTATATTCTTTTATCTGATATCTATTTTCTAGTTAAGAAATTCAAATATTCCTGCAGCACCTTGCCCGGTACCAACGCACATGGTTACCATGCCGTACTGTCCTTGCATCTTTCTCTTTCGCATCTCATCGAACAATTGTACGGATAATTTGCCACCTGTACAGCCCAAGGGATGACCTAATGCGATTGCACCTCCATTTACGTTTACGATGTCCTGGTTCAAATTCAACTCCCGTATGACGGCCAAGGATTGTGAAGCAAATGCTTCGTTCAACTCTATTAACTTGATATCGTCTTGTTTAAGTCCCGCTTGTTTGAGTGCCTTTGGCACGGCAGCAACTGGACCAATTCCCATGATTCTTGGCGGCACACCGGCAGCAGCATAGTTTACCAATCTTGCGATTGGCTCTAATTTCAGTTCTTTCACCATTTCCTCGCTCATGACCATAACAAAGGCGGCTCCATCGCTCATTTGCGACGAGTTTCCTGCGGTTACGCTTCCCCCTGCCGCAAATACAGGTCTTAATTTGCTCAAGACTTCAACAGATGTACCTGCCCGTGGACCTTCGTCTTTTGTAACCGTGTATTTCTTGGTTGCTTTTTTTCCATTGGCATCCACGTAAGTTTCCTCGACTTCAATTGGAACAATCTGGTCTTGAAAACGGTCTTCAGCCTGTGCTTTGAGCGCTTTCATGTGCGAGTTATAGGCAAACTCATCTTGATCTTCCCTAGAAACCTTGAATTCATTGGCAACCGCTTCAGCAGTGTTTCCCATTCCCCAATAATAGTCCTCATGTCCGGCTTTTACCACGTCATAATTTAATTCTGTCTTATAGCCGGTCATGGGTACGGAACTCATGCTCTCAGCGCCACCAGCAATGATACAATCTGCCATACCAGACTGTATTTTTGCCGTCGCAATACCAATGGTCTCTATTCCCGAAGAACAAAAACGGTTTACGGTAACTCCCGGTACATCCACGATGTCCAATCCCATTAATGAAATCAATCGGGCCATATTTAGACCTTGGGATCCTTCGGGCATTGCATTACCCACGATAACGTCGTCTATACGTTTTTTATCGAAATCTGGCAGTTCCTTCATCATGTATGCGATGGTTTCAGCTGCCAATTCATCGGTTCGTTTAAACCTGAAAACACCTTTTGGTGCTTTTCCTACGGCTGTTCTGTATCCTTTAACTATATATGCTGTTTTCATGTTTCTTTATGCTTTTGGCTATTGGCACTTGGCTTTTAGCATTTTTATTCGATTCCAAATTAGGCCTAGGGCAAAAGGCTAAAGGCCATATGCTGTTTTAATTCCTTAAGGGTTTCCCTGTTTTTAACATGTGTTGAATCCGTTCCAAGGTTTTTCTTTCGGTACATAAGGAAAGAAAAGCTTCGCGTTCCAAATCCAGTAAATATTGTTCGTTAACTAAAGTAGGTTCAGACAAATCACCACCTGCCATTACGTAGGCTAGCTTGTTAGCTATCTTTTTATCATGTTCACTAATATAATGGCTCGCTTCCATCGAATCCGTTCCTACCAAAAACATACCCAAAGCCTGTTTCCCAAGTACTTTGATATCTGAACGCTTAACAGGTTGTGTATACCCCTGTTCTGCCATTAATTGAGCGTACGCTTTTGCCGTTGCTATTTGGCGATCTTTGTTAACGACCACGATGTCCTTGCCGTGTTGTAGAATACCTAGATCATAGGCTTCGTAGGCAGAAGTGGAAACTTTTGCCATACCAATAGTCAAAAAATATTCCTGCAATACATTGAGCTCAACGTCATTTTTCTTGAACGTATCCTGAGCGCGAACGGCAAACTCCTTGGAGCCACCACCACCGGGGATTACACCAACCCCAAACTCTACAAGACCAATATACGTTTCTGCTGCGGCCACTACCTTATCTGCGTGCAATGATAATTCGCATCCACCACCAAGGGTCATGCCATGGGGCGCAGAAACTGTAGGAATCGAAGAATAACGCATGCGCATCATCGTATCCTGGAACATTTTTATGGCCATGTTCAATTCATCATATTCTTGCTCTACGGCCATCATGAAAATCATTCCAATATTGGCACCCACTGAGAAATTAGCAGCTTGGTTCCCTACTACAAGCCCTTGAAAGTCTTTCTCGGCCATATCAATTGCTTTGTTCAAACCAGATAGAACATCGCCACCAATCGTATTCATCTTGGATTGGAATTCAACATTCAGGATTCCGTCCCCTAAGTCTTCAACAACAACGCCGCTATTTTTAAAAACCTCCTTGCTTTTTCTAATATTATCCAATATTATAAAAGCATCCTGTCCAGGAATTTTTTCCATGGAATTTTTAGGGATATCATAATAATAGGTATTGCCTTCTTTAACGGAATAAAACGAATTAATACCGGCTGCTTTCATATCGTGCACCCATTTGGCTGCTTCCTGACCTTCCGCTTTTATGAATTCCAAACCTTTTTCAAGACCAATGGCATCCCAAATCTGAAAGGGACCATGTTCCCAACCATAACCCGCTTTCATAGCGTCGTCTATCTTATAAAGATCATCTGTAATTTCTGGTATACGCTGTGTTACATAGGCAAAAAGCTGTCCGAAATTTTTACGATAAAATTCACCTGCTTTATCCTTTCCGTCTACCAATACTGTAAAGCGATCAACTACCTTATCGATGGTCTTGGTTTGTTCTAGCGTAGCAAAACTTGCTTTTTTTGAAGAACGGTAATCCATCGTATCCAAATCCAAGGTTAAAATTTCGCTCTTACCGGATTTATTGGATATTTTTTTGTAGAATCCCTGCCCTGTTTTACTACCGTACCATTTGTTTTCCATCATGGTGGAGATAAAATCGGGCAGTTTGAACAAATCGCGACGCTCGTCATCGGGACAATTTTCATAGATACCATTGGCTACATGTACCAAGGTATCCAATCCTACCACGTCCACCGTACGGAACGTTGCGGATTTGGGCCTTCCAATTACCGGACCGGTAAGCTTATCGACTTCCTCGACCGTCATCCCCAAGTCCTTAACGCTATGGAAAAGGCTTTGAATACTGAACGTTCCTATCCTGTTTCCGATAAAAGCAGGGGTATCCTTGGCAACAACCGAGGTTTTGCCCAAATACTTTTCACCATATCCATTCAAAAACTCCAACACTTCCGGGTCTGTTTTTGGTCCCGGTATAATTTCAAAAAGCTTTAGGTATCTGGCTGGGTTAAAAAAGTGGGTACCGCAGAAATTCTTTTGAAAATCCTCACTTCTTCCCTCCGACATAAAATGAATGGGGATACCTGATGTATTTGTGGTAATGAGTGTACCTGGGGTACGGTGCTTTTCAAGGTTTTCAAAAACCTGTTTTTTAATGTCCAACCGTTCCACGACCACTTCAATTATCCAATCTACCTTGCCCACCTTGGAAATATCATCTTCCATATTTCCCGTGGTAATTCGATCTGCAAATTTCTGATGGTAAATAGGGGAAGGCTTTGATTTTAAGGCTGTGGCCAGTGCCTCATTTACCAACCTGTTGCGAACAACCTTATCCTGTAAGGTCAATCCTTTTGCTTTTTCCTTATCATTTAACTCGCGTGGAACAATATCGAGCAATAAAACCTCTACACCAATATTGGCAAAATGACAGGCAATACCACTACCCATTATACCTGAGCCAATTACCGCTACTTTTTTAATGTGCTTGTTCATGTCCTTATAAACTGTATTAATGATTTGATATATCTTTTGAAAATAATTTTTTGTCGGCTATTAACTTGTTGATGATGTCGGTGACCTCAAAAAAACTTTTTAATTTGTCTTCAGAAACTTCTTCCTTTACCGCCTCATTGAATTGGAGTACCGTATTTTTAGAATCGTTTCTTTTTTCTAAACCAAATTCCGTTAAATAAATAAGTACACCTCTACCATCATTTGGATTCGGTTTTCTTAGAATAAGGCCCTTTTCTTCCATACTTTTTAAAATACGCGAAAGACTGGTTGCTTCCATTCCCATTTTTGGACCCAATGCCGTAGAAGGGGTGCCAGTTTTTGGGTCTATACTCAGTAGGGTAAAACCAACGGCCATGGTAGAATCGAAGTTTTTTGCTTCTTCGTTATACATTCTAGCAACGGCTTGCCACGTAGCCCTAAGTGCATAATCTATGGTAGCTTCTTTCATATGGTATTTGGTTGCATTCAAATATAATAAAATTTATTATGCATGCATAATAAATTTTTAAAATTGTAGTAATTTGAGGGCTTTGTTTTTCAACTCACTTTAAAGCACATTCTTTTCCCTTTTCTTAATTTCTGTAGCTATAGCTCCACTAAAAATGCCAGGAAGAATAACTAAAGGACAAAGTACCGGGACCATGAAAATAATACTAGTACCTTTATCATGTGTAGTTTGGTAAAGGCCAATACCTAGTAGAAAACATAAAATAGCTAAGCCTAAAATACTTGATAAAATCAAATTTTTCTGGTAGCGTTTCAATTGCGCCGTGGTATATTTTTCAAATGCCATTTTCTAAACTTTGATTCTTGAGACCGTATTTATGAAATTTAGGAATGTCCGTAAATATCATTGTAAAGGTCTATGTACTTTTCTTTGACGATTTTCCTTCTCAATTTCATGGTAGGGGTGAGGTGCCCACCTTCTATGCTCCAAACATCTGGGGTTAACCTGAATTGTTTTATTTTTTCCCATTTGGCGAAACTTTCATTGGCTTGTGTAACCTCTTCCTGCATGCGCTCCATGATTTTTTCATTATGAACGATATCTGAATTTTCACCAACGGTAATATTATTTTTCTTAGCCCACTCGAAAATATGGTCAAAATTGGGCTGAATAATGGCCGCTGGCATTTTTTCACCTTCCCCTACCACCATGATCTGCTCTATAAATCGGGATTGCTTGCATCGGTTCTCCAAAAGCTGCGGGGCTACATACTTACCACCAGAGGTCTTGAACATTTCCTTTTTTCGGTCTGTAATTTTCAGAAAGCCTTCGTGATCAATTTCACCTATATCACCCGTATGGAAGTATCCATCCTTAATGACTTCATCCGTTTTTTCCTTATCCTTATAGTAACCCATCATCACATTGGGGCCTTTACATAAGATTTCGCCGTCATCAGCTATTTTTACTTCTACATCACTTATGACCTTACCAACTGTTCCTATTTTCCACCCTCGGTTTCTGGCGTCGTTAACAGAAATAACCGGTGATGTCTCGGTAAGTCCATAGCCTTCCATGACCGGTATTCCTGCTGCCCCAAATATTCTACTTAAACGAGGCTGCAGTGCCGCACTACCAGACACCATAGTAGACAGATTTCCTCCTAGTCCTTCCTGCCATTTACTGAAGATAAGTTTGCGCGCCAGTGCCAGTTTCTGCTCATACCACCAGCCATTGGCCCCATAGGGCTCAAACTTCAAACCTAAATTTACGGCCCAGAAAAACAAACTTTTTTTAATCCCGGTAAGCTTGTAGCCTTTGGCAATAATGGCCTCATAGACTTTTTCCAGTAGCCTGGGCACAACGGTCATGATATTGGGCTGAACCTCCTTAAGGTTATCACTTATTTTATCCAAGCCTTCCGCAAAATGAATTTCAATGCCGCAATACTGATATAGGTAAAGAATCATCCGTTCAAAAATATGGCACACGGGCAAAAAGCTCAAGGCACTATCTTTTTGATTGGAGGGTACTCTTTCTGTACTGGCGATAACGTTGGAAACTATGTTATTGTGAGACATCATTACGCCTTTGGGTTTTCCGGTGGTTCCTGAAGTGTAAATGAGAGTAGCCAAATCCGTCGCTTTTACGTTGGATTTAAGTGTTTCTACCTCATTTTGATTACTTTCATCGGCACCTTGCGATAACACCTCTTCCCAGTTTTTACAATTCTGAATAGTGTCGAACGAATAAACCGTTTTTAAGGAGGTAACATTGGCTTTTATGCGATTTACCTTTTCCAAAACTTCCTCACAGGAAACAAAACAATATTTTGCCTCGGAATGGTTAAGTACATATTCGTATTCCTCTTCAGATATGGTGGGGTATATAGGCACATTTTGCGCGCCAAGCTGTAAAATTCCAATATCCATAATATTCCATTCCGTCCTGTTGGTCATGGAGATTATGGCGATTTTATCATTTGGTTTAATACCTAGGCGTAATAAGCCCCTGCTAATGGCATTGGCTTTATCAATATATTCCTGTGTGGATGTGGCGATCCATTCACCATCTTTTTTAGTTACCAAGGCCTTCTCTAGATTATAACGCTCAAGCTGGTAATAGGGGATATCAAATAAACGGGTTACCTTCTGCATGTACTTTAATTTAATCAATGCAAAATAGGCAAAGGGAACGGGATTTTAAAATGGGTATGATAAAATTGATTCTCTTTATTTAAAGATTTTACAAAAAGAAGCCATAGGGTGTAGAAAACAATGACCTAAACTTTTGAAAGAATATCTCCATGTGCCATTGGGTTCTAAAAGGTTAATCCTAAGCTAATGGGACAAATGTCCTTAATGGATAAGGGCAATTTATTGCGCAAACCGACCAACCATTTTTAAAAAGTTTTGGCATCTTCAAGTATAATCTAAAAAAAACATGCAAATGAAAATTTTAAAAATAGTACCTATTACAATAATTAGTGCCTTAATGTTTATTGGTTGTGGACCTAAGGTGAGCACTACCAAAACTGCAGATGTGGATTTGAGCGCCTACGATACCTTTGCCTACTTGCCCAATGGTAATTTTGATGACCCCAATTTGGGATATACTGATGAGACTGTTGGCGAGACTGTCATCAACGAGGTCAATAAACAAATGAAAAATTTAGGATACAAGGTGAATAAAAATTCTCCGGATGTGTTGGTTCTTTTAAGCACGAAGACCAATACGGAAACAGAGGTTTATAAAGATCCAGTATATGCAACCTATCCGCGGTATTATGCTTCTACCTATCCCGTTAGTGCCTATTACCAACCCTACTACTATAACGGTTATGGCGGATACACAGAATTAGTTGGATATGACAGGGATTATGAAACCTATGAGGAAGGTACCTTAATGTTAAGTTTAGTGGATAGAAAGACAAGGAATGTTGTTTGGAAAGGAACCGCGACCAATTTTATAGGTGGTCAAAAAGATTCGGCCGCAATTGCCGGTTTTGTCGATGATATTTTTGAAACATTTCCAGAAAGGTCCTAAAGTGTCAAACTGAAAAATTCCCAATACGAGCCGATAGATGTAGTTATCTATCGGCTTGTTTTTTGAATCCATTTTCTAGCATTGACAAATCCTTCCAACCACGGAGATACTTCATCATTCCTATGCGTTGGATAATGGGCCCAATTCCAGGGAAAAATTGAGCGTTCTATATGGGGCATCGTTACCAAATGACGCCCGGTTTTATCACATAACATTGCGGTATTGTAATCGCTTCCATTAGGATTTGAAGGGTAGGTCTCATATCCATACTCGGCAACAATATCATAGTATTCCTTAGACATCGGAAGGCTAAATTTACCTTCGCCATGCGATATCCAGACCCCAAGTGTTGCGCCTTCCAGTGAGGAGAGCATAACCGAATTGTTCTTTTGTATTTTTACCGATGTAAATGCACTCTCATGTTTATGGGAGTCGTTATAGGTCATTTTTCCATGGGTTTCGTGCTCGGGGTTTATGAGATTCAACTCCATGAATAACTGACAACCATTACAAATACCGACGGATAGTGTATCTGGTCTTGCAAAAAAGTTTTTGATGACCGTATTTGCCTTTTCGTTGTATTTTATGGCTCCTGCCCAGCCCTTTGCACTCCCTAAGACATCTGAGTTCGAAAATCCGCCTACAGCGCCAAAAAATTGAATATCTTCCAAAGTTTCACGGCCCGTAATCAGATCTGTCATATGTACGTCCTTTACATCAAAACCGGCTAAGAACATTGCGTTTGCCATCTCGCGCTCAGAATTACTTCCCTTTTCACGAAGAATGGCCGCTTTGGGACGTTTTTGGGAACTGTTCAAATCCCTACTTGGGAGGGTTATGGAGTCCGAAAGCGGGAATTTGAAAGTCAATGGCTGTTCCGCAACATTTTCGTATCTGGTTATGGCAAGGTCGTTTGCCGTTTGCTGCCTATCCAATAAATAGGAAGTTTTAAACCAAGTAGTTCGTAACGTATTGATATTCAGTCCCATTTCCATTCCATTATTTTTTATGGTTAGGGTGGGTTCGGCAGAAACAGTTCCTATGGTTTGGAATCCTATTCCTGCATCGCTTAGTTTGGAACTTAGAGCATCACTTTTGGATTGAAAAACAATACCCGCATTTTCCGAAAATAACAATTTGATAGTATCAGGTTCATCTAAACCGGATAAGTCCAATGTGGCCCCTAAATTGGTATCTGCAAAACAAAGTTCCAAAAGTGTCGTAATCAATCCGCCTGAGGCAACATCATGACCGGCAACGATTTGCCCTTCCTTGATCAATTCCTGCAGGGTATTGAAAACAGTTTTAAAGTAAGGGGCATCCTTGATGTTCGGTGCCTCTAGGCCAATGGAATTCCGTGTTTGTGCAAATGAGGAGCCGCCCAGTTTATAACTATCCCTTGAAAGATTGATATAGTAAATACTACCAGCGTCTTTTTGTAACACGGGCTCCACCACTTTGCTAATATCGTTACAGTGCCCTGCAGCGGAGATGACCACCGTACCCGGCGCAATGACCTCCCCGTCCTTATATTTCTGTTTCATGGAAAGGGAGTCCTTTCCGGTAGGCACGTTGATGCCTAAGGCCATCGAGAAATCGGACACCGCTTTTACCGCTTTGTATAACCGGGCATCCTCGCCTTCATTTTTACAGGGCCACATCCAATTTGCCGAAAGGGAAACAGATTTTAAGCCGTCCTGCAAAGGAGCCCATATTATGTTCGTCAAAGCCTCCGCAATACTGTTTTTACTTCCCGCTGCGGGGTCTATGAGCCCAGAGATGGGGGAGTGGCCAATACTGGTAGCGATTCCATCCTTACCTTTAAAATCCAGTGCCATAACACCACAGTTGTTCAACGGTAGCTGAAGGGGTCCCGCGCATTGCTGTTTGGCAACCCTACCGCCAACACACCGATCTACCTTATTGGTCAACCAGTCCTTACAGGCAACGGCCTCCAATTGTAGGACATCATCAAGGTAGTCATGAAAAAACTCCAATGAATAGATGGCGTCCGCATAATTTCTTGGGATGGTCGTATCGTTCATCGTAGTTTTCGGCGAACTCCCAAACATGTCCCCTAGTGCCAAATCCATTGGTTTGGCCCCATTGGTCCCTGACTCAAAAGTGAAACGGTCGTTTCCGGTTACATCGCCCACCTCGTACATGGGGGCTCGTTCACGATCTGAAATGCGTTTCAAAAGGTCTATGGAATCCTTGCCAATAACAAGGCCCATTCGTTCTTGTGATTCATTACCTATAATTTCTTTAGCGGATAAGGTAGGATCACCTACGGGCAATTTATCCAAATCTATTTTACCCCCGGTTTCTTCTACGAGTTCGGATAGGCAGTTTAGATGTCCACCCGCACCATGGTCATGAATGGAAACTATTTTATTTTCGGGACTCTCTACCATACCGCGTATTGCATTGGCCGCTCTTTTTTGCATTTCTGGATTGGAGCGTTGCACCGCGTTCAATTCAATGGCAGAGCTAAATTCGCCCGTATCGGCGCTGGATACGGCCGCTCCGCCCATTCCAATTCTATAGTTGTCACCGCCAAGAATTACAATTTTATCACCAGCCTTTGGGGCATCCTTTATGGCTTGGTCCAACTTACCATAACCAATACCGCCGGCCTGCATGATAACCTTGTCATAACCTAGTCTTCGTTTAGATGGTAAATCTTCGTTTTCTGATGTAGTGTTTTCCGCTTGGCCCGTTGATGCAAACGGAACGGAAGCTTCGTCATGTTCAAAGGTCAATACAGACCCTGCGATAAGGGGTTGTCCAAATTTATTTCCAAAATCTGAAGCTCCATTAGAAGCCTTTATCAGGATATCCATTGGGGTTTGGTATAGCCAATCCCGTTCTGACATTCCATTTTCCCAGTTGCGATTTTTTGCCAATCTGGAGTAAGCGGTCATATAGACCGCTGTACCTGCCAGGGGCAGAGATCCCTTTCCACCTGCCAAACGGTCCCGAATCTCACCACCTGCACCAGTTGCCGCACCGTTGAAAGGCTCTACGGTAGTGGGGAAGTTATGGGTTTCCGCTTTTAGGGAAATCACGGAATCGAATGCTTCCTCTTGGTAAAAATCGGGCTTGTCGGCGGTCTTTGGGGCGAACTGTGTCGCCTCTGGTCCTTTTATAAAAGCCACATTGTCATTGTAGGCAGACACAATGGAATTAGGGTTTTCTTGGGATGTTTTTTTAATTAATTTAAATAGGGAGAAAGGCATTTCTTCGCCATCGATGACAAAGGTACCATTGAATATTTTATGCCTACAATGTTCTGAGTTCACTTGACTAAAACCAAATACTTCTGAATCCGTTAGTTTGCGTCCCAGTTTTTGGCTCAGGTTTTCCAAATAATCAACTTCCTCTTCGTTGAGCGCTAAACCTTCCTTTTGGTTAAAGGCAGCGATATCAGCAATTTCCAAAATGGGCTTTGGTGCTGTATGCACATCAAAAAGTTCTTGATTTAACCCTTGGTATTTATAGGATAGCATGGGGTCAAAATCCGTGAAATCCTTATCTACCGCATTAAATTCCTCAATCCGAATGATTCCCTCAATTCCCATATTTTGGGTAATTTCTGTCGCATTCGTACTCCACGGGGTAATCATGGCCGCCCTGGGACCAACAAAAAAGGCGTCTAGGGACGCCGTGTTAATTTTTGGAAGGTTGCCAAACAACCAAATGAGTTTGTTTACATCGTCATTGAAAAGCTCTTCAGCGGTCTGTACCGCATAAACCTTAGTGCTTGGTTGCCCGAAAAAGTGAATCATGAAACGCTAAATTATTAGGTTTTTCAAAGCACAAATTTACGATTTTACGACCTAAAAACGCTATCATTTTAAAACACTTTTTAACAGGTATTGTTAATGAAGCCAACCTGCTTCTGGAAGCGTACAATGTTATTTTTCGAACCCATTTGAGATTCTGTTATGTTATGACAAATGGATTTTATATTAAGAATAATATAGATATGATATTGAGATTAAGTCGTATAATTAGATATTTGATTTTTAATAAATGTATTGACTTGAGATGGAGCATAAGAATGACCAATCGATTACTACTGGTGTGGCACTATGTATGTCCTATATCGGTAGTAAATGGAAACCTATTATCCTTTTCAAAATATCAAAAGGAATCAATAGATTTAATATCCTGTTCAACGAAATAGATGGTATAAATCGTCAAATGTTGAGCAAGCAACTCAAGGAGCTTGAAAAATCCGGAATTCTGGAACGTACCGTTTTCCCGGAAATTCCGCCACGGGTAGAGTATAAGTTAACACCATTTGGGAAATCCTTTTTGCCACTTATTCAAGCAATGGACCGTTGGGGAATTAAACTTAAAGGGGGAGCGGTCAAAGCCAAAGAAATAGATTCTCAACAGCTTCCCTTGTTTTAGACTTGTTCTCTTTTTAAAAATCATATAATAATGAGTGAGGTGCTTGTTATTTTTTCAGATTTTGAACTATACCATTCTAAATTTTGAATTGCATAAAAAGTGGAGAAGGGAAATAATTGATCATTGAAATTATGTACCTTTTACAAGCTAATTCAAAAAATAACCATGAAACCAAAAATTACACTTCTTGTAGCGCTCTCTTTTTTATGTACGATAGGTAGCGTTTATTCCCAAAAGCAAAAAAGCAAAAAACAAATTGAAAAACTTAAGTCAGAGGTCGCCGCTATAGTCGAAGCCAATAAAAAGCAATCGCAAGTAATGGTGGATAAGATTTTCAGTTTTTCAGAACTAGGATTTCAAGAGGTGGAATCCTCAAAATATCTAAGTGGCATTTTAGAGGAGAACGGCTTTGAAATCGAACACTCCATTTCTGGTATTCCCACGGCCTGGTTTGCTACGTGGAGCAATGGCGAAGGCCCCACGATAGCATTAGGGAGCGATGTGGATTGTATTCCAAAAGCATCGCAATATCCTGGCGTGGCATATCATAAGCCCATAGTGGATGGCGCGCCGGGGCACGGCGAGGGCCATAATTCCGGGATTCCGTTGAATATTTCATCGGCATTGGCAGTGAAGCAACTTATGGAACGTGAAAATATAGGTGGCACACTTATGGTTTGGCCAGGTATTGCGGAAGAATTGGTCGCTGCAAAGGCCTGGTACGTTAGGGACGGCCGTTTTGATAACATAGATATGTGCATTTTCACCCATGTTGGTAATAATTTGGGCGTTTCGTACGGACCTACCCGAGGCACGGGATTGATATCAGTAGAATATTCCTTTGATGGTGAGGCGGCTCATTCCGCTGGTTCACCTTGGCGCGGCAAAAGTGCCTTGGATGCTGCGGAATTGATGAATATTGCCTGGAATTATAAAAGGGAACATTTACACCCTTTAAAACGTTCCCATTCTATTTTTACGGATGCTGGAGATCAGCCAAACGTGGTTCCTTCGAAAGCGGCTATTTGGTTTTACTTTAGGGATATTAAGTATGAAGGCATCATGGAAATGTACGCCTTGGCTAATGATATGGCCAAAGGTGCGGCATTGATGACAGGGACTACCATGACCTCAAAAGTATTGGGAACGGCTTGGCCACGTCATTACAATAAGGTAATTGCGGAAACGATGTATTCCAACATAAAGGAAGTAGGATTACCTGAATGGTCTGACGCAGATCAAACATTGGCCAAAGCAGTACAGACCGAAGTAAATGCTGAAAAAATAGAAGGCTTGCCTTCAAAATTGGATACCATTGGTCTCCCGGTTATCGATCCTGTAAGTGGTGGATCTGATGATATCGGAGATATTTCATGGAAAGTGCCCACCGTTACCTTGCGGTATCCGTCTAACATACCGGGTTTACAGGGACACCATTGGAGCAATGCCATTGCAATGGCCACTCCTATTGCGCATAAAGGAGTAGTAGCCGGAGCGAAAGTAGAGGCGATGACCATTTTGGATTTTTTATTGAAACCAGAATTAATGAAAGGTGCTTGGGATTATTTCAATAACGAACAGCAGAAAGAGACCAAATATCAACCCATGATATCCGAAAGCGATATGCCTCCCATATACCTAAACAAGGACAAACAGGATCAGTTTAGACCTGCCTTGGAAAAATTCTATTATGACGAGACCAAATACGACACCTATTTGGAACAATTGGGGGTCGAGTATCCTACGCTGAAATCGGAATAAAAAATTTCAATATTTCAATCCTGTGTTTTATAAGTAATTAAAAAAATAGTCTGCATACCACAAATAGTTCGTGGACATCACTTGCTTAAAAAAGTGTCATTGTGAGAAATAAAAAAAAAGGCTTGGTTGGCATAAACCAACTAGGCCTTTTTTTCCAAAAGGGCCATGTAAAAGCCATCGTAACCGCTTTTGGAAGCATATATTTTTTTATCCTTGACCAAAGAAAAATCCTTTCCTTCTTCAGCATTTAAGAACGACTTCACCTGATCGCTATTCTCTTGTGGTAGGATAGAACAGGTAGCGTAGACCATTTTGCCGCCAGGTTTTAGAATTTTGCTGTAATTACGTAAAATTTCTTGTTGGGTCTTCGTAATTTTTTCTAGAAACTCTGGCTGCATTTTCCATTTAGAATCCGGGTTTCTGCGTAATACACCCAAGCCTGTACATGGAGCATCGATTAACACGCGATCTGCACTTCCATATAGTTTTTTATAGACTTTGGTAGAGTCGATTTCTCTGGTCTCTATATTATGTGCTTGATTTCTTCTTGCCCTTCTTTTTAATTCCTTCAGCTTGCTTCCATAAATATCCATAGAAATCAACTGCCCCTTATTTTCCATTAATGCCGCCAGGTGTAAGGATTTTCCGCCGGCTCCGGCACAGGTGTCCACAACACGTTGGCCCGGTTGCACGTCCAATAATGCTGCGACTAACTGCGACGAGGCATCCTGTACCTCGAACATTCCGTTTTTAAAGGCGTCAGTTACAAAAACATTTGCCCGTTCCACCAGTTTTAAGGCATGCGGATAGCCCTTTATCGGTTCTGCTACAATACCTTCATCCAATAGGGTCTTTCGTAAATCTTCCTTCGTTGTTTTTAAGGTATTTGTACGCAGGATTACGTCAGCCGGCTCATTAAGTTTGGCCATTTCCGCTGTCCATAATTTTTCGCCCAAGGCTT
Organism: uncultured Flavobacteriaceae bacterium; assembly: GCA_963815225.1. GTDB lineage: Bacteria > Bacteroidota > Bacteroidia > Flavobacteriales > Flavobacteriaceae > Maribacter. Next base: position 209,991 of record CAWFGA010000005.1, read on the forward strand.
TCTCGCCCAGTGCATCGATCCAATCCGGAATCGATTCCCGAAATTTTCTTATTTGGGATAGTTCATCGAACTTTCCTTTTATCCTACGTTCTGGAGTGGGTTCAATCTGTTTCCAATCGGGTAGGTTAATTCCTTTCAAAACTGCCCAAACTGCCCACATCCTAAACAGGTCTGGCCTTGAAAAGGGGGCTTTGACTTCCGCAATTTCGGCATATAGTCGTTTATACCGTACCATTTCATACGTGGTTTCAGCAATGAACCCGCGATCACGGGCACCCCAGCGTTTGTCAAACTTCAACACTTTTTGAACTACTTTATCGGCGTATTCATTTTCGTTGAAAATAAGGTTAAGGGCATCTACCACCGCAAAAACAAGGTTTCTATGTAATTTCATCGGGTACTATTATCGAATTAAAGATTTTGGCAAATTGCTCAAAAGCCCCTTTAAACAGAAGCGTTATCTGTAAAATTTGGCTGCAAAGGTATTGTTTTAGGAGCGATTCCATTTATTTTTGAAGAATTTTATACTTCGTCCTATGCGCTATTCCTTTTTGTTGCTTCTCCTAGTAATTTCCTGTGCCGATTTGGATGGTACTACACCATTCCAATCCGTATCCGTAATGGATGTGTATTCCGATTCGTTGAGTATCCGGGCCATTGAAGTAATGGGGAACAGTTTGGCTTTTGCCGCCAATAAAGGAACTTTTGGTACCGTTGACTTAGCCAACGGCAAGGTGCGTACCAATGTGGAAAAATACCATACCCTTATTCCGGAATTTAGGGCGATTGCCCACAATGCGACCGATTTTTTTATGCTATCCATAGCTAATCCCGCCTTATTATACAAAACGGGCGAGGATGGTAAAATGGATTTGGTATATAAGGAGGAAGGAGAAGACGTATTTTATGATGCCATGACGTTTTGGAACAATAGGGAAGGAGTTGCGGTAGGCGATAGTAGAAATGGATGTCTTTCCATAATTATTACACGCGATGGTGGCCACCACTGGAACAAGCTTCCTTGTGAAGAATTGCCTCTAGGTATAGACGGAGAAGGAGCATTCGCGGCGAGCAATACGAATATTAAAACGGTAGGAGATAAGGTGTGGGTTGGTACAACGGCAGGTAGGATTTATTTTTCTCCAGATAAAGGTAAAAGTTGGGACGTATTTGATACTCCTATTGTGAACGATGAACTTACCCAAGGTATTTACTCCATAGATTTTTACGATGAACTTTTAGGATATGCGGTAGGAGGGGACTATACCCAACCGGAAGCCAATCTTGCAAATAAAGCTATGACCAAAGATGGGGGAAAGACCTGGAAACTCTTGGCTGACCATACCGATCCTGGTTATAAAAGCTGTGTGCAAATCGTACCGGGAACCGATGGCAATGGCTTGGTTGCCGTTGGCTTTACGGGAATCAGTTATTCCGCGGATATGGGAACTTCATGGACTGAACTTTCTAAGGAGCCGTTTTTCTCCATCCGTTTTCAAAATGATTCCGTTGCCTATGCATCGGGCAAAAATCGAATTTCAAAAATGGTTTTCAAATAGACTACCTGCCTCCTTTGTTGCTGCGGTATTGCTTTATAAGCTGCCGTTTAAACTCTTCTTCCGAGCGTAACAGCAGCAGTGTTTTTTTAGCCGAAATTACACTACTCACCTCTTTTAAGAAATCATTGTCCAATTCTTCCTCCTCTTCTTCAAGTTGTATGTATTGCTTTAATATTTGCCCGGCCTCTTTTTCAGTAAGGGCATCTGCGTCCTTTATTTTATTCTTGATTTCTACGTGCTCTCGTTTGCGAAGGGCATCCCTTTTCTCTTCATACGCGTTGTAAACGGGCCAAAATTCTTGCGCTTCCTTGCTGCTCAACGAAAGCTTTTCCGTGATAAAAGCAACTTTTAAGGATTTTATTTTTTCCCAATCAGGTCTGTGTTGGGAGAAAGATACAGCTGTAAAAAGCATGAATAGTGCTAAAAGAAACTTATTCATTATCTATTAAATTTAATTCGTCCAATTCGTTAATGTTTTCGTTTAAATAGTCCAAAAGCTGCTCATCTTCGATGGATGAGTTCAGGATATCTGATAGTTCCGTATCCGCAACAGGAATAACTTCCGCAATCTCGTAAGAGGTTAAGTCCAACTCATTGTTTTCGAAATAAGCTTCTATGTCTGCATTTGCCAAATCATCAAAGCTTACTGAGGTAGATTTGTTCCAGTTTATTCCAAATAATAGCACCCCTACGGCCGCTATGGAAGCAACCAACGCAATTACCTTTTTGACTGGATAAAGCGGTACAACCTTTGTTTCATCTTCTAGCCGCTCCATCAATTTTTCAGAAAAAACATCAAAATAACCATCCGGAACTTTAAATGCGGTTTCTTTGGGAAGTATTGGTTCCTTCTTGGAAAGTTTATCCATTATATTTTCCTGAAAACTATCAAAATAGCCTTCTGGAATTTTAAACGGATTGTTTTTGTTCTTGTTCATGATACTTATTTGACGGTCAAATAGATAAATAGTTTAATCTTTTTTCAAATATTGTTCCAATTTTTTAACTGCTAAATGGTACGATGCCTTTAAACCGCCAACGGAGGTATCCAAAATATCCGAAATTTCCTCATACTTTAATTCCTGAAAATATTTCATATTGAATACTAATTTTTGTTTCTCGGGTAGGGTAGCTATGGCCTGCTGTAATTTTAGCTGTATGTCATCTCCTTCAAAATACACATCCGCCTGAAGGTTTGCAACTATCTTCTCCTGATAATCCGTATCGGTCAAGCCCTCTTTTTTTGCCTTTTGCTTAATATAGCTCAAAGCTTCATTCGTGGCTATGCGATACATCCAAGAGAACAATTGGCTTTCCCCTTTAAACCCATCAATATTCCTGAATACTTTTATAAAGGTGTTTTGAAGTACATCGTCCGCATCTGCATGGTTTAAAACAATACTCCGTATTTGCCAATAGAGTCGCTCCTTGTACATTTCAACAAGTACTTTAAATGCTTGCGATTGTGTACTTTTTGTCTTTAAATCCTGAACAAGTGTTTCCTCGGCAATCAATGGAGCAGACTTTAATTCTTATAGTTGGACACTAAATATAGCTAAAGGTTTAATACCTACCGAGAAATGGACGTACTACGCTGATAGCTAGTCAGTCTCAATGTAAGACCTTAGTCAGTTACTTACGAAGCCAAGGATTGCATCTGAACCAGTTTTTTATAGGTTCCGTTTAACGCCATGAGTTGGGAATGTGTACCTTTTTCAACAATTTCCCCTTTATGCAGCACCACGATAAGGTCTGCGTTTTGTATAGTAGATAAACGATGAGCAATTACGATTGAAGTCCTGTTTATCATCATCTTCTCCAAGGCGTCCTGCACCAACCGTTCGCTTTCCGTATCCAAGGCAGAGGTGGCTTCGTCCAAAATCATAATCGGGGGGTTTTTCAATACCGCACGTGCAATGGAAAGACGCTGTTTTTGACCACCACTAAGTTTATTGCCACTATCGCCAATATTGGTTTCATACCCATTGGTAAGCGCTACAATAAAGTCATGCGCATTGGCAATTTTTGCCGCAGCCATAATCTCTTCATCCGTTGCATTCTCTTTGCCAAGCCCAATATTATTGCGAACGCTGTCATTGAACAGGATAGAATCTTGGGTAACCAACCCAAGCAAACCACGAAGCGATCTTTTGCTGAGGTTTCTTATATCTTGACCGTCAATGCGTATTTCGCCTTCATTAACATCATAGAATCGGGTCACTAAATTTGCAATCGTACTTTTACCACTTCCAGACTGGCCTACGAGCGCAACGGTAGTTCCTTTTTTCACCGCTAGGTCAAAGTTCTTAAGTACATACTCATCCTCATATTTGAACGAAATATCCTTGAGCACTATTTCTTTTTCAAATTCTTGAAGTTGCACGGGGTTTTCGATTTCTGAAATAGGATTTTCGGTTTCCAATACTTCAAGTACGCGTTCTGCAGCGGCATTTCCCTTTTTAACCCCGTAAGATGCTTTGCTTATGGCTTTGGCAGGGGTCAATATATTGTAGGCTAATCCCATATAAGCAATAAATGAAGAAGCGTCCAGGGTTTCATCCACCAAGACCATTTTTCCTCCAAACCAAAGTAAGACTCCAATCACCAGAATACCAAGAAATTCCCCCGTTGGTGAGGCAAGATTTTGTCTGATTTAACAAAATGTTACTGTAATTGAAAAAACGGGTGGTTGAGTTTGTAAACGTTTTATAAAATCTAGATTCCGAATTAAATGCTTTGATAACCCGGAGGCCGCCAAGCGTTTCTTCGATAATGGATAGAAATTCTCCTTGTTCCCGCTGAACATCATCCGATTTTCTTTTTCAATGATTTACCTATCCGACTTATAATCATACCGGCTAAATTGGTATAAAAATAAAAACGAATAAGGTTAGTTTGGTACTGATACGCGAACATAATAATAATGGTAAAAAGTATGGTCAAAGGTTCCCTTACAATGAGTTCCAAAACTGATAAAAACGAATGTTGAATTTCCAAAACATCAGACGTAATTCTTGCAATGCATCCCCTTTTCGCTTTTCGGAATAGATAGGAAATTGGTAATTCAACGACTTTCTGGTAAAGTTTATTTCTAATATCCTTTAGCACGCCATTACGCAGAAAAGTAATAAAGTACATGGCCAGGTAATTAAAGAGATTCTTTAATAGGAATAAAACCAGGAATTAGCCCAATTACGAGCACTAAACCTTTCATTTCGTCATCCCGGAATATGCGGTTACCCTATAGTTAATATACTGCTGTAGATAGTCCTTTAAATGCCCTAAGCACCCGTATAGGTTGGCTCTTCAAAAACCTTTTTTGTTTTATCGAACAACACATCCAACATGGGTATCAATGCGGCAAAGGAAAGCGCACTGAACAATGCATAAAGGATATTAAAAAAAATATTTAAATAACGCATAGTTACGGTAGGGTATCGCAAAGCGAAGAATCTTTTTAAAATAATCCATTAACCTAAATTAAGCTCACTTAAAATGCGTTTAATCTTCGCATCAAGCTCCGCTGAAACTTTTTTATAATTATCCGCATGGTCTAATTTTGCATTCGTACTCATGTAAAACTTGACTTTTGGCTCCGTTCCACTTGGCCTGGCCGCAATTCTGGTGCCATCCTCCGTTTCATAAATAAGTACGTTGGATTTTGGAATGTCTATCTTTTTTTCTTCTTTCGTCAAGACATTGGTAGCGGTTGAGGTATTGTAATCCTCAATCCATTTTACTTTTGACCCGGCTACCGAAGCAACAGGATTTTCTTTAAAGTCTTTCAACATTTGCTTAATTTCTTCCGCTCCGCTGATGCCTTTCTTGGTAAGGGAAACCAGATGCTCCTTATAAAAGCCAAGTTGTACATAACATTCTACCAGCTCTTTGTAAAAGGAGCTACCATTTGCCTTTGCTTGGGATGCTATTTCACAAGCCAGTAGCGTAGCCGTTACGGCATCTTTATCCCGAACAAAATCACCTACCATGTACCCGAAACTTTCCTCTCCACCGCCAATAAATTTTGATTCTGGAAAATCCTTGATCATTTTACCTATCCATTTAAATCCGGTTAGGGCCGTTTTAAACTCAACACCATAGGCCTTGGCCATTTCTTCCATCATAGGGGTGGATACAATGGTCGTTGCAATAAACTCATTGCCTTTAAAACCCTTTTCCTTCGTTTTATCCAGTAGAAATTTTGTCATAAGTACCATGGCCTGGTTGCCATTTACAATCTCCATTTTACCTTCGAGATTACGCACCGCTATACCCAAACGATCACTATCAGGATCCGTACCTACGACCATATCCGCCCCTATTTCCTCGGCTTTTTTAATGGCCATGGATAATGCTTCCGGCTCCTCCGGGTTGGGTGATTTTACCGTAGGGAAGTCACCATTGGGCTTTGCCTGCTCCTCAATAATTGTTACGTTTTTGTAACCTGCACGTTTCAATACTTCCGGAATGGCAGTAATAGAGGTGCCGTGCAAGGAGGTAAATACGATTTTAAAGTTGTCCTTTCCATCGGCATTAAAATTCCCATTTTTTACGGAAGCTTCAATAAATGCCTCGTCCACTTCCTTGTCAATCACTTTTATGAGGCTATCATCCGCATTAAATTTAATAGCCTCGAAGGCCAGTGAATTAATTTCTGAGATAATTTCTCCGTCCTGTGGTGGTACGATTTGCCCGCCATCGCCCCAATACACCTTGTATCCATTGTACTCCGGTGGGTTGTGGGACGCTGTCAATACAATACCTGCATGGCATTTTAGATGCCTTACGGCAAAGGATAATTCTGGTGTGGTACGTAGCTCCGAAAACAGATATACCAGAATCCCGTTTGCGGAAAAAACCTCGGCAACCGTTTTTGCCAAGGTATCGCTATCATGCCTACAATCATACGCAATAACAACTTTAACGTCCTCATCTTTATAAACCTTGTTCAGGTAATTGCTTAGGCCTTGGGTGCTTTTGCCCAAGGTATATTTGTTAATTCGATTTGTACCAACCCCCATAACACCACGCATACCGCCTGTGCCAAACTCCATGTGCTTATAAAAACGATCCTTGAGGTCATCTTGGTCATTTTCAATAAGGTGTTCTATTTCTTTTTTAACGCCGGCGTCAAAAAAATCGGTCAGCCAGCTTTTGGCACTATCTAGGAAGTTATCCATTATTCTTAGGTTTATTTTGTGCTAGTAATTTAATGAGAATTTTAATCTTCTGAAAGCCTAGTATTTATTTCTTCAGATATAATATATCTATTTTCATCCTTTTTAGAGCGAATAAGAATTTCGCCAAGGAAACCCGCCAAGAATAATTGGGTTCCAATGACCATGGCAATCAGGGCAATATAAAATTGGGGGCGATCCGTAATCAATCTTCCAAACGGATTTATAAAAAGCTTGTCGATACCTAAATAAAGAGCAAACCCAAGACCTATGAGAAACATTAATACGCCCAGGGCGCCAAAGAGATGCATGGGGCGTTTGCCAAAACGGGAGACAAACCATATAGTAAGAAGGTCTAGAAACCCATTGATAAAACGTTCCATTCCAAATTTTGTTTTGCCGTATTTCCGTGCTTGGTGCTGCACCACTTTCTCCCCAATATTGGAGAAACCGGCATTTTTGGCTAGTACTGGAATGTAGCGGTGCATTTCCCCAGATACTTCAATGTTTTTGACCACGCTTTTGGCATACGCCTTTAAGCCACAATTAAAATCGTGCAGTTTAACTCCTGAGGTCTTTCTTGCCGCCCAATTAAAAAGTTTGGAAGGCGTGTTTTTAAAAATAATGGAGTCAAACCGTTTCTTTTTCCATCCAGAGACCAACTCAAAATCTTGTGTTGTAATCATGTCATACAACTCAGGAATTTCTTCGGGATTATCCTGTAAATCGGCATCCATAGTAATGATTACATCACCATTTGCCGCCTTAAAACCAGCGTGTAGTGCTTGCGATTTTCCAAAATTCCGTAAAAAGTGAATTCCGCGAACAGCGGAGTTACTTTTAGAAAGCTGTTGTATGATGTTCCATGAACGATCGGTGCTCCCATCATCCACGAAAATGAGTTCATAAGAAAAATGATTGGATTGCATTACGGATACAATCCAATCATGTAGCTCTTGCAACGATTCTTCTTCGTTAAGTAAGGGAATAACTATGGATAGTTGCATGCGTTACTTCTGGTATTCCCCACAAAAGTACTACAATTACTCAGGTATTAATATGCGGCTTCTTGTTTTTTGAGGATTAATCCTGTAATTAGACCAACGACCAAACCAATTATAATATTAATGATGAGTATAATAGGATAGGTTACCCAAGCAAAACTCTTTTGCATTTCAATACCTTGATCAATTTGCTCTTCAGTGAGGTTTGGGTTTTGTTCCATCGCCGTAACTTTCCCAATTTCATACATTTTATCCATGTATCCGGGCTCTATTACATTGCTCAAGGCAAAAAACCAGACTAGACCAATGATTCCTGCGATCAATGCTACGCCCGCACCTACCTTCAAAGCTTGGGATACGGACAAAAATCCATTTGCGGCTTTTTTAAACTGAACAATACCTAAGACAATACCTGCGGCCAAAATCAATGTTTGGATTACCTGTATCGCGGCACCTTGTTCATAATGCAAATCCATTGTGAATAACATAATGGCGAAGACGACGCCTATTAGCCCAGTGAGAAGGCCAAAATTTAAAGCAAACTTTCCAGTTTTTGGTTTATTTTCTTCCATGATTAAATTATTTAAGGTTGATTATATTAATTAGTATCGGGCGTTTAAGTTTTGTTACAAATGTGAGAAAATTTAATTTGATTATTTTTGGCGTTTCTAATTGCCGATATAGAGTTTTTTATTAAATTTGCAGCCTTAAATTGAGTGCCCGTCGGAATGGGTGCAATAAAGTTTTTAAAATGAAAAAAGACATACACCCAGAGAATTATAGAGTAGTGGCCTTCAAGGACATGTCCAACGAAGAAGTATTTTTGACCAAATCTACTGCCGATACTAAAGAAACATTGGAAGTTGATGGCGTTGAATACCCATTGGTAAAATTGGAGATCTCAAGAACATCGCATCCATTTTATACCGGAAAAGCCAAGTTCTTGGATACCGCCGGTCGTATCGATAAATTTAAGAATAAGTACAAGAAATTTGCCAAGGAAGAGACTCAGGATAAAGACGAGGAGTAAATTCCTGCACTTTTTCTATAGATACAACGCCCTCGAAACTATTCGGGGGCGTTTTTTTATGAAATCTTGTCTTGCGTGGGTACCGCTAATAATTGATAACGCTCTTAAGATATTTGTTAATTTTGTTCAAAATCCACTTGCATGAATTACATTCTTTTTGATGGTCCTCGTAGAAATCATCTTCTACCCTTTACGTTTACCCGGCCGGTTGCCGAAATACGTGTGGGCATTATGACCTTACGAGAGCGATGGGAAGCTTATTTAAAGACCGATATTTCATCACTTACAGAAGACTATCTCCGTGCAAAATATTCCGTCAACCTAGAACCGGACAATATATTCATAGACGCCTCAATTTTACCAAATCCTGAATTGCTCCATGCCTTGAAAGGTTTACAGCCGGAGCAATTGTTGGCTATGGACGAATTTGTTATTGCCTACCGTAGTGCTGAGCAAAAACAAATGGATGAATTGGCTGATTTCAAAAGGGTGGAATTCAACGAAGCTGTACTCCAAATCAAGAATACCTGGGATATTTTTGATAAAAATGCCGAAATATTACAATTGGATTTTGATTTTCTTACCAAAGGACGAACCAGTCAGCCTATTTCTAAAACAAACCATCTTATTCATCAAGAACGAATATTTTTGGAGGAAGGGGCCAAAGTAGAGTTTAGCATTTTAAATGCTACGGATGGTCCAATCTATCTAGGAAAAAATTCAGAAATATGGGAAGGAAGTCTCATTCGTGGGGGCTTGGCCCTTTGTGAGCGCGCAATCGTTAAAATGGGTGGTAAGCTTTACGGGGCCACGACGATAGGTCCACATAGCAAAGTCTGTGGTGAAATAAGCAATTCCGTCATTTTTGGTTATTCCAGTAAAGGTCATGAAGGCTATTTAGGGAATGCAGTGTTGGGCGAGTGGTGTAATATAGGGGCGGATAGCAACAATTCAAACCTAAAGAACAATTATGCCAAAGTGCGCCTTTGGGATTATGCGACGGAACGTTTTGAACAGACCGGATTGCAATTTTGCGGACTTATGATGGGGGACCATAGTAAAACTGCTATAAATACTATGTTCAATACCGGTACCGTAATTGGGGTCAATTCCAATATTTATGTACCGGGTTTTCCGAGGAATTTCATTCCTAGTTTCAGTTGGGGAGGGGCGTCTGGGTTTACGGCCTATTTACCGGAGAAGGCATTTGAGGCGGCCAAGGTAATGATGGCAAGAAGGGGAGTGGAATTCAATGCGGTAGAGGCTGATATTCTGAACCATGTCTTTGAGATTACTAAAAAATGGAGAAAATATTAAATCAATAATACTTCCAGCATCTAATTAGGAGGTCCTTTTAGGACGCCAAATACTTTATGTACTTTTGCGATCCCTTAGCGCTTGAATTTGTAACGAATGAAAAAAAAGGTTGCTTTTTATACACTTGGGTGTAAATTGAATTTTTCGGAGACGTCCACTATTGCGAGAAATTTTTCGAATGAAGGATTTGATCGGGTAGCCTTTACGGAGACTGCAGATATGTACGTCATTAATACCTGTTCCGTAACCGATAATGCGGATAAAAAATTCAAGACCATCGTAAAGCAGGCACAAAAAGTAAATCCGGATGCGTTTATTGCAGCGGTGGGTTGCTATGCGCAGCTGAAACCGGAAGAACTGGCCGATGTAGACGGGGTGGATTTGGTGTTGGGAGCAACGGAAAAGTTCAAGATTACGGATTACATCAACGACCTCAGCAAAAATGACCATGGAGAAGTCCATTCTTGTGAAATTAATGAAGCTGATTTTTATGTGGGCAGTTATGCCATAGGGGATAGGACTAGGGCATTTTTAAAGGTACAGGACGGTTGTGATTATAAGTGTACCTATTGTACCATTCCTTTGGCAAGGGGTATTTCCAGGAGCGATACCTTGGAAAACGTCTTACGGAATGCAGCTGAAATATCGGCACAGGGTATCAAGGAAATTGTGCTTACGGGCGTTAATATTGGAGATTACGGCAAAGGGGAATTCGGGAACAAAAAACATGAACATACTTTCTTCGACCTGGTACGAGCGCTAGATAAGGTAGACGGAATACATCGCCTTCGGATATCATCAATAGAGCCCAACCTTCTAAAAAACGAGACCATAGAATTTGTTGCGCAGAGCAAAACCTTTGTACCCCATTTTCATATTCCGTTGCAAAGTGGTAGTGACACTCTTTTGAAACTGATGAAACGCAGGTATATGACAGGCCTATACAAAGAACGGGTACAACGTATTCGGGAGGTTATGCCCAATTGTTGCATTGGGGTAGACGTAATCGTTGGTTTTCCTGGCGAAACGGAAGAACATTTTTTGGAAACCTACCATTTTTTGAACGATTTGGAGATTTCTTATTTACATGTTTTTACCTATTCTGAACGGGATAATACACCTGCCGCAACGATGGAAGGGGCCGTTCCAAAAAAAGTACGCCAAAAAAGGAGTAAGATGCTACGTGGCCTATCCGCCAAAAAGAGAAGGGCATTTTATGAAAGTCAGCTAGGTAACACGCTAATGGTTTTGTTTGAAGGGGAAAACAAGGAAGGTTACATCCACGGCTTTACGGAGAATTATGTAAAAGTTAAAGCGCCTTGGAACCCTGCTTTGGTGAACACCTTGCATGATGTGCGACTTACCGACATTGATGTGGACGGGCTGGTACGTTTTACGTATTGTAATGTGCAGGTTGAGGCATAAAAAAACCTCTCGAGATGAGAGGTCGTTGATTTTTTAGATTCGGATACCGATCGGTAACATTTCCTTGTACTGTAATCGATTTTTTCTAAGAAAGCCTGCTATGTGAGGACTTGTAGGAACTACCCTAAGGTTTTTCTCTTGAATGGTGTTTAGAACGGCCTTGATAAAATTTTCCCTAAAATCTTCTTCTGTAATTTCTTCGGGAACCACCAATTTGGTCAAGAAAACTTTTCGCTCCTGAGAAGAATATTCAATTCTGGCGAGATGACCATTTACGGTCGTTTCAAATTGACGCAAAAAAGAATTGTCCTTGATAATAACATCGTTCATATAGTTAATTTTAGTGTTGCTACGAGACAAAAAAATTACGATACACTGCTATCGTAATTGGGCTTTGATTGTATTGTTGGAAAATTAGGCCGTAAACCTCGGCTAATTTTCAAATGTGTTACAAAAGTAGTTAAAAAATCCCTAATTTCCTAGATTTTACAACCATTGCTATACATGATGCCCTACGAGAGACATATTTATTGCATGCCTGGTATGGCAGCTAGTGCCGCCATTTTTGAATACATTAAGTTGCCCAAAGATATATTCCAAATTCATTTGCTTGAATGGGATGTTCCTAATTTTGGGATGTCGCTTTTCGATTATGCCAAACACATGTGCTCACAGATAAAGCACAAGCGGCCCATATTATTGGGTGTTTCCCTAGGGGGGCTATTGGTTCAAGAAATGGCACAGGTAATAGAAGTTGAAAAAATCATTATTATTTCCAGTATTAAAACACGTTATGAGCTGCCCAAAAAGATGGTATTCGCGCGGTATACGAAAGCCCACAAATTATTACCTACGGGGCTGATCAACAATATGGAGTTACTGGCTAAATATGCTTTTGGCGAAACGGTCACCAAACGGGTCGCCCTATATGAGCGCTACCTATCCATTCGCGATAAAGGATATATAGATTGGTGCATAGATCAATTGGTCAACTGGCAACAACAAGAGGCCCCAAAAAATTTGGTCCATATACATGGGGACAAGGATACGGTTTTTCCTATTGTAAACATTAACAATTGTATACCGGTAAAAAATGGCACACACACCATGATTATTCATAGGGCAAAATGGTTTAATGAGAACTTGCCAACAATTATTTTGGATTAAGCTAGTTCTATATATACCTTTGATAGGGAGATAATTAAAAGAACTAATTTCTAAATATAGAATTCATGAAAATCGTAAAGAACATCTTAATGCTTTTAGGCGTTGTTTTTGTTGCAAGCAGCCTCATATTTGCGGTTCAGGGATCGGCCGTACTGCCGCAATCGGGTACTCATAAAGTAAACGATAGTATTCAAAAAAATGTCGCCCGTGAGTATAGGATTTCCTCTATCGATATACCGGAAGATTTAAACTTTGCCGGGGAAACCGTACCCCAAGAAGATCCGGAAATTTTGGAGCGTGTAGACCGTGAATTTTTGGTAAATACCTACTGGCAATCCAACGCCCTGTTGCTCATGAAAAGGGCGAATAAATATTTTCCTATTATCGAGCCTATTTTGGCCAAAAACGGAATTCCGGATGATTTTAAATATTTAGCGGTTGCCGAAAGCGGATTGACCAACGTGGTCTCCCCGGCTGGTGCTACCGGTTTTTGGCAAATTATGAGGGAAACAGGAAGGGAATATGGTCTTGAAGTCAATGCTAACGTAGACGAGCGCTACCATTTGGAAAAATCTACCGAGTTAGCTTGCGAATATTTGAAAAAGTGGAAGGAAAGATATGGCAGCTGGGCCTTAACGGCAGCTGCGTATAATGCAGGTCCCGGAGCTATAAATAAGTTCATGGGTATACAACAGGTCGATAATTATTGGGATTTATTGCTGGGGGATGAAACGGGTAGGTATGTGTTTCGCATCATGGCAATCAAGGAAATCTTGTCGAATCCTGAAAAATATGGATTTCATATAGATGAAAAGGATCTGTATGCCACTGTTCCTACTTTTACGGTAGATATAGATAAACCAGTAGCTGATTTTGCCGATTTTGCGAAGGAATATGAGATTACGTATAAGATTTTAAAACGACACAATCCTTGGTTGCGTGAACCGCATTTGAACAACAGTTCAGGGAAAAAGTATACGATAGAAATACCAAATAAGGGCTACTACAATACGGGTAGATAAGATTATATTTTTTTCATTTGTTGCTGCATCATTTTTATCTGATCTTTCAACATATCGTTCTTATCCAATTTTTTGGCTTCGTTAAGGAGCATCGTGGCTTCACGTTTACGTCTTTTCTGCATGGCTATTCCGGCAAGGCTTAATTTTGCCATGGCCACATCATAATCCATGGTAAGGCCAAGTTTCAATGCTTTTTTGAAATATTTTTCAGCTTGGGTTAAATTGGTCTGTGAAAAAATTATGCCATGCAGGTAATTGTAATATCCTTGTTGCTTCACGGTTAAAGCAGCTTTTGGACTTTTAATTTTATCCAACCATTTTTTTGTTCCTTCCAAATCCTGCTTTCGCATTCTTAAAAAGGCCAGAAGTATGATTTCATTTCGAAAATAAAGGAAAATAAAAATCAGGGATAATAAAATGAGGAAGATTCCATTACCAATATTTCCCTCTATAAATTGATATATGGCGTATGCGATTACTAGTCCGGCAATGACTAGTTTTAAATTTTTATTGAACATGAGCTATTCATTTTAGGTGCCTCGATTGTTAAAACGAGATGTTAGTCGGTTGTAAACCCTATTGAAATTAAGCGCTATAAGCACTAAATTTCAATTCGGGCAAAATTAGTCAAAAGCTATGTTTTGAGGCGTACGGAATTATAAAAATATTTTTTTTCATATCACTTGTCAAAGAAAAAACTCTTTGTATATTTGCGCCCAGTTTTACCTATGCATTTAAAAGGTAATTTTTCAAAATAAAAACAAAGCATTTAATATATAGGCGATGAGCAAGAGAACGTTTCAACCATCAAAGAGAAAGAGAAAGAATAAGCACGGTTTTCGTGAGCGTATGGCTTCCGTAAACGGTAGAAAGGTTCTTGCGAGAAGAAGGGCAAAAGGTAGAAAAAAATTAACCGTATCTTCTGAACCAAGCCACAAAAAATAATGATTGCATTCTTTTAAAAATAATGAGGTGTTACTTTTCTGAAAGTAGCACCTTTTTTTTGTCCAATTCCGAAAACACTTATCCAAAATGCCAAAAAGAAAAGATTTAAACTCAATTTTAATAATAGGCTCAGGACCTATTGTAATCGGTCAGGCGTGTGAATTTGATTATGCGGGTAGCCAATCCTTACGTTCGTTACGGGAAGACGGTATTGAAACCATATTGATCAATAGTAACCCGGCCACCATCATGACCGACCCTGCAATGGCAGATCATATCTATTTAAAGCCGTTGACCACGAAGTCTATCATTGAAATCCTGAAAGCACATCCCCAAATCGATGCAGTTTTGCCGACTATGGGGGGCCAAACAGCTTTAAATTTGTGTATAGAGGCAGATAAAAAAGGAATTTGGGAAGATTTTGACGTAGAGTTGATCGGGGTCGATATCGATGCCATTAACATAACAGAGGATCGGGAGCAATTTAGGGAACTGATGTTGAAAATTGGTGTAGGCATGGCACCACAGGCAACGGCAACTTCTTTTTTAAAAGGAAAGGAAATTGCACAGGAGTTTGGTTTTCCATTGGTCATAAGGGCATCCTATACCCTAGGTGGGGCTGGCGCCTCGATTGTGTACAAGGCTGAGGATTTTGATGAACTATTGAGCCATGGATTGGAAATATCGCCCATACACGAGGTAATGATTGACAAGGCCCTTATGGGTTGGAAAGAGTATGAGCTAGAGCTGCTGCGCGACAAGAACGATAACGTGGTTATCATTTGTACAATTGAAAATATGGACCCGATGGGCATACATACGGGAGATTCCATTACGGTGGCCCCGGCAATGACCTTATCGGATAAAACGTTCCAGAGAATGCGTGATATGGCCATTCATATGATGCGCAGCATAGGTGATTTTGAAGGTGGCTGTAACGTTCAATTTGCCGTGAGTCCCGATGAGAAAGAGGATATTATTGCTATTGAAATAAACCCACGTGTATCACGATCATCAGCCCTTGCATCAAAGGCCACCGGCTATCCTATTGCAAAAGTGGCCACCAAATTGGCCATTGGTTACTCTTTGGACGAATTGGAGAACCAAATTACAAAATCGACATCGGCCCTTTTTGAACCTACCTTGGATTATGTGATCGTAAAAATCCCACGTTGGAACTTCGATAAATTCGAGGGATCTGATAGAACCCTTGGACTGCAAATGAAATCTGTAGGTGAGGTAATGGGTATAGGCCGCTCTTTTCAGGAAGCTTTGCACAAAGCTACCCAGTCCTTGGAAATTAAGCGTAATGGCTTAGGGGCGGATGGAAAAGGCTATTCAGACTATGAGCAAATCATTAGCAAATTAACGATACCGAGCTGGGATAGGGTTTTTGTAATTTACGATGCTATACAATTAGGAATTCCACTGAGTAGGATCCATGAAATCACAAAGATTGACATGTGGTTCCTTAAGCAATATGAGGAGTTGAATTTCTTGGAAAAGGAGATTTCCAAATACACCATCGCCAGTCTTTCCAAAGAGTTATTATTGGAGGCTAAACAAAAAGGGTTTGCGGATCGCCAAATAGCCCACATGTTGGACTGTTACGAAAGTGAAGTGTATAATAAGCGAACCGAGCTCAATGTAAATAGGGTTTACAAATTGGTGGATACCTGTGCCGCAGAGTTCAAGGCGATGACGCCTTACTATTATTCCACCTTTGAGGCGGAGATAGAAAAACCCGACGGAACGCGTTATGTAGAAAATGACAGTATTGTTTCCGATAAGAAAAAAATTGTTGTTTTAGGTTCTGGTCCAAACCGAATTGGGCAGGGAATAGAATTTGATTATTGTTGCGTACATGGTGTTTTGGCCGCTGCGGAATGTGGCTATGAAACAATCATGATCAATTGTAATCCAGAAACGGTCTCAACTGATTTTGATACTGCGGATAAGCTTTATTTTGAACCCGTTTTCTGGGAACATATCTATGATATTATCCGCCACGAAAAGCCAGAGGGCGTAATTGTGCAGCTGGGCGGCCAAACAGCCCTGAAATTGGCTGAAAAACTTTCTAAGTATGGCATTAAAATCATCGGCACTAGTTTCGAATCACTTGATTTAGCGGAAGATAGGGGTAGTTTCTCAGAATTGTTAAAGGAAAATAATATTCCATTTCCTGAGTTTGGCGTAGCGGAAACCGCAGATGAAGCTTTAGTACTTGCCGATAAACTGGACTTTCCTTTGCTGGTAAGACCTTCGTACGTTTTAGGGGGCCAGGGAATGAAAATCGTCATCAATAAGGAAGAGCTTGAAGAACATGTGGTAGACCTTTTGCGTAAAATACCAAACAACAAGTTGCTTTTGGATCATTACTTGGACGGGGCCATTGAAGCGGAGGCCGATGCCATTTGTGACGGCGAAGACGTTTACATCATTGGCATTATGGAACATATAGAGCCTTGCGGTATACACTCTGGTGATTCTAACGCTACGTTGCCGCCTTTTAACCTCGGTGAATTTGTGATGCAACAGATAAAGGACCATACCAAAAAGATAGCTTTAGCTCTAAATACTGTTGGTTTGATCAACATCCAGTTTGCGATCAAGGATGATATTGTATATATCATTGAGGCAAATCCTAGGGCGTCACGTACTGTTCCATTCATTGCAAAGGCCTACAAGGAGCCCTATGTAAACTATGCGACCAAAGTGATGTTGGGAGAGAAAAAGGTCAAGGATTTCAATTTTAACCCACAGTTGGAAGGATTTGCCATAAAGCAACCGGTCTTTTCCTTCAACAAATTCCCTAATGTGAATAAGAATCTTGGTCCCGAGATGAAAAGTACGGGAGAAAGCATCCTTTTTATAGACAGCTTAAAGGACGATGAGTTTTACAACCTGTATGCCAGACGTAAAATGTACTTGAGCAAATAGGAGACTAACGTCTATTTAAAATTATATAGCCGAAGGTACATGAGCGGACTTATAGCTTTCCTTCGGCATATTTTTTACGCAATTCCTTTTTATCGAATTTACCTACACTTGTTTTAGGAACTTCGGTGATGGTAATATATTGGTCGGGGATTTGGTAGTTAGCGAAATCCTTGGCCAAAAAGTCCTTAAGTTCCGTATCGGAAACAGGCTGTTCCGTATTGGACAGTACGATGGTGGCCAAAGGGCGTTCAGACCATTTTTGGTCCGGGATTGCAATTACAGCCGCTTCCTTAATTTTTGGGTGCGCCATTAATGCGGATTCCAAGGCTACGCTTGAAATCCATTCACCACCACTTTTAATCAAATCTTTGGTACGGTCTGTAATTTCCATATACCCATCCGGATCAATGGTGCTTACATCACCGGTCCTAAACCAGCCATCTTCTGTAAAATTATCACGGTTATGGGTCTTAAAATAGGCATTAATGACCCAAGCTCCCTTGACCTGTAATTCGCCCATTGTAGTGCCGTCCCTGGGAGCAACCTTGCCATCGTCCCCAACTACACGCATTTCAATACCAGGAAATTCGATACCCTGTTTGGCACGGATTTTTAATTGTTCTTTTTCGTCCAGATTCATATGCTTTTTCTGTAATCTGCTGGCCGTTCCTAAGGGAGAGGTCTCTGTCATTCCCCATGCCTGTACCCCCCTTACGCCAAAATCTTTCTCAAAATTTTCTATAAGGCTCGCGGAAAGGGCAGAACCTCCCACGAGGTATTCCTCTAGCGCAAGTTTTGCTTTTGGTGGATTTTTCTTTAGTTCTTCATAAACTCCCATCCAGATAGTGGGCACCCCATTGGCTTTATTGATTTTTTCCTTTTCCAATATATTTATAATCGATTGTGGCTGTAAGTGTAGGGAAGGCATAACCATATCGGAACCTGTAAGTAGGCACATGTACGGAAAGCCCCAAGCCATTACATGAAATTGGGGAACGATTAAAAGAATAATATCCTGATTGCTATAATTACCGGCATTTGGTGATAAAATGGTCATGGCATGCAGGTAGGTAGACCTGTGTGAATACAAAACTCCTTTGGGTACTCCCGTGGTGCCACTGGTATAGCACATGCCACAGGCTAAATTTTCCTCGATAACGGGCCATTCAGTGGATTCCAATTGTCCTTCAATCAAATCCTCATAATGCATGGTGTTCAAAAGTGTGGTCGTAAAATCTTTTGGTGCATTTAGTATGATATATTTTTCTACGGTTTCCAGTTTGGCGGCAATTTGCTCTAAGAGCGGAACTAAGGTAGCATCTACAAAGAGTACTTTGTCCTCTGAATGGTTGATGATAAATTCAGTCTGTTGTGAGGATAAACGAATATTTACAGTGTGGCAGATTGCCCCAATTCCTGGAACGGCATAATACAATTCCACATGTTGATAATGATTCCAGGCAAAGGTCCCCACCATATCACCCTTGGTAATCCCTAATTTATTTTTTAAGGCATTAGCCAATTGGCAACAGCGTTTGTAAAGTTGTCCATAGGTATACTCATGGCGCTCCCCGTTGGGTAGATAGGATATGAGTTTTTTATGTGGAAATACGCTATTTGCATACTTTAAAATGGTATTGGTCGTAAGTGGGTAATCCATTATCAATCCGTTCATAGCATTGTAGTTAAATGTTAATAGTTAAAAATCAACCGAAGTAATTATTAAAAGTAAATGTTTTAGTACTTTATTAAAAGGAGTACTTTGATATAGTATTACTAAAAATATTCTATTTTTTGAGAAACCATCAGTTTTGGTTCCTTGGTTATAGGAAGTATCATTTTTAGTGTAGTATCCTATTTAAACCAAAAAGGGGCCGAAATAAATTTTTAAGCTAAAACTTAATTTAATAAGGGAACGCTTTAATCGGATAAAATCATATTCTTACCCCCTCAACGCATAATTGTATCGCTATGAAAAGAGTTCTGTTTGTGCTCGGTTTTTTGGTTCTTATTTTTATGGGGTTAAGCTATTGGTCTTTGTCCAGTACAGATAAGAGCTTTATGACCTGCGAAATTAAGAATAGTGTCGATAGTGACACCATAGATTTTAAAAAGTATGATTCGGTGCTTGTAGCGGCCAGTACACTGTACAAGCCCAACGGAATCAAAAATTTAATGCAGGGAGCACAATATCGAAGTGCATGGGCGACCCCCGTAAATGTACCCATTCTCTTTTTGGACACTCTAATGGGCAATGTAAGTATTGTGGAAGAAGGCGGTGGACAACAGACCCATTCCCTTAAATTAAAAACAAATGATGGAACCTTACTTACCCTGCGTAGCGTGACCAAGGATCCTTCGCCTTTAATCCCCAAGTTAGCGGAAACCTTAGGGTTGGAAAATATTGTTGTGGACGGTATATCGGCCCAGCATCCCTATGCCGCTTTGGTAGTAGCGGAGCTCTCGAAAAAAGCAGGAATATTTAGTACTGCACCTCGGTTGGTTTTTGTCCCCAAGCAAGAAAAGCTCCAAAAGTTCAATGATAAGTTTGGCAATCGCTTATTTCTCTTGGAATATGAGACGGAAGGGAATGCAACTTGGATGGGAGTGAAAAATGTCACTTCCTTATTGGATACGGAAGACCTACAGGAAATTAAACTTAAAAACCCTAAAACGGTACATATTGACGTGAATGCCTTGGTTAGGGCGCGCTTGTTCGATTTGTTGATCGGCGATTGGGATCGTCATGCAAAGCAATGGGGGTGGGCAATACAGGATAACGGCGAATACAAGACCGCCTTACCCTTGCCCTGTGATCGAGACAATGCTTTTTTTAATTTAGAAGGTGTGCTTCCAACATTGATATCCAACAATGCATTTTTACCCGAAGTACAGGCTTTTGAAAGGGAGGTCGATTATGTACCCGGGCTCGTATCATCTTTTGATGTTTATTTTATGCGCGATATACCCGAAGTGGTTTTCATGGAGGAGGCCATGAACCTTCAACGTTTATTGACGGATGAAACAATTCTGCATGCTTTTTCAGTTTGGCCCAAAAGCGTTTTCGATTTGGATGGCGAAGAGATTATTGAAAAAATAAAAGCCAGACGCAAAGATCTACTTAGCTACGCGTTTAAATTCAAAAAAGCAGTGCACGAAAGCGATACTTTAGCAGAACCTTTGAACGGATCTGAAGACTTGGAATTGACAACAGCACAAATGGCTTGTTTTAATTGTATGGTAAATTCAGAATAAATGAAACTTCAATAATATAATAGAAGCAATTAAAAAAATTTCGAATCGCTAGAAACCATCGTACCCCATGAATGCAACCATTATAAAAAAAGCGGAAAAATATGTCAAGCAACTTTTGGCCGATCAATTGGGTAGAAACTTTCTTTTTCATAGTCAAGGATATACCAATAAGCAAGTAAAACAGGTAGGGAAAATCCTTGAAGAGCTTTCCAATTCCAATGTGGATAAAAATAGGGTGTTGGTAGCTACTTGGTTTCTAAATGCTGGGTATACAATTAGCTATGAACATCACGTAAAAAAAAGTGTTGAATTATTGACCTCTTTTTTAAATAAGGAAAAAGTAGAATCCGTGGAAATTGAAAAAGCTTCACAACTCCTAAAAAGCGCTTGGGAAGATGATGAGCCGGACAACGAGGAAGAAGCTATTGTTAAAGATGCGCACACACAGTATTATGCCTCAGATGATTTTGAGGAGCTTATAGGATTGTTACGGCTAGAGCACGAAAATTTTGATACATCCGTTCCGGACCTTGAATCTTGGCGACTACATTTTATAGAGCGATTACGGATCAAACACCGGTTTTATACGGCCTATGCAAAAGAAAATTGGCAGGAGCAGAAGGAGGACAATGTTCTTTCTTTAATGTCTAGCATGCAAAAAGCGGTTAAAACTGAAAAAAAGGAGGCATTAAAGGCGAAACTGAAGGATGAAAGTCCGCAGCGTGCCATTCAATCCCTTTACCGTATAGAATTGAGGAACCATATTAAGTTGAGTGACATTGCGGATACGAAGGCCAATATCCTTCTTTCTGTAAATGCCATCATAATTTCACTTCTTTTGGCTAATCTTTTGCCAAAGCTGGATTCCCCGGCGAACTCCTATCTTATCTATCCCACGGTAATTTTTGTCCTTTTTAGTATTGCATCCATGATTATGTCCGTACTGGCTACACGGCCAAAGGTGGATAATGCCCAATTGGTGGAAGAGGAGATTGAGAAAGGGGATACGAACTTTTTATTCTTTGGTAATTTCCATACGATGGAACTAGCTGATTTTAAATCGAAACTTAAGGAGATTATAAAAAGCAAGGAGTCTATTTATGATTCTTTGAGCATGGACCTCTATTACCTGGGCAAAGTTCTTCAACACAAGTATAGACTGTTACGATGGACGTATACCATTTTTATTGTAGGAGTAATCCTCTCTGTAATCGCATTTGGTATAGCGCTAAAATATTATGGTATGGAAGATGAACTTTTAGACGCAGTAACTCCAGGCCCCAAATAAAAGTACGTCAGGCTTTTGCCTAAAGGCTAATTGAACCAGACGGCATATTTCTTTCTTCTAAGTTCAAGCGCCAAGGTTTCCTCCATTTTCAATGCTTCGGCTTTTGTCCGTAAGGGTCCTATATGGTTGTACAGGCTTGGTCTTAAATAGGAGCCATATTTTTTTACGATTGTAGCGGACAAATTATGTCCTTTACTATTCCTATAGCCTGTTTTATGTTGTTCTAAACGTTCCTTGGGGGTTTTGCTCGTCATGCCTACGTAGAGGCATTCCAACACACCATTAAATTGCGGATTAGCCTCCCTGAACCGCCTATGCTCCGTGTAGACTTTTTTGTGAAGTTCAACCACATAGATGCTATACATTGTCTTTACTGTATTTAAATTCGTACTAAACCAGCTTTGTTTCGTTCAAGGAATTAAGGCCCCCTTTCATCGAAAAGATGGTCTAATTACCTCAACCATAAAATTTTACTCCTATTTTTATGAAAATTCCTACTTATGTCAAACTACATCAACCTATTTGGTTTCTTTGCTATTTGTTTTGCTATTTGTTGTATTTGCGTGTTCGTATTCACTGAAAACGGGGAACAATCAGACCTAGATTCGGATGACTACTAGCGGCTTGAAACAGGAGCCTTTCAACTAGCGATTTTTATTTGATTATGGACTTGATTTAGAATAAATGCTCATTATTTCGTATTGCTGTAGTTAATCAACTTGCTTTCTCCTTGTTCTGTCTTCCCGTGAATTGATTCATTGTTTCGTATACACCCAAAATAGTTCCGGTGAACCAGTCGAAAATTGAAATGGGTAAAATGCCTTGTGCAATACGGGTAAGCCGGTAAATATAGCCAGGAATAGTAACCATTCGTTTATTCTTTTCTATAGCCTTAACAATGGTAAGTGCTGTGGCTTCGGGCTCAAGAATAGGTATTTTAGATCGCACGCCGTGGAACATGCCGGTACTTATATAATAAGGCATGATGGTGGTCACCTTAATGTTTTTTTTCAACTTTTCCATTTCTAAACGCAAACTATCGGAAAAACCAATAAGTGACCATTTACTGGCAACGTAAGCGGACATTCTTGGATTTCCCAACAAGCCTCCGGAAGAGGCGATATTGCAAATATGGCCCGCGTTTTTCTCTAGCATTGCAGTTATAAATGCATGGGTGATGTATAGGGGTGCATTGGCATTTACAGCCATTGTACGGGTAATGTCTTTCGTAGTATGTTCATGGAAATAGCTACCCACAATAATACCGGCATTATTGATTAAAATATCGAGACCACCTTTTTTATCAAGTAGGTTGCTCGCTGCCGCTTCAATTTGCGATTGCTCTGAAATATCGACTGCCGCTCCAGAAATTTCTCCCAATTCCGCATAGCGAGCACATACCTTTCCCAGATTTTCTGAATCAATGTCCCAAATAATAACTTTCGCCTTGCGCTCCAAGAAGAGGCGCGCCATGATTTCCCCAATGCCCGAGGCACCACCGGTAATTAAAACTGTTTTGTTCTTAAATTTTGTCATGTGCGTATTGTGCGAATTCTCAACTATTGGAAGCCTACTGCCCTTGAAATTCAATGCTCACTAAAATCCAATCACAAATTCTTGGCTCAATGGTTTCTACTAAATCCATGGAATGGGTAAAATTAACGGTGCATACTAATCACGAGCCACTTCAATACCTTCGGTTGTAAATGAAAATGCCTGGGCTCCCAAGCCACCAACCATTACAGCTTGGAACAAGGGATTCAATTGTTTTTTGGAATACCAATCAATTAAAAAGTTGGCACCACTACCTCCAGAAGTATCTTGCTGCTCTATTACATAGTCAATCGACTCCATGGGTTTCAGATAGATCGGGGAATCAATATAACTTCGTACCAAATCTCCCTGCGTATTGTAATAGTCTATCTTACTTACAAACAGACTATCCCTACTACTTGTGTTACGAATGCTCAGCGTTGCGGTAAGCAAGGTTCTTGAATCCCTGGTCTGGTTATAGATATCGGAGTAGATTGGAACGTAGACCTCACGTATTAAGGAATCTACGACTGCAGTATTGACCCTCCTGTCCAAGGAATGTTCATCCAAGATTTCTACGGGTTGTACCTCATCCTTTTCCTGTCGGCAAGCGCAAATAACGGCTAGCACTACTAAAAGATAGCAAATACGGATACTATTGTTGATCGTGTTTTTCAAATTCAGTTTTTTAATCTTCCCATTCCGTATGAAAAATTCCTTCGCGATCTAATCGTTCGTAGGTATGTGAACCAAAATAATCACGTTGTGCCTGTATTAGGTTGAGCGGCAACCTGCTAGAGGTATAGGCATCAAAATACGTTAAGGAATTCGATAGGCCGGGTAGGGGAATTCCATTAGTAGCACCGTAAGCAACCAATTCCCTTGCTGCACCAACCGTTTCCTGTACCTTTTCCACAAAATTTGGGGAAAGAAGCAAGTTAGGCAGTGAAGCGTCTTTTTTAAACGCTTCGGTGATATCGGCCAGTAGACCGGCTCGGATAATACATCCTGCGCGCCAAATTTTTGCAATTACTTCGATATCAAGCTTATAGCCGTATTCTTTTGAAGCATCGGCTAATTGATGAAGACCTTGTGCGTAAGTTATAATGAACGAAAAATATAAGGCCTTTTCTGAGAGAGACGCTAATTTTTCCTTGTCCATGTGCGTAACTTTAGGGCGGTTATACAAGGCATCCGCTTGTATCCTTTCGTCCTTTAAAGCGGAAATTTCACGCATACTTACGGCGATATCGATAGAAGGTACAGGAATACCAAGATCCATTGCATTCTGGCTGGTCCACTTCCCTGTTCCTTTTTGCTTGGCCTTATCCAAAATCTGGTCTACCAAACGGCCTTTTGCCAAATCGTCCTCTTGCTCAAAAATCTCAGATGTAATTTCAACCAGAAAGGATTGTAGCCTTCCAGAATTCCAATTTGCAAAGGTTGCGTGCAATTCATCATTGGAAAAATCGCCCCCTTTTTTTAGTACATCATATATTTCGGAGGTTAATTGCATTAAACCATATTCAATGCCGTTATGCACCATCTTTACGTAATTACCGGCAGATTTAGGACCCAGGTATGCCACACAGGGCTCCCCCTCATAATTAGCGGCAACCGCTTCAAAAATGGGTTTAATATGTTCGTAAGCAGATTTTGAACCTCCAGGCATTATACTAGGTCCTTTTCTCGCCCCTTTGGCACCACCGGATACTCCTGCGCCAAAGAAGTTGATGGCCCTATTTTGGAGTTCGCTTTCCCTGCGATCGGTATCGGTATAGAACGAGTTGCCGCCATCAATAATAATGTCACCTTTATCGATATGCGGTAATAACGAGTCGATTACGGAATCCACAACTTTACCGGCAGGTACCAAAAGCATAATCTTTCGGGGTTGCTTCAAGGATTTCACAAAGGTTTTTATATTGGTGGAGGCATCAACTTTTTCCAGATTTCCGCCTTCCTTCTTCAAGGACTCTACTTTTTCCTTATCCAAATCATACCCATAAGCTGTAAATCCATTATCGGCAACATTCAGGATAAAATTACGCCCCATTACCCCAAGACCTACCAAACCAAAATCGTACATAAAAAATCATTTTAAGTGTTAAAAAATAGACGGGAATTCATTGTCTATAGGAATTCCTTAAACCTAGATGGTGTAAATCAAAAATATAGTAAAATATTGACTTTAATCGCAAATGCAGTTGCAAAGCCGCTTAAATTTGCTTTTCTTTTCAATATATTTAAAATAAAGGTTATAACGCGTTTATGAAGAAAACAGACAATCAAATGCTGATCATTTTTGGGGCATCTGGAGATTTGACGGCAAGAAAACTAATACCGTCTATATTTAATCTATACAAGGGGAATCACCTTCCGGATAATTTTGTTGTCTTGGGGGTGAGCCGCAGCGATTTGGGTGACCTAAAATTTAGAAATAAGGTTGTTTTGGAAAGTACATATCTGAAAAAGGACCGCGATGAAAATGATGCGGAATACATTCAAAAATTTGCCGATAAGCTATTCTACGAAGATTTAGGGTCTGAGTACGACACGTCCTATGAGCGTCTTGAAAAACGTATCGCTGATCTAGACCAGAAATACGGGACGGATGGCAACCATATTTTTTACCTTTCCACGCCACCTAGTCTGTACGAACCCATTGCCAAAAATCTCTCCGATCAAGGCTTGAACGACGAATCCAAGGGATGGCGAAGGCTTATTGTAGAAAAACCATTCGGGTATAGCTTAGAATCTGCCAAGGAACTTAACAGCGGTCTGCATACCTATTTTAAGGAAAATCAAATTTTCCGTATCGATCACTATCTAGGAAAGGAAACGGTACAGAATCTTTTGGTGACCCGTTTCGCCAATAGTATTTTTGAGCCTCTTTGGAACCGGAATTACATACACCATGTAGAGATTACCAATGCGGAAAGTGTGGGTGTTGAAAAACGTGGGGGTTATTATGATAAATCTGGTGCCTTGCGCGATATGTTCCAAAGCCATTTGCTACAAATTGTAGCACTTATTGTCATGGAACCGCCCTTAAGTGCCAATGCCGAGGAGATACGTAACGAAAAACTCAAAGCCTTAAAATCGCTCAGGATAATGAACGATGATAAAACGCTTTATGATAATACTATCCGGGCGCAATATGTTAGTTCAAAAATCGACGGCAAGGAGGTTAATGGCTACCGCGAAGAAGAAGGCGTAGATGCTAACTCTACTACGGAAACCTATGCTGCGATTAAGTTTTTTGTGGATAATTGGCGCTGGTCAGATGTCCCATTTTATGTAAGGACAGCCAAAAGAATGCCTACAAAGGTTACAGAGGTGGTCATTCATTTTAAAACCCCACACCACCAGATTTTCCATGAGGCGGGAATGAACAATAAGGACAATAAATTGATTATCCGTATCCAACCCGATGAGGGGATACTTATCAAATTTGGAGTTAAGGTACCCGGTCAAGGTTTTAAAGTGGAACGTGCCAATATGGATTTTTATTATTCCAGTTTATCCGAAACCCGGGTAATGGATGCTTACGAACGTTTGTTGCTTGATGCTATGCAAGGCGATGCAACCTTGTATGCGCGTGCGGACGAAGTGGAAACGGCTTGGGCATTTGTCGACCCTATTTTAGAATACTGGAACAAGGGCAAAGAAGTGAAAATGTACGGTTATGCCGCTGGGGCCTGGGGCCCAGAAAATGCAAATGACCTCTTTGAGAATGGAGGCGAATGGCGTAACCCAAGCGAAAATTTAGCCGATGACCCGGGTTATTGTGTAATCTGTTAACGTTCAAGCAAAAGAACAAATAAAAAATAAAGGATATAATAATGGATGTAAAGGTGTATCAGAATAAAGTGAAAGTTGCAGAGGAATTTTCAAGCTATTTTGTTGAAAAGGCAAAAGAGAACCAACCCTTTCATGTAGCCCTTTCTGGCGGTAGTACCCCTAAAATAGTTTTTGATGTGTTGGCCGATGCATTTTCCAATGAAGTGGAATGGTCCAACGTTCATTTTTATTGGGGCGACGAGCGCTGTGTTCCACCAAGTGATGCGGAAAGCAACTATAAAATGACCGTGGAGCACCTTATTTCCAAAATAGAAATCCCAAAGGAAAACATCCACCGTATAAAGGGTGAGGAAAATCCAGAAGCTGAAGCAAAGCGCTACGGAAGCTTGTTGGAAGATATGTTGCCCCACGAACTGGGACTGCCCCAATTTAATTTGGTTATTCTTGGTATGGGCGATGACGGGCACACAGCTTCCATTTTTCCCCATGAACTCAAGCTTTGGATTTCTCCCGATAATTGTGAGGTAGCGACCCACCCTGAGTCTGGTCAAAAAAGAGTATCCTTAACGGGCAGGATTATCAATAACGCCAAGACAGTGGCCTTTTTGGTAACCGGTGAAAGCAAGGCTGATAAAGTTAAAACCATCGTAGATCGTGAAGAGGGGTATCTTAAATATCCGGCAAGTCATGTTTCCCCAAAAACCAAAGACCTGGTTTGGTTCTTGGATGCCGATGCGGCAAAGCAACTTACTTTATAGCGATCTTAATATTTTCACTCGCTAATTCCTTAATATACTCCTCCGCATCGAATGTTTTGGACTCGAACTTCGTATCGCGCTCTTGGGCTTCAAGTTTGCGGTATTTGCTACGGGCAAATCTACGTACCCCCTGATTATCGGAAACAATGAGGCCTGGTATAGGTACATTTTTCCCGTCTGCCCCTTTGGCCACCATCGTAAAATAGGAGGAGTTGCAGTGCCTTCTTTTTCCTGAGGTTATATTCTCAGACTCTACGCGAACACCTACTACCATTGAAGTGCGCCCCGTATAGTTGATGCTCGCTTTTAAGGTAACCAACTCCCCAACCTCTATTGGGTTTAGAAAATTGACACGATTAACAGAGGCGGTTACGCAATACTGCTGTGAATGTTTGGAAGCGCAGGCAAATGCAATTTGATCCATGAGGTTTAAAATATGACCACCGTGTACCTTACCACCAAAATTGGAATGGGAGGGAAGCATCAATTCCGTTATGGCCACCTGCGACTCTTTTACGCTTTTATAATTTTCCATAGTATCGAAGATAATCTGATGAAGGTTTAAAGGGAATGCGCCGCGCATTTTTAATTTACCTTCTGAAATGCGGGGATTGCTCCACTTCAACGGCAGTAATGAAATATTTTGTATCGCCAAGCCAAAAGAAGGTGGCAAAGCGTTCCGTATAATCTACTTTAACGTATTGGCCTTGATACTCCTTAAGTTTTTCAATGACTTCCTTATCCTTGTCCAACACAGAAAACGAAAAGATTTGTGCCCCGCTTATCCCCTGACTTATTTCGCCCTCCCACGTTTTTATCAAAACACCTTTATGGCTGATTTTAATAAGTTCCCCGGAACGGACCCCTTCACTGAATGGAACAAAATAGATAACGGCATAGTATAGGGCTCCAAGGGCCACGATACCAAAAATAACCAAGCTTAGAATTTTTTTCATGTACGTTTTTTACCTTGTTTTATTATAACCTTCGAGACCGATAAACTTCACACCGGCCAAGTTTTTCTTTATAACCTTAATTTAGGCTCTTCTTCAAAATCATCATCTTCCATCGCTCTTTTTAAAATGGATTCCGGTATGGATTTTTTTGCTTTGGCACCCATTTTTTTCAATTTCTCAATGCTATTGACAATATTTCCACGGCCTTCCACCAATTTGTTCATTGCGCCACGATATTCTCCTTTGGCCTCATCCATCTTTTTCCCCACTTTCATTAAATCGCCAACGAAACCTTCAAACTTGTCGTAGAGCGCACCGGCCTGTCTTGCAATTTCAATGGCATTGCGCTGTTGCTTTTCATTGTTCCACATGCTATCTATGGTGCGTAGCGTAGCCAATAGGGTAGAAGGGGTTACAATTACGATATTCTGTTCAAAGGCCTTATTGTATAAAGAATTATCCTGATTAATTGCAATGGCAAATGCTGGCTCTATGGGAATGAACATCAAAACAAAATCTGGACTCTCCATTTCATAGAGGTCTTCATATTTTTTGGCCGATAACTGATCTACATGGCGTCTCAAGGAATTAATATGGTCTTTTAGGTGCTTCTCCCTAAATTCCTCTTCCGCATTTACGTAACGTTCGTAGTCCGTTAGGGATACTTTGGAATCCACCACCATTTTTTTCCCGTCGGGCAGGTTAATGATTACATCTGGTAGCACGCGGGTTCCGTCTGCTCGTGTAAAACTTTGTTGTATCGTATATTCCCGGTCCTTTTCAAGGCCAGATTTTTCCAGCACCCGTTCCAAGACCAATTCCCCCCAATTTCCCTGCATTTTACTATCGCCCTTGAGTGCTTTGGTCAAATTTTCGGCTTCTTGGGTAATTTTAAGGTTTTGTGTCTGTAGGTTTAATAATTGTTCCTTTAATGCGGAGTGGATACTGATATTTTCTTTTTGACTTTCTTCAACCTTGCGCTCAAACAATTGAATTTTCTCATTAAGCGGGGTAAGAATATCCTTGATATTTTTTTCATTTCGCTCCGTAAACTTCAGACTCTTTTCCTCCAGAATTTTATTCGCTAGGTTCTCAAATTCCTTGGTGAATTTTTCCTGTAATTTTTCTACCTCTTCCTTCTGCGCTCTATTTTTTTCTTGGAGATTTTCCAGATCTGCTTGATAGCGCACAATTTGATTGCCCAACTGCTCCTTTTCAGATTGTAACGCTTCACGCTGTTGCTCGTTATGCTGCAACCGTTCCTGTAAAACGGAAAGGTTATTTTGCATTTGCTGTTCGCGTTCAATTAAGGCGCTTTGCTGCGATTTTGTCTTAAGATTCTGTATGTAATGTCCTAATAAATAACCCATGGCAAGGCAAAGGATACCAACAAGGAGGTAAATATAAATTTCGTTCATGATCAGTATAAAGTGATATTGTAAAGATACTGGTTCGACCACAAAATTTTTGCAAGCCGTACCGGTTTTAATTAACATAGTTTACCGTTTCGGATGAATGTACTGGCCGTAGTCCTCACTTTTTAATCCTAAAGGCACCAACGGTTGAATCGAAGGAAATTAAATCCGAAGGAAATAGGGTGTCAAATTTTTTCTTTTCAATAAGCTTACAAGGTTCGTCAAATGCATTATGTACCCCATCCATAACTAACATCTTATCGCATAATTGAATCGCTAATTCTATTTCATGAGTGGTAAAGAGAATCGTTTTACGGGTGTTATGGGCAATCTGTTTAAGTAGTTTCAGGATGTGGACTTTATGGTACAAATCTAAATGGGTTGTGGGTTCATCAAGAATGATAATATGGGTATCTTGTACCAGTGCCCTTGCTATCATAACACGTTGCAACTGCCCATCACTAAGTTCGTAACATTTTTTATCCAACAGAGGTTCCAATTCTAACAGGACACAGCTATCATGGATGATACGAAAGTCATTCGCCGTTAATTTCCCGAGCCAATTCGTGTAGGGCTGTCTTCCCAAGGCCAGCAACTCTTCTACGGACATGTTCTTTGATGCAATAGGTTCTGTTAAAACGACACTTACCGTCTTAGCCGTTTCCAGTGCCCCCATCGTTTCAATCTCCTTTCCTTCCATCGTTATAGATCCGGTGATTTTCGGTAGAAATCCGGATATGGTTTTTATAAGGGTCGATTTTCCTATACCGTTACTACCAACAATACCAGCCAATTCCCCCTGCTGTAGGCCAAATGAAATGGTTTTGGCTATTGTCTTAGTACCATAGCCAATTGTTAAGTCTTCAACCTTTAGTTGGTGGTATGTCGTTGGATTATGGATGAATCAAAAATTTATACTCAAAAGTAGCCTAAACTTGGGACTTAATTGTATTCCGCATATTGGCATTTTTTCAAATTTACTTTACCTAAATATTCGTTTGCGCCTTTATTAAACGATAAAAATCTTCATCTCAGGGAGAAGACTGTTATTATTGGGTTAATGTGGAAGAACCAATGTAAAGCCATGTTTTATTTATCGTAGACCCTTATTTAAAAGTAACTAAATGCCAATTCGTACGATTTAAGTTTTAGGAATAATTGTACTTTTTAATTAGTTCTCTTAAAAGACTTTCAGAAAGTGGTTTTGTGAGAAATTCCTTTACAATTGGATACTGTTTCGCCTTAAGCTTATCGTCTTCGTCAATAGAGGATGTAGTAATAAAGACTAAGGGCATTTTATCAATGGGGATTTTGATGAAGGCTTCAAGGAAACGCCATCCATCCATTACCGGCATGTTCAAATCCAAAAAAATAATGTCCGGTAAGTCGTCACCATCCTCCACCATAGCCGATAGGCTGTCTAAAGCTTCTTTCCCATTTTCATATACTAAGATATCATTCGCAATATCTTTGTTATGGTTTAATAATACCTTTGTACCATACACAAAAATTGGGTCGTCATCAACGATACAAATCGAATTTGCTTTCATAAAAAACTTGTAATACTTTACTATTGAGTCCTTATTAATTTTCCTATTAAAATCACAAAAATAAGGATTATCCAAAAATAAAAAATTTATTTCCGAACGTCTTGGTTTATGTATTTAGGGGATTTTTAATACCAATTCCAATCGAAGTATTTAGAAAACCATTCTTTTTTTGCGTAGCAATAACCAAATTACAACCGGTGCACCAAAAATACTGGTAATCGCATTTATGGGAAGCACACTCACAGATCCGGGAATTTGGGCAATGGTATCACAAAGTAACATCAAGATACCACCGCAGCAAAGGACGGCAGGTATCTGAATTCTATGCTCAGTTGTACGAAATAATTGTCGCGTTACGTGGGGTACCGCCAAACCTACAAAAGCAATGGGGCCTGCAAAAGCGGTAATGCAGCCGGCCAATAACCCCGTTGCTACAATAACGGTATAACGGGCGGTCTTTAAACGAATACCCAAACTTTGAGCGTAATTTTCCCCTAATAAGAGGGCATTTAGGGATTTTATGGAGAGTATACTCAAGAAAATCCCGGCTATTGAAAACAGACATAAAATGGCTACTTGATTCCATGATAGATTCCCCAAGCTTCCAAAGGACCAATAAATATACTGCTGCAATTTCTCTGCGTTTGAAAAGTAGGATAACACACTTACTATGGCTGCCGTAATGCTTCCGAACATTAAACCAATAATCAATAGGGCCATCGTATCCTTTATCCTTGCCGCCACGGTCATAACGACTATTAAAACCAATAGGCTTCCTAAACTGGAAGCAACCGCGAGCGCTACATCGTTAAAAATCGAAAACGTAAAAAATCCTGAAAACAAGGAAGAACCCATAATCAAAAATGCAGCACCTAAACTAGCTCCTGAACTTATGCCAAGAACAAATGGTCCTGCAAGTGGGTTTCTGAACAATGTTTGCATTAGTAGTCCGCTAAGCGAGAGGCCAGCACCAACCAATAGTGCCGTAATGGCCTTTGGAAAGCGATAATTCCAGACGATATAGCTACTAGGGGTATGTGCCAGCTCATGGCCAAAAATAACTTTTAACGTTTCGGGTAAGGCAATGTGGACGGAGCCTAGACTTATATTCAAGATAAAACAGGCCAGTAACCCAATGAACAAGATTAAAAATTGAATTGAATATGTGGGCTTTGTAGACAATTATTCCAAAGGTTTAAAAAAGAAGGGCTCGTATTCAGATAACAATCCTGGATGTAAAATATGAATTAGGTCCCGCAATACAATATCTGGGCGTTGGGGCGCCAATTCATAATATAGGGTACCACCGGTATCCCCTAAGGTATTGGCAAAGGTGTAGATTTTTTTATTCTGGAAGGCCTTAAACTGGGAATAATGTTGGCTTGCATCTTCCATTTCGACATAACTCGTAAATTGGGCGGGAGCAATCCAATATTCCGCTTGTTGGCCCAAGTCCAACACACTCTCCCAGCTTAAGGACAGGCTACCCTTGTCTGCTGTATTAGCCCATAGGTAGTCCGCGTTTGCATCTTTTAGGAAAGTCGCGGCCCAACTTTGCCCGCCGGGCAAATACCAAACATCCTTATACATGGCCCCACTAACTACTTTGGGTCTATTTTTGGAACCTGCCGCAATTTCCTTTGCCTCCAAGTACGCGGTTTCAATTTCTTCAAAAATTAGTCTTGCTTCGTGTTCCTTATTAAAAAACGGGGCAAAGAATTTAATCCATTCCGCCTTCCCCAAAGGGGTTTCCTCTACCCAATCCCCATTATAGATTACTGGAATGTTTGAACGGCTTAGGGTCTCATACGAACTATTGCCACTGCGCACCGCAAAACCAATTACTAGATCTGGCTGTAAGGCCAAAACAGCTTCTGTATTAAGACTTTCGTTAACCCCCAGTTCCTTTATTGTTCCGGCGGCAATACGTGTCCTTGCAGCTTTAGAGGAGATGTATTTCGTATCTGGGAAACCAACAAGCTTATCCAAAACACCCAAGGCCTCCAAAGCCGGGATATGTGTAGTTGAAGTAACAACGAGGTTTTGTATGGGGACCGTAATTACAGCATCGTAGGCGTTTTTGTTTAACGTGATAAGGGCCTGTTTCTCTTTGGGTACCAAGGCATAGGTAAATGAATCTGATGCATTTGGCCACGGAGCGCTAACCTCAAGGATGGTTAATCCTGATGCGTGATGCTCAATTGAAAATCCTTTCGCGTAAGTTATTACGGCTGATTTGGAAGGTTCTGAAATTTTGGCTGTGCCTTTTTTTTCTCCCTTGCAAGCCAAAAAAACTACATAAAAACTAAAAAAAAGAAGTCGTTTCAACATTTTTGGAATTCATCTTAATGCCAAAAATAGCATTATAAAAGTTTAGCTAAAAAGATTAAACAAAATGTTTATTTTCGCCATGAATTTTGGTTTCCACCATTCTTGTTATGGTGGGATTAAAAGGGAATCTGGTGTAAATCCAGAACTGTTCCCGCAACTGTAAGTTTATGCCAGAACCATATTTGGATTAAGCAAATGGGGTATGGCACCTCTTTTTTGGGGATGTTATTTTCTTCAATGCCACTGTGTAGCCCTAGCGGGAATAGTAACATGGGAAGGCAAAATAGCATTGAACAAGTCAGGAGACCTGCCTTATTCAAACAAATAAATGTTAAACTTTCGGGATAGAAGTTTACGTATGGGTACAGACATACTATGCTCCCGTTTATGAATGTAAACGAATGAAAAATTACGTTCTATGGCTCTTTGGCCATGGTATTAAGTGCTTGCCAAGTATTGGCACAAAAGCAACAGGATTCTTTAGAAACCTTAACGCTGGATGAGGTTGTGGTAAGCGACTCCCGTTTTTCGTTAAAAAGGGAAAACTCAGGTAAGACCGTTATCAAAATAAGTCGGCAAGAGTTGGAACGGAACCAGGGACGTACCGTTGCGGAACTAATCAATACCAAGAGCGGAATTGAAATAAACGGTACCCGCAGTTATGCTGGCCAGAATCTTTCTACCTATGTTAGGGGAGGGAATAACCGTCAGGTATTGGTGGTTATAGACGGTATTCAGGTATCGGACCCATCGAATCCCAATGCGGAATATGATTTACGCCTACTGAACAATTCCCAAATAGAACGGATTGAAATTCTAAAAGGTGCGGCAAGCACCTTGTATGGCAATTCTGCCGCTACCGCCGTTATCAGCATCACCACCAAAAAGGCAGAATACGAGGGTCTTACATTGGAAATTCAATCCAGTATGGGAACCAACCAAGCGCAAGAGAACCAAGACTACTCGATATCGGATTTTTCGAATACCCTTAATTTAAGTGCCAAGAAAGGTAAAATCTCTTTTATGGCATCCGGTGCACAACAATTTACGGGCGGACTTTCCGCCGCCATCGGTACTGAGCCCGATGCCTTTTCCCGCATCGATGGGAATCTTAAGTTAGGTTACCAAGCTTTAAAGGATTTGGACTTTACGGCATCGGTATTCTACAACAAATTGAATAGTGATTATGATAATGGATTTCCTTTAGAAGATGCCGATTTCCTATTTACTGGAGAACAATCACGCTTTGGTTTATCCGGGAATTATGGGTATGAAAACGGAAGTATTACCGTGAATACAGCCTTTAATCAGATTGACCGCAGTTTTAAATCTAATTTTCCTTCCGCATTTGACTCTCAATCCTTTATAATGGATGTCTTTAATAAATATAATTTTGCCGAAAGACTGTATAGTATCGTTGGGCTCAATTATATAGAGAACCGAACCTTATTTTCAGGCATCCAAAATTCAGATTCATGGGACCCCTACCTTAATTTGGTCTATATAGGTACGAACGGATTTAATCTCAATACGGGACTGCGCTTGAACAACCATAGCAGCTATGGTTCAAATTTTATTTATAATATCAATCCGTCGTATAGGTTACGGGCGGGTTCTGGATTCCTCAAGTTTATGGGGTCTTATGCCACCTCTTATATCGCTCCAAATTTATCCCAATTATTTGGCCCATTTGGCCCGAATCCTGATTTAAATCCTGAAGAAAACAGAACCCTGGAGGGAGGATTCGAATATAGCTTGTCCCGGCAGTTCACCTTCAATGCGCTTTACTTTGATAGAGCGGAAAATGAACGTATTGAGTACGTGACCATAAATGAGGCTACTTTTGAGAGCCAATATAGAAACGCGGCTAATACAGTAAATTTTAATGGGGTAGAAGTAGGGATTTCTGCAATTCTAATTCCACAGCTAACCTTGAACGGGAATTATACGTATACCCGTTCAAATGAAGGTTTGGCTTTACGGGTGCCAAAGAATAAAGTAAACGCCAGCTTAGGATATGCTTGGGAATCTAATACGTTTGTGGAGCTATCGTACCAATATGTCTCCAACCGGACCGATACTGATTTTGCGACTTTTGAAAATGTAACCTTGGATAGTTTTAGTTTGATCAACGTACAGGCAAGGCATCAATTTTCAACTCGTTTTAATGCGTTTATTGCCATGGAAAATATCTTTAATGAATCGTATACAGAATTAATCAATTATACCACTAGAGGTAGAAATATACGCATAGGATTCAACTTGACCTTGTAAAGAATTATTGAACCGATGCTTTCTAAATAGGACGTTTCCCAGTAAAGAATTGTAGTAGTTGTACTTTTTGGTACTTGAACATACAGGTTTGTTAAAGTAGGCTAATCGTTTCCGATTTAATTATCAAATGATGGGCTAAATTGTAGGTCGTAAACCGTATCATCAATCATATTGTCCGCGAAACGAGCGAACATTTTCGAACTGCCTATACTGTTTATAGGATGCTCCACCGTAAAATCCCGTTTACCGGATTGCCCTGTAATTGCCGCTAGGGCCCTTGCTAGTAAAGGCTCGTTCTCGTCCCCTAAAATACCAAGGTTACCGTAATCCTCTTTTAATAAAATATCGGGCTGAAGGCCATTCGTATAATCAAAAAAGCCATCCGCATTTTCATTTCTTCCAATAAGGGGCTGTATGGCCCATTGGTTATTCGGATTTATCTTATTGACTCTAGACGGTGTATACAAATAAGAGTTTTCACGATCATCGACCATCGTCGTTGAAAATTCGTTCTTGCCCCTTGTAACATCCCCAATTTGTATCACGTCCAAATAGGGCTCTAGGCTATTGATCAATAATTCACTCGCCGATGCGGAACTTGAGGTCGTTAAGACATACACTTTAGAAAAGCCTAACGGGTCTATGGTCTGCCCATTGAATTTATCCGCAAAATATACTTCCAACTGGCTATCCGAAAATTGATCTTGTAGCTTTTCATTATATCTTTTTCTCAAAAAAATATCCGAAGTATTTGTACCATAAATCATACTGGCCAATAAACGTGTGGTATTTACGGAGCCACCAGGGTTATATCGTAAATCCATTATCAAGTCGGTTATACCGGCAGCTTTTAAATCTTCCACAGCAGCATAGAGCTCATCGTCATACTCATTGGTGAATTGGTTATACATGATGTAACCAATCTTCTCGGCACCAATTTCAAAAGACTTTGAAATAAATAGTGGGTTTTCCGCTAGGGCCTCTTCCTTGGTAAGTTCAACCTCAATGTCATTCGGTACAACATTGCCATTTACGAAATCTGCCATATTTAGCGTGTACGTATCATTTGCGCCGAATAATAGTGCGGTGTAATTATCTAAGTTCAAAGTCTGTCCGTCAACTCCCGTAAAAAGATCCCCGCGTTGTATGGCTTTGGTGGCAGCATCTGAATTTGGAACAATATACCGTACAAAACCGAAAATAGCGTTGGAATCTTCAAAACGTACAAGCCCAAATTCCAGCCCATTACTCTTCGATATTCCGGCCAAGGAATTGGTAAGTTCACGATAGTCCGCATTATAAAAGCTAAAACGATCTTCTATATACTGTAATTTATTTTCAAAAAATGCGGCCGGATTAGCCTCAGAATCGAGAAAAGCAGTGTATTCGGCACGTCCCTCTGCAGTATTGGCAAAGCGGTCGTCTGCTAAATCATCGACATTAGATTGCCAGAAATACCAAAAATTCATTGCTTTCCACATAAAATCTTGAACTTCTACGGCTGCCGATCCATCTGGATCAATGGTATCGGGAAGGTTTAAGTCTTCATCTTTTGAACAAGAAAATAAAGTAACTAAACCTATGAGTACTAATAACTTTTTCATACTTAGGGAAACAGCGTTCTTCTTAATTTATTTTATGGATACTATATTCCAAACTAATTATATCTTCAAATGTGTATGACTCACTTCTATTTAAAAAGTCAAGCTATATATAAGTTAGAAATGATTAAACTATCCCAAGAAACAAGGAACAACTACGTTTATTCGAAACTTTTTTTATTCATTTTACCAATATCCATTTTTAACAACCCATCCATTACTGCGAGGTTGTCGGTTGGTTTAAAGCGGTATGAACCAATGATTGATTCGGCGCTCATGGCTGGTTGCAGGTTAAACTTGGCCGCTTGCCCGGTTATACTATTTAGCGCAACAGCTAAAAGGGGTTCGTTGGGATCTCCTAAAACGCCTAGGTTGGAGATATCCTCCTCTATTGTGAAATCAGGCAGCAGTCCGGTCGTATAATCCGAAAATCCATCGGCATTTTCATTTCTCCCCAATAGAGGCTGTATACCCCATTGGTTATCTGGATTTATGTTCACTTCCCGATCCGCATCATAGAAATAACTATTTTCGATATCATCTACAAACGTGATGGAAAATTCATTCTTACCCCTTGTCTTTTCTCCAACTTGAACCACGTCTACATAAGGTTCTAGCCCGTTAATAACCAGTTCACTGGCAGAAGCAGTGGCATTCGTAGTAATTACATAAACCCTATCCAGGTTTAAGGCATTGATGGCAGCACCCGATAGGGTAGAACTGGAAAAGTTTGTTTCTCCGTCCCCTGGGTCAAAGGTTGACTGTATTTTATCATTATACCTTGCCTTTAAGAATAGGTCGTTAGTATTGGTTCCATAAACAGAACTCGCGATTTGAACCGCGGTGCTAACGCGCCCTCCACCATTATAACGAAAGTCCAAAATTAGTTCCGTCACACCATCGGCTTTAAATTCACCAAATGCGGCGTTCAACTGATCATCAAAAGCGGCTAAAAAACCGTTATACATCAAATACCCCACTTTAATACCGTTCTGTTCTATGGTTTTTGAAACCAGTATGGGGTTCTCTGAAAAATTCTCAATCTTGGTCAACGAAATTTCCTCACCATTGTCCGTAACACTATTATTGGCAATATCCGCCATATTTAAGGTATAGGTATCATTATCACCGAACAATAAGTTGATGTAATTATCACGAGTAAGCGTTGTTCCATTGACGCCCGTAAATGCATCGCCTCTTTGGATATCCTCACCGGAGGCATCCGAATTGGGTGCGATATAAGTTACTACGCCGTAAATATTGTTATTGCCTGAAAAGGCATATAATTGGAATTCCAAACCATTACTTTTGGAGACACCTTGTAGACTATTGACCAAATCCTCATAATTTTCGACGGCGACAGAAAACCGATCTACAGCATTTTGTTCGCCAACAACCCTAACGTGGTTATTACAAATATTATAAAAGAAAGTTCCTGGATCTGTTTCGGAGGCTAAAAATTCTACATAGCTATTTAAGGTGTCAAAACGATCATCATCAAGATCAGCAACATCTGCTTGCCAGAAATAAAAAGAGTTCATTGCTTGCCACATGAAATCCTGGGCAGGATAATCGGCTCTCAGTTTTGTTTCTTCTACAGGGGTTTCAATTACTTCCTCCTCAATTA
The DNA here is from genome assembly GCA_963815225.1 of uncultured Flavobacteriaceae bacterium. GTDB lineage: Bacteria > Bacteroidota > Bacteroidia > Flavobacteriales > Flavobacteriaceae > Maribacter. The sequence continues at coordinate 249,969 of CAWFGA010000005.1, forward strand.
CGGGGGAATCATCATTTTTATTACAGGATTGTACAATAACTCCTAAGCATAGGAGTGACAGGAAGAATTTGTTCATAGCTTTTTTTAAATTAATTCAATTTTCTTTTGGCAATAACCATTCCATAATTGTCCCAATTGGGCTCTGAAGCGACTAGGCTTCATTTTAAATACGTTGTTTATTAGTATTAGGATGTTAAATTTACTTACAAGAAGACGAAATAAAAATTAATTGTAACAAAATTCGTTGAACATCGTCTTCCTTTTGTAGACATGTTAACATGATTGCGAACAGCCAAACCAAAATGAAACAAACAGAATTTTTAACTATAGTAATGCCTTTTAAGGATAAATTGTTCCGCATGGCCAAAAGGCTTTTGGTTTCAACGGAAGAGGCTGAGGATGCAACACAGGAAATTCTTATCAAGTTATGGTCCAAGAAAAATAAAATGGAAACCTATAATAATGTAGAAGCTTTTGCGATGACGATGACAAAAAATTTCTGCTTGGATCGATTGAAATCAAAACAGGCGGGTAATTTAAAATTGGTCCATAGCAACTATACGGATTCCAACACATCGCTACAACATGAAGTGGAAGCGAGGGATAGCGTGAGTTGGGTAGAGCGAATCATGGATGAACTGCCAGAACAGCAAAAAATGGTATTGCAATTGAGGGATGTTGAACACTACGAATATGAAGAAATAGAAAAATTATTGGATATGAAACCTACAGCCGTTCGTGTGGCCTTGTCCAGGGCTAGGAAAACCGTACGGGAAAAATTAACGGAAAAGCATAGTTATGGAATTGGATAGAATAGAAAGTTTAGTGGAGAAGTATTTCGAGGCGGCCACTACGGTTGCCGAGGAAGAGACCTTGAGAACGTATTTCTCATCTGGGGAGGTAGCTCCACATTTAGAACAATACGCGCCAATGTTCAACTATTTCTCAAAAGCGAAGGAAGAACGGTTCACAAGGCAGGTCCCATTAAGCCCTAGAAAAAGTTATTTGAAATGGGCTTCAGTTGCCGCAGTGGCAGTTTTTATGATCGGTTTTTATTTTTATCGACCGGCACCAGCCCCTGTTACTTTAGCAGACGAGTATACACAGGAAGAGATTGAGTCTGCACAGGAAGCTTTTGCCTTATTGGCGATGAACTTTAATAAGGGAACGGAGCAACTGAACCATTTAGAAGAATTTCAGAAAACAACGAATAAATTTTTAACTAAAGAATAATTAAGATGAAAAAGATAATAGTAATAGGACTTCTGGTAGTAGCACCCTTCGTCTCCATGGCCCAAGATATTTTTGACAAATATGAGGACAATGACAAGGTTACCTTTGTAGCCATGCAGCCCAAAATGTTTCAAATGTTGGGTAAGATGAGCGTTAGCTCCGATGACCCCGAAGCTAAGGAATTTTTTGAGCTCGTAAACTCCATCACCAGTTTTAAAGTAATAACTACAGATGATGCCGCTATTTCCAAGGACGTTGATAATTGGGTCAACAATAGATTGAAAAGCTCCTCCTTTGAAGAGCTGATGCGGGTGCGTGATGGCAGTTCAAACGTTAAGTTCTATGTAAAGGAAGGGAAAGATAGTGACCATGTAAAAGAGCTCTTAATGTTTGTGACCGGAATGAAGGACATGGATATAGATATCAACGGTAAGAAGTTGGAAACTGTTTTACTGTCCCTAACAGGAGATATCAATCTTAGGTCCGTTTCAAAATTAACCGATAAAATGGATCTACCAGGAGGTGATCAATTGGGTAAAGCATCAAAAAAGGGGAATTAAAAAGAGATCAACGCGCGGCAGGCCCCTCAAATTCCTGCCGTGGTTGACAACAAAAATTCATCAATTAATCAATCACTTTCGCATGTAATAATGTGGGGGTAAACAAAAAACAACAATCATGAAAAATGTAGTAGTAATTTTAATCGCAATTTTGCCGGTATTCGGTTTCTCACAATCTATCTTCGATAAATATGAGGATATGGACAATGTAGGTGCTGTAATCATAAACAAAGGTATGATCGACTTGGTTTCTAAAATAGGAGACTTGAGCGATGACCAAGAGGCCAAAGAGTTTATGGAAGTAGCCCAAGGATTACAGGGGGTGAAGGTATTTATGACCGAAGACCTTAACGTTTCCGCAGACATGTCGGCAACGGTAAAGAAGTACTTAAAGTCCTCTAAAATGGAGGAGCTAATGCGTGTAAAGGACAAGGATGTAAATGTGAAGTTTTACATTAGGGAAGGAGGTAAAAAGGACCATGTAGCAGAGTTACTAATGTTTGTTTCTGGACTCGATAATGTTGAAATGGGAAAACATGGAAGAAAATTGGAGACCGTATTGGTTAGTCTTACCGGGGATATTGATTTGAACAAGATAGGTTCCATTACCAATAAAATGGATTTGCCAAAGGAGTTGAACAAAGCTGGCGGTAAATAAAATAATCACTAAAAGGAGAAGGCTTTTCATGGAATATGGAAGGCCTTATCTTAATTAAAATTGGTAACCATGAAAAATATTCTTTACAGCATAAGTATAGTATTGTTTATAATCCTTTCTTCCTGTTCATCGGAACAAAGCCTTCAGCAATATTATGTCAACAATGCGGAGAACCCCAATTTTCTATCTTTTGATTTGCCGGCCAGTCTTTTGAATTTGGAAAAGGTTGAACTTAATGAAGAAGAGAAGGAAGCGGTATCCTCATTGAAAAAATTGAATGTACTGGCTTTTCAAAAGAAAGAAGATAATAATACAGCATATATTGTAGAAAAAGCCGCTATTAAAGCTATTCTAAAAGGCCCGGATTTCAGTGAGCTCATGAAGATGAATACTGAATTTGGTAGGGCTACCATAAAGTTAAAAGGAGATGACGACGCTATTAACGAAATCGTAATTTACGGAGATAATGATGAAAAAGGATTTATACTGATTCGGGTTTTAGGAACTAATATGAACCCGGCCAACTTTGTACAATTGATAAAAGCCATGGAAAAATCGAATTTTGAGGGTAAAGGTTTGGAGCAGTTGGGAGACCTGATCAAAGGCTAATGAATTTCTTTATAGAATAGGCATTAAAAAACCCGTTACATTCTAGTTAACGGGTTTTTAGGTTCATAGTATAGACTGTTTACTCCTTAACAATCTGTAAATTATTTTTTCCAAAATCCAAGGTGCGTATGGGGAAAGGAATGTTGATATCCCGTTCATCAAAGTGTTGCTTAATAAGCTTTATGGCCTTGTGTCTCGCAGCATGTTCTTGTTTTACATTAATGCAATCTGTCCAAAACCGGACCATAAAATTAATGGAGCTGTCCCCGAACTCCGTAAAAAAGAATTCGACTTCTTCGTCATCGACCTGTTCAAATTGATTCTTTATGATTTTGACCGTCAAATCTTCAACCATTTGTAAATCACTTTCGTATCCAACTCCGCAGTTTACGAATATGCGTGCCCTTTTATTCAAGGAGTAGTTGGTAAAAGAACCGTCAATAAATTTGGAGTTGGGAATAACTACCACATTATTATCCGGTTTTCTAAGGATGATATTGCGTAAACTGATCTCTGTTACAAAACCGGAAATACCATCAGCTGTAATAAAATCATTTATCTTAAGCTGGGGCATGAAGGAAAGGATAAGCCCACCAAAAGTGTTGCTTAGGGTTCCTTGCAGTGCTAAACCTATCGCCAAACCAACGACCCCTGCACCTGCTAAAATACTGGTCAGCACTTTGTCCAAGTCCAAAACACCCAAAGCTATGAAAAAGCCAATCAAGAGTACGACCACGAAGATGACCTTGGCGATTATTTCTTGAATGGAAACCTGACCGATTTTTTTAAGAATAGTCTTTCTAAGTACTTTACGAATCCCCCTTGCTAAAAAATAGAACAACACCATTACCAGTATGGCCATGATGAAATTTGGTAATTTTAAGATGATGGCATCCAACCACCCATCCAATTTACCCCAAAGGTTACCCACGGATTCTTCTATAGAGAAATTTGCTTGCATTTAGTTTTACGTTTTTGTGATTTCCATAAGGTAGGGAAAATGAAACTAAAACTAAAATCCATAATGGGTTACGGGCGTGTTTAGCTGTAAATGAATTAAAGAAAAATGTAAATGAAACAACTGTGCCCTAAATGCCTGTATAATTACTTGGTGTAATTTGCTTGAGTTCGTTCTTAATGGTGTCGGAAACTTCCAGCGTATCTATAAAAGAGGAAATGGACGCCTGATTTATTTTTGAATTGGTACGGGTCAATCCCTTTAAGGCTTCATAAGGGTTTGGATAGCCCTCTCGTCTCAAAATCGTCTGTATGGCCTCGGCCACCACTGGCCAATTATTTTCAAGGTCCTGTTCAAATTTTTCTTTGTTCAACAATAGTTTACCCAATCCCTTGAGGGTAGATTGAAAGGCAATTAAGGTATGGGCAAAGGGTACACCTACATTTCGTAAGACCGTGCTATCGGTTAAGTCGCGTTGAAGCCGTGATAAAGGAAGTTTTGCGGAAAGGTGCTCAAACAGGGCATTCGCAATTCCAAGATTTCCCTCAGAATTCTCAAAATCGATAGGATTTACCTTATGTGGCATGGCCGATGACCCTACTTCACCCGCTTTAATTTTTTGTTTAAAGTAATCCATGGAAACATAGGTCCAAAAATCACGGTCCATATCTAGAATAATCGTGTTAATACGTTTAAGGGCATCAAAAAGTGCGGCCATATGATCATAGTGCTCAATTTGCGTGGTTGGAAAGGAATACTGAAGACCCAATTTATCCTGTACAAACCTTTTCCCGAATGCTTTCCAATCAATAGTAGGGTATGCCACCAAATGGGCGTTGAAATTCCCTGTGGCCCCACCAAATTTAGCAGCACTGGGTATGTCGTTCAATAAATTAAACTGTTCCTGTAAACGTACCACATACACTTGTACCTCTTTTCCCAAACGGGTAGGGGAGGCCGGTTGACCATGGGTTCTGGCAAGCATAGGTATCGCTGCCCATTCCGTGGCCAATGCGCTTAATTTCCCTAAGAGCTCATGGTACTGCGGAACATAAACCTCGTTCATGGCCTCCTTTATAGAAAGTGGAATAGCGGTGTTGTTGATGTCCTGGGAAGTGAGGCCAAAATGGATAAATTCTTTATAGGCGGATAGGCCCAAAGCATCGAACGCCTTCTTTATAAAATATTCAACCGCTTTTACATCATGGTTGGTAGTCCTCTCAATTTCCTTTATTTCTTGCGCATCTTTGGTGGTAAAATCCGTATATATATTACGTAATGGTCCAAAGTTTGTGGAATTAAATGTTGACAGCTGTGGCAAGGGCACCTCACAGAGTGCAATAAAATATTCTATTTCTACCCTAACCCTATATTTTATTAAGGCTTCTTCAGAAAAAAAAGGAGCCAACGATTCGGTTTTTGACCTGTAACGACCATCAATGGGTGAAATGGCGTTTAATGCATTTAGCGACATGATTTTTAGTTGAATTTATAAGCCGCAAATATACCTATTAAGAGGCATAGTTTAAAAATCGATTTCTACAGTACCTTAGATACACAAGCACATGGTTTCAAAGGATAGTTTTAGGGCATTAAAGGTTGTGGTTTGATTTCTTTAGGGCATCCATCGTCATTCTTGCCCTCGCTTTATAGGCAGCACTTCCGGTAGCATAATTTTGAAATAAAACTTGGTAGAGTTCGTTATGGATCCACTTAAATTCTTTTCCAAGGAGGAATAAGGTGGTCATAGAATAGGCTTTAGGTGCCACGTTGTGTTCTGCAATAAGCCAGTCGAAACAGGCTTCGGCAATTGATTTTAAGTGACTTTCTTTGAGTATGTTTTTCGATGGGTGTATGTTTTTCGAAAAATATCCCTTAACCATAAGTTCACAAATTTTAGCCGCTGGACGTATAGAGGATTCAAGTTTAATTACGGAAAGGCAACTTATAAAAGCTTCAATGCAATTTAAAACATGACTGATTTCGGTTTTGGCGACGAATTCCAATACCCAACTTGCCTTCGCGGAAATAGGATTATGGTTCTCTCTTGTAATTTCTATCAATAAGGGAATTAAATGTGGGCTAGCGCTAACGGTGTTGGCCATTAAGCTCCGTTTCTCCCTAGATGCGTCTACATAATCCAAGGCTTTGTAAAGTTCAGTTTTGGTCATAAAATTGTATCTTTATTCCATAGTTCCCCCAAATATGAAAGTACTAAAAAAAATTACCCTTGTAATGGTGTTAATTTTTATAGCCATGCAATTTTACAGCCCAACAAAAAATAGTTCTCCAGGCAACCATACGGCCGTTTTTCTTAAGGAAACCAATCCCAACCCAGAACTGAGGGAAATCTTTGAAACTTCCTGTTATGATTGCCATAGCAACAATACAAGGTATCCTTGGTATAATAATATAGCACCTATTTCTTACTGGTTGGCAGGTCATGTGGATGAAGGAAAAGAGCGCTTGAATTTCTCTGAATGGGAGAGCTATTCGATGGATAAAAAAGACCATTTACTGGAAGAGTTGGAGGAGGAAGTAGTCACGGGTGAAATGCCTTTGAACAAATATACGTGGATCCATAGCGATGCGGCATTATCGGGCAGTGAGGTTAATGCGATTTCTGAATGGGTAAAGAAAACAAGAATCATTTACCAGTTAGGGAAGCAACCAAATTAGGCACGCCGTCAACGGCTGTCTTTTTAATTACGGTTACGTTATTTTCCGAATCCTGTTCAACAGTGGGTGCAGGGTCTATAAAATAAATTGGCGTGCCCACGGGTACAAAATCAACCAGGCTAGCGGCAGGGTAAACTTGCATCGAGGTTCCTATGATAAGTAAGACATCCGCTTTTTTGGTTATGGCTATAGCCTGCTCTAACAATGGCACGGCTTCCCCAAACCAAACAATATGGGGTCTTATTTGATACCCGCGTTGGCATACATCTCCCAATAAAATGTCTGATGTACATTCAAAAATATCATTGGGTTCTCCCGTACTTCGAGCTTTTAATAGTTCGCCATGTAGGTGCAGCACTTCTTTGCTGCCTGCCCGTTCATGTAAATCATCTACGTTTTGGGTTATAATGTCCACGTTGAAATGCTTCTCCAATTCTACTAAGGCAAGATGGGCCGCATTAGGACTTACTTTTGCCAACTGTCTTCTGCGTTGGTTGTAGAAATCCAAGACTACTTCCGGATTATTCTTAAATCCTTGAGGGGAGGCCACCTCCATAACGTCATGACCTTCCCAAAGACCATTTGCATCCCTAAATGTTTTTAAGCCACTTTCTGCAGAAATTCCGGCACCGGTAAGCACAACTATATTTTTCATTACGATATGATTTCGGGTTAAAAATATACTTTTATTATTTTGCAGGCATGACAGATCTTAAGCTTTTGCATTATCTGGAGGAATTCGTTTCTGAAAAAAGAAAACAGCGATTCCAAGACGTTTTAAGTCAACGCACTAATTTCATAACAGTGGCCGTTGAAGACGTATATCAAATGCACAATACGAGTGCTGTAATTCGAAGTTGTGAGTCGTTTGGAATACAACAGGCCCATTTGATCGAAGGCCGATACGGGAAACGGCTGGATAAGGAAATTGCCATGGGTGCACAAAAATGGGTCGATATTCATAGGTATACCCATTCCATAGAAGCAATTGAGGCACTGAAAAATAAAGGGTATAAAATCGTAGCTACCAGTCCGCACGCAACCGGTTCGTCATTGCAGGATTTTAAGCCACACAATAGAATCGCATTATTTTTTGGGACCGAAACCAAAGGATTGAGTGATATGGTACTCGATAGTGCCGATTTGCTACTAAGGATACCTACGGTAGGTTTCACCGAAAGTTTAAATATATCTGTTTCGGCAGCTATAATTTTACAGCATTTAACGACCAATTTAAGGGCCTCTACTTTCGATTGGAGGCTTACCGAAGAGGAGATGTTGGAGAAACGTTTAGATTGGGCCAAAAAGTCAATTAAAAGCATTGATGATATTATGGCACGATACTACGAATCTAATTAAATTTTTAGTAGCTTTATTATTGAACAATCAATTGACTAACAGATGTATACATTGCTCATTATTATAGCTGCCCTTATCCTTATTGTGTTTGTTTTGGCATTTATCGCTCCAAAGACCTATCACGTTTACCGAGCTACTGAATTGGACCATGCTACCACACAGGTTTGGGAGCATATTAGGTTTTTACGGAAACAACAGGAATGGTCTCCATGGGCCAAGAAAGATCCTGATATGGAGCAAAAAATTTTTGGTACAGATGGGGAGATTGGGGCTATAAGCTACTGGAACGGCAATAAGGAAGTAGGGGAGGGCGAACAGGAGATTACAAAAATCATAGATGGTAAGCGTATGGAGCAGGACTTGAGGTTTTTAAAACCCTTTAAATCCCGATCAGACTGCTATATTGAACTGGAAGAAATCGATGCCGATAAAAGTAGGGTCATTTGGGGGTTTAAAGGAAAAAACAATTTTCCAATGACCATAATGATGTTATTTATGAGCATGGATAAAATGGTGGGAAAGGATTTTGAACAGGGCTTGGAGAATCTTAAGCACAATTTGGGTAAAACCTAAAGTATTAAGCGTAGTATATTTTTTTTGAACATCACTAGAAAGGCAGGATAAATAATAGTCGTTGCAGCAAGGCAATCATACATTAAGGTTTATAGGACTTCCTGAGGTAATTTTTATTTTTCGATCAGTATGGCCAACGAGTTGGATGTTGGTACAGCTAAACATGAAAAACAGTTGCCTCTGCCCGCGCAAAAAACCGAATGGGCAGAACTGTGGTGCCTATTCCTTTAGAGACATACATTTTAGAAAAGGAATTTTTGTACCAACCTCTTAAATACCTACCGCTGCCACCCGGAGTATAAATTTTCAATCCAAAAAATGTAATCTGACCCCCATGGGTATGTCCAGAGATAATGGCCTTGATTGGAATGTTTTCCATTTGGTTTAGTGCATCAATTTCTTTTTTATAAGCGGGGCAATGATTTAGAACGACAGTGTCTAAACTTCTATCCTCCACTGTTTCTAGCGATGCCATAAAATCTGAGTTGCCACCAATCAAATCATCGATGCCCAGTAGGTTGATCCGTCTATTATTCTTCTCCAAAACATAGTTTCGATTTACAAGAACAACACCATAATTGTCCTTAACTATCCGTTCAAATTCCTCTAATAGTATTTCACTATCGTATTCTTTATTTCCTAGGATTACGATTTTTAAAATATGTTGGTCAAAGAGTTTTAATAAGGGTTGAAGGAGGTGGAAGTGTCTTTTTCTGGCGACGGTATCACCAGTAAATAGCAGGGCATCGGGATTAAGTGCATTTACCTTTTCGGCAATTCTCAATAGTGAACCGTTGATGTCCTTAATGTGAATATCAGATAATTGAATAAGGGTAATAGGCTCTTGGTTGTTTTCGGATAAATCGTATTCCGTCCAATCAATGATATACTTTTCAAACCAAAAAGCATCTAAAGCAGTAAGTCCTATTAATGCAACAAGTCCTCCAAAAAACCTTTTTATAAAAGATCTTCTTCCAATTCCCATAAAGTTAGCCCTTTAGATAATGCCGTTATTTTTGAGCATTGTCTTCCATTCATTATTCCATCACTTCCAACAAGGCGATATTGAGATCATTCTCCAGCGTTACCTTACCATTACTCACCATAACTTCGGTACCGGAGTAGGTTTCATATAAGGTTGTACCATCACCAAAAAAGCCTTTTACCCAAAGGGATTTCTTTCCTGCTGGCAAATCCAAACCAACTACTACTTTGTCAACAGTATCCTCATTAATTTTAAGGTACCTACTAAAAACATAAGGTTTTTGTGCCAGTCTTTTATGAATACCCGCGCCAACGGCAGGATGGTCATTCCTAAACGTACCTATTTTTTGCCAATGCTCCAAAATTTCCCTCGTTCTTGGGACGGAATCCAATTCCTCCCAATTCATGAACGAACGCAGGGTAGCATCTCCTTGCGTACCTTCAATCGTTAAATCCCTGGCGGTTTCATCACCATAATAAATTTGTGATGCCCCAGGGGTGAGTAAGAGTATATTTGCTGCCTTGAACGAATCTGTACGCTCTTTATCGTAAGGTTGCCCGTCATCATGTGAGGTTAAGTAGTTTAAAACGCTTTTTCCATTTAAATCGGTCTGCAAAAGCTTGCTGTATTTGGAAAAAATGGATTCATAATCCTTTTCCGCATCCGTCTTCAATTCAAAATTGATAAGACTTTTAAATCCGTTAGAAAAATAATCTACTTCTTTGTCCCCAAAATCATATGCCCTTCCCCCGGAAATACCATAATTATAGACTTCTCCTACCATATAAAATGGGCTTTTATCCAAAACATGGTTTGGGTTTTTCTTTTTCCAAAGTTCGAAGGCCGCCGATGCTTCCTGATAGAGTTCTGCCCAGGCGTTTTCATTGGCGTGTTTCACCGTGTCTACCCTAAAACCATCCACTCCATAGTGGTGAATATAGTCCGTTAGCCATTTTATGATATAAAATCGGGGTGCCCTAGGATAACCGGTACGGTCAAAAAAGAGGTCTAATTCGTCCAATTCTGCGCTTAATCTTCCTTCAGATTTCCACTTGGCCAAAAGCGCGTCGGGCAGCTTAACGGGTTTATCCGATTCCGTAAGGATATCGGGTAAGTTCTCAACCAAGGTACAACTAGTCGTATTTTCGTAAGTCGTAAACTCGCATGTAGGAGCGGTACGCACCCATTCATCGGGCCATACTGGATCTTTTGGGGTAACGGGACCGGTGTGGTTTAGAACAACATCCATTAGAATTCGAATTCCGTTCTCATGTGCTGTTGAAATAAGGGTTTCCAAATCATTTTCTGTACCAAAATTAGGATCCAAGGCAGTCCAATCCTTTGCCCAGTAGCCGTGATAGGCATAGGTGTTACCTGTACCTTCATTGGTAGCGCCATGCACTTGCTCCACTACCGGGGTAAACCAAATGGCATTAACTCCTAGTTTGGTAAAGTATCCATCCTTAATTTTATCCGTAATACCTTGAATATCACCACCCATAAAGCCTCTGAGCGTGCCGGTTTCTTCATCGCGCTCTAAATTGAGGTCGTTTTGGGGGTTTCCATTTTTAAAGCGGTCGGTCAATAAAAAGTATACGGTTGCAGCCTCCCACTTAAAGTTTGGATTTTTCTGTATAGTTGCTACAGTATCAGTTGTAGTCTTAGTAGCTACTATTGTCTTTTTTGTGTCTGTTTGGCACGAGATTAAAAAGACAATTGCAAGGAAGGTGAAGAAGCTATATTTCATGTTTAGGGTATTTCCGTTAAAGCTATAACATGGAATCCAATCCAAAAAATATTATTTATTTCTATTTAGAACTTTATACTCTTCGTAACAACTGCTTATGGCATCCAGGATTTGGAGGTCATTGGCTGTGGTAATAAATGACTTCGAGTAATTGCAATTGTTAAGGATATCTTGAATATCTACTTTTTCCAATTGCAGGAATTCCGTTAGCGTTTCACGATCAAACTTGGATGCCAACAGATTGCGTATCTCGTCGTCTTCGCGCATTTGCCGCAGCTTACGCATTTGTGCAGGTTTTTTACCGAATAAATTCCGAAGCAAGTCTGCCGGATTTAAAATGGCACCTAATACTTTTGTAACGGCACTTGGATTCTTATTTCCACCTTCATAACTAACCGATAGTCCAGAAATGCTGTACTGGTAAGCATTGTTAATGGGCAGGTTCTTAACATCGATTTCCAAATATCCTGTGAGGGAATAGGGCCTAACGATAACCTCTTCCAAGGCGTAGGCCAATTCTGTGAGGGCAATTTCGGTATCCTTGAATTTAAACATGTCGTTGGTTACCCTAATTTTCTGCGATTTAAAACCCAAAAATGAAAAATAGAGGGTGTCATTGACCGCGGCCCGTATAGAGAACTCCCCTTCTTCATTGGTAATCGTACCAAATACCTGATTTAAGTTGACCACGTGGACACTTTCCAAAGGAGATTCTGTTTGAGCGTTTACCACCACCGCAGTAATGCGCTGATCCTCATTGGTTTCCTGTGAAAAGCTTAAAATTGAAAAGAATAGTAAAATGGAAGATAAAAAATACTTCATGCCTCAAACACCTGGTTTACTTTACAAACAAAACAAAAAAATACGCCGAAGCGTATTTTTTAATATACAATTAACTAAAAGAAATCTCCCTTTCTTTTGTTGCTGCGTCTTTTGCCGGCGTTGGGGCTTCCCGCAGTACTGCGTTCCCTTCTTCTGCCTTTACCGCCACGTTCCTCATCACGTTTTCCACCGCGTTTTCCTTTAAAACCACCGCCGCTTCTACGCTTTCCGCCGCCACCGCCGCCGCCAGGGTTTTTAGAAACTTCTACATTTACGAAACGGCCTTCCACCTTAAAGTCGGTAAACTTATCCAGGATTTGTTTTGTAACATCAGCTTCCGTATTAAAGAAAGAGAAGCTTTCCTTTACATCCACTTTAAATACATCTTCCTGTCCCAAGCCTACGGTGTCCCTTATAAAATCCTTTAAGGACATCCAATCATAACCATCCTTTTCCCCAACATTGATGAAATAACGTACAGACCCACTGGTAGGAATGGTAGCACTATTTCTTCCTTCACCCTTATCCCTCCCGGAATCGGAAGCGTTTAAGTCATTGGATTTGTTATAATAGTTGAAAAATCTGGAAAATTCAACGGATACAATTTTTTTGATCAACTCCTCGCGGTCAATACCTTTTAGGACATCATTGATGGCCGGTAGGTAATCGTCTACATCCTTGTTTATTTTGGTGTCCTTGATCTTATTCGCCAAGTGGTACAGTTGAATTTCACAAATTTCCATTCCCGTAGGAATTTTTTTGGCGATAAAATCCTGCTGTACTATTTTTTCAATAGCTTTTATTTTTCGAAGTTCGCTCCTTGTAATGATTACCATAGAAATACCGGATTTTCCGGCCCTTCCCGTTCTTCCACTACGGTGGGTATAGGTTTCTATTTCATCGGGCAATTGATAATTGATAACATGGGTTATATCATCCACATCGATACCACGTGCGGCTACATCTGTTGCTACCAACATTTGAATCTGTTTCTTACGGAAAGAGTTCATCACCAAATCGCGCTGGTTTTGGCTTAAATCGCCATGTAGCGCTCCGGCGTTATAGCCATCCTCGATTAATTTTTCCGCTACTTTTTGGGTATCCCTTTTGGTTCTACAGAAGATTACCGAAAAAATATCCGGGTTGGTATCTGCCAAACGCTTGAGGGCCGGATAGCGGTCCCTTCCGCCAACCACATAATATTCATGCTGTACGGTCGAGGCTCCAGAATTTTTAGCCCCTACGGTTATTTCCTTTGGCGAGTGCATGAATTTTTTAGCGATAATCGCTACCTCCTTAGGCATCGTGGCGGAGAATAGCCAAGTTGACTTATCGTTTGGCGTATTGGATAGGATTTCTTTTATATCCTCCATGAAGCCCATGTTCAACATTTCGTCCGCTTCATCAAGAATACAATAATCGATCTTCGAAATATCGACAAGACGTCTACTGATCATGTCCTTCATTCTACCAGGAGTGGCCACAACGATTTGTGCCCCTCTCTTTATTTGTCTTGCCTGCTCCGTAATACTTGCCCCACCATAAATGGCAACAACGTTAATGTTGCGTTCGTATTTGGAATAGGCCTGCATTTCATTGGTTATCTGTAAGCATAGCTCACGGGTAGGGGACAGGATTAGGCCTTGCGTTGTTCTACTGTTACTATCAATTTTTTGGATTAATGGAAAACCAAAAGCAGCGGTCTTTCCTGTACCGGTCTGTGCCAGGGCAACAAGATCGGTTTCGCTTTCCAATAAGATCGGAATTGCTTTTTCCTGTACTTCCGATGGGGTTTCAAAACCCATATCGGCAACGGCATCTAATAAGGACTTCTGCAGTCCTAGTGCTTCAAACTTTGTCATAAATATGTTATACTAAATCGCAAATATGAATGTTGCATAGAGCGATTATCATTTATAACCTATTTATACTCAGCGCAACACATGCTATACCAGCGGCGTTAATTTGGCGGCAAAGGTACTGCTAATTATTGATTTGGTATAATTAATGGATAAGTAATATATAGTGTTGGTTGAACGGTCTTAAAGTGATGAAGTGGTTCCGGTTTCTTGCCATAATGGCACTACTTAACAAAGTCGGCACTATTCAAAAAGGCAATCAATTTTTTAAAGGCCTTAGCGCGATGGCTTATTTCGTTTTTTATGGATAAGGGCATCTGCGCAAATGTTTCTTGATATCCGTTAGGCTGAAAAATAGGGTCATATCCAAAACCATGTTCCCCGTGTTTGCTTTTTGTTATTATGCCCGCTACTTCACCTTCAAAGAGATGGGTCTTACCATGGATATTTAGGGCAATGACCGTTTTAAAGCAAGCAGATCTGTTCGTTTTATTTCTCAATTTATCCAAAACCTTGTCCATATTGGCTTCTGCATTGTTTTCAGGACCTGCATAACGTGCGGAATACACTCCGGGCTCACCTTTTAGTGAAGCTATTAGTAGGCCAGTATCATCCGCAAAGCATGGGAGTTGGTAGGTATTGGTTATAAAATTGGCCTTGAGCCTAGCGTTACCTTCCAAGGTCTTGGCAGTTTCTGGAATAGCGGTATGGCACCCAATACTGTCTAGGCTTACCAACTCAAATGAAGGCGGCACCAACTTTTGAATTTCTTTTAACTTATTAGGATTGTGTGTCGCAAAAACGAGTTTCATACCGGGCTCAGGATTTTTTTAATCGGTTTTGAATTTCAAAAGTAGTAATTTTATAAAATGGAATTAAAGTTACCACCCGCTTTGGTATTTCTGTTTTTTGGATTTGGAATGTATCTTGTAGCTAAATTTTTACCGTTCGGGTTTTTCGACTTCTTTGGACGCAGCATTCTTTTTAAGGTTTTCTTAGTTTTAGCATTTGTAGTTTTACTAGTGGCCTTGTTTCAGTTTTATAGGGCCAAAACAACGATTGATCCCACCAAACCCGTAAATACCTCTAAATTGGTTACAAGCGGTGTTTACAAGTTTTCCCGTAACCCAATGTATTTGGCCATGTTGCTTTGGCTTCTGGCATTAGGAATAGCGCTTGGCAATGCTTTTAATACCTTGGTTGCTGCAGGTTTTGTTGGGTATATGAATCGCTTTCAGATTGTTCCTGAAGAGCGTATGCTTTTGGAAAAGTTCGGGAGGGAGTTCAAGGAATACTGTACACTTACCAGACGCTGGTTTTGATGTATTATTTAAAAAGCAAATACTTACAAATATTATTTAATTAGCTTATAAATCAGTATATTAGCTCATTAGTTAATAATCATGATAGCAATAATCACCGGAGATATAATAAATTCTGAAAATCACCCTTCCTCGGAATGGATCAATTTGCTAAAGGATTACTTTAATCAGTTTGGCCCATCACCTATGCACTGGGAAATTTATAGAGGTGATGAATTTCAATTAAAAGTTACCGAAAAGAATGTGCTTTTTACCGCCGTGCGGATAAAGGCCATGCTAAAATCCATAAAAGGTTTGGATGTGCGTATGGGAATAGGCATAGGCCTAGAGACCTATTTGGGAAAAGGTGTAACGGAATCTAACGGACCGGCATACCAACGTTCTGGACGCAATTTTGAATCGCTCAAGGACAGTAAAATAAATCTAAGTATTGCCACCGGCGATAAAAAGCAGGACCGCACCTTGAATTTGATGCTGCAATTAGCATTGGATTTTATGGATGATTGGAGTGTTGTATCAGCGGAAATCGTAACATTGGTATTGGATAACCCAAACCATTCCCAAAAAGAAATTGCAAAAAAATTAGGGATTAAACAGTCCGCTGTAAGCCAACGTTTAAAGCGGGCTAGGTTAGACCTTGTTTTGGATGTGTTGGCCTATTATGAAGAGGTAATAACGGAACCCTAATATGTTGGTATTTATAAAATTGCTTTTGGCCCATTTAATAGGGGATTTCGTTTTACAGCCTACGAAATGGGTATTGCACAAGCAGGCCCATAAAATAGCATCCAAGTATTTGTATTTCCATATCCTGCTACACTATCTCTTGTATCAACTTCTTTTATGGGATTTGTCTTTATGGAAAATAGCAGTGGTTCTTGCCGGGGGCCATTATGCCGTAGACCTCCTAAAATTATACACGGCCCATCTGTTTAAAAATAAGGCCATACCCTTTTTTTTAGATCAGGCTCTGCACATACTGCTTATCTATTGCTGCTCATTTTATGCAAATCTAAATGAACATACCCAATCTCTTTTCCAAAACTTGGACTGGCCCCTAATAACGGCTATTGTTTTTGTTACTTACCCTGCGGCCATAATTATGGGAAAAATACTGGAAGGGATGTCGAACTTAATAGAAACGGATCATAAGTCATTGCCAAATGCCGGCAAATACATTGGCATAATAGAACGCCTATTTGTTCTAATCTTCATTATCATTGGGCGTTGGGAAGTAATAGGGCTATTAATTGCGGCGAAATCTGTCTTTAGGTTCAACGATTTAAAGGAACGAAACAACAGAAAACTAACGGAGTATATTTTAATTGGAACCCTTGTTAGTTTTGGATTGGCCATTTTAACCGGCCTTCTTTATACACAAATCTGAAATCGTACTTTAGATGAAAATCCATAGCCTACTACTGGTTTAAATAGGTTTACGTTTTTATGTACATTCATTTATGGCCGTGGCCAAATTACATACTTCTTTCAAAGCTGCCGACATAGCAAATGTAAATTCTATTCTATGTAGATTCATGTTCTTTGTAAGTGCCCAAAAAATCAACCGAAACCTACCCATAAATCGTATCCGAGTTAAGGAGGTTTATTCCTTGCAGAAACAGCGTTGTTGATAACGATAATAGAAACAATAAGGAACTCAGTAGGGCCTTTATATATACGATAAGAAAAGCTGTAACCGGGAATCATTTTTATCATCTAAATCAAAAGCTTTTTCCAAGGAACTACTTCTTGCTTTGGAGGAATTGCCAAGAATTTTTGAATAATACATCACTATATCTTGCTTTTTGTTTTATTTATTGGATATCATTTAGAAGGAACAATTAAATTTTTACTTTTGCCACTTATTTTAGTGGAAGGGTTTCAATCTAAATACAAAGGTTTACAATGACCGAAGTGAGCAGGAAATATGTTTTTGATTTCGATAGCACCTTAACCAGGGTAGAGGCCTTGGATGTACTTGCCGAGATGACCTTGGAAGACAAGCCCAACAAAGATGAAATCATTAAGGAAATACAAAAAATTACCAATCTGGGCATCGATGGTGATATTTCGTTTACTGAGTCGCTAGAACGCCGTATCAAACTTTTACACGCCAATAAAAGGGACCTTGAAGGGTTAGTTACGGAATTGCGCAATAAAATATCGAAATCCATTGCCTCCAACAAGGAATTTTTTCAGAAATATGCAGCGGATATTTATGTGATTTCTTGTGGCTTTAAAGAATTTATAGACCCCATAGTTGCTGAATATAATATACCTTCCGATCGTGTATATGCGAATACGTTTAAATTTGATTCGGAAGGGAACATCATCGGTTTCGATGAAAAAAACGTACTATCCCAGCATAACGGTAAGATTGATTGCCTTAGGCAGATGGACCTGGATGGAGAAGTTCAGGTAATAGGGGATGGTTACAGTGATTATGTTATGCGCGAAGCAGGTATTGCGGATAAGTTTTTCGCCTATACTGAAAACGTGCACCGAGAAAAGGCCGCGAATAATGCGGATTATGTTACACCAAGTTTAGATGAATTTTTATTTGTGAATAAATTGCCAAGAAATATCTCGTACCCAAAGAATAGGATTAAGGTCCTTTTATTAGAAAATGTCCATACTGCTGCCTTCGATAATCTTTCTGAAGATGGATTCTCAGTAGAATTGATAAAGCATAGCTTGTCTGAAGAGGAGCTGGTGGAAAAAATAAAAGGGGTTCACGTTTTAGGAATACGCTCCAAGACCCAAGTCACAAATACGGTATTGGATGCTGCCGATAAATTGTTGGTGGTAGGGGCATTTTGTATCGGCACCACCCAAATAGACCTTGAGGGCGCCAAGAAAAAAGGTGTCGTGGTGTTTAACGCGCCTTACAGCAACACAAGATCTGTAGTGGAATTGGCTATCGGGGAAATTATAATGTTAATGCGTAGCGTATTTGATCGTAGTCGGGAAATACACGAAGGCCAATGGCAGAAAACCGCAGCGGGTTCTAGGGAGGTACGTGGTAAAAATTTAGGTATCGTTGGTTACGGTAATATTGGAAAGCAATTATCGGTATTGGCGGAAGCCATGGGGATGCGAGTCTATTACTATGATGTGGACGATAAATTAGCTTTAGGAAATGCCGTTAAATGCAATAGCTTGGAGGACCTTTTAAATGTGTCCGATGTCGTTACTTTGCACATAGACGACAACAAGGCAAATAAAAACTTCATTGGGGAGCGGGAACTTAAGCAAATGAAGAAAGGCGCTATGCTCATTAACCTTTCTAGAGGTTTTGTGGTGGATATTGATGCCTTGGCAGCGGCGTTAAAGGAAGGACATGTTGGTGGTGCCGCGATTGATGTCTACCCAGATGAACCAGCCAGTAATGGGGAATTCCATACAAAATTGCAAGGGTTCGCTAACGTCATCCTTACCCCGCATGTTGGTGGTAGTACGGAAGAGGCCCAACGCGATATAGCAGACTTTGTTCCGAATAAAATTATGGATTACATCAACTCAGGTAATACCGTGGATGCTGTTAACTTCCCTAATATTCGCTTACCGAAGCAAAATAAAGCACACCGTTTTTTGCACATCCATAAAAATGTGCCGGGCATCATGGCGAAAATCAATAAGGTATTGGCGCAGTATGAATTGAATATTTCCAGTCAGTACCTCTCAACGGACAACGAAGTGGGTTATGTAATTACCGACTTGGATAAGGAATACAATAAGGATGTCATAAAAGCCTTGAAGAAAGTAGAGAATACGATTAAGTTCAGGGTTCTTTATTAGATTTGGGTTACAGCGTACATTATCTTTTTGAATATGGGTTCTGGAAATGACTTAGGCCTATTTTTTGAACTTGCCTTTTAAGCTTAAACTTCAACGTAATTCAACATGCACCTCTTATTGATGGTGGTACGGTTCGTTTTTTAGAATCGTATACGCCCTGTAAAGCTGTTCCGTAATAAAAAGGCGCACCATTTGGTGAGAAAACGTCATTTTTGAAAGACTCACCTTACCCGAAGCCTTTGCGTAAACAGCATCACTAAATCCATAGGGGCCGCCAATTACAAAAACAAGTTGCTTAATTCCGGCATTCATTTTCTTTTGCAAATATGTCGAAAATTCTATTGAGGAAAATTGCTTTCCCTTTTCGTCAAAAAGAATTAAAACGTCTGTTACGGTCAATCGTTTAAGAATAAGGGCCCCTTCCATTTCTTTCTGCTGCGCTTCGGATAAGTTCTTGGTTCTCTTTAGGTCGGGTATCAGCTCTATTTCAAAATTAACATAGAAATTCAATCTTTTTTGATATACCGCTATTAGCTCTTGCAGCTCAGAACTATCGGTCTTGCCAATGGCCAAAAGTTTTATAGTCATATTTCAAAAGTAAATCAATTTCGCAAATGGATTTGTAATTTAGCAAAGCATTAGAAGTAAAATGAAATGATTTCAGAAGAACAGTTTAAGGAAGAGATAAAGTTGATTATTGCAAATGCAGTTCGCGAGGATGTTGGGGATGGAGATCATAGTTCCCTGGCATGCATACCAGATACGGCCTTAGGCCGTGCCAAATTATTGGTCAAGGATGAGGGTATCATTGCGGGGGTGGATTTTGCGGAATTGGTTTTTTATTTCATTGATTCAAATCTTAAGATTGAAGTTTGTATTAAGGATGGTGAAGCTGTAAACCATGGAGATATCGTTTTTTATGTAGAGGGAAGCTCACAAAGCATTTTAAAGGCAGAACGATTGGTATTGAATGCCATGCAACGCATGAGTGCAATTGCCACGAAGACAAAGCTTTTTGTGGATCTTTTGGAGGGTACGGGCACTAAAATATTAGATACCCGTAAAACAACACCGGGTATACGAGCGTTAGAAAAGTGGGCGGTTAAGATTGGTGGTGGTGAGAACCATCGGTTTGCGCTCTATGATATGATTATGTTGAAGGATAACCACATCGATTTTGCCGGAGGGATAACAAAGGCCATTGCCAAAACAAAAAAATACCTCAAGGCAACACATAGGGATTTAAGGATTATCGTGGAAGCCAGAAACTTGGAGGAAATACGGGAGATATTAGAATCTGAAGGGGTCTATCGTATCCTCATCGATAATTTCAACTATGAGGATACCCGCAAGGCCGTTGCTTTGATCGGTGATTCCTGTTTAACGGAATCGTCTGGAGGAATAAATGAAAAAACAATTAGGGAATATGCGGAATGTGGTGTTGATTATATTTCATCTGGGGCGCTGACCCATTCAGTTTATAATATGGATTTAAGTTTAAAAGCGGTTTAAATGTCGTTGGAGGTCGAGGAAAAACTAGATAAAATACCTATACTAAATTGGTTTGTGCGTCTTCTGAAGAAGCTGAGACTTCCTGGTTTTGAGGGTCTATCCGTTTACGACCTACTGGAGATGTACGTTTTTGGCATATTAAAGGGAACCCTTTCTACGCGTGCCAGCGCTATAGCTTTTAGCTTGTTTATGGCACTTTTCCCCTTATTGATTTTTATGGTGACCCTGGTGCCTTTTTTGGTGTCCTATGTTAGTATTGAGCATGGAGATTTTGATGTTCAGTTCCGGTTGTTTTTGGAGTCTTTTTTACCCAACGCCACGGGCGAATATTTTGGGGAGGTCTTTCAGCAAATAAAGGACCAGAAGCGTGGGGGCTTACTTTCATCGGCCTTTTTGCTTTCTATTTTTCTGATAGCCAATGGGGTCAATTCCATTTTTGGCGGCTTTGAAACATCGTACCATATTGAGCTTACCCGTAATATATTTAGACAATATGCCTATGCATTGATGGTTGGGCTAATACTGGCCATTCTTATCATATTGGGTTTTGTGGCCTTTATCTACTTTGAATTTTACGTTCTGGGGTACCTATCAGAATTTGCGGCACGGCAGGGTGGATACGTGCTTGGGGAAGACGAGGTTGTGGGAATACAAATTGCGAAAATCTTATTTTTTATCGTATTATCTTACTTCACTACCGCAATCCTTTATTATTTTGGCACAAGGGAAGGGAAACAGGCCCGCTTTTTTTCCATCGGCGCGTTAATGACGACCATTTTGTTTTTGACAACTTCTTATTTATTTGGTATTTACGTAGAAAAATTTGCACGGTACAATGAATTGTATGGCGCCCTGGGAGGATTATTGATTTTAATGGTTTACATCTGGTTAAATTCCAATATCTTGCTACTTGGGTTTGAATTGAACGCATCCCTTAATACCTTACGCAAAATCACACGAAAAGAATGATAAATCAAATTTTCCGTTTAAGTCTTTTGGGACTTTTTATAGTATCGACAAGTGCTTCCGCCCAATCTGTTTTTGGAAAATGGAAAACGATCGATGACCGCACCGGGAAGCCAAAAGGGATTATCGAGATTTATAAGGAAGATGGTTTAATGTACGGTAAAGTACTTGAAATTTTGGAAGAAGGTAAAGAGGACGTACGTTGTACCAAATGCGATGGGGAATTGAAGGACAAGCCCGTTGAAGGCATGGAAATCATTACCGCAGGTGAAAAAGATGAAGATGGTGAATGGAAAGGGAAGCGCTTGTTCGACCCGGAACAGGCAATGACATTCCGTTTTAAAATATGGTTAAATCCAGATAATCCCAATGAATTAAAGGTACGGGGTTATTTGGCCTTTATCTATAGAACACAAACTTGGTTGCGGGTAGAAGGATAGCTACTATGGCCAATTTTGTTAATGTAATATTACCCATTCCGCTAGAACGTCTTTTCACCTATAGCCTTACCGAGGATGAAACCTTGCTACTTAAGCCAGGAATGCGCGTAGCGGTTCCCTTTGGGAAATCAAAAATTTATACCGGGATAGTCTACGAGCTTCACCAAAAACCGCCTCAAGCCTATGAGGCCAAGGAAATCCATGAGGTGCTGGACGATTATCCCATTGTAACCCCAATCCAATTAAAACATTGGGAATGGTTGGCTTCCTATTATATGTGCACGCTGGGCGAAGTAGTCCGCAGTGCTTTACCCGGGGCATTTTTGTTGGAAAGTGAAACCTTGGTTTTACGGAATACAAAACATGAAACTGATGAAAATGATCTACGGGACGATGAGTTCTTGGTGTACGAGGCCTTACAGCATCAATCCATGCTCAAGGTCCATGAGGTAGCTGCTATTGTAGAACGAAAGAATGTATTACCTGTGTTGCAGCGCCTTTTGGCAAAAAATGTAATTGTCCTTAAAGAGGAGGTTTACGAGCAATACAAGCCAAAACTGGTGCGCTATGCTAAGTTGGGCAAAGCGTTTGGCACCGATGAAAAACTGGAAGAACTTTTAAATGACCTTAGTAGGGCCCCAAAACAAAGTCAGGTCGTACTTACGCTATTTCAACTCGAAGGCAGTACTAAAAAACCGATAAAGGTGAACGACCTGGAAAAATCCAGTAATGCTTCAAAGGCGGTCATTAAAACTTTGGTAGATAAAGGTATACTCGAAGAATATTATATAAAAACGGATCGCGTTTCATTTGATGGAACTTCTGATAGTACGGCCGTTAAAACGCTAAATGAATATCAAGAGACCGCCTTGGGCGCCATAAAAGTTGCTTTTGAACAGAATAAGGTAACCTTGTTGAAAGGCGTCACTTCTTCAGGTAAGACCGAAGTGTATGTGAAGCTTATTGCTGAATGTCTGGAAAAAGGATTACAGGCCTTGTACTTACTCCCAGAAATTGCCTTGACCACACAATTAATTAGTAGGTTACAGGAATATTTTGGGGAAAACATCGCCATTTACCACTCAAAGTATACTGTTCAGGAACGTGTAGAGGTATGGCAGAATGTTTTACAGGGTAAATCCAAGGCCCAATTGGTCATAGGGGCGCGTTCCGCCTTGTACTTGCCATTCAGGAATTTGGGACTGGTGCTAATTGATGAAGAACATGAGAGCTCGTTCAAGCAATTTGACCCCGCACCGAGGTACCACGCCAGGGATGCCGCCATTGTTTTAGGGAATTATCACAACGCGAATATACTATTGGGTTCCGCAACACCTAGTGTGGAGACTTACCATAATGCACAAATGGGTAAGTATGGATTTGCGGAAATAAACAGTCGTTTTGGAAATGTATTGATGCCAGACATGGAATTGGTGGATATAAAGGAAGCTACACGGAAAAAAAACATGAAAGGTCATTTCTCCGAACGGTTGCTCTTGGAAATTGAAGAAACGCTATTGAACGGGGATCAGGTAATTTTGTTCCAGAACAGAAGGGGTTTTGCCCCGTTATTGGAATGTTTAACCTGCGGCCACACCCCACAGTGCCCCAACTGTGACGTAAGTCTCACCTATCATCAGTTTAGGAATCAATTGCGCTGCCACTATTGTGGACATCATACCGCATTGCCCGAAAGTTGTTTTGCCTGCGGTAGTCCAGAATTGGATACGAAGGGCTTTGGAACTGAACAAATAGAGAAGGAGGTACAAAAACTTTTTCCGGGAGCCAAGGTGGGACGAATGGATTTGGATACGACCCGGGGTAAACACGGCTACGAAAAAATTATCACCGCTTTTGAGCAACAGGAGCTGGATATTTTGGTAGGCACCCAAATGTTAACGAAAGGGTTGGATTTCAGGAATGTAAATTTAGTAGGGGTTATGAATGCCGATTCCTTATTAAATTTTCCCGATTATAGGGCACATGAACGCACCTATCAACTATTGACACAAGTATCCGGTAGGGCAGGCCGAACCAAAAAAAGGGGCAAGGTAATTATACAGACCTATAATCCGTACCACCAGATTCTCAAACAAGTAACGACTGGTGATTATGAGGGGATGTATACAGAGCAGCTATACGACCGGGAGCAGTACAAGTATCCTCCAGTAAATCGTATCATAAAGGTTACCTTCAAGCATAAGAATTATGCGTTGCTCAATGAGGCTGCAGATTGGTTTACGGGTGCCTTGCGTACTAATTTTGGAGGAACGGTTCTGGGACCGGAATATCCGCCGGTGGCCCGAATACGAAATCAGTATTTAAAGCATATTCTGGTAAAAGTCGATAAAGTGCAGTCTTTGGCGCAGACAAAAGCCAATGTTAAACGAATAGAAAAATCGTTCAATGCAATCTCAATGTTTCGAGCGGTAAGGATTATTTATAATGTAGACCATATATAAAGTAAAAAAGACCGCATTTAGCGGTCTTTTTAAAGTATTAGTATGTCATAGAATTATACGTTACTAAGTGCTTCGGCCAATTCTGTTTTCTTGTTTCTGCTCAACGGAATCGATCTTCCGCTAACTTCTACATTTTTGCTGTTGAATTTCTCAACCTTCTCCAGGTTAATGATGTAGGATTTATGAATTCTCAAAAACTTATCTTCCGGCAATTGCTTCTCAAAAGATTTCATTGTTGATAAAATTACGATGTTGGCCTCATCCGTAACTAGTTTTATATAGTCACCAAGAGCTTCGATCCACTTAATATCATTCAAGATTACCTTTCTTTTCTTAAGGTTACTCTTTACGAAAATATGCTCCTCATCTTCATTGACCCTGTGCAGTTGTTCGTAGTTGGCTACCGCTCTTTTTACGGAGGCATCAAAACGTGCCATGGTAATCGGTTTATGTAAATAATCCGTTACATCATAGTCAAAGGCTTTAAGGGCATAATCCGGTTTACCGGTAATTAAAATTACCTGAGGACTGTTTTCTAGGGACTCGAGTAGGTCGAACCCGGTAATAATTGGCATTTCAACATCAAGAAATATAAGGTCTATCTCATGGTTCTTGATTCCGTTTTTAGCTTCGATAGCATTACTATACTCTGCTACCATAGTCAAATTAGGGTGATTGTTTACCAACTTTGCAACGGCCATCCTTTGCATGGACGAGTCGTCAACGATGATACTTCTTAACTTCATAAGGGCTGATTTGTGGGGTTAAATCATCGACAAATAACCGAAAAATGCTGCTTAACTACAACAAAAGATGTGAACAATGCAGTAATGATCGTATATTTGGTAATGATTATATGATTAAGATTTGGTTCAATTTTTAAAGTTATTACCTTTCAATAACGAAGAATATTCCCATTTCTTATAATTATTTTAAAATAATATCTATTTTTGCACTCCTTAAAACAAAATATAATATGAACCATTACGAAACTGTTTTCATTTTGAATCCCGTTCTATCTGATGTACAGATAGAGGAAACAGTTAAGAAATTCGAAGATTTCTTAATTAACAATGGCGCCAAAATGGTAGCCAAGGAGAATTGGGGCCTTAAAAAATTGGCCTATCCTATCCAGAACAAAAAGAGTGGATTTTACCACTTGTTCGAATTCACGAACACCGGCGAGGTAGTATTGCCTTATGAGCAGGAGTTTAGAAGAGATGAACGTGTTATGCGCTTCTTGACCGTTAAGTTGGACAAGCACGCCGTTGCATGGGCAGAAAAAAGAAGAACAAGAAACAAAACCACTAAAGCGTAAGGACTATGGCAACATTACAACAACAGGCAAAAGGAAAGAAAGATGGGGAGATCAGGTATCTTACCCCGTTAAACATTGAGACCAATACAAAGAAGAAGTATTGTCGTTTTAAAAAGTCCGGTATTAAATACGTAGACTATAAAGATGCTGACTTCTTGTTGAAATTGGTAAACGAGCAAGGTAAATTATTACCAAGAAGGCTTACAGGTACTTCTTTGAAATACCAGAGAAAAGTGGCGCAAGCCGTTAAAAGAGCTCGTCATTTGGCTTTAATGCCATATGTTGCTGATTTATTAAAATAATAAAAGAAAAGGAACATGGAGCTTATATTAAGAGAAGACGTACAGAATTTAGGTTTTAAAGACGATGTAGTTAATGTTAAGAACGGATATGGAAGAAATTTCCTTATTCCTCAGGGCTTAGCTACTATGGCTACTCCTTCGGCTAAGAAAGTTTTGGCAGAAAACCTAAAGCAACGAGCACATAAAGAAAAGAAGGTTGTAGATGCCGCCAAGAAAACGGAAGAGGCATTAAAAGCTTTGGAATTGAAGATTACTGCTAAAACAGGAGCTGCGGACAAATTGTTTGGTTCTGTTACGAATGGTGATTTAGCCGATGCCTTGGCAAAAGAGGGTCATAACATCGACAAAAAATTCATTAGCATTCAAGGTGGTGCGGTTAAAAGAACCGGACCTTATAATGCCCAGATCAGATTACACCGTGAGGTTGTCGTCGATTTCGGTTTTGAAGTTATTGCAGAGCAAAAGTAATTTTTATAATTATTTAAAATATAAGCCTTTCAGTTCACTGGAGGGCTTTTTTTTGATTTCATGTCATGAAGTACACCAGATTAACAAAAGAACAACTAGAAGAATTACACCCAGAATTCATTAATTTTTTGGCCACCCAATCCATAACGGCTCAAGAATGGAAAACCATAAAAAAAGAAAAGCCGAAAGTAGCCGAAGAAGAATTGGATGTTTTTAGCGATTTGGTCTGGGAGGGCGTTTTGAATAAAGTATCCTATCTGGAAAATATTTCCCGTGATCAAATGCACTTGTTTCACTTGACCGCTAAGGAAATGAAGCTGATTTCGGTCAAAGTGTTAAACCCTGAAGTAGATTTGACCACGAATGTTGGTTTTTCTTGGTTCAAAAAAAATTGGCAGTCAGATTATGTAGAGTACCTTACCGCTTCAAAGGCGTATACCGATGATAAAAACGTAGATAAGTTTTTATTGATACAGCAGGGAGCCGTTATTACAAAGGGAGAATTGTACCAGTGGTTCGAGAAGGTTATAGTCGCCCGTTAATGCAGAGTAAAGTACAATCTCAATTAATCCCATACAATAGGGTACACCTTTCAGCAAATTTCATAAAAACAGCTATAATGTTGCTTTCCCTATTTTGGTAGGGATTGAGGGTAGGCCTATATTTGCATTTCAATAATTGACAATGGCACAGAAACCATCCATACCCAAGGGTACTCGCGATTTTACTCCAACTGAAATCGCCAAACGTAACTATATCTTTGATATCATAAAGGATAATTTTCAGACCTATGGCTTTCAGCCCATAGAGACACCATCCTTTGAAAATTCTGAAACCTTATTGGGAAAATATGGGGATGAAGGAGATCGCTTGATTTTTAAAATTTTAAATTCAGGTGACTTTATCAGCAAGGTTGATGCTGTTACCTATAATTCAAAAGATTCTACTACCATAGCCCCAAAAATAACGGAGAAAGCATTGCGCTACGATCTTACAGTACCTTTTGCGCGCTATGTAGTAATGCACCAAAACGAGCTGGATTTTCCTTTTAAACGCTATCAAATACAGCCTGTTTGGAGGGCAGACCGACCTCAAAAGGGACGTTTTAGGGAATTTTTTCAATGTGATGCAGATGTCGTTGGGTCAGACTCCCTTTTACAAGAGGTTGAATTGATACAACTGTATGATGCTGTTTTTTCTGATTTAAAACTTGATGGGGTTACCATTAAAATGAACAACCGTAAAATATTGGCTGGTATTGCTGAAGTCATTGGAGCTCAAGACCTATTGATTGATTTTACGGTAGCGCTGGATAAATTGGATAAAATAGGGGAGGAGGGTGTCAAAAAGGAAATGCTGGCAAAAGGAATTTCTGAATCCGCCATTGAAAAAGCAGCACCATTATTCGAGCCTCAGGGCAGCAATGTGGATCAGTTGCACCGTTTAGAGCACTTATTGGAAGGGTCTGAAGAAGGTAAAAAAGGTTTGGAAGAGTTGCGGTTTATAATGGAAACTATAGCGGTAGTAGGGCTGCAATCCGCCACATTGGCAATCGATATTACATTGGCGAGAGGTTTGAACTACTATACCGGAGCTATTTTCGAGGTTTCCGCCCCTAGGGAGGTTGATATGGGATCTATCGGTGGTGGCGGTCGTTATGATGATCTTACCGGTATTTTTGGATTAAAGGATGTGAGTGGTGTGGGTATATCTTTTGGTCTTGACCGTATTTACCTGGTTTTGGAAGAGCTTAATCTATTCCCAAAATCGGTCGATAGGATACTTGATGTGCTTTGCCTTAACTTTGGTGCCAAAGAAGCCTTGGCGTCCTTAAAATTGGTGACAGTACTCCGTAAAAAGGGGGTTTTGGCTGACTTATATCCGTCGGATGCCAAAATACAAAAGCAGTTCAAATATGCGAACAATCGTAAAGTGCCGTATGTGATTTTATTGGGGACCGAAGAACTCAATTCAAATTCATTTATGGTGAAACATATGGAGAGTGGGAATCAAACCATCTATACCTTAGCTCAGGTAGACGAATTTGTGGCTACACTATAACAAACTTTTAATTTCCCTTAGCACGGTTTTAAAGTAAACCGTACTATGCGGCACTATTCCCAATCTTGATTCTGGGTCATTTAACCGCTGTTCAAATAGAGTAATAGGCCAAAGTTTTAAATCGTCCACTTCGCTTTGCTGTTTGGTCAATTGGTTTAAATCAACCGTTAATTCAGCTAAAAAAGTATGATGGAATTCACAATCCATCAAATCGTTACCATGGTGTTGGACCGATTTAAATAGGCCAATTTTTTTAAGTTGTCCTTTGGGTAGTTCCAATCCAATTTCCTCTTTTATTTCTCGCTCGGCAGCGTCTAAAACTTCCTCACCTGCACCAATGTGTCCAGCAACGGAAACATCCCAAAGCGTAGGGTGTATGTTTTTATTTTTGCCCCTTTTTTGTAGTAGTAAGGTTCCGTTTTTGGTATAGAACCAAATATGTACCGTAGCATGGAACAATCCCTTACGGTGTGCTTCCGTTTTCATTGCCGTAACCCCGGTTCGTTCACCGGTAGGGGTAAGTATGTCTAGTAATTCATCCATAGGGAATGAAGTTCACCGGACCGATAAGAGTTTTGTTGACAGTTGATACCGGATGTTTTATTAATAAAGCAAACCGTAGGCTTAAGATACGGCTTGCTTTAATTTAAATTATCAATCAAAGAATATTAATCGAAGTAGCTAAAAGTTTCTCCTTCTTTAATGTTCAAAAGCGTCTCGTAGATTAACCGGATAACATTTTCAACGTCTTCCTTGTGTACCATTTCTACGGTAGTATGCATGTAGCGTAACGGTAAGGAAATCAAAGCTGATGCTACGCCACCATTGCTGTATGCAAAGGCATCCGTATCGGTCCCAGTTGCCCTTGACGCTGCCATGCGTTGAAAAGGAATCTTATTGGCCTCTGCCGTTTCTATAATACGTTCGCGTAATTTGTTCTGTACTGCAGGTGCATAGGATATTACCGGCCCGGCTCCAATTTCTGTATGGCCTTGTGTCTTCTTCTCAATCATGGGTGTGGTCGTATCATGGCATACGTCCGTTATAATTGCGATATTGGGTTTAATGGTCTGGGTAATCATTTCGGCCCCGCGTAGTCCAATTTCTTCCTGCACGGAATTGGTGATGTACAGCCCAAAAGGAAGTTTCTTCTTGTTTTCGTGTAACAGGCGCGCCACTTCGGCAATCATAAATCCACCGGCACGGTTATCTATTGCCCTACAGACAAACTTATCCTTATTCAATACATGGAACGTATCTGGATAGGTAATCACACAACCTACGTGCACTCCCAATTTTTCAACTTCGGCTTTATCCTTTGCGCCAACATCAATGCAAATATTATCCAGTTTTGGGGCTTGTTCCTCTTTGTTATCCCCTTTACGTGTGTGTATGGCCGGCCACCCAAATACACCTTTTACGATACCATTTTTGGTATGGATATTTACCCATTTGGAAGTTGCGATCTGGTGATCGCTACCACCGTTACGTATCACGTAAATAAGACCATTGTCTGTAATGTAGTTGACATACCACGATATTTCATCAGAATGACCTTCTATGACAACCTTATATATAGCCTCTGGATTAATAACTCCTACGGCAGTACCATAGGTATCTGTAATAAAGGTATCAACATAGGGTTTTAAATAATTCATCCACAATTTTTGCCCTTCCCATTCATAACCGGTAGGTGCAGCATTGTTTAAGTACTTTTCAAAGAAATCCAGAGACTTTCTAGTGATAATATTTTTTGTGGCCATCAACTTTTATTTAAGCTACAAACTTAACAATATTAGGCTTGTTTTAATAATAACCTTCTGTAATAATGATTAATTTTGGCAAGACTTTTGTTCAAGTATTGCTAATGAGATATACTTATTTTCTTTTACTGCTACTTACAGCCAGCTTACTTGTAAATGCGCAAGTTGAGGAGCAGGAATTGGATTCCGTAACCGAAAAAATGATTATTGTTGCCGGTGACTCCTTGTTGCAGAGTTCCATTGCCTTAGAAGAAGCATACGTCTTCGGAAAACTGAACTTTTCTTCCTATGATGAAAAATTGAGGTATTATATTTTACGTAGAAAAACGCACAAAGTATATCCCTATGCCAAATTAGCTGCTGAGCGTTTGGTAGAATTGAACGATAGTCTTGCAAGCATAAAAAACAAAAGAAAGCGTAAAAAGTATACTAGGAAAGTCCAAAAATACATCGAGGAAGAGTTTTCTGAAGAGTTAAAGAAGCTGACCCGTACGGAAGGCCAAATTTTGGTGAAGTTGATTTATAGGCAAACTGGAACGACCGCTTTCGATTTGGTAAAGGAACTAAGGAACGGTTGGCGTGCCTTTTGGTATAATACGACCGCCAAATTTTTCAAAATTAGTATAAAGGAGGAATTTCATCCGGATCAAATAGAGGAGGACTATTTAATTGAAGATATTTTGCAGCGTGCCTTTTCCCAGGGAAAGTTGGAACGCCAGGAAACGGTATTGGACTACGACTATGACCAACTCTATAACAAGTGGAAAAAGAGTAGTAAAATACCGGACAATTAACTTGTTTTGGTTTTCTTTCCAAAAACGGATTCAACAATGGTTTTAATTCCCTTAAAACCCATAGAAACAGCATATCCAGCTAAAACAATACCAATAATACAAACGGGCCAAAAAAGAAATTTATCCTCATTTTTAAAGGCTTGCCATAGAATAATTGGCGCAGTAAACATTAATACTACCGTTATTCCTAATTGTTTCAGTCCTTTTACCAATACCTCTTTATCCGTTCTCATTCTATAATTAAACTCATTTTATGCTCTTGTACAATGGCAAAGTATCCAAGCGCAAATACTTCCGGTCTTTCAACATTGTCGAAACTATCTATATTATCAATGTTGGTAACGTCTACGAAATTTCCTCTAATGGTCGCGGCCGGAGTCTCAAAAAGTTCAAATTCCCTTTCGGATTGTTCTACCAACAAATCCATATAGTTGTAGAAACTCAAATCGGCACCGAGTATGCTTATTTCCAGTTCTGTTCCGGAAGGCAGTTCAACGTCATAAAAGTACGAGAATGTGTATTTTTGTCCATCAAAGAACTGATCTTCTAGGGTCGTATAGTTGGCGTTGTCAAAATCGAAAACATAATAATTTTCCTGGTCTGGAATATCCTCAAACGTTACTACAACTTCTGTATCGTTTGAGTTGAAAATATCGGTATCACCCTCCACAACCGAATGAATTGGTGGGACCGGAGAAAAAAATGTTTGGGCTAAATACACGTTGCTTTCATGTTCTACGTAAAGTGAGAAGCGATTGTTGTCTTGGAACAGGGAGTTCGCGATAGGATTGACCGTATTATAAATCCCGAAATTGTTGGCGATATCCTCGAATGGAATAGCTACGGTGGAACGAATTAAATCACCCTCTATTTCCTCAACTATGATGATGATGTTATCTAGTTTGGTTAATGGTACGGTCCCAAAGAACCCGTCCGTTAGATTTACTTTTATTGCTACCGGTGTTGAAATTTGGGTAGTATCTACTCGTATTAAGGCATCTATGATAAGTCGAGGCTCTTCATCGGGAAGTTCTACTTCAATAACATCCTCGCAACCAATACAAGCCCAAAGAATGAGTAGTAAAAATAAACTATGTCTACCTGAGAATAACATTTATTCGATTATAATAGTTGCCGTGTTTACTTGGATAATCGCAAAATAGCCTAAAGGAAAAAGCTCCGGTTGCTCCACATTGTCAAAAACATCAATATTGTCTAAATCCTCTATATCGAACACATTTCCTCTGACTGTAGCAAAAGGGGTTTGAAAAATATTAAAAGCCCCCTCGGCCTGCTCTATTAATAAATTCATATAATTATAAAATCTTCTGTCCGCACCCAGAATTCGTACTTCTAATTGAGTATTGGGATCTATGTCCCGTTCTAAAAAATATGAAAAGCTATAGGATTGATTTTTATAAAACTGATCTTCGGTGGTAGAATACTCCCCAGAACCATAATCAAAAACATAAAAATTATCCTCACCTGCTATATCCGTAATTGAAACAATTAATTCTATCTTATCGTCATCCAAAAAGGTATCTGTAGCGGAACCTTGAACGATTGAATCTATTTTTGGCGCTGGGTCATAATAGGTTTGACCTGCATATAACCTTCCTTCATGCTCAACAAAAAGCGTATAAAAGATACCTTCTTCTGTAAGAAATTGTGTAGGAACCCTTGTTTCATAAGTTCCAAAGTTATTCGCGATATCAGGAAAATTAATGAATCCAATTTCTGTGAGTCCGTTTTCTAGTTCTTTAGCTGTTTCAATTATGATGTTGTCCAATTTAGTCAAGGGTACAGAACCAAAAAAACCGTCGGTTAGACTTACCTTGATAGAAACCAAAGTTTCTGATTGTGTAGTATCTACCGGTATCAAGGCATCGATAATGAGTCTAGGTTCTATGGCAGGAAGTTCTACCTCAATAACGTCCTCACAACTTATTCCTGATAAAAGCAGTAAGAGTAAGAAAAATCTATTTTTATGTCGTATATACATTTATTCGATAGTTATGGACTCTTTAAATTCCTGAACAATAGCAAAGTACCCAAGCGCAAAATTGTCATTTTGTTCTACATTATCAAAAACCTCCATATTATCTATATCCGTAACATTAATAATGTTCCCCCTTACCGTAGCGGCAGGTGTTTGAAAAGGCCCTTGATCTCCTCCTGATTGTACAATCAACTGATTCATGTAGTTATAAAAGGATTCATCGACACCTAGAATACTTATTTCGAGTGTTCTGCCCGCCTCAATGCCATCGTCGTAGAAATAGGAAAATTCAAAAGTCTGACCTTGATAAAACTCATCTTCCGTTACGAGATACTCATTAAAATCAAAATCGAATAAATAAAAATCGTCACGATCAGGAGTATCTGAAAAAGAAACCACCACCTCAGTCTCATCTCCCGTGAATAAAGTTCCATCACCTTGTTCAAGACTATCAATTGGTACGGAAGGGACAAATGCGGTTGATGCAAAATAACGCTCTTCCCCATAGTTTATATTCAAAAATAGCGTACCAGAAGTAAAAAAAGATGTGCTCTTGGAACCTTGGAAGATACCAGGTTCTGTTTCGCTAAAAATTATAAAATTTTGGTCTAGCGGACTAGAAGGTTCGTAATCCAAATTCTGAATTATTATTTGATCGACTTCTGCAACATCGTTACTATCAAAAAAAGAACTGCTTAAGCCAACTTTTATAATTGCTGTAGTAACGGCTTGTGAAGTATCCAATCTTAGTACGGCATCTACGGTTAATCTTTGAGGCTCAGAAGGTGCATCTACTTCAATGACATCTTCACAAGAAAAAAATGATATCGTTAAGATTAGAAAATAGTATATCCTTTTCATCTTCTAAAATTTAAAATTATAGGTCACGGCAGGAACAATTCCAAAAATGGAGGTCCTCACAGCCTCATTGGCACCAGTATCTTGATTTCTCCTAAAATTAATAGAGGCGGCGTTCCTTCTATTATATAGATTGTATACGCTAAACACCCACTCTCCCTTTACCTTTCTAGTCTCATTCTTTTTAGGAGTTAATGTAGCGGAGATATCTATACGGTGGTAATCTGGCAGCCGTTGCTGGTTTCTAAGGCCATAATAGGGAATCGTTAATCCTTGAAACTCAAATTGTCCAATAGGGTAGTTCGTAGGTTGTCCGGTCTGGTAAACGAAGTTGGTATTGAAGCTCCATTTTTTATTCAGGTCATAACTTGCAAAAACAGAAATATCATGTGTTTTGTCATAGGGCGTATTGTACCACTCGCCAAAGTTGATGCCGCTTTCTAGGTTGCTTCTGCCATTATCTGGAGCTGCATCAATTCTTCCGGGAGTTCGTTGTTCGGATTTGGAAAGGGTATAAGCTAACCACCCTTGGAATTTCCCTTCGTTTTTTCTGAGTAGGAATTCCAATCCATAAGCTCTGGCTTCACCGTTAAGGATAACTTGTTCAATGGCATTGTTTGCAATAAGGTTTGCCCCGTCGATATAGTCAATCCTGTTCTGGATATCCTTATAAAAAACTTCACTTTCTACCGTATATTCACCTCCTTTAATATTCCTGAAATAGCCAAAAGCGTATTGGTCTAAGAGCTGCGGTTTTACGAAAGGACCACTGGGCGTCCAAACATCCAAGGGAGTAGGGGAGTTGGTGTTGGAAAGTAAATGCAGGTATTGGGCCAAACGGGTATAACTTGCCTTTATGGAACTCTTCTCATTTATGGTATATGCTGCCGATACCCGTGGTTCAAGATTGTTAAAAGAAGCCAAACTACCACCTCTTCCTGGCGTTGCAACACTAATGGGGTCCGCCTCCTGATAAACCAGCAGAAAAGGATCAAAGATTACTGGATTGTCATTTAGATATACATTGAGCTCATCTTGTCCCAGTCGATTAAAATAACTGAACCTTAGCCCATACCCGAGGCTTAGATTATCCGTTATTTTCTGTTCTACATCAATATAGGCTGCAAATTCGTTGGCATATTTTTGGATGAGCTGCTCTTCCAAGATGCCCGAATCTGCATTGGAGGGTTCTATTTTCCCAGGGTTAAACTGATAGTAAATATTATTGATGCCATAATTAATCTGTAGCTTATCATTAAGATAGTGCTTTAAATCATACTTGACATTGAAATTCCGAATACCCGAATTCCAGTTGAAACCGACAAAATCCAACTTTAAGCCATAATAGTAATCCGAATAGATGAGGGAGAGGTTGGAGAACAGTTTATCCGAGAATAAATGGTTCCATCTGAAATTACCAACAGCATTCCCATAAGTGTTGACAAAACTTTCACTGATGCCAAAGACATCCCGTCCAAAGTATCCGGAAAGAAAAATATTGTTGTTGGGATTTACCTTATAATTTAGTTTGGTATTCAAATCATAGAAGTACGCGGTATTATCAATATCAAAAAGCGGAAGGAACAAATGGGCATAAGATGCCCTTCCACCGACCAGGAAAGCTGCCTTATCTTTCTTTATCGGGCCTTCCACCAATAAACGACTGGCTACCGCTCCAATTCCACCATTGATTTTTACTTCCTTGCTGTTTCCTTCCTTTTGAAAAATGTCAAGAACCGAAGAAACCCTACCGCCGTAACGTGCCGGAATTCCACCTTTATATAATTTAATATCCTTTATGGCATCTGGATTAAATACCGAGAAAAAACCGAAGAGATGCGATGAGTTGAAAATTGTGGCCTCATCTAAAAGTATTAAATTTTGATCCACTGCTCCTCCACGGACATTGAAACCTGATGCTCCTTCCCCAGCATTGGTAACTCCGGGCAATAAAAGAATAGATTTTATAACATCGGCTTCTCCAAGGATTACCGGTATTCTCTTTATAGTTTCTACTGACAACGTATTTACACTCATCTGTGGCTTACGAATATCCATGCGTTCTACATTCTCTATAACTACAACTTCCTCCAATTCTTCGGCCTCTTCGTCAAGTTTGAAGTCAATTTTAAGATTCTTGTTCAACTCAACGTTTTTGCTAACATCTTTAAAACCTAGATAAGTCACGAGAATTTGATATTTTCCTTCAGGAAGTGTTATGGAGTAAAACCCATATTCATTAGTGGTTACCCCCGCGTTCAATTCTGGAAATACAAGTGTAACTCCAATTAAGGTTTCATTACTTGCCGTTTCTGTTACGGTACCGCTAATTGTATATTTTTGCTGGGCTTGACTTAAAAAGGATATAAACAATAAGAGTATGGGTAATGTTTTTGTAAGCCCTTTCATAGTAATTTTTTTTAAAAATACTCAGAAATAGTACATGTAGCCAATACTTCACAACTTTAACAACAAATAAAAAGACCTGCCATAGGGTAAGTCTTTTTATTTAAGCAATTTTTTTTAAATTGATGCCAGTATTTTATTGAACGCGGCACTAGGTCGCATCGCTTTTGAGGCTAGTTTTGGATCTGGCTTATAGTAGCCACCAATATGCTGTGAAGTACCTTGGGCTTCCAACAATTCGTTCAAAATTTGTTTTTCGTTTATAGTTATGGACTTGTTAATCTCCGTGAAGATAGATTTCAACTCGGTATCCTCATTTTGTGCTGCCAGGGCTTCCGCCCAATATTTAGCAAGGTAAAAATGACTTCCCCTTGTATCTAATTCCTTAACTTTTCTTGAGGGGGATTTATCGTTTAAGAGAAATTTTTCTGTGGCACCGTCAAGTGTATCTCCAAGAATCTTTGCTTTTGGGTTTGCATTTTTATCACCATAAAAATCCAAGGAGACTCCTAGGGCAAGAAATTCCCCTAGAGAGTCCCAACGTAAATGGCCCTCTTCCAAAAATTGCTCAACATGTTTTGGGGCAGATCCACCAGCCCCCGTTTCAAATAGACCACCGCCATTCATTAATGGAACAATGGATAGCATTTTTGCACTAGTGCCTACTTCTAAGATTGGAAAGAGATCCGTAAGGTAGTCACGTAAAACGTTTCCGGATACGGAGATGGTATCCTTCCCTTCTTTCATCCGTTTTAAGGTATAGGTCGTGGCTTCAATCGGAGCCATAATTTGAATATCCAACCCTGTTGTGTTTTCCTGGGCTAAATAAGCTTTTACTTTTTTGATGAGTTCTGCATCGTGCGCCCTGTTCTTATCCAACCAGAATATTGCAGGGTCCTGAGTGGCTTTGGCACGTGAAACGGCTAATTTTACCCAGTCCTGTATTGGGGCGTCCTTCACTTGGCACATGCGCCAAATATCACCTTCCTGCACTTTATGCTCAATTAGAATAGCTCCAGAATCCAAATCTAGGACCTGAACGGTTCCAGGTTTTTTGATTTCAAAGGTTTTGTCGTGAGAACCATATTCTTCGGCTTTCTGGGCCATTAAGCCAACATTGGGGACCGTTCCCATTGTCCTTGGGTCAAAGGCGCCATGCTTTTTACAAAAATCAATGGTTGCAGTATATATCCCGGCATAACTACTATCTGGTATAACGGCTTTGGTATCTTGGGCATTTCCCTTGGCGTTCCACATCTTACCTGAATTGCGAATCATGGCAGGCATGGAAGCATCAATGATGATATCGCTTGGAACATGTAGGTTTGTAATCCCTTTATCAGAATTGACCATGGCAAGGTCCGGTCCATGTTCCAAGGCCTTATCCAAGTCATTTTCGATTGCGGTTTTTTCGTCCTTGGGAAGCTGGTCAATTTTTTGATAAAGACTGGCCAGGCCGTCATTTGGGCTTATGCCCAATTTTTCAAACGTGGTCGTATATTTTTCAAAAACTGGTTTAAAGAATGTTTCCACTACATGACCAAAAATAATGGGGTCGGAGACTTTCATCATGGTCGCTTTTAAATGCACGGAAAAAAGCACTCCTTTTTGCTTGGCATCCTTGATTTCCCTCTCTATAAAGGCTAATAAAGCCTTCCTGTTCATTACCGTAGCATCAATTATTTCCCCAGCTTGTAAAGCGATTTTATCCTTTAAAATAGTACTTGAGTCTTCTGAAACCAACTTTATTTGAACCGCAGCGGCTTTCGCCAAAGTCACTGATTTTTCATTGGCTTGAAAATCTCCGGCACCCATGGTAGCAACATGGGTTTTTGAATCTGAACTCCATGCACCCATGGAATGCGGATTTTGCTTGGCGTAATTTTTTACCGCGCGTGGTGCCCTACGATCAGAATTACCTTCACGAAGAACTGGATTTACGGCACTACCTTTAATTTTGTCATATTTTGCCTTTATTTCCCGCTCTTCATCCGATTTAGGCTCATCTGGATAATTAGGGAGTTGATACCCTTTTTCCTGTAACTCCTTTATTGCTTCGTTTAGCTGTGGAACAGAGGCACTAATATTTGGCAACTTAATAATATTTGCTTCCGGTTGCTTTGCCATCTCGCCCAACTCTTCCAAATCATTGGATACCTGTTGTTCTGGGGTCAAAAACTCTGGAAAGGTTGCGGCAATTCTACCGGCAAG
The DNA here is from genome assembly GCA_963815225.1 of uncultured Flavobacteriaceae bacterium. Taxonomy (GTDB): domain Bacteria; phylum Bacteroidota; class Bacteroidia; order Flavobacteriales; family Flavobacteriaceae; genus Maribacter. Next base: position 288,691 of record CAWFGA010000005.1, read on the forward strand.
GGATATATCCTTGGTCTCTATTTCAATTCCCGAAGTTTTTGTGAAAGCCTTTACAATAGGTAAAAAAGACTCCGTTGCCAATGCTGGAGCTTCATCTGTTTTGGTATAAAAAATTTTGGACATTTGCAGTTTTGTTTTTGATTAAAGCGGAGCAAATATACAATTTTCTATAGGCTTAAAAGAGTGGATGCCTTCTAATATTAACGGGTTGCGAGAAGTTTTGTGAAATAATAAAAGCCATATCAATGTACGCATACAATGATATGGCTTTCTAGAAAAAGTTCACGGACTGTGTGTTTTACTTTTGCAATAAAACGGCAACCCTTGATTGCCTCCGTATCCCTTTTTCAACGTTTAAAATGACCTTGATTTTGGACAAGGAATCCAACATCAAAAAATCATTTCATTTCGTTGTTCTAATCACTTTGTTTAATTCCAAACAATGAAATCAATTCAAGGATTCAATAGTCATATAAAAGCGACAGCCTATATAAAACTACGTTGTACTTTTTAATTACAAATGAATGTGATTAAATCTAAATACTAAACAACAATACAAAGAACGTAAGCTTCGTAATGGCCCTAAAATTGATTTCTTAGCAAATTCAATTTCTAAACCATAACTAAATATAATACTTTTTTTTTAATTGGTCATAAAAAGGTATCAAATTAATAATCAACAGGTTATAAACTAGGTTTATTCACAAATGTTCATAAAAAAACACCGAGTCAAAAATGAAACGGTGTTCTGTATTTTTATTTTGGAGGACTTAGCCTCTTACTTCCTTAATTCTGGCCTTCTTACCGGTCAATCCTCGGAAATAGTAAATTCTTGATCTACGTACTTTACCTTTCTTGTTCACTTCTATTTTCTGAAGTGCAGGTAGGTTGATAGGAAAGATACGCTCTACGCCAACGGTTCCGGACATTTTACGGATTGTAAAAGTTTCCGTAGCACCAGTTCCCCTTCTTTGTATAACTACGCCCTTAAAGAACTGGGTTCTTGTTTTCTCCCCTTCCTTAATCTCATAGTACACGGTAATGGTGTCTCCAGCAGAGAATTTTGGGAATTCTTTCTTCGTTACGAATTCGTCTTGTACAAATTTTATTAATGATTCCATTGAATTGTTAATTGGAATTAAATTAAAGCAACGTTCACGATTTTCGTCAGAGGTTGTTCTAACAGGCTGCAAAATTAATCCTTAAATTATATTCTACAAGTATTTTCAGTACTTTTTACCGTATAAAGTGCTTAATTGCTATTCCAATAAATCTGGGCGCAGTTTTTCTGTGCGCTCATATGCTTTGTTCTCCCGCCATTCCTCAATCTTACCAAAGTTGCCACTCAAGAGTATTTCTGGTACTTTCATTCCCTTGTATTCCGCCGGCCTAGTGTAAACCGGTGGCGCCAAAAGTCCATCTTGAAACGTATCGGTAAGGGCAGAGGTTTCATCGTTCAAGACGCCTGGTACTAAACGTATAATTGAATCGCAAAGAACTGCAGCTCCCAATTCCCCACCCGAAAGTACATAATCTCCTATCGATACTTCCTTTGTAATATATGCATCACGTACACGCTGGTCCACGCCTTTATAATGACCGCATAGAATAATAATGTTTTCTACCATAGAAAGTTGATTGGCCATTTTTTGGTCCAGCGTATTCCCATCCGGCGTCATGTAAATGATTTCATCATAATTTCTTTCAGATCTAAGTTGGGCGATACACTTATCTATGGGTTCGATCATCAGTACCATGCCTGCGCCACCACCAAACTGATAGTCGTCCACATTGCGGTATTTCGTATCGGTATAATCCCTTAGATTATGGAAATGTACCTCAACCAAGCCTTTATCTTTAGCTCGTTTTAAAATTGAGGCTTCAAAAGGGCTCGTAAGTAGTTCGGGTAATACCGTAATAATATCTATTCGCATCTCTTGTGTAGAAAAATCAGTTGGCTGCCCAAAAGTAATGAAAAGAGTGCGAATCCTTTTGCCACCCCAATCGTTCGTATAATTTTTGAGCAGGGTTGTTCGTAGCCGTTTCCAGTGCCAAGCCCTTGATAGCCGTTTGCACTGCAAAAGTTCTGCGCCCGCAGTAGCAGACTCTTACCGATATCCTTTTTTCGATGGGATTTGGAAACGAAAAGGTCATTCAAAATAAGGGAACGCTCCAAACTAACCGATGAGAACGTGTAATAGAGTTGTGTAAAGCCCACCGCCTCGTTATCAATATAGGCAGCGAAGATGATAGCTTCTTCCCTTTGTAACCTTTCCCTAAGAAATTTAGTGCCACCTTGCCTATCAGATGGCTGGCCGTAGAAGATTCTATAGTCATCAAAAAGGGAAAGAATATCTGAAATTTGTCCTGGCGAAATTCGCCCTATACGATGTTCCATACCAAAAAAAGCCCCATGAAGGAGCTTTTATTATTTCGTTTTTTTCTGCTTGTTGATTTCATCCTGCAGTTGCCTGCTTATCTTCTGTTCGCGCTCCAGTGCCCTTCTACGGTGATCTTCGTATTCCACTTCCAGCTCAGAGAGATTCTGTTTGGCTTCTTGGGTAAGAATATTGCTGTTTCTAAATCTGTAAATAAATAGGCCCAACAACAAGAAAAGACCCCCAATAATGGTCCAAAGTATAAAATTATAGGTGCCTTTGGATACAGGTATGCCTATAAAGGACATACTGTCCTTCTCCTCGGTTACGGCGGCTAAATTGGTCGTGGTCTCCTCCAATTTTTTATTCAATGAGGTTATGGTCGTTTCATGCTCGGCAATTGTCGATTTAAGCTCATTTGTTTTTTTGTTCATCGCCGCAATGGAATCCAAAACGTTACCGCGTAACTTATAAAGGTTGGATTCCTTTACAACCTCATATCTAACCCCATCTGCACGGTAGTTTCCGGAACGTTTGGCGACATAATCGAATTGATTGCTAATAGGTCCTTCATCTAGAGACAACTTGTCATCCTCTTCGGCTTCCTGTGCAAATTGTACGGTTGTAACTAGCAATAAGGCCAGTAGCAATAGTATTCTATGGACTTTCATGTAAATAGGTTATTGTATTAAAAAAATGATTTAGAGATGACTAAAGTAATTTATTAAAGTCAATTAAGAAAAAAAAATGAACAATCGTTGTAAGCGTCAAGGTATCTACGGATGTGAGCTAAATATGGATGTCCAAGACTCGGATTAATAATAGGTATACCTACGCACTTTGGCCATATATTTTGCTAATCGTATGACTTGATGGGAATAACCATATTCATTATCATACCAAATATAGAGAATGATATTTTTTCCTGTTTTGGATACAATCGTTGCGTTACTATCGTATATGGCCGGGGCCGATGTACCAATGATATCAGACGATACGAGTTCCTTGCTCAGCGCGTACTTTATCTGTTCCACGAGATCACCTTCCAACGCATATTTTTTAATCATGGTGTGCACACCGTCCAAGGAAGTTTTTTGTTGAACCTCGATATTGAGAATTGCCAAAGACCCGTTGGGCACGGGTACGCGGATAGCATTAGAGGTTAGTTTGCCTTGTAACGAGGGTAAGGCTTTCGCTGCAGCCTCGCCCGCTCCCGTTTCTGTTATGACCATATTTAAGCCAGCTGCACGCCCCCTTCTGTATTTCCCATGCATATTGTCCACTAGATTTTGGTCATTGGTATACGCATGTATCGTTTCCAAATGTCCTTTTTCAATACCCAAGGTTTCTTCAATGGCCTTTAGAATTGGTGTTACTGCATTAGTCGTACAAGAGGCCGCTGAGAATAATTGGGTTTCATCCGGATCATATTCCAAGTGGTTGACACCATGAACGATATTGGCCATACCTTTTCCTGGGGCCGTCAATAATACTTTTTCCGCCCCATTGGCCTTCAGGTGCCGCTCTAATTGTTCTTTGGTTCGGAATGCTCCCGTGTTATCGATGATAAGGGCATTATGGATTCCAAATGCCGTGTAATCTATTTCTTCGGGGACATTGGCATAGATGACATGGACGGTTGTGCCATTAATCAGCAATCTTTGCTTTTCATGGTCGACATTTACGGTACCGTTAAAAATGCCGTGAACGGAATCCGTTCGCATTAAATTGGCCCTTTTCTCAAGATTTCCCCTATCACCAGGTCTCCCCCTTACGACAATAGCCCTTAAACGCAATTGGTTGCCTTTGCCCGTCTTGGACATTAATTCACGGGCTACCAGTCTACCAATTCTCCCAAAACCGTAAAGGACAACATCTTTGGGCTCTATATTTTTAAAATGTTGGGCGGTCTTCAGTTTTTCGATGACAAAGGCCTTTACATTGTTAAAATTGTTATCGTCACAATGATATTCATAGGTTAGCTTACCGATATCCAATTTGGAAGGGGGCAAGGAGATATCCAAAATGGCTCTGAGAATTTCTACGGAATCAAAAATCGAAATCGGTTTTTGAACAAATTCCCCAGCATATTCATGCAAGTGAATAATATCGCTAACGCTCTTATCGATGACCTGATTCTTAAAAAGTACGATTTCGATAGATTTATCATACCAAAGGTCACTCACAATTTTAATGAACTCGGTAGTAGCTTTTCTTCGGTCTGCTTGAAAAGCCAACTCCTTTTCATAAGTTGTTTTTGGGGCCATAACGGGTAAGTTGCTTTTAGATTCCTACAAAACTAGAAAAATTAAGGGCCTTAGGTGTCAATTGTTAATAAAAAAGCCCCCGTTTCTGCGAGGGCCTCTGCCAATAAGTAAGATTATTATTGAAAAATGAGTCGATCCTTTTCACCATTCGGCCCAACCATTGTAATAATCGTTTTTCCATATCTGGATATGGCACCAAAGGCCGTATAGGCATCGTCTATGTTGCCAATTTCGGTATCATCAATTTTAACGATTACTTTTTCGGATAAACCGTAGCCCCTATAACGTTCCGGTACACCTACAATCTTAACGCCAGTTTGGGTTTTATAGACTTTTTTGTCGTATTCCGTAAGATTTTTGACTTCCAACCCCATTTCAGGCACAACGAGTTTTTGCCTTTCCTTCAAGGTAAGGGGTATTTCCAATAACTCTCCACCCCTGTCTATTACAAAGTCTAGCGTATCTCCGGGTCTTTTTGTGGATAGGTAGCCCGTAAGGTCGGCGTATTTATGGACGTCGATAGCATCTACTTTTTTAACGATATCGCCCACTTGCAACCCTGCGTCCACGGCCGCTGAGGCATCTTCAATATATTCGATATATACCCCATCAATATTATTGATGCCACGTTCAATGGCGTCCCTGGTATTTACAGGGGCCGGACTTATGCCCATAAATCCTTTTTGCACGTTACCATATTCCAGAATATCCTGAACAACCTTTTTGGCAATATTGCTGGGAACGGCAAAGGAATAGCCTACATAGGAGCCCGTTTGCGATGTAATCGCGGTATTGATACCCACAAGGTCCCCATTCGTATTTACCAAGGCACCACCGGAATTACCTGGATTAACGGCGGCATCTGTTTGAATGAACGATTGATTCTTACCCAAATTGCGTGCTTTAGCACTAACAATTCCGGCCGTAACCGTAGATGTAAGATTAAATGGATTTCCTACGGCCAACACCCATTCCCCAATTTTGGTGCCATCTGAATCGCCAAAAGCGAGGTAAGGTAACTTTTCGTCGGCATCGATTTTAATCAGGGCGATGTCAGAATTTGGATCGGTGCCTATAAGTTTGGCCTCATAGGTTCTGTTGTTGTTGAGCGTTACCTGAAGCTGGTTTGCACGTGTGATGACGTGATTATTGGTGACAATATAACCATCCGAGGAAATAATGACCCCAGATCCGGTACCCACTTGCGGTGTTGCGGTGCCTCCAGAACCATAAAAGAAATCAAGTATCGTGGTAGGCCCCTTGCTCAAGGTTATGTTTTTAACGTGGACTACGGCATTGACCGTGTTCTCGGCCGCCAAAGTAAAATCGACTTCATTTATACCCGCCCCTTTAGCGGAGGTAGGGGTGTAGCTGGCATTGAACAGGCCACTATCGCTTTCCTGGGTTATTACGGTGAAATTTTCTTTTTCAAAGAAAATCTTATACGATCCCAACGTTATCGCTCCTGCGAAAACCGAAACAAGAAGAAGACTTGCTAATTTTTTCATATTCTTTAAAGTTTTAACGTATTGGTCGTAAAATTACTTGAAAATATAATTTTTCACATCGGTTTAACTACTTTTTAACGGGAAGCAAAAAACGAATTAAAGCCTATATTTGTACTATTGAGATGATATGAAAAATACATTTTATAAATACCAGGGTACTGGAAATGACTTTGTGATGATCGACAATCGCAACGGTAATTTTCCTAAGCAGGATTCGGCTTTAGTCGCGCACTTATGCAACCGTAGATTTGGTGTAGGTGCAGACGGTTTAATTTTGTTGGAGGATGATGCGGAGTGCGATTTTAGGATGGTCTATTTTAATGCCGATGGAAGGGAAGGAAGCATGTGCGGCAACGGAGGAAGGTGCATCGTAGCTTTCGCCAATTTTTTGGGAATCATCGATTCCAAAACCAAATTCAATGCCGTAGATGGCCTGCATGAGGCTACTATTGATGGCACTAAGGTTCAGCTTAAAATGCAGGATGTGCTCGAAATACACGAAAAGACGAAAGCACTTTTCCTGAACACCGGTTCTCCCCACCATGTACAATTGGTACATAATCTTAAGGTATTTAACGTGGTAGAAGCGGGTGCGCGCCTACGCTACGGTGTTTATGGTGAAAGAGGAAGCAATATAAATTTTGTGGAGGAGCGGGGCGCGAATGAATTTGATGTCCGTACTTACGAGCGCGGGGTGGAAGATGAAACACTTTCCTGTGGTACAGGCGTTACCGCCGTAGCTCTTGGGATGCACCATTTTGGAAAAATTCATGGAAACACCGTCTCCATAAATACTTTGGGGGGAAAATTGGCGGTTTCTTTTGACACCGAAAATGGTACCTACAGGAATATTTATTTGAAAGGCGAGGCTAAACAGGTTTTTAAAGGGGAAATGGCATGGTAACATTGCATGGAGACCGTATCTACCTCAGGGCCTTGGAGCAAAAGGACCTCGATTTTCTGTACCAATTGGAAAACGATCCTAAGGTATGGGAGGTAAGCGGTACCCTTACCCCATATTCAAAAGATGTGCTGCAGCTCTATTTAGACAATGCTCATAGGGATATTTTTGATGTTAAACAGTTGCGATTGGTAATCAGTTCTAAAGAACACCGCCCCATTGGTCTGATCGATATTTTTGATTTTGATCCCAATCATAAACGAGCAGGGCTGGGTATTGTTATTTTGGAAGAACGAGACAGGAACCAGGGTATTGGCAGTGAAGCCATTTCCTTATTATGCACCTATGTTTTTGACGTGTTGGGTTTAAAACAGGTGTATGCCAATATCTTGGAAGAGAACACGGGAAGTATTCATCTCTTCAAGAAATTAGGTTTTGTAACGGTAGGGGTAAAGAAAGACTGGATCAGGGTAAAGGACACTTATAAAAATGAAGTTCTATTGCAAAAAATAAATTAATGTATATAAAAAGAATTCTACTGGGTATTTTACTCTTCGGTTTAGTTGGTGGAGGGGTATTCGCTTTTATGGTCTACGGAACCTTTTTTACCCCCAACACCAACTTCAACAATGCGGAGGCTTTTGTTTACATTCCTACAAATGCATCTGTGGCATCCCTAGAAGAGCAATTGAGTCCGTTATTGGAGGATATGGATTCTTTTAAATCCGCAGCGGATCGTAAAGGATATTTGGAAAACATTAAGCCAGGAAAATATAGCATCGCAAAGGGGATGAACAATAATGAAATTGTAAACTCCCTGCGAAGCGGAAATATTCCGGTCAAGGTTTCGTTCAACAACCAAGAATCGGTGGAAGCCTTGGCGGGTAGGATAGCCAGCCAAATAGAGGCGGATAGTAGCAGCTTGCTTGCCTCTTTTAAGGACACCGAATTTTTAAATGCTAATGGATTCACAGCTGCGAACAAGCTGGCGCTTTACATCCCCAACAGTTATGAGTTTTTTTGGAATACGTCCGCAAATGGCTTCAGGGAAAGGATGCTTACGGAATACAAGCGCTTCTGGAACGATAAAAGAATGGGTAAGGCAGAGGCGCTAGGTCTCAAGCCCAACGAAGTAATTGCCTTGGCCTCCATTGTGCATAAAGAAACGGCGAAGGTGGAAGAACGGCCTCGGGTTGCCGGACTTTACCTTAATCGGTTGAAGGACGGGATTTTATTGCAAGCCGATCCTACAGTTATTTACGCCATTAAGGAAACATCGGGTAATTTCGATACCGTTATAAAGAGGGTGCTGTATAAGGATTTGGAATTGGATTCCCCATATAATACCTACAAGTACGCAGGAATACCACCGGGACCTATTATGATGCCCGATATAAGTGCCATAGATGCCGTTTTAAACCCAGAAAAGCATAACTATTATTATATGGTAGCCAACGTAGAAAAATTTGGATACCACATGTTTGCAGAGAGTTTAGCGCAACACAACCGAAATAAAGAGCAGTACATCCGATGGATAAACGCCCAGAAGATCAATAGATAGGCCAATTGTCCGAATTTTAGCACATGTTAACTAAATGTGTATTTTTTTAACAGAACCTTCTCAAACTACTATATTTTCCATTCTACCTTTGACGAAGAAATTTAAGCAGGCAAATAGTAGTCGCCATAAGTCTTAAGAAATAAATAATATGAGAAGATGGATATTAATATGTTGTCCTCTTATTATGATGTTTATTTTATCTGGTTTCGGATTTAAACCGTTTAAGGTTGAAGTTCCGGAAGTACTTAAAGTAAAAGAACCTACTTTAGTTTTGTTTCCTCAAGACGAAACTTATTTTTCGAATTTAAAAATTAATCCCCCTTTTATCGGTAGCCAGTTCAATGGTTTTAAAGAGGCTTTGGCTTTTAAGGAGTCCCAAGGCAACTACTTTATTGTCAATACTTATGGTTATTTGGGTAAATACCAGTTTGGACTGGGTACCCTAGAACTGGTTGGGGTGTACAACGGTGTCAATTTTTTGAACAATCCGGAGTTACAGGAAAAGGCGTTCCACGTTAATATTTCCCGTAACAAATGGATACTCAGAAAAGACATTACACGCTATGTGGGTACGCATATGGATGGAGTTGAAATTACCGAATCCGGTATTTTGGCAGCTGCACACCTTGCTGGGCCTGGAAATGTGAAATTGTTCTTGCGATCGCAGGGCCGTATGGATCTAAAGGATGGTTATGGAACAAGTATATCCAATTACATGAAGAAGTTTGCTGGATATGATATTTCCATGATTCCTCCTAAACGTAATCCAAGAATTTAATTTTTTTTATACATATGAAAGTGTAAACCTTGGCAATTCGTTGTCAAGGTTTTTTTATGCTTGAATAATAAAGATGGCCGGTCTTTTATGCAGGTCTACATTTTCACTCTTCCATTGCTGTGCCGTTTTTGTCTTTATGTATTCCGTAGGGAGTGTTATATCTGCGGCCACGCAGATAAGGGTATTTGGAGCCACCGTCTTAATTAGCTCTTCGAGCATTTTATTGTTGCGGTAAGGAGTTTCTATAAAAAGTTGCGATTGCTTTTCATCCTTGGATTTTCGCTCCAAGCCTTTAATGTATTTTTTACGCTCACTACCCTCGATAGGCAAATAGCCGTTAAAGGCAAAATTTTGTCCGTTCATACCACTGGCCATAAGGGCCATCAGAATAGAGGAGGGGCCAACCAAGGGTACTACCTGTACATTTTTGTCATGCGCGATTTTTACGACGGCTGCCCCTGGATCTGCGATACCGGGACAACCGGCTTCGGAAAGGATTCCAAGGTCAAAACCTTGCAAACAGGGGTGCAAGAAACCTGGGATTTCCTGTGGCTCCGTAAATTTATTCAGCACGGATAGTTTTAAGGAAGGCTGTGATTTTCTAGGACTTATCTTTTTGATGAAATGACGGGCGGTTTTTTCATTCTCCACCACATAATGGTCAATTTTTTCAATAGCCTGTTTAATGGATATTGGTAACACCTCTAAGGGGGCCATATCGCCCAGTGTAGATGGAATCAAATAAACAGTCCCTGTTTTCCCGTTTTGTATGCTCATGAATTATTTTTCTAATCGTACCGCAATTATAGTGCAGGCGTTGTCTATAAGCTGATACACCTTTTCAAAACCATCCTTGGAATCGTAATAAGGATCGGGGACCTCCTTTAATTCCAAATTTGTTTCGTTGAGTAAAAGTTTCACTTTTTCGGCATCATGCTTTGTACGTGCCTGAGCCAGTATTGCATTATAATTGCTTTTGTCCATTGCGTAAATCAAATCAAAAGCATCAAAATCCGAAACCGTAAATTTTCTACAGCATTGCTCACTAATATCGATACCATGTTCTTTAGCAACCTTTATGGACCTAGGGTCTGGTGGATTTCCAAGGTGATATCCTGCCGTACCGGCAGAGTCGACCTTTACATAATCAAGATTAACCTTACTTTTAAGAATGCCTTCTGCCAATGGGGACCTACAGATGTTACCTAGGCAAACCATTAACACGTTCATGGGTAACTGGTTTTAGGAGAATTTTTTGGTAAGATCATCAATGTACTTACGAAACTGCTTATCGGTTTCCGCAAGATTATCGACCGTTTTACAGGCATGTAACACGGTAGCATGATCTCTTTTTCCAATCTGTGATCCAATACTTGCTAAAGAGGCTTTTGTAAATTTTTTGGCAAAGAACATCGCCAATTGCCTGGCCTGTACAATATGTCGCTTTCTTGTTTTGGACTGCAGCGTAGCAACATCCATTTCAAAATAATCGGATACTACTTTTTGTATATAATCTATGGAGACTTCACGCTTGGTATTTTTGACAAATTTTTCAACGACCTGCTGCGCCAATTCTATAGTAACCTCACGTTTGTTTAAGGTGGATTGTGCAATCAAAGATATAATGGCCCCTTCCAGTTCCCGTATGTTGGTCTTGATATGCTTGGCCACGTATTCAATGATATCCTCAGGAATTTCTACCCCGTCCCTATATAATTTATTTTTTAGGATTGAAATTCGGGTCTCGTAATCAGGACTTTGCAGTTCTGCGGATAGGCCCCACTTAAAGCGTGATAATAGCCGTTGCTCAATATCCTGCATGTCAACAGGTGCTTTATCCGAGGTCAATACCACCTGCTTTCCATTTTGATGTAAATGGTTGAAAATGTGAAAAAAAACATCTTGCGTTCCAGATTTTCCCGATAAAAACTGAACATCGTCAATGATGAGGACATCGATTAACTGGTAGAAATGAATAAAATCATTTCTGGTATTCTTTTTAACGGACTCAATATACTGTTGTGTAAATTTTTCGGCAGAGATGTAAAGTACGGTGCGCTCTGGATATTTGTCCTTGATTTCTACACCGATGGCGTGGGCCAAATGCGTTTTACCCAAACCTACGCCACCAAAAACCAAGAGCGGATTAAAGGATGTACCTCCAGGTTTATTGGCCACTGCCATCCCAGCTGATCGTGCAAGCCTGTTGGAATCACCCTCCAGAAAGTTATCGAAATTATAATTTGGGTTTAATTGTGACTCTATTTTGATGTTGCGTATCCCCGGTATTACAAAAGGATTGCGTAATTCTGGATTTTTTGATTTAATGGGCACATCCATTTCTTGTGCAGCCATGGCGCCCCTATTGGAGCTCGGTATCTTTTCCGTAAAAGGTTCTTTGTTGCCATAAGTATTCTCCATACGAATAATGTAGACCAGTTTTGCGGCCTCCCCCAATTCTTTGGTCAACGCAACTTTCAAAAGCTTTACATAATGTTCTTCGAGCCACTCGTAGAAAAATTTGCTAGGTACTTGTATGCTCAGGGCATTATCGGAGAGCTTGATCGGTTTAATGGGTTCAAACCAAGTTTTGAATGCCTGCGGTTGGATATTATCCTGGATAAATATCAAACAGTTTTTCCAGACGGAATTTGCAGTAACACTCATAATGGAATCTCAACATTTAATGGTTAGCCTTAAGCTAAGGAAGATTGAAAATTTTCAATCTAGGTTCTCGTTCAACTTGGGCAAATATGTGAACAAATTATCTAAAAAAAAAATCCAATATCATTGAATTTGACCTTTTTTTTTCTCATGTTCGCTTGCCCTTAGGGGGAGCTTTTAAATATATACTTTTTAGTTTAGATAAATGCGCACAAACACAATTTCTTTTCGAATTAGATATGGGGAAACAGACCAGATGGGAGTCGTCTACCACGGTAACTATGCCCAGTATTTAGAGATGGCTAGAGTAGAGTGGCTGCGTATGTTGGGTATTTCTTACAAAGATATGGAGGCCAACGGAGTCATGCTGCCCGTAATCAGTTTATCCATTCAATATCTAAAGCCAGCGCTTTACGATGATTTGATTTCGGTAAAAGCAATTTTAAAAAAAAAGCCAGTGGTACGGATAGAGTTCGACTATGAAATTAAGAATGAAGCAGGAGAACTTTTGGCTACCGCCAATACCGTTTTGGTTTTTATGGACATGCATCGAAAAAGGCCCATGAAATGTCCGGCTATTCTTTTGGAGAAATTGAATTTCTAAAAGGCACCTTGTTACTACATGGATTCCCCTGATTCTACGATCAATTTATGATTGGCCTTTACCAGTTTCAGTATTTTGCCAAAATCTTTTTTTGGAACCGAAAGCTCAATTTTACCCTTCAAATGTAATTCTTGGGAAATTACGGTTAGCTGGTTTTTCTTTACCATCCGCATAACGGCATCCATTTCTGGATATTCAAAGGAAATTGTCAGTTTTCGTTGCAAAACCTTCTTTTGTATTTGCGCCGTTTCCAAGGTTAACTTGGCCGTTTCCTTATAAGCACTGATCAATCCGCCCACACCCAATTTTGTACCTCCAAAAACCCGCACCACCGCTACCAGGATATTGGTGACATCAAAAGCCTGTAATTGACCATAAATGGGCATACCGGCAGCATTATTTGGCTCACCATCGTCATTGGCGCGGTATAATTTCTCCTCAATACCCATTTGCCATGCATAACAAACGTGGTTGGCGGTAGGATACTCTTTTCTCAAGGACTCTAAATGTTCCTTTGCCTGTTCCTCATTTTCTACGGGGAAGGCATACCCGTAGAACTTGCTTTTACGCTCCTTTAAAAGCAATGGGCCATATGGTTTCGCAATGGTTCTATAACTATTCAATGACTGGTTTTTATGAATTTAATGCAAGTAGTGTAGTAATTTTATCTCCCAAGGCAACCAATACAATACTAAGAATAGCTAAGCCTATACCCATCCAATTTTTAACGGAAAGGACCTCCCTAAACAAAAGTATACCCAATAAAGTGGATAGCATAACAATGGCTACGTTGTTAATGGTAAAGACAGAAGCACTCGTCAAGGTTGGATGTTGCAAAGCTTTGAGCAAGAAGTAAATGGAAAAATAATTAGGAATCCCCAAACAGATACCGCCTAGTACATTTTTCCAATTAAATCCAATTGGTTTCTTAACGGAGGTACCTAAAATATATAAACCTCCAATAAAGGCTGCGGAGGCAAACACTGTAGCCGAAAAGAGCGGATAGGCTTTCTCTGGCATGTGCACTTCCTGAAAATACTTGATACTCGTGTCGATGACCCCCGAACCCAGAAATACTAAAAGCGGTAATAAAAAGGCCCATTTTTCTGCCTTTAGTTTCTTTTCCTTGTAGGAGGCATAATATACGGCAAACAGGGCCAGGATTATACCTAGGACTTCCAATAGTGTAAGTTGTTCATTGTACAGGTAAACACCAAATAATACAGGAATTACCAAGGACATTTTGGTTGCTACCGAAGCCACCGAAACACCTAATTTTTGTGAAGTTGCTGCCATTAGGTTGAAGATTACGATAAAAAGGAGTCCCAAGGTCACCGCTCCAAAAAACCAACTTTGTTGCAGAATTTCGGTCAGGTCCAAGGGAGCATCGTAATACAAAAGCCCAACAGCGCATGCAGTAACGTAGTTGACGATAATGGCATATATGGTCTGTACTTTGTAGGTAGAAAACAGCTTGAATACTACAAAGATAAAACTAGACGCAAGTACACTTAAGGCAAGGTAGAACATCTATAGAAAGTTTCGCAATTGGATAATATCCTCGGCTCCCACGTTAAGATTCCATGTTTTTATGCCCAATTTAGCAGCACTTTGCGTATTCTCCTCCGTATCATCTACGAAAAAAGTTTCTTTGGGGAGTAGTCTGTTTTCATCTAGTACGAACTTATAAATAGCGGCATCTGGTTTTCTCATTTTGATTTTGTGGGATAAATAGAATTTTTCGAAACAGTTCTTGAACCTATTGTAATCCTTCATACCCATTGTCTCTTGAACCTGTTCAATATGTAGTGCATTCGTATTACTCAAAAGGAACAATCGGTATTTATGCTGTTTTTTAAGCTCCTCTATGAACTGTAAACGGTATTCCGGAAAGCTAAGAATGATAGAATTCCATGCCTTTTTCAATTGTTCTTTGGTGGCACTAGGAAAGGTGGATTGCATTGCGTTCAAAAATTCCGTCGTAGTTAAAAGCCCCATCTCATATTTTTTTGCAAGCGTGTCAAACTCCGGGGTTAGTGATGTAAGTCCAAAACGGGCCATTTCCTTAAAGGGGGCCAGCTTATCCAAATCGATAAAAATATCCCCAAAATCAAATATGATGTTCTTTATCATTTATTACTGTTATTAATTGATCTTCCATTAGTTGGGTATGTACAATGGTTGTTCCGGTTATCTTGGGCGCCCTGAGACCTGTGGCAAAGGTAACAGCACCTTTGAATATGCGCGTTTCATCCCAAAGCTTGGCCTGTATAAAAGTGTTTAATGTTGCCGAACCTCCTTCTATGATTACACTTTGCACTTGGGCATCGTACAAGACAGCACAGATACTTTCCGCACAATTTTTATTAAAATCGATAAGCTTGTAGGTGATTCCTTCCCTATAGTTTTGCGCTTCGTTCACTTCTGTTAAAACAATGGTGGGTTGAGAGCCATCAAGCAAGTGACTATTCTGCGGAATTTTCAGGGTCCGGTCTATAACAATCCGGATTGGGGATCTGCCTTTCCAATCCCTCAGGTTTAGTTTTGGATTATCGGCCAAAGCGGTGTTGGTCCCTACAAGTATGGCCTGTTCTTCACTGCGCCATTTATGCACCAATTGCCTCGACCGTTCATTCGTTATCCAATACGGTTTTTTATCTTGATGCCTCAGTGCAGCATCGGGTGCAATAAAACCGTCAAGGGTTTCTGCCCATTTTAAGATGATGTAGGGCCTTTTTTTAATGTGGTACGTTAGAAAGCGTTTGTGATGCGCCGCGCAGGCATCTTTTAGGATACCGACTTCAACGGTACATCCTGCCGCCTTCAATTTTTCAACACCTTGTCCAGCAACTTTTTCGTGGGGGTCTTCGAGTCCAATGAACACCTTTTTTATTCCGGTTTTTATAATCAGGTCTGCACAAGGAGGTGTTTTTCCTTGATGCGAACACGGTTCAAGGGTAACGTAGAGCGCGGAGGATTTCAAAAGCGCAGTATCTGCAACGGCATTTATGGCATTTACTTCCGCATGTGGACCACCAAAAGCACTGGTGAACCCTTCCCCTATAATTCGATTTTTATGAACAATAACCGCTCCTACCATTGGGTTTGGTGCCGTTTGTCCCAGCCCATTCCTGGCAATTTGTATGGCCCGCAACATAAAAGTTTCAGCCGTGGACAACGGCGAAAAATTTGAAGCGGCCTCAAAATTGGCGTCGGTATTTTTATTGTACATCGAGGCTTAGCTTTTTACGCATAACACGTATCTTCACGCTTCAAAAATAGCACTTTAAAACCTATTGTATATTGGTAATGGAAAATGCAATACTCCGCGAAATTAGGAAAGAGGATAATCCGCATGTTGCGGCGGTAATTAGGAACGTTTTAGTAGCCCTTGGTGTTCCAAAAGTGGGTACGGCCTATGCAGATAAGGCATTAGATCAGATGTACGAGCATTACGATAAACCCAAAGCCACTTATTTTGTTGTTGAGGAAGATGGTGAAATTTTAGGCTGCGCCGGTGTAGCTCCATTAGACAATTACGAGGGTAACATCTGCGAATTGCAAAAAATGTATTTCTTGGAGGCCGCAAGGGGTAGGGGTTTGGGAAAATCAATGATTTCCCTTTGCTTGGAACGCGCACGGGAGTTTGGTTTTGAAGGGTGTTACCTAGAAACGATGCCTTATATGGAGGCCGCCCAGAAGCTTTACAAACAAATGGGTTTTGAATATATTGATGCACCTATGGGCAATACGGGCCATTATTCCTGCCCAGTTTGGATGCTTAAAAAATTATAAGGTGCTATTACGCGAGATAAAAAACATATTTCATGCCGAGTTGGATTCTCTTTATGGCAAAGAGGAAGTTGCCAGTTTTTTTTACTTACTTATTGAGCAGTATTTTCAATTGGAGCGCTTTGTTTTGGCACTTCAGCCCAATGTGGTTATCGACGAAGCCCAAGAAACGCTTATTTTTAACGCACTTGGTCAATTAAAGTTAGAAAAACCCATACAGTATATTTTGGGTACTACCACGTTCATGGATTTGGAATTAAAGGTAACCGATAAGGTATTGATTCCAAGACCGGAAACCGAGGAATTGGTGCGGTGGATAATTTCTGACCTCAAAGACACTTTAAAACCAGTACGAATCTTGGATTTGGGGACAGGCAGTGGGTGTATCCCTATTGCCTTGAAAAAAAGCGTTCCTATTGCCCAAATAAGTGCAGTGGATATTTCTACAGATGCCTTGCATATTGCAAAAGAAAATGCAATAATTAATGATGTGAATATCAATTTTTTACATGCAGATATGCTAAACCTCAGCGATGTACTTAAACAAACCTATGATATCATCGCAGCCAACCCTCCTTATATAAGGGAGTTGGAGAAAAAAGAAATGCATGCAAACGTTACCGATTACGAGCCGGAAATAGCACTATTTGTCCCAGATGAAGACCCATTGGTATTTTATAGGAGTATCGTAAAATTTGCTTCGGCTCATTTAATTCGTAATGGTTTTTTATATTTAGAAATCAATCAATACTTGGGCGCACAAATGGTAGCGTTACTGGAAGCTCATCAATATAAAAATATAGAATTGAGAAAAGATATGTACGGAAACGATCGAATGTTAAAAGCAGTCAATTCATGAAAAGTGTCGTCGTTTTTTGTGGGAGTAGCGAAGGTATTGACGTAAAGTATGCTACAGACGCCTATTTACTGGGCAAAACCCTTGCTGAAAATGGCATAACCTTGGTTTACGGCGGCGCCAAAATTGGTATCATGGGGCATGTGGCCAAGGGGGCTCTCGAAAACAAAGGAAAGGTAATTGGGGTTATTCCAGAATTTTTAAAGGTTAGGGAAGTATTCCATGACGGGCTTTTCAACCTCATTATTACCCAAAATATGCATGAGCGCAAACTTAAGATGCATGAACTTTCTGAGGGCATCATCATGTTGCCCGGTGGTTTTGGTACACTTGAGGAATTTTTTGAGATGTTGACTTGGTCCCAACTAGGCCTACATCAATATCCTATCGGAATATTGAATACTAACGGTTTTTACGATTCCCTTTTGGAAATGATGGCACGTATGGTCGAAAAAGGCTTTGTAAAACAGGAAAATTTAAACACCATTCTTGTGGACGATACCATTACCGGGTTGTTAGCGCAAATGAAAGCTTACCAACCACTCCCAACACCAAAATGGATACGAAAAGAGCAATATTAAAAGATGAAAGAGAAGATAAAGGCACTTAGGGCAGCGTTGCGTGAACACAACTATAACTACTATGTGCTGGACCAACCTACGATTTCCGATTATGAGTTTGATACCCAGCTTAAGGAGTTGCAGGCGCTAGAAGCTAAATATCCAGAATTTTACGACTCCAGTTCTCCGTCCCTTAGGGTAGGTGGAATGGTTACCAAAAATTTCGCCACTGTTGTCCATGAACACCGCATGTACTCCTTGGATAATTCGTATTCCAAGGAAGACTTGGAAGATTGGGAAAAACGCATCCAGCGCAACCTGGGCGATGTTCCAGTGGTCTTTACGTGCGAATTAAAGTATGACGGGGCCTCCATTAGTATTTCCTATGAAGACGGAAAATTGGTGAGGGCGGTTACACGTGGCGATGGCATTCAAGGCGATGATGTCACCAACAATATTAAGACCATCAAATCCGTACCGCTGCAATTGAAAGGGGATTTTCCTAAAAAATTCGATATCCGGGGGGAAATCGTATTACCGTTCGATGGGTTTCTTAAAATGAACGAAGAGCGCATTGCCAATGGCGAAGAGCCATACATGAACCCCAGAAATACAGCTTCGGGTAGTTTAAAGCTCCAGGACAGTAGTTTGGTGGCCCAACGGCCGTTGGAATGCTTATTGTACAGTATTGTAGGCAAGGATTTGGGTTTGGAAAGCCAATTTGAAATGTTGGATAAGGCCCGGGAATGGGGTTTTAAGGTCCCAACGGTGGCTCAACTATGTAAAACAACGGATGAGGTCATGGCCTTTGTAGAGGAATGGGACACGAAGCGTCATGAGCTGCCCTATGAGACTGATGGCGTTGTGGTCAAGGTAAATAGCCTGCAGAACCAAGAAGAACTTGGCTTTACCGCCAAGGCCCCCCGTTGGGCCATGGCCTATAAGTTTAAGGCGGAACAGGTCTTTACCGAACTCAATGAAATCACCTACCAAGTAGGCCGTACAGGAGCGATTACCCCTGTTGCCAATTTGGAACCGGTCCTATTGGCCGGGACCACCGTAAAACGGGCATCTTTACATAATGCCGACCAAATAGAGAAATTGGATATTCGGGAAGGGGATACCGTTTTTGTGGAGAAAGGCGGGGAAATTATTCCGAAGATCATTGCGGTAGATTTCACCAAAAGATTGCCGGAATCCAAACCTACAAAGTATATCACCCATTGCCCGGAGTGTGGGACTGAACTTACGCGTACCCCTGGGGATGCCAAGCATTTCTGCCCAAATGAATACGGCTGTCCGCCTCAGATTACTGGGCGCATTCAACATTTTATTTCTAGAAAGGCAATGGATATTGAAGGTCTGGGGGGCGAAACGGTAGAATTATTGTTTAAAGAGGGCCTCATTAAGGATTATGCAGACCTATACACCCTTACCAAAGAAGCTGTTTTGCCCTTGGAACGTATGGCGGATAAATCTGCTGAAAATTTGATAAAGGGTGTAAAGGACTCTGCAAACGTGCCTTTTGAGCGGGTTTTGTTTGCACTTGGTATTCGTTACGTTGGGGAAACGGTCGCAAAAAAACTCGCCAAGGCCTATAAGAATATAGAAGCGCTACAGGAAGCCTCCTTGGAACATTTGACCGCAGTAGACGAAATTGGGGAACGTATTGCCCAAAGTGTCGTTGATTTCTTTGCCAATGAAAAAAATAGGGATGCAATAGCGCGCTTGCGTGCGCACGGTATCCAGTTGGCACTATCTGCGGATAAGCTGGAAAACCAAACCGATACGCTTGCGGGGAATACCTTTGTGGTTTCGGGGGTGTTCGAAATTATGAGCCGCGATGAGCTTAAAAAGAAGATTGAGGATAATGGGGGCAAGGTGGGCTCCTCCATTTCCTCAAAGACCAGTTATTTGATCGCAGGGGATAAAATGGGACCAAGCAAACGTACAAAGGCAGAAAATTTGGGAATCCCCATAATTAGTGAACAGGATTTTTTAAACATGATAGGAACATAGGGCTATGGATATTTTTACAATTATTTCGGTACTGGTATTTCTCTCGGCCATTTTTGGCTATTTAAATGCCCGGTTTTTAAAGCTTCCCAACAGCATCGGCCTCATGCTGATCACCATTGTATTTACGCTGGTGGTTTTCGTTATAGGCTATGTAGATGATACCCTAATCAATGCCGAGCGTTATATTATTAGTCAAATTGATTTTAAATCGGTCCTTTTGGACATTATGCTTAGTTTTTTGCTGTTCGCCGGGGCCTTACATACCAATTTTGAACAATTGAAAGTGCAACGATGGCCTATTCTCGTTTTTTCAACCCTCGGGGTCTTGGTGTCCACTTTTCTGGTGGGTACGAGCATGTTTTACCTATTGCAATTGATCGGAATGGGAATTCCGTTTATTTATTGCCTGCTCTTTGGGTCGTTGATATCCCCAACGGATCCCATCGCGGTGCTCGGGATTTTGAAAAAAGCCGGGGCGCCTAAAAAATTGGAGACTAAAATTGTAGGCGAATCCCTTTTTAACGATGGTGTTGGGGTTGTGGTCTTCTTGACCATTTTTCAGTTGGCCTCTGCGGGCGATGCCGCTGTTTCGCCGTTGGAAATTGTGGAACTCTTTGGAGTAGAGGTCATTGGGGGCCTACTCTTAGGCCTTGCCTTGGGTTGGGGCACCTACAAATTGATGCGTTCTATCGATGATTATGATATTGAGGTCATTATTACCTTGGCAACGGTCATGGTGGGTACCTTGATTGCCCAGAAATTCCATTTATCAGCTCCCTTGGCCATGGTTGCAGCGGGATTGGTAGTAGGCAACGATACCGTTCGTACTTCGGCCATGTCCGCTACAACGGAAACCTACGTGGATAAATTTTGGGAATTGTTGGATATTTTATTGAATACATTATTGTTTGTACTCATTGGTATGGAAATGTTGGTGCTCTCCTTTAAAACGGACTATATTATTGCCGGCCTGTTGGCGATTCCGGTAGTTTTGGCGTGCCGGTACCTCTCGCTACTGTTGCCCATAAAATTCTTTGAAAAGAAATTGGATTTTATACCCAAAACAAACTTGGTAATGACCTGGGGCGGATTGCGCGGCGGAATTTCCATAGCCTTGGCCTTAGGTCTTGCGGAAGATATGTACCGTGATGTATTTTTAGTGATAACCTATATCGTTGTGGTCTTCTCCATTATTGGACAAGGATTAACGGTAGAGAAATTGATAAAACGAGTCGTAGGATGATGCCTGATACCTTTAGCGATTTTGAAAAAAGCCTGGACCTTCCCCAGGTTCCCAAGGACTGGCCCGCTGAACTGAAGGCCATGTGGTTCGATGCAAAGGGGGATTGGGAAGCCTCCCATAACATTGCTCAGGATATGCACAATTCTATGGGAAGTTGGCTGCATGCCTACCTGCATAGAAAAGAAGGGGACAGGTTCAACGCTGGATATTGGTACCGCCAAGCTGGAAAATCGTATCCTGAAATTTCGTTGGAAGACGAATTGAAAGTTATCGTGAAGTGTATTTTGGGTAAGGGGTAAAGAGACGCTAGACCATAGGAATGGGATATGAGACATGAGAAATTAGGCTTGAGACTGGATTGATAAGTTTTATCAACAGGTAATTATTTTTGGAATTTTATTGATTAAAAGCATGAAAATTAACTGAAAATAATTTTTTACTTTCCAACTTTCAACCATACAGTGCTATCCAAGCTGTTTTCTTTTTCTTAAAATAACGGCTTCCTACAAACCCGACAGCTCCAGCGGATACCCCAATCAAGAGGTAAAAAAGCCCATAGTTGTCCGGGATATTAAATATAAGAGGTAGCCGGGTAAAGATTTCGGCAGCAAAAGCACAGTAGAGCCCAATGACGGACCAATACATCCATGCAAGGTGGGTCACAATGGGGTTTTTAACGCCCTTTATATAAATTGGGCGCATGCCCAATATCAAGGTAATGGTACTGATTATGGCGAAGACATGGAGTATACCAAAGGTGCCATGCACCCGGTAGATCATAAAGGCGGTCGCACAGACAAGCAGCATGGAGACACCATAAATTCTGCCGATACGTTTATGCTGTGAGGTTCCTTTTTGTGTAGCTAAAATGAGGCTTCCGGTCAATAGGGCAAGGAAAGCAGCCAGGGTATGGAACCAACCGATAAAGTCTTGAGGCATAGTTTTTATTTTTGACCAAAATAAAGACAGTGTTGGAAAAAAACCGATTCAAATGTTCCCAATTGTAGTATGTAGGGGATGAATTGAAATTTCAACCCTTGCAGTATTTTAAAATTCCTGATATTTATCATAGTATGCCAAAATACGCCCAACTATTTTTGTGGTACTAAAATGACCAACATATGAACGTATTCATTCTACCCTTAGTCAACTGGAGCAATGGCATTGTTATGATCTCTGTTTTTGCAGGGGTATGTGTAGCCCTGGTCGGTATTGTATTGATGCTGATGAGCGGGGATAAGAAAAAGGAGGGCTAGCCTACTGATAAACCTAGATTCCTTTGGTTGTGATTAGAAAAATAGAAGTATAAACATAACTATTAAAAGGATTTAATGCTAATTAGGTAAAGTGTTTGTTTAAGGTATCAAAAATTGGAGTTTTGACTTCAGAGTCGAAAAGAATAAGCCCAGTAC
Source organism: uncultured Flavobacteriaceae bacterium (assembly GCA_963815225.1). Taxonomy (GTDB): domain Bacteria; phylum Bacteroidota; class Bacteroidia; order Flavobacteriales; family Flavobacteriaceae; genus Maribacter. Next base: position 311,234 of record CAWFGA010000005.1, read on the forward strand.
TTTGACTTACATAATTTATTCTAAAATCGTTTAGACGCTCCTACAACGATTCCTTTTGACGTGGCGGATACTTTTATTTTTCAAAATCATAGGTTAGAATCTTTAGCCCTTCATCAAATGATTCGGGTTCTTTTAAGTTCAATTTTGCCTGATTTGATGAATTGCCAAAAAGACGAATTCCATTTCCGAGGACAATTGGATTTAGTTTCAATTTTAATTGATCTATAAGTCCATTGTCTAAGAGCCAACCTGCAAATTCTCCACCACCACATAAATAAATATCGGTTTGAGCAAACTTTTTGATTTCAATCACTCGGTCGATTGATAATTTCTCAATGTGTACTGTTTCAGTAAATTTCGGAAGTTTCAACGAATCTGAAAAAATAAAGTGTTTCATATGGGGATAAGCTGGTTGTCCCGGTTCAAGTCCATATTGGTATCCAAATTCATAGGTTCGGCGCCCCATAATCACAGTGTTAAATTTTTGAAGGTCAGATAAGTATTTTTCGACTCCGTTTCCCCCTGTAACGAAGGCGCTAATATCGTCATTAGGTCCCGCAATAAAACCATCAATTGAACTTGCTACATAGTAAATTATTCTTGACATTATCTTATCTCTTTTTCCATAAAACATAATGATTTAGAATAAGCGCATTACCAGCTCCTGGAGAGTATTGTTTCATTTTATTCGTTTTCTATTTAAGATTTGGCGGACTTGGCCAGTAAACCTTAACCATGAAATTAAGCGTTTTTCGCCTCATTAACAATGTTCATTGTTACCTATAAATTTAACTGGTTGGGCCTTCAGTTATATATTTCAAATTATTTTTGCCAAAATCAGTAGTTCGCGAAACCATTAATCCTGAACCTGTCATTGTAATAGGTAATCCGCTTGTTTTGTGAAGTCCAGCTCTTTTAATGTCGTCCCATAACAAATCATAAAATTCTCTTCTTCCTTTCAACTCAGGATAAGCTAGATTAAGAATACTTGAAAGTCCAGCAGTCATAGAATTAGGAACTTCCTTTTCATTTTCCTGATACCACCCATTCGAATCGGCAAATATTTTTAAAATTTTAATATGCCAAACGGTATAATTTTGAAATAAAGAAGTCAAGAATATTTGAATTTCAGAAAGTCAGGATTTGCTCCAACAGCTGTATTTAGAATTATTTTTCTAAAATACGTGATTTTCTCTTTCTCACTTGTTTTTATGACCTCTGCCGTTGTTTGTAATACAACATCGATAATTTGTCGTTTTCAGATAAACGCCCTAACTCGAGCAGTTTTTTGTCCCCTAAGTTTTTCAGTCTTAAACCAATTTCATTCATCCAATCAGTTCTTCTTTTTTCAATTGGTGGGACAACCAAAAGTTGTAAGATTTCAGAAGCAGCTGCTCCTGCAATTGAAATTGAACCGATACCTACTTTTGCAAGCGTTTAAGCAACATCCTGCTTTTATTCTTTGTCCATTTTTTTTGGGTACTCCTTTATGAATTCCCAAAGAATATATTTTTTGAACTTAGCTATAGATTGTTCAATAACTCCAGACAAATAATTAGCAGTCATCAGCTTCGCTAATAGCGTAGTTTCTTGCCTACATGACTTTATTAATTGCATATCGTTTTTAAGAAGTTCTCGCCAGATGTATTTAGTGCAGCCCATTTTTAATACGTATTTTTAAAGCAGTATATAACCTTTGTACCACGTTCAATTTTTTATCTTATAAATCACTACACAACTATGCAAAAATTACTCTTTGCCTGCCTCACGTATTTTGTCTGTTTAACCATGACCGCCCAGGGCACTATGCTTTTACGGCAACCTACGCTCTCCAAAAATGACGTGGTTTTTATCCATGCCAATGATCTTTGGAAAGCGCCCCTTTCAGGCGGGGATGCCATACGACTCACCAGTGGGTTGGGTTATGAAATGGCCCCACATTATTCCCCAGATGAACAGTACATTGCCTTTACCGCAGAATATGACGGTAATTACGATATCTATGTGATTCCCGCTACAGGGGGAACGCCCAAACGGCTAACCTTTCACCCGGCACAGGATGAGGTACAGGGCTGGACCCCACAAGGCGACATTTTATTTCGTTCTACCCGGCAGGCAAAACCAACGATGACCAGTCAGTTTTACACGGTCTCCATGGATGGCGGTCTCCCTAATGCTTTGACGATTCCAAGGGGTGCCTACGGGGAAATCTCGGCAGATGGTTCGCACATTGCCTATACGCCCATCACTTCATGGGACCCGGAGTGGCGTAATTACAGGGGAGGGCAGGCGATGCCCATTTGGATCGTAGATTTAAATACCTATGAATTGCAGACTACCCCGCAATTAGACCAAGAGCGCCATTTGTATCCGGTGTGGTCTGGGAATAAAGTTTATTACCTCTCGGAACGTGATTATAATAGCAATATTTGGAGCTACGACCTAACTACGAAAACGGAAGAACAGGTAACCTTCCATAAAAAATTCGATGTTAAAAGCCTCGATGCCGCCGGCGACCAAATCGTATATGAACAAGGTGGCTATCTGCATGTATTGGACACGGGTACCAAGCAATCCAGACAACTGGCCATTAATGTCAAAGGAGATCTGAATTTTAGCAGGGCACGTTGGGAGAACGTTACTGCCAATGATGTGGGCAACCCCAATATTTCCCCCAATGGAAAGCGGGCTGTATTCGAGTACCGTGGGGATGTTTTCACGATTCCTAAAGAGGACGGTAGCTGGCGAAACATTACACAAAGCAGTGGTGCGGCAGACCGCTACCCGGTGTGGTCGCCCCAAGGGGATAAAATCGCTTGGTTTTCGGATGCCACTGGGGAATATCAATTGGTAGTAGCCGATCAGTTTGGCGAAAACCCAAAAAGCTACATACTGGAGAATCCAACGTTTTATTTTAAGCCCGATTGGGCCCCTAATGGGAATTTCATCGCCTATACCGATACGGATTATAATATCTGGTCCATTAACCTCACTAGTGGAAAGGTGACCAAAGTGGACACGGATAGGTATGCGCATCCCAACCGTACCATGAATCCCGTGTGGTCACCAGACAGCCGGTGGCTGACCTATGAAAAACAATTGGACAGCCATTTCAAGGCTATTTTTATCTATGACACCCAAAGCGGAACCGCCGTACAAGTAACGGAGGGTACGGCAGATGCCACCAGTCCCGTTTGGGATGTGGCAGGGGAGTACCTCTACTTTTTGGCCAGTACCGATTATGGCTTGGCATCGGGTTGGTTGGATATGAGTTCGTATGACCCCAGTACCACCCGAAGTTTATATGCCTTGGTATTGAGCGCATCGGGCAAGGCCCCTAATTTACCTACTACGGATGAAGGTACTTTAGATGATAAAAAGAACGCTTCCGAACCAGATTCCAACGCCAAAAAAGGAAACAAAAAAGATAAGGAAGATACGGAACCAAAAACAAAACCAGTTAAAATCGATTTTAACGGAATACAAACTAGGGTAGTGGCCTTGGATTTACCGGCACGGGATTACCGCTTCCTACAGGCAGGAACCGAAAAACAGCTTTTTATTGCGGAAGCCATCCCCAATGAAAGCGGTCTTAAAGTACATAACTACGATGTTGTCAAAGAAAAACCAACCGATTTTGAGAGCGGTGTAAGCGAAATGGTCGTATCGGAAAATGGGGAACATGCTTTGCTGAAAAACAAGGCAGGCTGGATGATTACGGGAACCAAGGATGCTCCGAAACCGGATGACAAACTACAAATCGATGCCAAGATGAAGGTTGATCCACAGGCGGAATACGAGCAAATCTTTAAGGAGGGTTGGCGCTATATGCGCGATTTTCTCTATGTAAGCAATGTACACGGAGCTCCTTGGGACGAAGTCTATAGCTGGTACCGGCCCTGGATAAAACATGTAAAGCATAGGACGGATTTGAATTATGTAGTGGATATTTTAAGTGGTGAGGTCGCCATTGGCCATTCCTATGTTTCCGGTGGGGATATGCCAAATGTGGATGACGTGCCCGTAGGTTTACTGGGGGCCGATTATATCCTTGAAGACGGATTCTACAAAATCGAAAAAATATACACTGGGGAACTTTGGAATCCGGAGCTTCGGGCGCCATTGGCCATGCCCGGGCTAGACGTTAAGGAAGGTGATTATATTGTCGCAATCAATGGTTCCCAGCTTACCGCTAAGGACAATATTTACGATTTATTAGCGCAAACGGCAGACCGTACCATCAGTATTTACGTGAATGGAACTCCATCAAGGACGGGAGAACGCAAACTTACCGTAAAACCGGTATCCAGTGAATACCAATTGCGGTACATGGATTGGGTAGAGGGGAACCGTAGAAAAGTGGACGTCCTCTCTGGTGGTAAATTGGCCTATGTCTATATTCCAAATACCAGTGGACCTGGCTTTAGCAGTTTCAACAAGTACTATTTTTCCCAGCAGGATAAAAAAGGGGTCATTTTGGATGAGCGTAATAATGGCGGTGGCTCTGCGGCCGACTATATGATCGATATTATGGCACGTGAACCTTTCGGCTATTTTAATAGCAAGGCCAATGATAATAGACCATGGACCTCTCCAATTGCGGGCATTTGGGGCCCCAAGGTGATGCTGATCAATGAAAGGGCCGGATCAGGGGGCGATTTGCTGCCCTATATGTTCAAGGAGAAAGGATTGGGACCTTTGGTAGGGACCCGAACTTGGGGAGGTTTGGTAGGTACGTGGGACACCCCACGATTTATCGATGGCGGCCGGATGGTAGCACCAAGGGGCGGATTTTATAATACCGATGGGGAATGGGATGTTGAAGGCAAAGGTATTGCACCGGATATTGAGGTAATCCAGGACCCTAAGGCCATTGTTGCCGGTAAAGACCCACAGCTAGAACGTGCCGTGCAGGAAGCACTACGCTTACTGGAAACACAAGAATTTAAAATTGTACCGGAACCACCGGCTCCCGTTCGTTGGAAACGCCCGGCAGGCTATGAAAATGAAAATTAAGTAGGCAATAAAGGACATTACGAGATACGAAGTAATCTAGCTCTTGGTGTTTCAATAAACAGTTTGCTACGTTTCTCGCAAAGACCGGCTACGGATTCGCAACTCAATAGGTTGCTTCCAACAGTGCAAGCGGGGTGGTCTTTTGGACTATCCAAAAACAGATTGCTTCGCGTTGCTCGCAAAAACGGTATTTTTTGTCATTAGTAAATAAATAGCTTTTGGATTTGGAATGAAGGCCTTTAATACTATCCATGAACAGTTTGCTTCGCTGCCCGCAAAGACTGTTCACTTCTATTGAGGCGTCTTTATTTTTTTAAGTTTAAACGTATATCCAATTTTGGCTGCTGCCAAAATGGATAATCGCACGCGTTATTTCAATCGGCAGTGGCTTATTTATTCTTTGGGCAATTCAATAGTCTCGTCCCATAGGTATTTGGCGAACCATTGCCAGTTGTGCCAAGTAGCGGCCAATTGTTCCTTTGGTTTATTTATACCATGGCCGAAACCTTTATAAATAATGAGTTCCGTTTCCACGCCAACATCCTGTAATCCTTGGTAGAGTTCGTAGGCATTAGAAGTAGGTACTCTTTTGTCAAATTCACCGTGTTGTATCAGCGTGGGCGTAACCGCGTTATTTATGTTCGTCATGGGCGATGTCTTTTCATAGATTGCCTTGTTGGACCACGGTGTCGCTTTCAGGTACTGCCTGGTAAAGGGATGAATATCCGTGCTTACGTAATAGGTCATCCAATTGGATATACCTGCACCTACGGATATCGCCTTGAATTTACTGGAATTGGTGGCCAAGAAAGCAGAGATATACCCGCCTTGGCTCCATCCCATGGAGGCCACTTTTTCGCCATCGATCAAGCCAAGATGCTCTAGGTATTCAACTCCGGATAACACGTCCCAGGCATCACCAACCCCAAGATTTTCCACATTTAAAGACCGAAATTCCTCCCCGTAACCTGCAGATCCCCTGTAATTGGGCCTCAAAATTAAAGCTCCTTTATTAAGCCATTGCACCATAGGGTATACATATGCCGGTGTTGGGCCTGGGGTAGAAATACCCGTTGGGCCGCCATGGATAATTACCAGTAAGGGGTATTTTCTGCTAGCCTCGTAGTCTTGTGGTTTGTGCAAAACGCCTTCAATTAAAGTTCCATCCTCGCTTTTCCAGGAAATGACCTCACTGTTTGCAACGGACCAAGATTTTATCTGATTGGTAAAATGGGTAAGTTGGGTGCTGTTTTTTAAGGGAAAATCACTCAGATAGACTTCGGTTAAGTCGTCGTCATTTGCGCCTGTATACGCTATTTTTTTACTATTCTTTGCGAAGGAATAGCTGGAAATGCGTTCGGGTTTTGAGGTCAGCACCGTAGTAATTCCAGTAGTTGGGTCGATATGGAGTAGAGATCTTTTGGTTTTTTGCCAAGCAACGGCAAAAACACCTTTTTCATTCCATTGCACATTGGACAAGTTTTCATCAAAGTCCGCCGCAAGCTGCTTCTTGTTGGAACCATCGATTGCTACACGGAATAGATTGTCGTTACGATAAAAATTAGAAAGGGTGTCCGCGAGACTGGTTTGGTATAAAATCGATTTTCCATCAGGCGACCAATCCAATAGGTCATCGTTGCTAGGATTGCCCACAAGGAGTTGATGCGATTTTGAAGCAAAGTCATAAATAGAGATATCCGACTTTAGGAAGGCCATTATGGAGGGATCCGGTTGGTGTCCGAAAGCAATTTTTTGGACATTAGGAGACCATTTAAAAGCGTTGACGGAGAATGTTGCCTTATCCAGGAGCAGGGTAGGCTCTGTTTGCTGTAATAGCACAGAGTCTTTTAATTGTTTGGGTAACAAGTTACTATAGAGGTGCTCAGGTTTAAAGTTCATGACCCAAAGTTGGTTTAGGCTATATTCCGAGTCTTCCACTTCAAATCCTCCGTACTTTTCTTTCCGTGCCTTTTCTTCCTTGGTTTTATCTTCGGATTGCAGAAAGGCGATTTTTGTCCCGTCAGGGGACCATTCAAAATCGGTAACATCACTTTCAGTAGCAGAAAGTTGAAAAGATTCCCCACCTGCGGCCCTGATGACCTGTATTTGGGTTTTATCAGCTCGTTTTGATAAAAAGGCAATCCATTGACCATCGGGCGACCACTTTGGGGAAGTACTACTGCCCGTAGGATTGTTTGTTAATTGAAACGGGGCCTGCCCTTCCTTAGTAATCCACAATTCGGTATCGTACCTGTTTTCCGTCCAATCTACTTTTTGGGATGTGAACAATACCGCCTCGCCGTTGGGTGAAATCGTTGCATTTGATGCGGATTGCAAGGAAATTACCTCTTCAAACGAAGGATTTTTTTGTGCATGTGAGAAATAGCAGCTCAACAGAACCGAGGCGAAAATAAAAATGGACTTTTTCATTTGAGAATTTTTGGATGGATGGAGTTAAAAGTAAGGTAAAATTTCGATAGGCTTATTTCCTCCCCATAACAGTACATTTTTCAACGGAACATACTTAGGGGTAACCGTTTTGGTATCCGAAAATGTCAACTGATTCAATAGTTATTTTACTAATGTCCAAAGGGCTGAGAGGAAATTTATTCCAATCAAAAAAAACTTTATTAATAACTAAAGCTTCTTCTTAAAACATACACTGTTGGCCATATGTTCATAGGGCGGGTAATTGGGAACTATTGTATATCCGTTCTTTTTGTACAGTGAAATCGCTTCGGGTTGTCTTTTACCGGTTTCCAGAACGCAAAAAGTGATATCCAATTCTTTGGCCCAAGTTTCGAGCGCCGCCAATACTTTGGTTGCATATCCTTTACCACGTTGTTCTGGGTTTACGAACATGCGTTTAATCTCGACGGACTGGGTAGTAAACGGCTTAAAGGCACCACAGGCTACTGGTATGTTTTCTTTATAAAATACGACGGCATGGTTTAGATGGGTTATGCCATTGAACTGTGCATAAAAAGCATTATCCGCACCATCGCGACTTGCCAAATCTGCATCCAATTGAGTAACCAAGGCTATAAAATCTAAATTTGTACTGGATGTTCGCTCTAATCGTTCCATAGTGGGTAATCCGATTTTACACCTTAACCGTATATCCATTGGCAGTCTTTCCTTCGGCATCAAAATAAAAATCGATACGTCCCAGGTTTACCCCAAAGCAACCCACTTGGTTCACCAATACGGCTCTATCTGCTGCATTGGTAACTACAGTAGGTTTTTCCAAAAAAGTATGGGTATGTCCCCCAATGAATAAGTCTGTGTATTTCGTGCTTTTGGCGAGTTTTAGATCATCCGGTTTGTTGGGATTTTCGTAAGCATAGCCTAGATGGGAAAGACAAATGACCAAATCGCATTGTTCCTCTTTCTTTAATAATTTTTCCATATCCGTAGCTCGTTCATAGGGGTCCAAATATTTTGTTTCCTTGTAAAGTTGCTTGGTAACGAGTCCGTCTAACTCAATACCCATCCCGTACACACCAATTTTTACGCCATCTTTTTCGAATATCAGATAAGGTTTAGTAAAACCGTCCATGACCGTATTTGAAAAGTCATAGTTAGACGCTACGAACTGAAATTTGGCATGAGGCATTTGGGCCAATAGACCACCTATACCATTGTCAAAATCATGATTGCCAATGGTGGCCGCATCATACTTGAGCATACTCATCAATTTGAATTCCAATTCACCACCATAAAAATTGAAGTAGGGAGTACCTTGAAATATATCGCCGGCATCAAAAAGCAAGGTGTTGGGGTTCTCTTTACGGATGCTAGCTACCAGTCCAGCCCTTCGGGCCAAGCCTCCCAACCCGGGAAACTCAGAATGCGCCTTTGGAAAGGCGTCAATATGGCTATGAACATCATTGGTATGCAAAATGGTAATATGCTTTTTTGTAGTAGCCGAACAGGAATGAAGTCCGAGTCCCCCAAGCGTTAATAGACTGGTAGAAGCGGCCGTATTGCGTAAAAATATTCTTCGTTTCATCTTACTGTAATTGGTAATACCTAAGGTCAATTTTAGGGGCTACGGTGTCTACCTTTGAAAAATAGTCGATCATTGCATTTCTGATTTTATAATCGGTTTCCGTTTTCGATAGGGCTTCTTTAAAGAACTCCATATTATCACCACCGGTGACTAGATAGTCCGATGTTGCCACAAAATAACTTTTGTTATTGTCCACGGGAAAGTTGGCAATGGAAAAGCTGTTGAGGCCCCCGTCTTTGTTAAGTACAAGTTGCATCCCGGAAACCGGATGCGCACGCTTCGATTTAATAAGGTAATCTACCATCTTCCGTAGTGTTTCGCCCTTAAGTTCTAGCACGACCACGGTATTTTCGAACGGCATTACTTCATAGGCTGTTCTCGCGCTAATATTCCCTTTGGAAATGGTGGCGCGTATACCTCCATGGTTCAACAGCACAAAGTCTATCGAATTTCCAGTACGCTTCTTAAATATCGGTTCGGTTTGGGTTAAAACGATATCTGCCATAAGGTTACCGGCCGTACTATTGAAAACTCCATCGGTTTTGCTTATCGGGTAAGGAGCATAAGCGAGGGTGCTGTCCAACACTTGTTCTACACGATTGTGATAGGGAGTGATGAAATTCTGTATTGAGTCTACGGCCAGGTAGGTGGAGTCTACGGCAAGTTGTTTCGCTTCTACCGCACTTAATTCCTTTTCCGGATTAGCGCAAGATATCAACACACCAATTGTTATAAATAAAACAAAATGTTGTATTTTTAAATTACCAAAGTGTTTTAACTTCGCCATAGAGTTGCTGGGATATTATTTACATTTGTGTAAATGTAAAAATACATGTTTTTAAAAGGAATTAAGGACAAGTTTAAGTACAAATCCGGACAGAAATTATTGAAACAATTGATGTCCAAACCTGTAACCGTAACCCGCGAAAGTAAGGGTATACGTTCACTGGGCTGTATAGTGGATTTGGATAAATTTGAGAAATCTGAAGTTTTTTTTCAATTACAGGACGAATTCTCCCTTAGACCAAATGCAGTTAAGATAATAGGATATAAGCGTTTTTACGATAAGAACTCACCCTACGCCACTCCCGTGTTTTCGGATAAGGATTTAGGCTGGAACGGTGAAATTGAAAACAGTTATGCCTTGGAGTTCCTGGGAAGGGAATATGATTTATTGGTGAATTATTATAAGGAGGACAACCTATTGCTTAATTTGATGTCTGCCAAGACCAAGGCACGGTTAAAGGTTGGTTTTAAAGAAGTGGGTCCGCAATACAATGATTTAATATTGGATACCCCGTTAGGTGAGTTTGACACCTTTAAAAAGGAATTGAAAAAGTACTTGGGCATATTTAAAGAGATTTGATTATGAAAGAATTACAGGGTACGGGCGTGGCGTTGATTACGCCGTTTAAGGAAGATGGTTCGGTAGACGTGCCCGCATTAAAGCGCGTGGTTGCCCATACTATAGAAGGGAATATCGACTATTTGGTGGTGCTGGGTACAACGGCAGAATCGGTTACGCTTAGTAAAGCCGAAAAGCAATTGGTCATGGATACCATAGAAGAAGCCAATGCTGGGATACTGCCTTTGGTCATTGGTATTGGTGGGAACAATACGTACGGTCTTGTAGAGGAATTGCAACATTTGGATTTATCCGCCTACTGCGCCGTTCTGTCCGTTTCACCCTACTACAACAGACCCACCCAAGAAGGAATTTATGAGCACTTTAAGGCGCTTTCCAAAGCGTCGCCCTTACCTATTGTCCTATATAACGTACCCGGGCGCACAGGTAGTAATATGTTGCCGGACACTGTAGTACGGCTTGCCAGGAATTTTGAGAATATTGTTGGCGTAAAGGAAGCATCGGGTAGTCTTATCCAAATTATGGAACTTATCGCCAAAAGACCGGAAGGATTCTTGGTCCTTTCCGGAGACGACATTACCGCGCTACCAACAATATTGGCTGGTGGGGAAGGTGTAATCTCCGTCCTTGGGCAAGGAATACCCCATGAATTTTCCAAAATGGTAAGGGAGGGTTTGAACGGAAATACCTCGCAGGCCTATTACCATCATTATCGTATGCAGGAGGTGATGAAATTGATATTCGAAGAAGGTAATCCCGCAGGGATAAAGGTGATTTTTGAATATTTAGGACTGGCCAAACCATTGGTTAGGCTTCCGTTAGTCGCCGCATCGGACTCACTAAAACACAGAATAGTCTCTTTTATGGAAACCGTAGTGCGCGTACCTGCTTAAAATTCGTTAAATCTTCGCCAAAAGCAACTTTTCTGCCACATAAAGCCTGTATTTTTATCGGTTGAAAATGTTTTTTAAATTCATTGATAATCACTAATTTTGCAAAATGTTTTTTAAAATGAGACGCGTTTTTCCACTACTGTTGATTGCCATTACCTTACTGTCTTGCAGTGAGTACCAAAAGGTGCTCAAAAATGAGGATGTTAAGGCAAAATACGATATGGCGGAAAAGTTTTACGAGGAAGGTGATTTTAAAAGGGCCAACCGCTTATACGAACAGATTGCACCTAAGTATGTAGGAAAACCTCAGGGAGAACGTGTTATGTTCTTTTTATCCAATACCTATTTTGAGCGTGAGGATTACAATATGGCGGGATATCAATTTGAGCGTTTCATAAAATCGTATCCAAAGAGTGATAAGGTAGTAGAGGCCTCTTTTTTAGGAGCCAAGAGTTATTATGAACTCTCTCCCGAATATTCCTTAGATCAAACCGATACGGATAAGGCCTTATTGAAATTACAGAACTTTATCAATACCTATTCAGAATCGGAATATTTTGAGGATGCCAACGCTATGGCGCAAGAGCTTACCAGCAAAAAAGAACGTAAGGCCTACGAAATATTGAAGCAGTATAACCGTTTAGGAGAGTTTAACTACGATATGTTGAAATCCGCAGTAGCGGCAAGTGATAATTTTGTGTCCGATTTTCCAGGTTCGGAGTTTAGGGAAGATGCCATGTTCGTAAAAGTACAGGCCTTGACCCATATGGCCATGAATAGTTTTGAAAGTCTTAAGGAAGAACGATTAAAAAGCGCACGCGCGGCTTATGTCACCTTAAAGAAGCAGTATCCAGAATCCAAGTTTAATAAGGAAGCTGGCGATATACTTGAAAAAATTGATAGAGAATTACAACAGTTCCAAACTGTTGAATCAAAATAATTTAATTAATAATAAATATGAACGATTTAAAGAACTCCAAAGCAGCAGTATCTACGGTAACCATTAATCGTAACGAGTTTGATAATAAAACCGAGAATATCTACGAGGCTATTTCCATTGCATCCAAACGTGCGGTTCAGATCAATTCTGAAATAAAAAAAGAGCTTTTGGAAAAGTTGGAAGAGTTTGCCACGTATAGCGATAGTTTGGAGGAGGTTTTTGAAAACAAGGAGCAGATCGAGGTATCCAAGTTTTACGAAAAATTACCTAAGCCCCATGCCATGGCCGTAGAGGAGTGGTTAATGGATAAAATTTACTACAGGAATACGGAAAAAGACGCATAGGAATATGTTGAACGGCAAGAACATCCTTTTAGGCATAACCGGAGGGATTGCCGCTTATAAAACAACATTTCTAGTACGTTTGTTCATAAAAGCTGGCGCTAACGTTAAGGTTATCCTTACCGATAGCGCCAGCTCTTTTGTTTCCCCACTCACCTTGGCCACCCTTTCCAAAAATCCCGTTGTGTCAGGCTTTGTAAAATCCGAAGCACATAGTACGGATTGGAACAACCATGTGGAATTGGGATTGTGGGCAGATTTAATGGTAATTGCTCCTGCAACGGCCAATACCTTATCAAAAATGGCCTCCGGCGCCTGCGACAATCTACTTTTGGCCGCCTATTTATCCGCTAAATGCCCTATTTATATTGCTCCGGCCATGGATTTGGACATGTATAAACACCCTTCTACCAAAAGTTCCCTGGAGACCTTAGGTTCTTTTGGAAATCAGATTATACCTGCTACCAGTGGGGAGCTGGCGAGCGGGCTCCAGGGTGAAGGTAGAATGGCAGAGCCTGAAAACATTGTCGCCTTTATAAAGAATCATATAGGCTCTGGTCTTCCGCTTACTGGAAAAAATGTATTGATTACGGCAGGACCAACCTATGAGGCCATAGACCCCGTTAGGTTTATAGGAAACCATTCTTCTGGTCTAATGGGATTTGAATTGGCAAAGGCTGCAGCCCATTTGGGTGCAGAAGTTTTCTTGGTAACGGGCCCTACGTCCTTATCCTTGCAGCATGATAAAATACATATTGTAAATGTGGTTTCTGCAGAGGAGATGTACCACAGTACACAAATGTATTTTGAAACTTCGGATATCGTTATCTGTGCAGCTGCCGTTGCGGATTATAGACCAAAGCATAGGGCCGATCAGAAGATTAAAAAATCTGAAGAAAATTTTTCGCTGGAACTGATTCGGAATAGGGACATCCTTATGGCATTGGGACAGCAAAAGACCAAACAATACTTGGTGGGCTTTGCATTGGAAACGGAAAATGGAGTTGAAAATGCAACTAAGAAGTTAAAGCGAAAAAATTTGGATGCGATAGTGCTCAACTCTATGCAGGACAAAGGCGCCGGTTTTGGAGGGCATACCAATAAAATTTCCTTTTTGGATACCAATTCCAACATTAAGACGTTTGAACTAAAGACCAAGGCAGCGGTTGCCGAGGATATCTTCAATGAAATACTTAAAAGACGTAATGCGTAAGGCTTTTTTTATTTTTCTATGTTTTTTGGGAATGACAGGCACTGCACAGGAACTAACCTGTACGGTAACGGTCAATTCGGATCAATTATCACAAGGAGATTTACCGATATTCAAAACCTTGGAACGTTCCTTAAATGATTTCGTCAACAAGATCAAATGGACCAATAGGGTCTATAAGGAGAATGAACGGGTCAATGCCCAAATGTTCATTACGATTACGGAATATGAATCCAATCGGTTCAAAGGAAACATTCAGATTCAATCTTCCAGACCGGTCTACAACACGTCCTACTCAACGCCTATATTCAACTACAAGGACAATCAATTCAATTTTCAATACATTGAATTTCAACCTTTGATTTTCAACGATAACCAATTTGAGTCCAATTTAATTAGTGTATTGGCCTATTACGCCTATATCGTTTTAGGCTTGGATGCCGATACCTTTTCCTTGGAGGGCGGAACGGAGTTTTATAGAAAGGCGCAAAACATCGTAACCTTGGCACAGGGTAGTAATTTCAAGGGATGGAGCCAAACCGCAGATTCTAATCGAAGTCGCTTTGAGTTAGTGGATAATCTACTTTCAAATACCTACAGGGAGTATCGCATAGCCATGTATAATTACCATAGGAAGGGCCTGGATATATTGGCCGATAACAATAGCACGGGCAAGCAGGTCATTGCAGGCACTATGAACCTGTTCCAAACCATGATTAATAGAAGGCCCAATGCTTTTTTAATCGCTACTTTTTTTGATGCTAAATCTGAGGAAATACAAAACATTTTTTCCGATGGCCCAACCGTGGATATCGTCAAATTAAAGGAAACCTTAAATAAAATCGCACCACTGTACGCCAGTACTTGGAACGATATTAAATATTGAACCTTTTTTCAAAACGGAATATAGATTACCTTTGGAAATCTAAAATTCTGAATAGTGCTTTCCACCCTTTCCATTTCCAATTATGCGTTGATCGACAGTCTAGAAGTAGACTTTGACAAAGGTTTTACCGTGATAACCGGTGAAACCGGGGCAGGAAAATCAATTTTGCTTGGAGGCTTATCCTTGGTGCTGGGCAAACGAGCTGATTTATCCTCGCTGCGGGTAAAAGATGAAAAATGCATCATTGAGGGAACGTTTAAAATAGACACCTACGGACTTCAGGATTTTTTCATTGAAAATGATCTTGACTACGATGCCCAAACCGTAATCCGAAGGGAAATTTTGCCAAGCGGCAAATCAAGGGCTTTTATCAATGATACGCCCGTTACACTGGACGTGCTGTCGCAACTGGGAGATAACCTTATCGACGTGCATTCCCAGCACCAAACCATGCAATTGACAGAGAATGATTTTCAATTAAAGTTGGTGGATGCCCTTGCTGCGAACCAGAAAAGGTTGGACGATTATGCTAAAGGACTAAAAATCTTTAGGAAGGCCCAACAAGAACTGGAGCGCTTGATAGAGGTACAAATTACTGCCAATAAAGAGCATGATTACAATACCTTCCTCCTTACGGAACTGGAAGCTGCCCCTTTAAAGGAGGGAATTGTTGAAGAGCTGGAAGCGGAATATGAGCAGTTGAACAACGTAGAATTGATAATGGAGCATTTATCCAAGGGAGACCAATTGTTCAATGATGAGCAAATTGGAGTCTTGTCCTTGGTAACGGAAATGCGCCAGTCCCTCGCTAAATTGGTCAACTTTGGTCCCAGTTACGGAGAACTCTATCAACGGGTACAATCGGTTTTGATTGAATTGGACGATATCAATTCAGAATTGCAGGGAATACAGGAAGGGGTAGAGGCCAATCCTAACTTATTGGAAGAAGTAAGTGGAAAACTACAATTGTTGTACAACCTGCTCAAAAAACACAATGCCAGTGAGATTTCCGAACTAATAGCGATAAAAAATACCTTGGCCGATAAAGTTTTTGAAACGGCACATTTGGACGAGAAAATCGCTTTAAAAACCCGGGAGCTGCAGGATATGGAATCCGTATTGGAAGAGCAGGCGGTTGTTTTACGTGAAAAGCGAAAAGAGGTCATACCAGATCTCAAGTCCAAGTTGGAATCTGACCTTGCGCAATTGGGAATGCCCAGTGCCTCGTTTGAAATTAGTCTTGATGCTACGGATACTTTTATGCCAACCGGTATGGATGCGCTCATTTTCTTGTTCACCGCAAATAGGGGAGGTAGTTATGGGGAATTGAAAAAAGTAGCTTCCGGAGGTGAATTGTCAAGGATCATGTTGGTCATCAAGGCCATTTTGGCCAAGTATGAAAAATTACCTACGATAATGTTCGACGAAATCGACACCGGTGTTTCGGGAGAAATTTCCAATAGAATGGCAGATATAATGAAGGATATGAGCAATGACCTTCAAGTATTTTCCATCACGCATCTGCCGCAGGTCGCATCAAAAGGAAACCATCATTTTAAAGTTTTTAAAACCGAGGGCGCAGAGCGTACGATGACCAATATGAAAAAATTGGAAGACGAAGATCGGGTCGTGGAATTGGCGCACATGTTGGGCGGTAAGGACCTTTCAGATTCTGCGTTGGCACATGCACGGCAACTGTTGAATTGAAGGATTTACCACAACCCACAATTTTATTTTAACATATTTTAGATATCTTTGAGCTTTAACGTTAACATTAGATACAACCACCATGGGATATAATTTATTGAAAGGTAAAAGGGGAATTATTTTTGGAGCATTGGACGAGAATTCCATTGCATGGAAAACCGCACAAACGGTGCACGATGAAGGAGGCACATTCGTACTTACAAATGCCCCAATTGCCATGAGAATGGGTCAAATAGATGAACTTGCCAAGAAAACAGGTTCAGAGATTATTCCTGCAGATGCTACTAGCGTTGAAGATTTGGATAACTTGGTGGCGAAGGCGGTTGAAATTTTGGGTGGTAAGCTAGATTTTGTTCTGCACTCCATTGGTATGTCCGTGAACGTTCGGAAAGGAAGGGCCTATACCGATGAGAAATATGATTTTACAATGAAAGGATGGGACGTGTCTGCCCTATCGTTCCATAAAGTATTACAATCCTTATACAAGGCAGATGCCATGAACGAATGGGGAAGTATTGTAGCCCTTACCTACATGGCGGCCCAACGAACCTTTCCGGATTATAACGATATGGCCGATAATAAGGCCTATCTCGAATCTGTTGCCCGTAGTTTTGGATACTTCTTTGGAAAAGAGAAGAAAGTTCGTGTAAATACCATTTCGCAATCGCCAACGGCGACCACGGCAGGGCAAGGTGTGAAAGGGTTTGATGGCTTTATCAGTTATGCTGAAAAAATGTCACCCTTAGGAAATGCAACGGCCCAAGATTGTGCAGATTACACGGTTACCTTATTCTCTGACCTGACCAAAAAAGTAACGATGCAGAATTTATTTCATGATGGAGGATTCTCGAATACCGGGGTTAGTCAAGAGGTCATCGAGAAATTTTAATCCGGTTTACGTTTTTAGAATTTACGGGACTATTATAAAAGGGAAGTAATTATGGAATTATCGTTTTCTTTTATTATTCCTGTATACAACAGGCCCAATGAAATTAAGGAGCTTTTAGAAAGCCTGGGCACCCAAACTTATAGTAAACCCTTTGAGGTCGTCATTGTTGAGGATGGTTCCACCGTTTCTTCACAAAATGTAGTAGCTTCATTTAATGATGCTCTGGCTATTTCTTATTATAAGAAAGTTAATTCTGGTCCGGGAGATTCCCGAAATTATGGTATGGAAAGGGCAAAAGGTACTTATTTTATTGTCTTGGATTCTGACTGTATTGTTCCACCCCACTATCTAGAAACCGTTGAGCAAAGTCTTAAGGATAACTTTGTACACTGTTACGGCGGCCCAGATGCGGCCCACGAATCCTTTTCCACCGTGCAAAAAGCTATCAATTACGCCATGACCTCCTTTTTAACGACCGGTGGCATACGCGGCGGTAAAAAAGCGGTTAACAAATTTCAGCCAAGGAGTTTTAATATGGGGATTTCCAAGGAAGCGTTTGCCAATGTAGGTGGGTACGGGACTATTCATCCGGGCGAAGACCCAGACCTTACCATTCGTATTTGGAACAAGGGTTACGAGACCAAATTGATTCCAGAAGCTTATGTTTTTCATAAAAGAAGGATAGACTGGAACAAATTCTATAACCAAGTACATAAATTTGGCCTGGTACGTCCCATTCTTAATGTATGGCATCCAAAAACGCGAAAGCTAACCTATTGGTTTCCTACACTTTTCTGTTTAGGATTTTTAGTTGCGTTCCTTTGTGGGGTTTTCGGTATATGGATGCCACTAGTGGGTTATGGAATTTACTTTTTTCTTTTGGGGATTGATGCGCTCCTCAAGACGAAGGATTTAACGGTAACCTTTTTGGCACTATTAGCAACCGGAGTACAATTTTTAGGATATGGATACGGATTTTTAAAATCTACAATTTATCTTAAGTTGAGTAAAAAGAGGCCCGAGGCCCTATTTCCAAAACTATTTTTTAAAACAAAGTAATGAAGGCGCTGCTGGAATGGATCAAAACAGGATTGAAGAAAAGGAAAGCAAAAGTGTTCCTTCTTTTTCTAATATGCGCTACGCTCGCCTGGCTTATCAATAGACTGTCCCAAAGTTATACGAGCAATACAACCTTCCAAGTAAGCTATGTGAATATTCCTCAAGAGTTTATTTTGGCAAATACACCAAAAAAGGAATTGGAAGTTCGCCTAAAGGCGGTTGGGTTTCAGTTTTTAGGATATGGATTGCAGGCAAAGGAAATTAAATTAGATGTTAGCAAGGTCATGTATAAGGACTCTACCTACTATTTAACAGAGGATCAACTTCGCATACAATTGGAGGCTCAATTGAACAACAATAGTACTTTGGTGGACTTTGATAGTGATCCTATTTATTTTGATTTCACCTCTTTGGAATCAAAGAAAATAGCCGTTAAAGCCATGGTGGAACTTACGTATGCCAATAACCACGTTTTAGAAGGGACATTGACAATTAGTCCGGATTCCATTATCGTATCAGGTCCCAAAAGTCAAATAGATACCATAGAAAATATTGAAACGCAGCCATTGACGCTTACAGATTTAAATAGTCCATTTTCAGCCGAAGTTGCCTTGCGCTTGCCTAAGGATTTAAACGGGACCAAATTTTCATCACAGGTTACCACTATAAGTGGAACCGTGGTCAAATTTTCAGAAAAAGTAATGGAAGTCCCGGTAACCGTTGTCAACTTGCCCAACGGTGTTAAGGTCCGCACTTTTCCGGAAATGGTTGAAGTACGGTGTCAGGGCATGTTGGATGACCTAAAGGAACTGGAAGCCGATAATTTCTCCGTGGTGGCGGATTATACCAATGTCTCTCAGGAAACAGGAAATAAATTACCCATAACATTACAGCGGCACCCCAAAACATTATACAATGCTTTTTTAAGTACCAACGAAATCGAATTTATACTGCGAAGGGAATGATTGTAGGATTGACAGGAGGTATAGGAAGTGGTAAATCTACTGTAGGCTCGATGTTTAAGGAGCTAGGGATTCCCGTATACAATTCGGATGAGCGGGCAAAGGAATTGATGCACACCTCAAAAACTTTAAGGAAACAGCTCTTGGAACTTTTTGGTGAAGAAGCCTATATAAACGAGACCTTGAATAAGGCATTTATTGCTGAAAAAGTCTTTAAGGATAGTGCTAAATTGACCGCGTTGAACCGCATTGTGCACCCCGCGGTACGAAAGGATTTTAGTACTTGGGCAGCAAGTCAAAAAGCACCATATGTAATTCAAGAAACGGCCTTACTATTCGAAAATAAGGCACAAAAATTCTACGATAGAACAATTTTAGTGACTGCCCCAAAAGAAGACCGGATACAACGGGTGTTAGCGCGCGATAACGCTACAAGGAAACAGGTATTAGCGCGAATGGATAAGCAGTTAGATGATTTTGAGAAATTAGAATTAGCGGATTCTGTTATCGAAAATATTGATTTAGAAAGAACTAGGGCAGAAGTTCAAAAGTTACACCAGTCCATCCTTGCTGATTGTGAGTAGTTTAGAAATTTTAACATTTTTGTTAAGGTTAGGTTAAACGTATGATTGTCTACCTGTATAATCTTTAATTTTAACATCTAATGAACAAAAAGTTATTTGTGCTCTTAGTAGTTTTAATGAGCCTTTCACTTATTGGTCTGATTTTCGTTCAAAGTTTCTGGATCAAAAAATCCATTGATAGTAAAGAGGAACAATTTTCCAGTAGCGTTTCTGAAGCATTGAACAGCGTCACCAATAAAATTTCCGAAAGGGAAACCAAAAATTACTTCGATAGGTATTTAGATGCAAAGGATAGTATAGGTGAGCTAAAGGGCTCCCAGTTAACCAATTTTTTTTTCATTGATAGGGATATCAACTCCAATGAAATTTTACTTTACGAACACGGAATTTTAGAAGAGGATTATGGTATTTCCTCTACGTTCTTTGATAGCGGTGATGATGCGGATACCACCATCATTAAGAATTATACGAGTAAACGAACGACCTCGATTTTCAAGGAAGATTTTGACTTGGAAGGAAATAGATTCCGCCTCAATCCAATTCAACGTATTGAAAAAATTGGTGGTCTCAACAAAATGGAGAAGGCCGCCATGGAAGAAATGTTCATGGTTCATGCCAAGCGGGTGCCTATCCATAAACGGGTTTCCAAACAGGAAATAGAATTGTTGTTGCAGCGAGAATTGGAGAATAGGGGTATTGATATTGCTTATGAATATGGTGTTTATAGCAATGGGCTCCCCACAAGGGTAAAATCACCTAAATTTAAGTACGCGGAATCCAATATTTACAAATCTCCCATGTTCGTCGATTTTGAGGGGGTTTCCAATTTTGACCTGTTGGTTTCCTTTCCTAAGAAAAAGAGATTTTTAGTACAGTCAATTCTAGGATTGGCGATGCTTTCGTTATTGTTTACCATCATTATCGTGGTAGCGTATTCGGGGGCAATTTACCAGTTGATACGTCAAAAGCAGATATCTGAGATTAAGACGGATTTTATCAATAATATGACACATGAGTTTAAAACTCCTATTGCAACGATAAATTTGGCCGTTGAGGCAATCAGAAACCCGAAGATAATAGGGGACCAGGAAAAGGTTATGCGGTATTTGCAAATGATCCGTGATGAGAATAAACGAATGCATGCTCAAGTAGAAAATGTACTTCGTATTTCCAAATTGGAAAAGAACCAATTGGATATAAGTAAGGATAGGGTAGATGTGCACGACATAATTGAGGATGCTATTACCCATGTAGAGTTGATTGTAGGTGATCGGGGAGGCTATATCCATACCCATCTAGAATCTGAACGGTCAGAGGTATTGGCAAATGAAATGCATTTTACCAACGTTATCGTAAATATGTTGGATAATGCCATAAAGTATTCCAATGAGGCGCCCAAAATTGATGTTTACACGGAACGCGCAAAGAATTATATTATTATCAAGGTACAGGATCATGGATCGGGTATGAGTAAGGCCGTTGTTAAGAAAGTATTTGAGAAGTTCTATAGGGAACACACAGGTGATATACATAACGTAAAAGGGCATGGTCTGGGACTTGCCTACGTAAAGAAAATAGTAGAAGATCACCAGGGCGAAGTTTACGCAGAGAGCGAAAAAGGAAAAGGAAGCACATTTTACATAAAATTGCCGTTAATTTAAATCATATGGAAACAGTAAATAAGAAAATACTTTTAGTCGAGGACGATCCAAATTTTGGAATTGTTTTGAAGGACTATTTATCAATGAACGATTTCGATGTCACCTTGGCAAAGAATGGAATGGAAGGTTTTGAGAAATTCAAAAAGGACAATTTTGACATCTGTATTCTGGATGTTATGATGCCCTATAAAGATGGATTTACCTTGGCAAAAGAAATTAGGGAAAAGAATGAAAATGTTCCAATCGTATTTCTAACGGCAAAAACCATGAAGGAAGACGTTCTAAAGGGTTATAAAGCCGGAGCGGACGACTACCTAAACAAACCATTCGATTCTGAGGTATTGTTGATGAAATTAAAGGCGATACTACAGCGAAAAGCATCCAATGGATTGGCAGATAGCAAGAAATTTGAATTTACCATTGGTGGTTTTCATTTGAACTCGAAGTTGAGATTTTTAAAATACAAAGACGAGGAGTCTATAAAGCTTTCTCCTAAGGAAAATGAATTATTGCGCTTGTTGGCATTGCATGAAAATGATTTAATGCCCAGGGAACTGGCATTGACCAAAATATGGAGGGACGATAATTATTTCACCTCCAGAAGTATGGATGTTTATATTGCCAAATTGCGTAAGTATTTAAAACGAGATGATACGGTTGAAATTTTGAACATACATGGTGAAGGCTTTCGTTTGGTCATCAAAAACGAAGGCGAATAATCATTTCATAATAAGGATTAAAAAAAGTACCCCTTGCAAGGAGGTGCTTTTTTAATTTTTAAGTTCCCCTATAATATCATCTACGATTTCCTGTGGTGTTTGGTCTATGGAAACGGTTATGGCATCGGTTGGCTCTTCCAGTGTTTCAAACTGGGACCGCAAAAGGTCTTTTGGCATATAGTGATCCTTGCGCTGTGCCAACCGGTTGTTTATAAGTTCAAAACTTCCCTTTAGGTAAATGAACTCATATTGTTTATCCAACGATTTACCAAGTAGGTCACGGTAGGTATCCTTTAGTGCAGAGCAAACGATTACTGCCCCACTTGCCTTATGTTCCAGGGCAAGTTCATTGAGGCGTTTCAACCAACCTTGCCTATCATCGTCATTTAAAGGTGTGCCTTCGCTCATTTTTTTTACGTTAGCCTCTGGATGAAAATCGTCCCCATCAAAAAAAGGGATACCCAATTGTTCTGCCAAAAGCTTCCCTATGGTCGTCTTTCCACTACCGGAAACTCCCATAACATATAAAATTTTTGAAGTAGCCATTTGTATTTTTTTTATTTCTCGTTGTGTATATGTAATGATGAAGTCGTCTGAATAATCATAATCGAACCAAAAAGTACGCTCATTTTTAAGAAACCAAGTAAGCTGTCTTTTGGCAAAACGTCTGGTATTCTTCTTAATTTCCGAGATGGCAAAATCCAAGGTCCATTTTCCGTCAAAATACTGGAATAATTCCTTGTAGCCAACCGTTTGCAACGCATTTTTAGTCTTATGGGGAATCAATGCTTCGGCCTCGTCCAGTAGGCCTTCCGCTAGCATTAAATCGACTCTTTCATTGATTCGTTCGTAAATTAGAGATCGGTCTGCCTTCAAGCCAATGCTTAGTACCTCAAAATTTCGTTTCGATATAGGTTTTTCGATAAAGGAGGAATAAGGTCTACCAGTTCCAATACCTACTTCAAGTGCCCTTATAACCCGCTGTGGGTTATGTATATCCACTTTTTCATAATAATTGGGGTCCAGCTGTTTTAGTCGTTCTTGCAGATTCTCCAGGCCCAGCGTTTCCAAATCATGATTAAGTTGCTCTCTTACCGCAGCATCAATGTTAGGAAAAGAATTTAATCCTTCGGTTACGGCATTCACGTAGAGCCCGCTACCGCCAACCATTACTACGACATCGTGCGTTTTAAAAAGCTCAGACAGCTTTTGAATGGCCTCGCGCTCAAAATCGCCAACGGTATACGGCTGTGAAATGCTTTTATGCTGAATGAAATGGTGCTTTACTTGGCTAAGCTCTTCTGCACTGGGTACGGCTGTTCCAATACGCATCTCCATAAAAAACTGTCTGGAATCAGCCGAAAGAATTTCGGTTTTGAAAAATTTTGCCAATAAAATGGCAAGTTTGGTCTTACCGATGGCAGTGGGCCCTATAATGGAAATCAGTACCTTATTCATTCAATACCGCTCCACAATTATAACAATGTCGTGCATCATCACGGTGACCTTCCTTACTGCAAGTAGGACAAGACTGCGTGTTCACGTGTACGTAAGTACCTGGATTTTCCTTAGTACCAGGCCCCCGGGATTGCTTTCCAAACTCTGAAGTTACGATACCGGTAGGCACGGCTATGATACCATACCCTAAAAGCATGATAATCGTTGCGATAAGTTGTCCTTGAGGCGTTATAGGGGCAATATCCCCATAGCCAACGGTGGTTAAGGTAACAATGGTCCAATAGATACTCGTGGGAATGCTGGTGAAACCTGCTTCATCTCCCTCTACGATGTACATTAAGGTTCCTAACATCACAGAGGCGATAAGTACGGCAAATAAAAAAACGGTTATTTTGGCCCTGCTCGCTTTTAAGGCTCTTTTTAATTGGGATGCTTCCCCAAGAAATTGGACGAGCTTTAAAATACGAAAAACGCGTAATAAGCGGAATGCCCGCACTGCCAAAAATACTTGTGAACCTGCAAATATATAGGACAGGTATAACGGTATCGTGGAAAGAAAATCTACAATACCATAAAAACTAAAAATATACGTCGTTGGTTTTTTAATACATACGATTCTCGCAATGTATTCTATGGTAAAGAATATGGTAACTATCCACTCAAGGGTCAAAAGTATCCTATGGTAATTGGCATCGATTTCCTTTACGCTTTCCAGCATAATTAGGATGACGCTAAAGATGATGATGATAAATAGAATAATATCAAACAACTTGCCCATGGGGGTATCCGCCTCATAAATTATCTCATGAAGCTTATGTTTCCAAGGAACTTGTTTGTCGGTCTTCTCCAAATTATACGTTTAATTCCAATGTCTTAAGCACTCTTTTTTTTCTCAAATAGGATTCGATTAAAAAATTGGCATCCCGGGTAGCGTGCATTGGTGTAATTAAAGTTTCCAAGATATGCATGTTATTAATTTGATAGTTCAGGTCATAAAAACCAAACCCTACCAATGATCCATTTCGGATCAGGATGGCGCTCTGCTCTCCTATTTCTCTTCCTTTATCTACTAAAACTACGTTTTTATTTTTCAGGTTGTACTTTGCCGTAGCGGAAAGGACACGGTTATTGTAGGCAACCGTATCTTCTAAATGTAAACATGCCCCGTTGCAAGTACCCTCATCATAACCGGAACAGTTGCCTCGCGCTTCACTAATACCATTCACTTTTTCACAGAGACCAAATTCTTTGGTCACTTTATAAAGATGGTTTTTTGCACTAAAGATACCGTTGAACAAGCCTAAGGGTTCTTTACATTCCCTAAAGGGCTGTATTTTAAGCGCAGCATAACCGTTTTTATTTTTCTCTAGGCAGAGGGCATGGGAAAACATCCTTTTCTTTGGAATGATACTGTATTTAGGCCTTAATTTTAATAGTTCCTCGTGTTCTTTTAGAATGGCTACCAGTTCGCTACCGGTTTCTTCAAAAGTTACTTTTTTCGTGTCTTTTGCCAATTTTCGCGAGCGATCCCCGCTTTTCGTAAAAAGTTGGTTCACCTTCTTTTTTATATCCGTAGTCTTGCTCAAGTGTATAATGTCACCGTCTTTGTTGTGCATGTAGAACATACCCGTTTTATTGGGCAATTCCCGCACGATGTCCAACTGTTTTTCGGATAGTTCGCCTTGGCTTTCTTTACGGATGGTATCCTTAATAATAATTTTTTCTGAGTCCTTGGCTAAAAGTAGTTTAAACAATTTTACTGTGGCCAAGGCATCACCGTTGGCCCTATGCCTGTCGCTTACAGGTATGCCCAATGAACGCACCAATTTTCCCAAACTATAGGATTCAGCTTCCGGAAGAAGCGCCTTGGACAGGTCTACCGTACATAATGTTTTGCGTTCAAAATTATATCCCAAGCGTCTAAACTCGGTCCGCAATATCCTGTAATCGAATTGGGCATTGTGCGCAACCAGTACGGTGTCATCCGTAATTTCAATAATACGTTTTGCAACTTCATGGAATTTAGGCGCAGTTTGGAGCATTTTAGAATTTATGCCGGTCAACTTTACTACAAAAGGCTGTATTTCCTTTTCCGGATTTACCAAACTAATAAATTTGTCCACCGTTTTATGCCCGTCAAACTTGTGGATAGCAATTTCAGTAATCCCCTCTTCATTAAATTTTCCACCCGTAGTTTCGATATCTAAAATCGCGTACATGTATCTTAATCTTGATTTATTGTGTAGGTCTTTTTGGTATCAATTTCTTGAACCAAAGATACTACTTCCAATGCGCACCATGGTACTGCCCTCTTCAATGGCTATTTGGTAGTCCCCGCTCATTCCCATGGATAGAATAGAAAAATGGGGATAACTGCTTTTGAGTTTTGAATATAGTGCCGCGAGCCCTTTAAATTCCCGTCTTACCTGTTCTTTATTATCTGTAAAAGTGGCCATGCCCATAAGTCCTTTGATTTTCACATGCTTATATTGCTTGAACTCTTCATTGTCTACCAGTTCTAGCAATTCTTTTTCATCAAAACCAAATTTACTATCCTCTTCGGCAATATGTACCTGCAAGAGGCACGAAATTGTTCTGCCGTTCCTTTCGGCCTGTTTGTTTATTTCCTTTAACAATCTGGGGCTGTCGACACCATGTACCAATGAAACGTATTCGGCCATATATTTTACTTTATTGCGTTGTAGATGACCAATCATATGCCATTCAATATCCTTGGGCATCTTTTCCCATTTTTCGGTCATTTCCTGAACCCTATTTTCCCCAAAAATACGCTGGCCCTTATCGTAGGCTTCTTGAAGGTCTGATATTGGTTTTGTTTTGGAAACGGCAACCAAGCTAACAGATTTTGGCAAGTCGTTTAAAATGGATTTTAAGTTTTCAGCTATCGACATATAAATACTTATAATTCTAAAAATGCTACTTTATAAACTGGGGAGAGACCGTTTCGGATTTTTTACTTTTTGAATAATCATAGAAACCCGCACCAGATTTTATGCCCAATTTACCTGCCGTAACCATGTTTACCAATAGGGGTGAGGGCGCGTATTTTGGATTCCTGAATCCTTCGTACATTACATTTAATATTGAAAGACAGACATCAAGGCCTATAAAGTCCGCTAATTGCAAAGGCCCCATGGGATGGGCCATTCCAAGTTTCATGACCGTATCTATTTCTAGCACCCCTGCAACACCATGGTGTAAGGTCTCAATCGCCTCATTGATCATGGGCATTAAAATTCTGTTCGCTACAAAACCAGGATAATCATTTACCTCGGTCGGTGTTTTACCCAGTTCTCTTGAAAGTTCCATGATGGTTTCGGTCGTTTCGTCAGAAGTACTATATCCCCTAATAATCTCTACGAGACCCATTATGGGAACGGGATTCATAAAATGCATTCCAATGACCTTATCAGCCCTTTGCGTAGCTGCCGCCATTTGTGTAATGGAAATGGAAGAGGTATTGGTCGCTAAAATAGTCTCAGCGTCACAACAAGTATCCAGCTCCTTAAAAATCTTAAGTTTTAAGGTTACATTCTCCGTCGCGGCCTCCACCACAAGGTCAGTACCCACAACCCCTTTCTCCAAGGCTGTAAATTGGTGAATATTGGATAAAGTTTGTTCTTTCTCCGAAACGGTAATTTTCTCCTTGGCCAACATCCGATCCAAATTAGTGCTAATGGTTGCTACTCCTTTGGCCAAGGCCTGCTCTGCAATATCGATCAAATGGACCTGAAATCCGTTTTGGGCGAATACGTGGGCAATACCGTTTCCCATCGTTCCAGCACCTATCACTGCAATCTTTTTCATAATTTTTTAGGATTAAAGGAGGCTATAATTTTAAGGGCTACCTCAAGGGCCTGGGTTCCTTGTTTAAGGCTAACCACCGGTACCGTATCATTAATTATGGCATCCGCAAAGGATTCAAGCTCATCTAAAATGGCATTATTGGTTGCAATGGAAGGATTTTCAAAGTAAATCTGTTTTTTAACCCCTTCGGCATTTTGTAAAATCATGTCAAATTCCCCGGCTTCTTTAGGGGCGTCCTTCATTTTTACGACTTCCACCTTTTTTTCAAGAAAGTCTACCGATATATAAGCGTCTTTCTGAAAGAATCTGGATTTTCTCATACTTTTTAGGGAAATCCTGCTTGCCGTTAAATTAGCCACGCATCCATTCTCGAATTCAACCCTGGCATTTGCAATATCAGGCGATTGACTAATGACCGAGACTCCGCTGGCATTTATCTGCTTTACCTTAGAATTAACGACACTTAAAATGGCATCGATATCATGGATCATTAAATCCAAAACAACAGGAACATCGGTTCCTCTAGGATTAAACTCTGCCAACCTATGGCTTTCTATGAACATGGGTTGATCAATGGCATGTTTTACGGCTGTAAAAGCGGGATTGAATCGCTCAACGTGGCCTACTTGTCCTTTTACTCCAAATTGCTTTTCCAGTGCCAAGAGGGATTGTGCCTCTTCCAAGGTATGGGTAATTGGTTTTTCTATAAAGATATGTTTCCCTTTTTCCATGGCACGTTTGGCACACTCAAAATGGGAAAGTGTAGGCGTTACAATATCCACAACATCCACTGCCGCTATAAGCTTTTCTAATTCATCAAAATAGCGATAACCAAACTTTTCACTTACTTTTTCCCCATAGGAACTATCGGCATCATGAAAACCTATAAGCTCATATTTTTTAGATTCTTTTAGGAGTCTCAGATGGATTTTCCCCAAATGACCGGCTCCTAAAACACCAACTTTTAGCATTTGTATTGTTTTCCCCAAAAATACACATACTTGGCTACTTTCTTCCTATGGGGGCTTCCATTTTTATGAATTAATGGAGTAAGATTTAAATTGGTGCTTCCATGGTTTAAGGAACTTCCCTAACTTTGGGAGTCAAACCAGCAACCATTGAAAGATACCTTAAAACATAGGGGAATGCGCAACCATTTAGCGCAAATACTTACAGACAAAGGAATTGCGGACAACAAAGTGCTTGATGCCATAAGGGAGATACCCAGACATCTATTTATGGATAGCAGTTTTGAAGGCCACGCTTACCAGGACAAAGCGTTTCCTATTGCCGCAAACCAAACAATTTCACAGCCCTATACGGTTGCCTTTCAAACGGAGTTATTACACTTGCAACCAGAACAAAAGGTTTTGGAAATAGGAACGGGTAGTGGGTACCAGACTGCCGTGCTCCTAAATTTGAAGGTAAAGGTCTACACCATAGAACGACAGCTAGAGCTGTTTAAGAAAACCAATCTTTTTTTTAAAAAAATGGGCTATAGGCCTAAAAAGTTCATTTTTGGTGATGGTTATAAGGGCCTGCCTGAAAATGCCCCTTTTGATCGGATTATAGTAACAGCAGGTGCACCAGAGGTGCCAAAGGCTTTATTGTCCCAATTAAAGGTAGGGGGGCGGTTGGTTATTCCCATTGGGTTCGAAGATCAGATAATGACACTATTTGTACGTAGCAGTGAAAAGGAGTTTGCAAAGACCGAATATGGTTCATTTCGGTTTGTGCCCTTGTTGGAAAACAAAAATTAATTATTGAAGCTTTTCTTTATACGATCCAAGTTTCGCTTGTTGTCCCGATCTTTTATCGTGTCGCGTTTATCGTAAAGTTTTTTACCCTTGGCAAGGGCGATGTTCATTTTGGCGAGTCCACGGTCGTTTATGAACAAGTTTAAAGGGACAATGGTTACACCGGAGGTTTTGACTTCCTTACTTAACTTTTTCAGTTCCCTTCGGTTCAATAGTAACTTGCGTTCGGCCTTTGGTTTATGGTTGAAGTGTGATGCGTGTGAGTATTCGTCTATCTGCATATTGATAACGAATAATTCCTCCTTGTCATTGAATTCACAAAAACTCTCGGAGATAGAGGCCCTTCCCTCCCGGATGGATTTTATTTCGGTACCCGCCAATACAATACCGGCGGTAAATTTATCCAACAGCTCATATTCAAACCGGGCTTTTCTATTTTTTATGTTGATATTACTTTGCATCGGCTGCAAAAATAAGAACAAAAGAAAGAATGGCTTAACCTTTTACAACTAATTATAACCTGCGGTAAAAGTTTGCAGTTTATCAAGAGCCAATTAATTTAATCTGGACAATTACAATTAAAAACCAGCTTCGTATCCGTAGCCACGCCGTTTACGATTTGAACAATGAACAGGGTACCATTTTCACTATCGTCGATTGCACTATATTTTTCTTCACCGATAAGCTGGTTAACAAATTCTGGAGTGGTATTGCTATGACCAACGACCAAAACATTTTTATTAAGATTGTCCGCTTTAAATTGATTGAAGTCTATGATACGTGGATCGTAATATTGTACGTCAATATTTTTCTTTACCGAGGTAGGGGCCGCGGTCATCGATGTTCGGTTATAATCCGTCGAATAAATAGCGTCCAAAGGAACCGCATCCAGAATTTCAGCCCAATGCATTGCTCTTCCCAATCCCTTTCTGGTTAAGTTCCGGATCTGCGTCTTCAGGATTGCTACGGTCTTTTTCGGCATGGCGTATCAGATAAAAAGTGGCTATTGATTTTTGATCCTGGGAAGTCGATTCAAGCGGTTCCTCCTTACAAGAAATATTTAGGGCGAGTGCTATGAAAAGAATGAATTTGATGGCTTTCATGGTAATTGGATTGATGTATTCAATTAATAACTAAAATTACTTCAAAATAGTACTATAAATACTCTAATTTTTGTTTTTTTGCATATGAATAAATTTTGTGGGGCGCTTCTTATCGGTTTTGTAGTTTTAGGGCTAAACGCCCAGGAGGTAGTACTGCCTAGTGACTTCAGACAACATAATCTTACGGAATATAACAGTAGTTTACTCAACCCTGCCTTTAGCCTAGATCGTAACAACCCGTCCTCTGTTGCACTTTGGACGCGCTGGCAATGGCAAACCTTTGATGGAGATCCCACGTCATTGTTCCTGAATTATACGACGAAGTTTAATGAGGCTTCTGCCGGGGGATTAGGCTTTTTTCAACAAAACACAGGTGTTTTTTTAAATACGGGAGGTGCCGTTAACTACGCTTATTCTATTGAGTTGAGCGAACGTGTTTATTTGGGTGTTGGTGTCAACGTATTCGCCTACCAACAAAAATTGGCTGACGAACGCTTCTTCATACCCAATCCCATACAGACTTCGATTACAAATGACTTTATCGTTCAATTGGCACCGGGTTTAAATTTAAATGTGGACCGATTGAATATCGGATTGGTATCGGAAAACCTATTTGATTATAATTTTACGACCAATGAGCGCAATACGAGTCCGGATGACCGCATATTTTTAGCCTTGGCCAGTTACGACTTTCCTATTACACTCTTGAATGGTGATACCAATTCCTTACTGCGCCCATCGGTATACTACAAATCCATTCCTGGTTTGGATTCCCAATTTGGTATAGCATCATTGCTTACTACGAATAAGTTTTGGGTTCAAGGCGGTTATAATAGTTTCTACGGATTTTCTGGAGGTGTAGGCGGACGCTTTTTAAAACGCTTTTCCATAGGAGCATTGGTTGAAGTAGGTACCGGTTCTGAATTACAAGGCAAGGATCCGTCATTTGAATTTGTAACATCGTATAAGTTAGGTCCCTTACAATCAGCTGAAGATAAATTACAAGGAAGAGCTTATTGCCGAGAAGGAACAGGAGAAAGAGTTGATAACCGAAGAATTGACCAAGGTAGAAGAATTGGCCTTGAGGCGCGAAACCAAGAAGCAGGAACGTTTAGACTTAATCGCGGCAAAACGGGTGAAGGATTCCGTTCAAGAAGCTTCTAGGAATACTGCTATTGCTGAAAAAGAGTCCAGGCAGGAGCTAAAAATGAAACGCGATTCCCTTGCAAACGAAAAGCAGATGCAAGCGCTGGCGGCATCTAAAGCCTTGGAACAACGGCGCCAGAAAGATTCCATCGCTTCCGCGAAAGCAATGGAGCAAGCGCTTGCTGTGGCAGAGCAACAACGCCAGGATTCGATTGCCCGTACTGAGGCTATTTTAGCGGAAGCCGAGCGTAAAAAAGCGGAGTTGGCCGCACGGACCGAGGTTGTAAAACCAATGGCCGGTGAAAAGTATGAGGAGGTCTCAAAAGAAGGGTCCTTGACCCCCGGCTATTATTTGATTGCCAATGTATTTGGAACTAAAAAGTATTTTGATGCCTTCATGGCCGAAATGACTAAAAAGGGCTTGAATCCAAAATCTTTTTATAGGGAAATGAACAAGTATAATTATGTTTATCTAGGGAAATACAATACTATTGAAGAGGCAAGAACGGCAAGGGATTCCAAGCTTAATGGTACATATGTCGAAAAGCTCTGGATATTTAGGGTCACCGGAGAATAGACGCAGGTTTTATTGTAAAGTTGATCTGTGCCCGTAGTTTTATACTCGAAGTGAAAATTATTTCAATTCCCTTTTAATAAGCACCTCTAGATAGGTTACGGTATTTAAAAGATATTTGCGGTCCTTGGTCAAGGTAGCCATTGCGATAGAACCTTGCAGTATGGTAAACAATTGTTTTGCAAACTGTAAAGGACTTACCGGTATTTTAAACTCACCACTATTGACCCCATTTTCAAAAACAAGGGCAATTTTCCCCTCTATTTCCTTTATCGTTTCCTTTGTAGCAGCTGCTAGCAATCTGTTATTGTGCTGGGCATCGATGCCTATATTTAATATGGGGCAACCGCCCATGGTCAATGTAAACACATCGTACTTTTTATAGAAATTAATAAGGTTCTGGATTTTATCCATGGCCTTGCCCGCTATCGATAATTGTTCATCAATCGCATTCAAAAGGAGTGTGCGGTTATAATCAAAAGCGGAAAGTGCCAACGCTTCCTTATTTTCAAAATTACCGTATAACGCACCTTTGGTCAGATTCGTTGCTTCCGTTAAATCGCTCATGCTCGTTCCTACATAACCATGCTTATTAAAAACGGGCGCAACGGTCTCAATGATATAGGCGGTGGTTCTTTCTGCTTTGGATGACATGTAGGAAAGTTTTATGCGAAGATAAAAAATCTATACTGCATGGTATATAATGTTTAGAAAAAAAGTGTCCTCACAATTAATGAGGACACTTTTCAAGACATTTATAAAATTATACTTTAATATCATCTTGATTTCTGAATACCAGTCCGTCGTCAAATGCATCCAATAAAACAACACTGTCAGACTTTATAGTTCCACTTAACAAGGATTTTGACATGGTGTTCAAGACCTCTCTCTGTATGGTACGTTTTACGGGTCTCGCCCCAAATTGAGGGTCGAAACCTTTTGCTGCCAAAAAGGATATTGCCTCCTCTGTCGCATCCAAGGTAATCTGTTGTTTGTCCAACATTTTCTTTAATTGATCCAGTTGAAGTTTTACTATTTCCTTGATATCCTTTTGTGTTAAAGGCGTGAACATTACAATATCATCTATTCGATTGATGAACTCTGGCCGAACCGTTTTTTTCAATAAGCCCAGAACCTCTATCCTAGCTGCCTCCGTTGCACTATAAATATCATTGGAATTTTCAAAAGTATCCTGAATGATTTGGCTTCCCATATTGCTGGTCATAATGATAATCGTGTTCTTAAAATCTGCGACACGCCCTTTGTTGTCCGTTAATCGGCCTTCATCCAAGACTTGAAGCAAAATGTTGAAGGTGTCTGGGTGAGCCTTCTCAATTTCATCCAATAGCACAACAGAGTAGGGGCGTCTTCGCACTGCTTCTGTCAATTGGCCGCCTTCGTCATAACCAACATATCCCGGAGGGGCACCTACCAACCTGCTTACCGCATGGCGCTCTTGGTATTCACTCATGTCAATACGGGTCATGGCATTCTCGTCATCAAAAAGATAGGAAGCCAAGGTTTTTGCCAGTTCCGTTTTACCAACTCCTGTAGTTCCAAGGAAAAGGAAGGAACCGATAGGCTTTTTCTCATCCTGTAAACCGGCCCTACTTCTGCGGATAGCATCGGAAACAGCCTGTATGGCTTCGTCTTGGCCGATAACTCGTTTATGGAGCACCGCTTCCAATTTCAATAATTTTTCACGCTCACTCTGCAGCATTTTGGTCACGGGTATCCCTGTCCATTTTGCCACAACTTCAGCAATATCCTCACTTGTGACCTCCTCTTTGATCAAGGTTCCGGAATGCTGCTGCTTGTCCAAATCATTTTGCAATTTGGTCAACTTTTCCTGTGCCTCCTTTATTTTACCGTACCTTAACTCCGCTACTTTCCCATAGTCCCCGTTACGCTCCGCTTTTTCTGCCTCTGCCTTAAAGTTCTCGATATCCAATTTGGTTTGTTGAATAGTATCGACAACCGTTTTC
Organism: uncultured Flavobacteriaceae bacterium; assembly: GCA_963815225.1. Taxonomy (GTDB): domain Bacteria; phylum Bacteroidota; class Bacteroidia; order Flavobacteriales; family Flavobacteriaceae; genus Maribacter. The sequence goes on from CAWFGA010000005.1 coordinate 345,330, forward strand.
TCGCTTTCCCACTGGGCAAAAATTTCGTTGCGTTCTTCCTTAACGTTCGCCAGATCTAGATGAAGTACTTTTAATTTTTGATTGTCATTTTCCCTCTTAATGGCCTCTATCTCAATTTCCAACTGCATTATCCTACGGTCAAGCACATCTAGCTCTTCCGGTTTAGAGTTGATTTCCATGCGTAGTTTAGAAGCAGCCTCATCCATTAGGTCAATAGCTTTATCCGGCAGGAATCTATTCGTGATATATCGCTGTGAAAGTTCTACGGCAGAAATTACGGCTTCGTCCTTTATCCTTACTTTGTGGTGTGCCTCATATTTTTCTTTGATTCCCCGTAGAATGGAGATGGCACTTTCGGTGTCGGGCTGGTCTACCACCACTTTTTGAAACCTTCTTTCCAAGGCTTTATCCTTTTCAAAATATTTTTGATATTCATCCAAGGTGGTGGCCCCTATAGAACGCAGTTCGCCCCTTGCCAATGCGGGTTTAAGTATATTTGCCGCGTCCATAGCACCTTGTCCGCCACCCGCACCAATTAAGGTGTGGATTTCATCAATGAAAAGGATGATGTCACCATCTGCGCTCACCACTTCCTTAATGACCGATTTTAATCGTTCCTCAAATTCACCCTTGTACTTGGCACCGGCAATCAGTGCCCCCATATCCAAGGAGTAAATCACTTTTTCCCTGAGATTCTCTGGAATATCACCTTGTATAATTCTATGGGCAAGGCCTTCTACAATAGCTGTTTTACCTACTCCAGGTTCTCCAACTAAAATAGGGTTGTTCTTGGTTCGTCTGGAAAGTATTTGCAGGATTCTTCTAATCTCCTCGTCCCTTCCTATTACAGGATCCAGTTTTCCGCTATCCGCAAGCTCATTAAGATTTTTGGCATATTTCTGTAGGGAATTATAGGTTTCTTCCGCACTTTGGGAAGTAACCTTATTCCCTTTACGTAATTCTTCGATTGCCGTAATTAATTGTTTTTCGGTTGCACCTTGGTCCTTTAATATTTGGGCTATTTTGCTTTTAGACTTTAAAATGGCCAAAAAAAGATGTTCAAGGGAAACGAAATCATCACCCATATTTTTTGCGATACCGGTCGCTTCATTCAATGTTTTTCCGGCCTCTCTTGAAAACTGAAGCTCCCCTCCCTCAACTTTTGGAAAGCTTGATAGTTCCTTTTCCAAAATTTGCTGAACCAAGTTGAAATTTACTCCTATTTTTTTGAGTAAAAAAGGCATAACGTTTTCCTCGACTTCAACCAAGGCCTTAAATATATGCTCGTTCTCAATTTGCTGATGGCCCATATTTTGGGCAATCAGCTGGGCCTGCTGGATGGCCTCTTGTGATTTTATAGTAAAATTATTTATATTCATTTTCTTTATTTTTAGTTAATTGTGATACTTTTGAAAGGTATTGTTCAATAATCTTACCATGGAAATAAGTAAGACAAATTGACTGTAATTTGGTTAAAAAAGAAGACAAATAGTCAGGGGGAGAAGTGTTGAATATCAAGAAAAAATAATGTTATGGGAATATTCAGTGGTTTATTTGGAGGGTCAAAAGAAGAGGCGAAGCATGTAGAACCTTCTGTTCCTTGGATTGCCTTGAATACCTTGGGGCAACTAGATACAATTAAGGAAGCATCCAATGAACGCCCACAAGTTATCTTTAAGCACTCAACAACCTGTGGTATAAGCAGAATGGCTTTGAATATGTTCAAGGGGAACTATGCTCTTGAAGATGGTCAAATGGATTTTTACTTTTTGGATTTACATGCTAACCGGGATGTATCCAATGCGGTAGCTTCTAAATTTGGGGTACAGCATCAGTCGCCGCAACTTCTTATCTTAAAGAATGGGGTAGTGGTGTACCACGATTCCCATGGTGCTATCGCAGCGGTAAATTTAGAAAAGTATCTGTAAAAAAAGCCCCGCAACTGCGGGGCTTGAGAATTAATTAAAACTTTGTCGGATCAAAATACTTTTTAGATTATTTTTCAAATCCTCACCTGCATCATAAACCATTTGTTCGTTACTAGGAAACGGAATCCGTGCAAGCTGCAGGAGCGAAACCAAATCATTGTCCAAAGCTCTTTTATCCCCATCGAAATTTGCATAACTATGCTCAAAAACAAATTGGCTCGTTAGGGGATACTGATTAATTTTTTGCTTCTTCCTCAGGTCCATAAAATTCACCACTCCAGTAACTTGGGCACTTTTAAATTGTGTAAATTGATAAAAATCGCACCGCACGGTTTTAAACTTATCAACTTTAATACTATTTCCTAAACTGTCCGCAACAACATTACCGTTGCTGTCTTCTACAAAGGTGTAACCGTCCTTTATTTGCTTTTCCTTACTAATCTGTTTCTCCCTAATCTGTTCTGGGGTAATGTTGATTGCTTGAAAGGAGACTTCCATCAGGTAGTCATAATCTTGACTTTGTATTCTGTTGGTGTGGTATTCCGTCCAAAGATTATTTAGGCCGTAGGTGTTTAAATTCAAGAGTTCTTCTTCTAGGCGTTTTGGAATGACCATATCCGTATTGTTGGTCATTTCTACAATTACAAAGTCTAAACCTTTTTGGTAGGCTTCCTCCCTTTTAGCAACTGCATCCTTAAAGTTCGGATTTAATTCTTCCAAATAATTCAGGTCATCATAGGCAGCCCTATAATCCGATTTAAAATTCGCATTTTGGAGAAGAGTTGATGCATTGGTATAAAGAAACTCCGATAAATCTTGTTTGGCAGCAATCAATTGATCATCATAATTTTTGAAATTGAATTGTGCTTTTCGTTCCTCATCTTGAATGTAAAGCGGTAATAAGGGTCGAATCCGTTCTTGTATTGACTTCAAGTTGGCGTAGCCATCGTAGATTTCTTCAAAATTTGCTGGGTTACCGTCCTTTTTAAGGAACTTGATATGCTGTAATTCCCGCTCCATATTTTTGCGGTAGCCTTCCTCGAGTAACACGATGAAGGTCTGATTGCTTTTCTTCGTTTTGTTTTCGGCAATATTGGAAATTGCCTTGTTGATAGCGCTCAGGTAATTTCCTGAATTTAGCGCTTCCTGCGTTCTTTTTACACCACTACAAGATGATAGTAGCCCAATGATAAAACCGAATAATAAAATTTTTTTCATGACGAATATCTTTTACATCTAAAAAGGCTAATCCAATAGCCATGCCACAAAAGGCTTTTAACATAACGCCTAAGGTTGAAAGTTAGTATAAATTCGGTATCATGATCGAATTGATCATTTTCAAATGAACTATAGCCCACCTAGTTATCAACTAATGTTTCATAAATAAATAAAGTGTTTAACTGTTTTTTTATTTCTTTCGATTGTCTCTTTGTATTTTTGCAACTTGATTTAAAAGATATATGTCATGCAACGCGACACCACGATTTTTAACTTGATCGAAGAAGAAAAACAACGGCAAATCAATGGAATAGAGTTGATAGCTTCTGAAAATTTTACTAGTCCCCAAGTAATGGAGGCACAGGGTTCTGTGCTTACCAATAAATATGCCGAGGGCTATCCTGGAAAACGATATTATGGTGGATGTGAAGTGGTTGATAAAGTGGAGCAGTTGGCCATTGATCGGGCGAAGGAATTATTTGGTGCGGTTTATGCGAACGTTCAGCCCCATTCCGGTTCACAGGCCAATGCGGCCGTGTATCACGCCTGTTTGCAACCCGGTGATAAAATCTTAGGTTTCGATTTATCCCATGGGGGGCATTTGACCCATGGGTCCCCTGTAAATTTTTCTGGGCGACTTTATACCCCGGTTTTTTATGGTGTGGATAAGGAATCAGGAAGGTTGGATTATGATAAAATACAGGAAATCGCTACAAAAGAGCAGCCGAAACTTATTATTGCAGGAGCTTCCGCTTATTCTAGGGATATGGATTTTGAGCGTTTCCGTAAGATAGCGGATAGTGTAAATGCTATTTTGTTAGCGGATATTTCCCACCCGTCCGGGTTGATTGCAAAAGGTCTATTAAACAATCCAATTCCACACTGCCATATCGTAACGACAACAACCCACAAGACCTTGAGGGGGCCCAGGGGTGGTCTTATTCTTATGGGCAGTGATTTTGATAATCCGTTCGGCATTACCTTAAAGAATGGAACTTTACGGAAAATGTCCGCATTGTTGGACCTGGCTGTATTCCCTGGTAATCAAGGGGGGCCCTTGGAGCATGTTATAGCGGGTAAGGCCATTGCATTTGGAGAGGCGCTGACCGATGCTTTTGCCACGTACATCCTACAGGTAAAGAAAAATGCCAACGCTATGGCGGAAGCTTTTGTTAAAAAAGGGTATCATCTTATCTCTGGTGGTACGGATAACCATATGATGCTTATCGATCTTAGAAACAAGGGCATTTCCGGTAAGGATGCTGAAAAAGCCTTGGTAGAAGCGGACATAACAGCTAACAAGAATATGGTTCCTTTTGATGACAAGTCACCATTTGTGACTTCTGGTATACGCTTTGGAACTGCCGCAATTACCACAAGAGGTTTACTGGAGGCAGATATGGAGCTGGTAGTGGATTTGATCGATCAGGTGATTAATAATCCCGAAAATGAAGGCATTATCAAAGAGGTTAAAGGAAAGGTTAATGCAATGATGAATAGCAGACCCATCTTTAATGGGTAAGGTTCTTAGATTTTAATCCGAATTAGCTTAGGAAATTCAGGAATAGTTGTATGGGATTCCTAGCCCTTGAGTTCAGGGCATAGTGAAAAGCATTTGATTTAATGGGAAGTATTTTAAAACTACCTTTTATTGAATGTATTTGTTTTAAATAGAAATTTTTATAATTAAAAAGATAAGCACTATTTACTACTTGATTAGTCGCTTGCAGGGATACTATTCCGTTAAGAATTCTAAATCGCCGGTTACATACGTATTGCGCTTAACGTCATAAATAGACGCTTCTACGTCCCGGTCCAAATAGATACCCCAAAATTCAGCATATGTTTTTGGAAGTAAATCAGGTGGTACTGTAGTTGTGGTATTCAAATCAACATTATCCTCGAAAATAGGAACGAATATCTCGTATGGTTTTTGGGTAAGTCCTTTGCTTAAAAAAACGTAGTTACTTGCAATCTGTTTTAGGATATCATCAAATTGCGAGGCAATACTATTCTCGTAGATGCGCTTGATTACGATACTGGTATCTTTTAAAAAAAGGGTGAGTTCCTCGATATCAATGACATGTTTATTTTTCAAATCCAGTACATCCAGACCTTGCTGTAATGGGCTTTTGGTTGTTCCATTATTTCCCCAGCGGCCTGTATTGAAATGCGATAAAAGCTCCAAGAGATCTACATCACAATTAACTTCCAGTACAAGATTTACAAAACCGTTGGAGAAGTTATTGTTTTTCAACTTTATTGATGAGAAATAATGAAACTCCAGGTTTTTAATAAATTCATCTAGACCAAGAACTTCGTGTCTGTATCCTAAATTTGTAAATAAATTTTTATTAAAATCCTCGTAATTGAAAATCATATGAAATCTGTTACAAAAGTATTCTTATTTATAAAGATACTTTTATAACCAATTTTATGAACTTAGGAAAACCTTAGAATTGTGGAGGAGATTATTATAAAATTAAGGTTTGAAACTTAAACACTTGAAAATCAAAAATTTGTAATAAGGGTATTTTAAAGGAATCCTCGGTTTTTTGCCTCTTTGATCAAAGCAAGATCATTACCGTTCTTAACATCGAAAAGCGCCTTTAGTTGTCGTTTTCTAGCTTCAACGGTCGTATTTGCGGAACCAATTAACGGTGCAATATCCCTAGTATGAATACCTTGCGATAAATGGTACAGTATTTTTTGATCTTGGTCATCAATAGAAATATCATTGGCCATTTTACGTCTAATAGCGGCCAAGGCGCTAGCCGTATAATACGGTGGTTTGTTCATAATGGTTTCTACCATGGTTTTAAGCGACATCTCGTCGATTTCGGATTTGACCATGTAACCATCAGGATTCACCGTTTTAAAAATATTGTTGATCCTATAGTTGTCGCTGTACGAAGACATGAAGACAACTTTTGAATTTGGCACCTCTTTTCGGGCGATCAAGCCTAAATCAATTCCTGTTCTAGGGTCTTTGGATTCTGGAGAGAACAATTGAATGTCCAGTAATATGATGTCATACGGTATGGCACGTTTCGATAATTCTATTTTATCCTTACCTTTTTCAAAACTTTTGGCAATCTCTACCTTGACATTAAAATCCTTAAATTCAGAATCCTCCAGAATATATTTATATCCCAAAGTGGTCATCTCGTGATCATCTACCGCTAAAATCCGTACCGTATTCATGTAATTTATGATTCTATTCTAAGGTACTAAACGTTTTCTAATTGACTCTTAGTATCGACAAATTTAGAAGAATTTTTTTTAAGTGGTATTTCAAGCGTAATCAGAGTACCTACGCCTTCATTGGAATTAATATTCCAAGTACCTCCTAATTTTTTTATCCGTGAGCTTATATTTCGTATGCCAATACCTTTCTTTCCCTTATTCGGATTAAAACCAGAGCCATTATCGTTCATATTTACGTAGAAATGGCTTTCATCTCTATTAAAAGTTATCGTAAATAGGGAGCAATTGGCATGTTTGATAGCGTTTTGAAGTGTTTCTTGAATAATACGGTACACATTTATTTTTATGTCCCCTGCCAATCCATCCCAATCTTCGTCCTCATTAAAATTAAATACAGCTTCAATAGAGGCATTTTTTGAACTGCTGGCAAGCAGCGAAGCAATAGAATCGGTAAAATTGTTTATTTTTTGATACGCGGTGTGGCTCAATTCGTGGGAAATAGTACGGATTTCATTTTCAATTTCTTGTAAAGAGGATAGGGCCTTGGATTTTTCTTGGATTGCTTCATCGGTAGAGCGCTTGTTGAGTCCGGTCAAGACCATGCGTGCCCCAAGCATTTTACCCAAAATGCCATCATGGAGTTCTTCTGAAATCCGTTTCTGCTCCATACGTTTAACCTCATCAACCTTCTGCTTCTGCATTAGCATTAAATTGAATATTTCTTGGTTATTGGCCTGCTGTTGCTGATCAAAACGAAGCTTTTGGTTTTTAGCCCTTTGATTAATGATAATATATATGGACATTCCCAAAAGAAAAAATACGACCGCTATCCCGGTCCACATTTGTTTTTGTTTGGAAAGCGTTTCTTTTTCACTTTCCAATTCAACATTCTGTGCTATAAATTCATCCGTTTCAAAACGGATTCTTGCAAATTTATTTTGTTGCTTACGTTCTTCTTTTTGCAAGCTGTCATTCAGTTTAATATATTTTTTAGTGTACGCTGAAGCATTTTCATTGTCTATTTCTGCCAAAAAGGCCCAAGTCTCCAATAATCGTTCGTTGTTTTCACTTTGGATGGAAAGCGCTTCGGCTTTTTTACCAAAAGACAAAGCTGATAGGGTATCTAAGGCATATGCCTTATATTCAGAATAATTCAAATAACTACCTGCTAAACTGGCTATTTGATCCTGGTCAGTTTTCATTCTTATTGCTTTGAGAAATAAATTATTAACACCCAAGGTATCTTTATTGTAAAATTTACTGGATGCCAAGTTACTTAGGGCTATTGCGTAAAGGTCAGGCCTATTCTGCTCCAAATCCGGAAAACCCAAGACTTCATTAAAATTATTTATGGCTTTGTCAAATTGCTCATTATCCCTGTAAACAACACCAATGTTATTTAGTATTCGAGTTTCTTGGTATTCCTCATAGGGTTCTTGTTTTAAATAATAAAGTGCTTCATTATAATAGGCTAAGGATTTCTGGGCTTCACCTAATGCACCCATGGCCACACCAAGAACATTGTAACTCTTAAATAAGTTTATATTATCGTTTAACTGCTTATAACGTTCAATAGCTCTGGTTACCGATGTTTCACTGCCTACATAATCCTTAATTCCCATTTGTACAATGGCCATTTGAAGGAACATACTCCCGGACAATTGCTTTTCCCCAATATTTTCAAAAATATTTTGTGCTTCGGAATACGAATAGTAAGCACTATCACTTACAGAATTTCTGTCGTAAAATTTGGCCAAATCCAAGTAATTATTACCGATACCCAACGAATCGTTCAGCATTTGGTTTAAGGCAAATGCCTGCTTATTGATTTCTCTAAAAGCGAGGCTATCTTTGGTGGTCGAATAATTAGTGGAAAGCAGGTTGAAATATTCTGCTTTTAATGAATCATTTTTTGCTTTATACGCTTCTAAACGGGCTTTACTTAGGATAGCCAGCTGTATGTCTTTTGATAAATCTGGGCTTTTACTTTGTTCTATCCAACTGATAATACTATCACCTTCAGTTTCATTGCCAGAAATAGGTTTTACATTTTCTTGTTCACTTTTCTTGGAACAGCCACTTAATAAGCACAAGGAGAAGGAAGCAAAAAGAATTATTTTTTCTAATGTAGACAATGATAAAGAGTATAAGTACGGTTTCAACTAATACAAGGTATAAAAAAGCCTTGAACTATTTAGTTCAAGGCTAAAATATATATCTAGGTGATTGTACTAGCTCAATTGAGAAGGTCGAGTTGGTGGATCAATCATACAATCACTACAAGCTAGTAATACATCATTCATTAATTCCATTCCGCCGTTGGTATTTGCAACTAAAACTGCTGCTGCTACGATTACCATTACTACTGCTGCCAAAATACGTGTTACTTTTTTCATTTTTAGTGTGTTTAAGGGGGTTATTTTTAATTACACTACTAAAGTAATGAGGATGGTGGGCAGTTAGAAGTCGTTTTTATGGTCTTTAGTCAACGACCCTTTTCTGCGAGTAAATGGTCCAGTTTTAAGAGAATTCTTTAATTTAGGGTAGAAAGTGTACTTTTTGAAAGTATTTTTTTCAGATTGTCCATGTTTTCACGGTACGATTTTGAAAATGGCAGTTGCTCATTTACCATTTTGAGATTGCAGATAGACTTCCCAAAATTAATACGGGAAACGTAATCGGTATTTACGATATAGCTTTGGTGGATACGCATAAAGTTTTCAGGAAGTGAATTTTCAAAGGTTTTTAGCGTCTTGTACGCATTGGTAACGGTGCCATCTTTCATGAAGAATTCCGTTGTATTGTTATCCGCTTTTAAATACAGAATATCATTCGTATTTAGATAATGGTAGTCTTTGTAAGACTGTAGGCAAATCGTTTGATCGGCTTTTTCCTTGGGCACACGTTTTTTCAGCTTTAAAAGGGATTTACGAATATCAAATTCATTATACGGCTTTAACCAATAATCGAAAAATCCATTTTTTATTGCATCGTAGGCATAATTCTTATTTGAGGCTATACCGATCAAGATAGGGAGCTGCGGTACGTATTGGTGTATTTCCATGACCATATGGAATATGGTAGAGGGTTCATCGCTTAGGTTGATAAAAACGATATCTGGCGAAAACTTTAGAATATCATTGAGTCCGTTTCCTGGATTGTGAGAGGAACTTACACACTCAAAATCGCCGTACTCGTCCAAAAAGGCATGTAGCTGCAGAATGGAAACGGTGTCAGAATCGATTATGGTATATGTGTAGTCCAAGTAATTTGTGTGTCTACTACGAATTTAGCAATAGACCAAACAAACCTTACCAAGGATGTCCTGATAAAAACGGAGGACTTAGTTATAAAATGAGTGTTTACAGGGGCTTTGAAAGAAAATACTTTCAAAAATTAAAGAAATAAACACTATTCTGCGCGGCTTCGTGCCTGGTAGGCACCCAAATCCGGTGTAGTTCTTCGATCTATTCCCAACAGATCAAACGGTACAAGAAGCGCACTGTTTATAGCACCTTTATTAATCACCTCAGAATCCAACCCGATTCTAAAATCATTTTTGGAAGGAAAGAAAAAATCTGTGGTGCCATTGAGCAGGATTTCGCTAAAGCGATCCGTGTTCTCCAAATCATACGGATACGTATCCGGATTGCTGGTGTGGGATAGGTTGTATTTTATAAAACAATTATGAAAATTGTAATTGAACAAATTGGTTTCATTAGGCAATAGTGAAATCTCCGATTGCGTGTTTCCCGTTATAATACAGTTCATAAAATCTGCCTGAATCAAATCTGTACCATTGATGCCTTCATTTATTGAAGTGTTGCTAAGTTCCAAAGCGGCACGTGTTCTAAAGCCTTGGTTCCAGTAGTTGGCAATGGTGCAATGGGTGAATGCATAGCTACCTCCATTTTCACAACGTAAGGAAGAAGCTCCTGCACCACCCAATACCAGGTTTTCTGCAACCACACGGGCATTTTTTGCCCACAAATTATTTCTGCTGCTATTGTAGATCTGGCTATTTTTAATTATTAGTGTTTCATTCTCGATTGGTACTATTTCCTTCTACAAAGAGACCTACTGTCGCGTTTTTTAAGGTTAAGTGTTCTATATAATTATTGGCGCTTCCTTTTGAAATCCAAAGTGCTCCCCATTGTCCGGGAATGTCCGAAAAAGATGGTTCTAAACGGTTACCTTCAAAAATAACCTCATTTTCAAGGAGTAGGGTATCCGTACTCAGGCTACCATTTATGGTAATGCTGGCACCGTCCTGAACGTAAAGTCCCGACTCGTTATGAAAATAGATTCTTGCCCCAGCCTCTATAACAGCCTCCTTCCCAATAGGGATGATGCCGTACCCATAGATTACATATGGTTTTTCATTTGTAAAATTAAGTTGGGTATCCCTAAGCTCAAAGCCAACAGCGTTGGTTTCGTTCCCAACGTTTTCCGTACTTAAAAGCAACGCTATTGGTTGATTTCCAGCGTCGGTATTCGGATATAGGAATATGGCATCCTTTGCCAAAGTGACTAGCTCGACCGACTGTTGAAAGGGTTCGGAATCGAATTGGATGGCATCTGTATAGAGCAATTCCTTTGTTTCATTATCGGCGATAGCTACTGTTGTTTCTATACGTATAAATAAGCTATCCTGTGCATATATAGGAACGTTGTTAAAGCTTTTACCGGCAACACCATCTACGTTAAGTCGGTAGAAACTATCCGGTCCGTTTTTCAAGGAAATACTGGGAATTAGAACATCATCCCTGGTTTCGTTGTATACTTTTAAGGTATAGGTACTGCTACCAATAGTAGTAAAAACGGTATCCAAATAAACGGTATCCCTAGAAAAAGAAAGATTCCCTGCACTGGGCGCATAATCGAAATCCTTTCTACAGGATAAGCTCCAAAGCAGTCCACAAAAAATCGGAATCAGTATTAGGAATTTACAGCGCAAACACTACTTTTTTAACGAATTGGTTTTATAGGAATGTTTCTTTTATCTCCTCGGATATTCGGGTGGGTCTCAACGTATCGTTACTAAGAAGACACCATTCTGTACTGGAACGAACCAATAGTGTTTTTGTTGTGGAATGGACCATTTCTACAATCCTAGTACATTTTGCTCCCGAGCTGGACGCAATATAGGTTTTTAAGGTGATGGGGTCATTTAATACGGCTGCCGCCTTATATTCTATATGATGTGTCAGTACCACCCAAATTAGACCTTCCTGCATTTTAGCGGAGGCCTTTGTCTGCCAATGTTCTTTTGAAATATCTTGAATCCATTGCACATAGCGTACATTGTTCACATGATTTAAATCATCTAGGTCATCTGCCGAAACAATTAACTGTTTTTGGTAGCCCAACATTTTACTTTTTTTCAATTTTAACTTCGAATAGAATATCCCAATCCTTACCCGTTACAAAAAAAGTATCACGACCGGGATGATACGCAATACCGTTCAACACATTATCGGTAGCGTTCCAATCCGCGGTTTTCGAAACTTTGTCGCTTAGACCACTAAAATTGATGACCCCTTCAATAGCGCCAGTGGCACTATCAATAATCATGACACTTGGTTTTTGATAGACATTGGCGTATAACTTTCCATCAACATATTCCAGTTCATTGGCCTTATTGAATATAGAAGAATTGGTTACGGTCTCAATATAACCTTCTTCCATTAGGGTTGTTGGATTTAGGAACCAAATTTTTTCGGTTCCGTCACTTTTAAATAATTTTTGACCGTCATTGGCAAGCCCCCAACCTTCGCGACTTTCACCATATTGAAAGTTGTCCAATTTTTTGAAATTGGTGGCATCGTAAATGAAACCAATGCCGCTTTGCCAGGTAAGCTGATAAATTTTGTTGTCCAGGATGCTGATACCTTCCCCAAAATACGACTTATCCAGATTTATTTGTTCGTAGACCTTACCGGTTGTAAAATCAAGTTTCCTAAGAAATGACCTTCCTTTTTTTCCGGTACCCTCGTATAATGTATCCTGGTAAAACTCCAAACCTTGGGTATAGGCACCTGTATCATGTGGGTATTCATTAAGTATGGTGTAGGTATAAATTTCCGGTGCTTTTTCTGAAAGTACTTTTATATTCTTATTGACTTCTACAGACTTTCCCTCATAATCAATTTTGGCGGTCAATATTTTGTTTCCCAAGGTAGGTACAGATATCTTAAGCTTGCTTCCATTTAAGGCTATTGTTTTACCGTCTATACTATAGGTGACATTTTCAATCTCCTTATACTTTTTATTTTTTATACGTACCTCCAATTCATCATTCTGTTTTATTTGTTTTGAATCCCCTTCAAGAACAATGTCAAAGAGGGAAGATGCTTTTTGATTTCCACTACCGCAGGCCAAAAAATTAATCGGAATAAAAATGAAACATAAAAATTTAGTAATTCTCATTGGATTTAAAATGTGTTTAGAGTTTGCATTGCCACTGGACAAGAGCGCTTTTTTGCGCTTAAAAGGCAATTTAATTCATAAAAATTAGAAACTAAAAGGATTGGGAAAGTTTTAAAAGATTGTATATTTGCACCTGGCAAGTCCTACACGACCAGCTCCTGTAGAATCCCCCAGGGTGGGAACGCAGCAAGGGTATACGGTCGTAGCGGTGCGATGTAGGTAGCTTGCCTTTTTTTGTACCCTATAACCAAATTGTCTTAGACCGGGTAATAGGTTCAATATGAGGTTTATGCACGATTCTAGTATTACTTATTTTCCAACTAAATGAAATCAAAGGTTGTCTTGATAACAGGCGGATCTTCCGGGATTGGGAAAGCAATAGGCTTATACTTATTGCAAAAAGGACATATTGTGTATGGTACCACAAGGGATGCCTCGAAGTATCCAGACTTTACTTCATTTCCCTTATTGGAATTGGATGTAAGAAATAGGGAAACCATAAAGAACGCTATTGCACAGTTACTTCAAAGGGAATCGAGGATTGATGTATTGGTCAATAACGCAGGCATTGGAATTACAGGCCCCATGGAAGAAACGCCCCATGAAGAAATCTTAAAAGCGTTTGCCGTAAATTTTAACGGTCCGCTGAATGTCATTAATGATGTGCTCCCTATAATGAGAGCGCAACGAAGTGGTTTAATTATCAATATTACCTCCATAGCCGGTTATATGGGCCTCCCTTTCAGGGGAATTTATTCCGCAACAAAGGCTGCCTTGGAGCTGGTTACCGAAAGTTATCGAATGGAAACAAAAGAATTTGGGGTACGGTTTACTACTGTCGCTCCAGGGGATTTTGCCACAAATATAGCGGCAGGCAGGTACCACGCACCGGTCTTGAAGGATTCACCGTATCGACAAAAATATGCCGACACATTGGCTTCTATCGATGCTGATGTGGATAGTGGGGGAGACCCTTCGGCAGTAGGAAAAATAATAGCGAATATCATTGCAGCTAAAAATCCGAAGCCACATTATCGGGTAGGTTCAGTTCTTCAAAAACTATCCATTACTTTAAAAGGTATTTTACCTGGAAAATGGTTTGAGAAACTACTTCAAAACCACAGTGCAAAGTAGCTCGGTGTTCAAACAATAAGTGCTGTGCTATTTTAACAGCAACCTCAATTGTGTTCCACTTAAGGCTAGTAATACATATATTTAATTTCTCTTTTTAGGCGAAAAAGGAAGGAAATTTAATTATTGTAAATACTTGAAAAGCCATCTACGATCAAGGCATTATCTGTAATAATGGCCTTGTTCATTTTATCCAAAACCAAGGTTTCCACCAATTCCTTAAAGTTATCCGTATGGTACTGGGTTTTAGTATCTATACCCATACCGTTTAAAATCGATTTCCACTTTTTCACATCAGTTTTAATATTGATGCCAACAAGCTCATGATCTGGTTTGATTTCCTTTAGCTCTGCAACTCTTTGAAAAATATCCTGATACTGTTTTTTATTCTCTCCAGACCAAAAATAAAATAACACTTTTTTGTTTTTGGCAATTTCAGGGAGGCTTATTCGTTCCTCATTAGGAGAGACCACTGTTAAATTTGGTATCGTTTTAAGCGGTTGAAGATTTATAATTCCGTGGTAGAGATGCTCAATTTCCTTTATATGTATGTTGTTTTTGGAAACCTTCTTAAAATCATTGATAAATAACTCATTGTTCTCAGGACTATCCTGTTTTTTTAGTAAATAATCAACCGCAACATTTCTAAATAGGTTGTCCCTTAATTCCTTTTCTACGACCAAGCTATCGATTAGGTGGAGTTTGTGCATATTGTAATGCAACTGCTTGCTATTCCCCATATCCTCTGGATTACATCCATTTCTACAGGACATGTAGGATAGATTGCCAAAATGGGCCTTCATAAAATCATAATAGGGCCTTAGATAGGTCAAATTTTGATTATTATAATTAAGGTTATTACGGTAGGCATAAAAATTATCGGGTAAACTATGCATAGTTTCCTCGGCCGTTTTTCTTTTGTGTTGAAAGGGATAAATTTCCTTATATCTATTATAGGTATAATCAATATCTTGATTCAAAAATTCAAAGCCCTCATCAGACATGTTTACATCTTCCTTTAATTCTTTAAGATGTTGAAGTTTTTGATTTTTAAGTGCTTCTATTTTTTCGATAAAGTCAGTAGGTTCCAGCTCATAATATTCGGCATACATGGAAGCATCCTCTTCCTCGGCAGAGAGAAAAAGATCTAATAGAAAATTATTCAATTCTTCATTACTACCAGAAAACACTAAAGATTCGTCGAAGTAAATTGTATTGAGCCTAACCATAAGACTATCACCTTTTTCCAAATAGACATATTGGAATTCTGGAGTATGGCTAAAATTGTAGAGACCATTATCTATGGAGGACAAGGTAAGCTTAAATCGATTTTTTTCATCGAGTTGGGCAGAGTCTATTTTTTCTCTACCCTTGAACAATACAACTTGGTTGCTGGTAGGGTTTACAATCTCACCTGCAAATAGTATAGTTTCGGAATCGGATTCATTTTTGGACGGGGCGCAGCCCACAATCAGGACAATAAGTGTAGAAAGTAAAATTCTTGTCATATTGTATATCGTAATTGAGTACATCAAAAATAAGCAACCTTGGAGGTGGCGCCTGTTAATAGCTAGTTAAAAATTAGCCGCTTGCATCTTAACGCACATTTAAATAATTTGATTGGAAACTACTGCTTCAAAGCCTATAATTTCTGTATTTTTGCACGGATTTTTAAAATTTCATGAGTATGCTATCCGTATCTAATCTATCGGTTCAATTTGGAAAGAGAGTTTTGTTCGATGAAGTGAACGTTGCGTTCACGCAAGGGAACTGTTATGGTATCATAGGGGCCAATGGCGCCGGCAAATCCACCTTTTTAAAAATCCTTGCAGGCCAGATGGATCCCACTTCGGGTCACGTGCATCTAGAGCCCGGTAAGAGAATGTCCATTCTGGAGCAAAACCACAATGCGGCAGATGCATTTACGGTTCTGGAGACCGTTGTCATGGGCAACAAGCCATTATACAAGATCAAGAACGAAATTGATGCCCTTTATGCAGATTATGATGATAAAAATGCCGACAGAATAGGGGAGTTGCAGGTTGCATTTGAGGAAATGAACGGATGGAATGCCGATAGCGATGCCGCGGCCTTATTGTCTAACTTGGGCATAAATGAAGAGCTGCATTACACCTTGATGTCAGAACTGGATTCAAAATTAAAAGTACGTGTTTTGTTGGCCCAAGCCCTTTTTGGTAATCCAGATGTATTAATAATGGATGAGCCCACCAACGACCTGGATTATGAGACAATAAGTTGGTTGGAAAACTTTTTGGCCGATTATGAGAATACGGTCATTGTAGTTTCTCACGACCGTCACTTTCTAGACACGGTATGTACAGATATTGGTGATATCGATTTTGGAAAGCTAAACCTATATTCGGGTAACTATACTTTTTGGTATGAAAGTAGTCAACTTGCCGCACGTCAACGGGCCCAGCAGAACAAAAAGGCCGAAGAGAAAGCGAAGGAACTACAAGAATTCATAAGTCGCTTCAGTGCCAACGTGGCCAAGAGTAAACAGGCGACCTCCCGTAAAAAGATGTTATCAAAGTTAAAGGTTGATGATATAAAACCTTCTAGCCGAAGGTACCCAGCTATTATTTTTGACCGTGAACGCGAAGCGGGCGATCAGATTTTGAATATTGAGGGACTCTCCGCTTCAACGGATGAAGGGGAACCGCTTTTTGAGAATATCAATATAAATCTCGCTAAGGGAGATAAAATTGCCATTATTTCTCGGGATTCAAGGGCAACCTCCGCCTTCTATGAAATTATCAACGGCAACAAAAAAGCGGATAAGGGTAAATTTCAGTGGGGAGTAACTACGACTCAGTCTTATTTACCGGCCGATAATGCCCATTTTTTTACGGATACTATTAATCTAGTGGATTGGTTGCGCCAATATGCTAAGACGGAAGAGGAGCGTGAAGAAGTCTACATCCGCGGATTCTTGGGTAAAATGCTTTTTAGCGGGGAAGAGGCATTAAAAAAATGTACAGTACTCTCTGGAGGTGAAAAGGTGCGGTGCATGCTCAGTAGAATGATGTTTATGCGCGCCAATGTACTTATGTTGGATGAGCCTACCAATCATTTGGACCTGGAGAGTATTACCGCTTTCAACAATTCCTTGAAGAACTTTAAAGGAACCGTTCTCTTTACGACGCATGACCATGAATTTGCCCAAACCGTAGCAAATAGGATTATAGAATTGACACCTAAAGGCAATATTGACCGCTATTCAACGTTTGATGAATATATGTCTGACAAGGCATTGAAAGAACAGCGTAATAAAATGTACGCTGTAACGGCATAGCATAGATTAACCCAAATCCATTTGCCTATGAAAACCTACACTATTGTGGCCCTGTTCCTAATGGGCCTTGGTTTCATGTCCTGTGAAAAATCCATTGAAGAATCTACCGATGAGCTTCCAGTAAGTTATAATGCCTCGTATACAGTGCTCCTAACTGGGGCAAACTCCCTATATGCCCAACGCTTGGGCTCAACGGTAAACGGACTGGCAATAAAAAATGAGTCTAGTGCTTTTGCTGCCAGTAACTCGGAGTTTTTGAGTTTTAAAACGGAAAATGGCATAAGCATCTATTCAGATACAGAATGTGATGCAAGGGTGCAACTGTACAATTCCATAACGGACGAAACCACGATCCTTGAAGTTTTTGAGGATTTGGATGCATGCGATATCGAGGTTACGGACATAGCGCACACAAGTACCCGTATCATGCTGTCCTATGTACGGGAGTTAGTAGGAAAAGAAAAGCAATTTATGGTAAGGCTCATTGATTTATCCAGTGATGGTTCCACTTTTATCGATATCCCCTTAGAGAAAAAGCCAGTAGATTTAATGCCTTCCGCAGCAAGATTATTTGTACTTACATTGAATGAATTCGTAACAGATGAATTCCATCTCTCTGTAATTGATATGGCAACTGAGGAACATATCATTGAGTTAGATTTAGGGTATGATGCCAAAAAGCTTTTCAAAAATAATTCTGGGGATATAATCATAAGTTATCCAGAACTACATACCGTTCTTGACAAAAGCACTTTAGATAAAGAATATACCCTATATAGTCTAGAGACCGCCCCTGGCTTTATTACCACTAAAGACTCTTTTTTGGATTCTTACGGTCGTTTGTATTTTCAAAAGTCAATGCCAACCGCGGCCATTGAGACCGTGCCGGCTATCTACGATTTTGAAATGAACAGTACGGTCGTTTACCTTTATGAAAACTTTTTGACCGAGACAGAACTAAACGTAAAGTATGCCATCGGGGCAACCACAAGTATTGGTTTTGATGAAGCAAATAATCTTGTTCTAATTGGATATCGTAAAAAGGGCACACAGGGCGGGGGAATCCTACGTATAAGTCCCGCTCCTGATTTTAAGATTATTGATTATATTGATTTGGAAGCGGTACCAGAAGCTATCTTCATAAATTAGTAAGCAGTTTAATTGGATATGAAGCTTGTACCAATGCTTCCTTGTGCCTTCCTTAGGGTCGCTTTCGCACTTTGACTGCTTTAAACAAGCAAATCTTACTTGTTTCAAATTTCACATTTGACAAACTATAAAATTTAAGACCTTACTCCTGTATAAAATCAAAAACCGCTAAACCCTATTTTTTTGAGGTGTAGCGGTTTTAAATAATCATTTATGTTTTAACAGTTAAAATACTTGCTGTTCCAGATAGCGGGATTAAAGTTTTTGCCAAGTGCAAAACCGTAAAAAATAACTACAGAAGCAATACACTTGAACATAAAGAAATAAATGATCCAAAATTCCGCACTAGAGCTAGACTTTGAGAAAAGCCCTTCAGGCACCAATAAAGTGGCCAAATAACTAATGAACATAACAAGTACAGAAAGGTTCACAATACTTTTAAAAGGCCACATCAACAACTTGCGCAACGGATGAAGGTCATTGCCCCATTGATGAATAAGGTAATGATATCCATTTCCAATAGGAGCGAACAATAATGGGTCATCCTTATCCTCCAACTTAAACAATTTGGAGGGGGCTATAATTTTAAAACCTTTTATGTCCAAATCATGCTCCTGTTCCAAGGCCTTAATTTTGGAGATGGCCTCTGTAGGTATTTTGCCTTTAAAATATTTTGAATCCAAAAACCGCAAACGATAGTCGATGCAAATATTTTTTATCTCATCAATGTGGTAGATACGGGAAGTTTCCAATAAATCGATATCAAACTGATTTCTAGGAACCTGTTTTCCTTTGGAAATAGTATGCTCAATGCGATCCATGTTTATATCCAAATCGTTAAGAATGGCATAGACCTCGTTAAGCCTATTTTCTTCTGATTTGGAATCTTTCAGTCTCGCGCGATGTAATTTTTCTTGAATATTAGTTTTGGGTAGCAACATTTTCTCTTTTTTAGCAATACTCTCAAAGTTAGCCAATTAATGATTTTCTAAGAATTATGTTTAACAAATTTAAATGTTAATAAAATGTTAATTACGATGAAATGAATCTTTCGGTATAGGCAAATTAGACTTACTATTGTATCTTGACGTTAAAATCGTGCAGCTCATCGATTTTTAGTAGTTTAGCCTCAAATTCCAACCTATATGAAAAAATGGACATCCCTCGTGTCCCTGTGTGCATTGCTTATCGGATTTTACAGCCATGCACAGGATGGTTTATCACAATTCTCCATAAACAATAAGGTTTCTTATTTTAAAACTTCAGAAAAATCGATTATAGAACATACCGCTACAGTCGCTCGGCAATCAACTTTGTTGAAAGTGCTAAAAGCAACGAATTTAGACGACGTTTTATCCTACAACGGTGAGTTTACCGTTTTTGCGCCAACGAACTTGGCATTTGAAAAACTCTCAAAACTAACCATTGATAAGCTTTTCGACCCCCAAAATAAAAAAATACTGAAGTCTATTTTTTCCTTTCACATCATAGCGGGAAAATTATCGGCATCCGCTATCTTAAGGGCAATGTGCCGTGGTAATGGCGTTGCTACATTTACAACCATACAAGGGGAGAAGATAACGGCCACCATGCGCGGTTTGGATATTATATTAACGGATAAAATTGGGAATGAAGCAATTATTCTAAAAGCCGATGCCAATCAATGCAACGGGATTATCCACGAAATTGATACCGTATTCCTGCCTTCTATTATGCCTTGACTACCTACCGTAGTGTAGCACCCAGTTCCCGCTCGTAAGCCGCCTGCAACTTGGACATGATTTTATCGATTTGTTTATCGTTCAACGTGCTTTTATCATCCTGTAACGTAAAGCTTACCGCGTATGATTTTTTTCCATTAGGTAAATTTTTTCCTTCATAGACATCGAAAAGGCTAAGGTCCTTTAAGAATTTACGTTCTGTACGATAAGCGATATCGTGTAGTTCCCGATACGTCACTTTCTTATCCAATAACAGTGCAAAATCACGCTTTACCTCTGGATACTTGGTAATTTCCTTAAATAATATGGGCGAATTCCCTAATTGTTTCAAAATGATGTCCCATTGAAAATCTGCAAACAGGATATCCTGCTTGATATCAAAATGCTTGAGAATGGATTTTTTGACCAACCCTAAAGTTACCAGCGTGTTATTTTGGTAGGCAAGGGATACACCTTCGGAAAATAACGAGTTAGTAGAGGGTTCACTTCTTAAATCGGAAAGCCCTAAACGGGTCAACACTGCTGTCACCATTGATTTTAGCTCAAAGAAATTACTGGATACTGCCGTGTTGGTCCAATTATCCTCCATCGAATCTCCGGACAGTAAAAGACTTAGGTATTTAGTCTCTATTCGTTCCTCCTCTTTTTGTCCGTAGGTTTTTCCAAATTCGAACAATTTCAAATTGGTCCTGCGTCTATTTATGTTAAAGTTTGCCGTCTCCAGGGCGGAGAATAGTGGGGTACGCCTAAGTACGGATAAATCCCCGCTCAAGGGATTTAAGATTTTAACAGGATTAAGTTGATGATCGGTTTCCCCTAAAAGATTGGCATACTCAGGATTGGTAAGACTGTTGGTCAAAATTTCAAAATATCCCCTTGCGGCCAGAAAGTTACCAATCGTTTTTTGAATGGTATGGTCCTCTGTTGGGGTGGTCGTGGCAACCGATGCATTCAATTTCTGGCTAAAGTCAATGTTATTATACCCATATACGCGTAAAATCTCTTCAATGACATCAACTTGGCGCTTTACATCCACACGATACGATGGTACTTCCAGCCCCATGCCGGATTCGGTAACATTTTTGACCTTAATATCCAAAGAGGCCAATATTGATTTTATGGTATCCTGCGAAATTTCCTGACCAATTAGTTTGTTGATTTTTTCAAAAGCGAGAAAAACTTCAAAGTTCTTGGCTTTGTTGGGATATAAATCGATAACATCAGAGGTTATATCACCGCCAGCAATCTCTTTGATCAATAAGGCGGCACGTCTTAAGCTATACTCGACATTTTCTATGTCTATGCCGCGCTCAAACCTAAAGGAGGCATCTGTATTTAGCGCATGCCGCTTAGCGGATTTTCGAATACTAATAGGATTAAAATAAGCACTTTCTAGAAATATCGACGTAGTATCGGAAGTGACGCCAGATCCCATACCCCCAAAAACTCCGGCCAAACACATGGGTTTTTCAGCATCACAAATCATTAAATCCTCTTCATGCAAAGTACGTTCTACCCCATCCAATGTTGTAAATTTGGTGCCCTTCGGTAGGGTTTGGACCAAGATTTTATTGCCCTTAATTTTCGAGGCGTCAAAAGCGTGCAAAGGCTGTCCCAATTCATGCAAGACATAATTGGTGGCGTCTACAACATTATTTTTTGGGGTAATTCCTATAGCCTTAAGTCTATTTTTAAGCCAGGTAGGGGAGGGTTGAACGATAAGGTTGCTCAAGGTAACACCGCAATATCTCGGGGCAAGGGATGCGTTTTTTACATCAACGTCTATTTTAAGGGAACGGTCATTAATATTGAAATGGCTTGTAGATGGAGTAAGCAATTCCTTTGAAATTTCTTTTTGTGTGAGACCGGCCTTTAAATCACGGGCAACACCATAATGGCTCATGGCATCCGCCCTATTAGGAGTTAGCCCTATTTCAAAAACCTCGTCCTCTTCAATTTCAAAAATTTCGGAACAAGGGGTGCCCACCCTTAAATCGTCATCTAGGACCATGATGCCGGCATGGTTCGTGCCTAATCCTAATTCATCCTCTGCGCAAATCATTCCATGGCTCTCCTCTCCACGGATTTTTCCTTTTTTTATGGTCCAAGCTTCTCCTTCAGCAGTATAGAGTGTGGTGCCAATGGTGGCCACCGGTACTTTTTGGCCTACTGCCACATTTGGGGCACCACAGACAATTTGTAGGGGTTCCTTGTTTCCAATATCCACTACCGTTACATTTAATTTATCTGCATTAGTATGCTTTTCGCAGCGAAGTACCTGCCCTACTACGACGCCTTTCAAGCCTCCTTTTACGGATTCAAAAGTATCTATTCCCTCAACCTCCAAGCCTAAATCGGTTAAAAGTTCCGCTGTTTTTTTAGACTCCCAATCTATTTGTATAAACTGTTTTAACCAGTTATATGATATTTTCATTCAATGGTTTTAAAGGCGGTAAAGATAAAACAATGCCTGTTTACATTCAATAAGCTGTTAAGTGTTTCTTTTAATTTTTAATTGTGCTTTTTAAATTGTTATTTCGTTTTTTAAACCCGAAAAGAAAATGAGATTTAGCATTGGAATACTTGCTCTTTTAATAGGTATTAGCTCTTGCAATGAACAAAAAAACACACCAGAGCTGGCTGAAGGTGTTTGGCGTGCGGAGCTGGAGGTAATGGATAATGAAATTTTGCCTTTTAACTTTAAGTTGACCAAAGATGCAACAGGTACATATGCCATGCAGATTATGAACGCGGAAGAGGTAATCGATGTGGATGAGATTAAACTGAAGGGGGATTCCATCAGTATACAAACTCCTGTTTTTGAAGGATATTTGACCGGCACCTACACGGATAAAAGTATGAAGGGTGTTTTTGTTAAAGAGAGTTTGGACCGTGTTGTTCCTTTTACGGCCACGTTTGGGGAAGAAGAGCGTTTCCCTACCAAAGACCGAAGTGCTATAAATATTTCTGGAATATGGGAAAGCCGTTTTAGTCCAGAAACGGACGAACAGTATATGGGAAAGGGAATATTTATGCAGGAAGGGGATAAGGTAACCGGAACATTTAGAACCACCACAGGCGATTACCGCTTTTTAGAGGGTGTTGTGGATGCGGATTCGTTAAAATTATCTGCGTTCGATGGGGCGCATGCGTTTTTATTTACCGCCAAAGTAACGGATTCAAGCATGACCGGTACTTTTTATTCAGGGAACCATTTCAAGGAACCCTTTATTGCTAAAAGAAATGATGGGTTTGAATTACCTAGTCCAGATTCTTTGACATTTATGAACAAAGGTTACGATAAACTCGCCTTTACCTTTCCAGATGCTAAAGGAAACAAGATTTCTTTGAATGATGAACGCTTTAAGGGTAAAGTAGTCATTGTTCAGTTAATGGGTACTTGGTGCCCCAACTGTTTGGATGAGACTAAATTCTTGGTCCGCTATTTAGACGAACATAAAAACACGGACCTGGAGGTAGTTGGATTGGCATTTGAATCGGCCAAGACGGAGGCAAAGGCTTTTGAAGCACTGAATAGGTTGAAAAATAGAATTGGGGTTACCTACCCCTTGCTATTGGCACAATATGGGTCTTATGATAAGGCGGCGGCTCAGCAAAAACTTCCTATGCTCAATCATGTTTTGTCCTATCCTACCACCATTTTTATCGATAAAAAGGGAGCGGTACGGAACATACATACTGGGTTCAATGGACCAGCGACCGGAGAAAAATTCGAAGAATTTAAACGTGATTTTGACGCCTTGATTACCCAGCTTACAGCAGAATAAGTTGCAGCTTATATAATGGTGGATTTTCCTAACCCGATGTTTTCATCGTTCATATTAAAACTTCCATCCAATTCCATGATATTATCGGCAATAAAATCGCCTACATAATTGGTACCGTATTTCGAACTTCCTAAAATATCCGGCGTTACGATCTTTTTGGAAAAGGATTTTAACACGGCAGCGACCACCGCATCCGATTCC
The DNA here is from genome assembly GCA_963815225.1 of uncultured Flavobacteriaceae bacterium. Taxonomy (GTDB): domain Bacteria; phylum Bacteroidota; class Bacteroidia; order Flavobacteriales; family Flavobacteriaceae; genus Maribacter. Next base: position 369,418 of record CAWFGA010000005.1, read on the forward strand.
TCGTTCATTTTAAAATGCTGTAATAACATGGCCATGCTTAAGATAGAAGCTACCGGGTTGGCTATGTTTTTCCCCTTAGCGTCTGGGTATGAACCATGAATGGGCTCAAACATGGCGTGTTCGAGTCCTACGGAAGCCGAAGGCAATAAACCGATTGAACCTGCAATAACACTTCCTTGATCAGACAAAATGTCACCAAACATATTATCGGTCAAGATTACATCGAACTGGGATGGATTCAATATCATTTGCACGGCGGCATTGTCAATAAAAAGACAGTCGAGCGTCACATCTGGGTAACTTTCCGATATGGTACGCACCACCCGTCTCCATAATCTCGATGTTTCTAGGACATTGGCTTTGTCCACCAAGGTGACTTTCTTTTTTCTAGAGCGTGCCGACTTAAAGGCAAGGTGGGTAATTCTACTAATTTCCTTTTCTGTGTACGTGCAGGTATCCGTTGCGGAATTTAAATTTTCGTCATTGATTTTTTCACCGTAATAAATTCCACCAGAAAGTTCTCTAAAGATTACCAAATCCGTGTTTTGAACGCTAATTTTTGGTAGTGGCGATTGCTTGATCAGTGCAGGGAAAACCTTTACGGGTCGTATATTGGCAAAAAGGCCTAATTCTTTACGGAGTTTCAATAATCCTTGTTCCGGCCATATTTTGGCCCTAGGGTTATCATCGAATTCTGGAAGGCCCAATGCGCCAAATAAGGTCGCATCGGCCTTTTTGCAGATTTCTAATGTTTCATTGGGTAAAGGTGTACCGGTTTTTTTAATTGCCGTGGCACCAATCAATGCTTTTTTAAACGTAAAACTATGACCAAATGTTTCCTCAACGGACCTTAGGCATTTTATGGACTGTGCAACGACCTCGGGCCCTATTCCATCCCCCTCTAAAACTGCAATATTCAAGTGCATAATTACGATCTACTAGGTAGGTATTTTGGTAGCTTCAATGATTTGGTGAATATCTTCATCCTTTACTTCTTTTTTGGAATCGGCGAACTTCAAGAATTCCTCATAGACCATATCCAGCTGGGTTTTGGTGAGCTCGTAGCCAACAATTTTCGCACGGTAGGCAAGGGCGGCCCTTCCGCTTCGTGCGGTTAGAACGATGGAGGATTCCGTTACGCCTACATCGGCCGGGTCGATAATTTCATAGGTTTCCCTATTTTTAATCACACCATCTTGGTGTATCCCAGAACTATGTGCAAATGCGTTAGCCCCAACAATGGCCTTGTTGGGTTGTACCATCATTCCCATTTTGCTGGATACCATCTGGCTGGTATCAAAAAGCAATTTGCTATTTATCGTTGTATCTAAATTTAAGTCTGGATGCTGGCGCATAATCATTACTACTTCTTCTAGCGATGTATTGCCGGCACGTTCCCCAATACCATTTATAGTACATTCTATTTGCCGGGCCCCGTTTAGAACGCCTGCAATGGAATTGGCGGTGGCTAAACCTAAGTCATTGTGGCAATGACAGGATAGAATCGCCTTGTCAATACCCTTGACATTCTCCTTCAGATATTTCATTTTGGCGCCATATTCTTCCGGAAGGCAATAGCCTGTAGTGTCGGGAATATTGAGCACCGTAGCACCGGCCTTAACAACGGCTTCGCAAACCCGCGCCAAAAACTCATTGTCTGTACGACCGGCATCCTCCGCATAAAATTCAACATCCTCAACAAAGGTTTTGGCGTAACTTACCGCAGCTACCGCACGCTCGATGATGGCCTCCTTGTTGGAATTGAATTTATATTTAATGTGGGAATCTGAAGTACCAATACCAGTATGTATTCTAGGCATTTTAGCATGCTTTAATGCTGCTGCCGCCACTTCAATATCCTTGGGTACGGCTCGGGTTAAACCACAAACACTGGCATTTTTAACGAGTTTGGCGATACCCTCAACGGATTTGAAATCACCAGGGCTGGAAACGGGAAAACCGGCCTCAATAACATTTACGCCTAGCTCATCTAGGCGTTCTGCGATGACCAATTTCTGTTCCATGTCCAACTTACAACCAGGAACTTGTTCTCCATCTCTAAGCGTAGTGTCAAATATTTGTACTATATCTTTACTCATTATATTTACGTAGTTTTACTCGTCTAACGAATATATAACCTAAAACACAAAAACCAACAATTTTGTTATGTTCTTTACAACGTTAAGACACTTTTGAAAGTATTTAAAACATTGAATTCCAATTCTTTAAACTCATTTTTTTACGATGACAAATGTGCATAAAGATGCTTTGTTCGTTTTGGTTAAATCACTATCAAAATCAGAAAAGCGTCAATTTAAGCTCTATGTAGGTAGGCTAGGGGTAAATACCGACGCCAAGTTTCTGGCGCTTTTCAATCTCTTGGATAAAATTAAGCATTATGATGAGAAAATAATACTAGAAAGTGGAATTGTTAAGAAGGCGCAACTTTCCAATCTAAAAGCACATCTTTATAAACAAATACTGGTAAGCTTGCGATTAAATCCGGTAAACCAGAATATAAGGGTTCAAATTAGGGAGCAATTAGATTTTGCGACCATCCTGTATCAAAAAGGACTTTACAAGCAGAGCCTTAAAATTTTGGACAAGGTAAAGGCTATTGCCATAGAGAATGAGGAGAAAAATATTGCCTATGAAATTGTAGAGCTTGAAAAAGTTATTGAGACCCAATTCATAACCCGCAGTATCCCAGATCGCGCCAATGAATTGGCAATACAGGCAAAGGAACTCTCGGGGCATAATGTAATGACCAGTAAGCTATCTAACCTTTCCCTACAATTGTACGGTATGATGTTAAAAGTAGGCTATGTACGCAGTGATGAGGATTACCAAAACGTAAAGACCTATTTTAATGACCATTTGCCCCTTTACAATATAGAGGACTTAGGTTTTCGTGAAAAGCTTTGGCTTTACAAAGCCTATTTATGGTACAGTTTCCTTACACAGGATTTCTTGTCCTGCTTTAAATATGCTAGTAAGTGGGTGGATTTGTTCTATGAGAATAAGGACATGATCTATTTGAATCCGGTATTCTTTTTAAAAGGAAATCACTACTTGTTAGAATCCTTGTTTTATGTTCAATACAGTTCTCAATTTAAAGAAGTACTTGAGCGTTTGGAAGGTACCATAAAAGAAAAGGAGTTCCCGGACAATGATAATATCAACTCCTTGGTATTCATGTATATCAACGCCAATAAACTCAACCTACATTTTCTGGAAGGGACTTTTGAAAAAGGGCTGTATTTGGTTAAAATTGTGGAATACGGCATCAATAAACATCGTGACCGCATTGATGTACATCACGTTATGGTGCTCTATTACAAAATCGCCTGTTTGTATTTTGGCATTGGCGATAACAAAATGTGTATCCAATACTTAAAGAGGATAATCGCTAACAAGAATCTTAGAATGAGGGAAGACCTCATGTGTTTTGCCCGAGTATTAAGTCTGGTGGCGCATTATGAGGCCGGTATGGATTATCATTTGGAGGTACAATTAAAAAGCACCTATAAATTTCTGCTTAAAATGAATGACATGCACGCGGTGCAGAAAGAAATGATAAAGTTTCTTAGAAGTTTGGGCGGGATATATCCTAACCAGCTTAGGAATGAATTTCAAAAATTGTATACTGAATTAAAGAAATATGAAAACCACCCCTATGAGAAAAGGGCTTTTTTATATTTGGATATCCTTTCCTGGTTAGAGAGCCATTTGCAAAATAAACCGGTATCCCAAATAATACGGGAGAAGGCCATGGCGCATATTCGCTAAGGATGTTGAAAGGATGAAAAAAACTCACCTCCAGCATGTTTTGGAAATTAATTTGGCAATGTTCTTTATTGCCACGTCGGGAGCATTGGGACGGTATGTGGATTTGCCTGTCCCGATTACCATCGCCACACGGGGGCTACTGGCTTTCTTAGTATTATGCCTTTTTTGTAAATGGAAGGGAATAGCGCTTCGGGTTAATCGAAAAGATGTGCCGATACTACTGGTGAGCGGTGTTTTGATGTGCGCACACTGGCTCTCCTATTTTTACGCATTAAAATTCTCAAACGTTGCCATTGGTATGCTTTCATTGTTCACCTATCCAGTACTAACGGCTTTTTTAGAGCCATTATTCCTAAAGACTAAATTTCAGCGTGTTCATTTGCTTTTGGCTTTTTTGGTACTTTTTGGAATGTATTTTTTGACCCCTGAGCTAAGCTTTAAAAATACGTATACTATGGCCATTGGTCTTGGATTGTTTTCAGCGTTATCCTATGCATTGCGAAATCTCTTTTTAAAACAAAAAGTGGCAGCATACAACGGCACTGTGCTCATGGTATATCAAACCGGAATTGTTGCGCTATTGTTGTTTCCCTATCTTTTCACCATCGCACCAAAATTTATTCTAGGGCAATGGCAAGGACTTGTAGCGTTGGCCGTACTGACCACGGCAATTGGTCATACCTTATTCTTAATGACATTTAAGCATTTTAACCTGACCACCGTAAGTATCATTAGCAGTATTCAGCCCGTTTACGGAATACTTATCGGGGCTATTTTTCTAGGAGAGATACCTGCGGGCAATACGGTTTTAGGAGGAATATTGATTTTGGCTTCGGTCATGATCGAAAGTGTTCGTTCCAGGAAGAAGGAAGTTACATCTACTAGCAATCATTTAGAATGAAACCTTTTATAGGGTGTCAAACTATATTATTAGGTCTTTACCAGCATTGGTAATTGTTCGTTTTGTGCAATTTCACAAAATGTAAAAGGGTTGTAATCACTCTTAATGCAGCGTAACGAATCAGAAATTATGTTTTCACTATAGAAAATTTTCTTGCTGTATCTCTCTTTTGTCCTGATGGATACCAACGTTTGCGCAAGGTCTTTGTTATTTAAAAAAACGGTATCAAACTGTTTGGTTGAATGCGTCATCAATTTGATTTAAAAACCCGATACCGCTCGGAGTACTTCATGGAAATTGTAATTAACGCAGATTTTTTGTGCTGTTTACCAAAACATGAATTTTAGATAATTCGCTATTGATATGAAGCCCGTAGACTGAGACATACATGGTACTGGTATTCCTCTTTCATTGTTCCATAAAGCCTAAAATGAATTGCTTGGATTGTTATCCGTATAAATTAGAAGGAGTAATAAGCTAACAATACTTTTTCGCAAACCAGGTCTTAGTATAATGCATTTGGTATTTTTAAAAATATTCGGGTCAAACACAGGCATCCCAAATAGGGTCATTGGGAGCTGGAGCTATAATTTCCAACATTTCCTTTTTTACCGGATGCAGTAAACGAAGTTTTCGTGCGTGTAGATGTATGCTGCCATCGTCATTACTTCTATTAAACCCATACTTTAAATCACCTTTAATAGGACATTTAATAGCAGCAAGCTGTGAACGTATTTGATGATGCCTACCAGTTTCAAGATCAATTTCCAGTAGATGGTAATTATCGAGACTTGTAATCAGACGATAAGTGAGAATAGCTTTTTTGCTATTAGGTACTTCATTGGGATGCGCGTAGGATTTGTTTTGCTTGGTATTTCTTTTGAGATAATGCACCAATTTTTTTTCTGGTTCATCCGGTCTGTTTTTTACGATGGCCCAATAAGTTTTTTGTGCATCTTTCTCTGCGAACATTTTATTAAGCCTCGGCAGCGCTTTGGAGGTTTTGGCAAAAACTACAATGCCCGAAGTTGGCCTGTCTAATCTATGTACCACACCTAGATAAACATTACCGGGCTTATCGTATTTTTTCTTTAAAAATGACTTTACCGTTTCACTTAAGGGCTTATCTCCCGTCTTGTCGCCCTGTACAATATCGCCTGGCCGCTTATTGATGACAATTACATGGTTGTCCTCAAAAAGGACTTGTAAGTTATTTACGGTTGAATGAATTTTTCTTGACAATGAAATTTAATTTGATTTGATAAATGTTTTATTAGGCGCTTATTTAATTAAATATGTTAAGGGTTCTTCGGTTTAGAGGTAGTGGTCTACACTTTTACCATGCACTTTTAAATAGTATTAAAACTGTTATTCGTTGCATTGCTAACTGGAAAAAACCCTGATTAATTTACCAATTCAACCATTCTAAGCGCTAAAACGATAGCCTTTTCCCCTTAATAATCAAATAAACTAAAATAAACACACCTAGCGTTACTGCAATATCGGCAACATTAAAGATACCTGTGCGTAAAAAACCTAAGCGTATTTGAAAAAAATCGGTAACGGAACCATGTGCTATACGGTCAATGAGGTTTCCTATGCCACCACCTATTACCAGACCAAAGGCCAACAATAAAACCTGGTTTAAATTGGGTCGTGTGAGGGTTCTATAAAGGAGTATGATTAGCACGACCAACGGCAGGCCTTGAAAAAAAATACGTTTGGCGGTAGGAGGGAAGTCCTGCCCAAAACCCAACATAGCACCAGTATTCTCTATATTGGTAAGAATTAGATGGTCGCCAATTATGGGGATGTACTCCCGTGGTTCAACTTTCTGCCGGGTCAATTCCTTAGAAACCTGATCACATCCTATGGTGAGTAGGACGATGCCAAGAATCCAAAATTTCGACAATAATCCGTACCGTTCCATGTTGCACTTTTACTTAATATTGCTCTTCATCATTTGGGAAATCTAAGCGTTTTACGTCGGTTACATAATTTGAAATCGCCTTGCCCATTTCTTCATAAAGATTCATATACCTGCGCAGAAAACGGGGGTTGAACTCATGCGTCATTCCCAAGAGATCATGGACTACCAAGACTTGCCCGTCCGCGTATTTGCCTCCACCAATTCCAATAGTAGGAATGGTTAGACTTTCCGATACTAGTTTCGTTAACTTGGCCGGTATTTTTTCCAATACAAGACCAAAGCAACCCAATTTTTCCAAGAGTTGCGCATCTTCCATTAGCTTTTCCGCTTCCTCCTCCTCTTTGGCACGCACGGTGTAGGTTCCAAATTTATAGATGGATTGTGGCGTTAACCCCAAATGCCCCATGACCGGAATTCCAGCGGCTAAAATACGTTTAACGGATTCCTTAATTTCCGCTCCACCTTCCAATTTAACGGCATGTGCTCCGCTTTCTTTCATAATACGTATAGCAGAGCGCAGCGCTTCCTTAGGGTCGCTTTGATAACTACCAAAGGGTAAGTCTACCACCACCAAGGCGCGTTCTACCGCCCTAATGACAGAGGAGGCATGGTAAATCATTTGATCTAGGGTAATAGGCAGCGTTGTCTCATGGCCGGCCATAACGTTACTCGCAGAGTCCCCTACCAAAATAACATCGACATTGGCAGCATCGACAATTTTGGCCATGGAATAATCATAAGCGGTAAGCATGGAAATCTTCTCTCCATTTCGCTTCATTTCCACTAACGATTTTACGGTAACCCTCTTATATTCTTTTTTAGCTATGGACATAGTTGTTTTTTCATTTGAACCGCATAAAAGTAAGGAGTTTTAATGAGATTGAAGAAGTATTGAATCGAACCGTAGCCAATAGCAATGAATAATTAGTGTTATTTTAGGCTTCACAAAATTAAAACGGCTTTATGAAATTTATGAACTTTTTAGTTCTCGGGTTGATGTGTATCACGGGTTATACACAAAGTTCCGAAGCGCTTTTAGCGAAACAGGCTGTAGATGGATTTTTTGAAGCTTTCCACCTGCAAGATTCCATTGCAATGAAGAAGAAAATGCACCCTGAAATAATATTACGAACCATAAGCCAAAATAAAGAGGGAAATTCACAATTAAAAAATGAAGATGTCCATGTTTTTTTAAGATCAATTGTCAGTATCCCAGATTCGGTTCAGTTCCAGGAACGCTTACTTGATTATCAAATTCAATTGGATGGGCCCTTGGCCAACGTATGGACGCCTTATGAATTTTGGCTCAATGGAGAATTTCATCATTGCGGGGTTAACTCCTTTCAATTAGTGAAGCAGGCCGATAGTTGGAAAATAATTAATTTAATAGATACCCGTCGCAAAGAAGGGTGTCTCATTGAAAGGTGATAATGGAATACAGATTTATTGCCTATTGGTTCCATTTTCGTGAAGCGGTCTCATTTTCACTCGGAAAGTCAGTAGGGATTTCCTGGGTTACCTTTCCGGTGGCGGCCCATTCGGCCCCACGTTGCAAGGTGGTAATAAATCCAACACATTCCATAGAATAATCAAAATGACCAAGTGTGGTATGAAAAACATGCCCGTTACCATAGTTTATGGCCATCAATTGGGGTACATGTTGCCCCAGGCCTTTCACGGCAGGATCCCAGGGCGGGGCATTCTTTTCAACGTCAGCAAAGGCCGTAGCTAGAATGGTGGCATTCTTGAACGGACCGCGCATACGTTCATAAAGTTCGTCCTGGGTGTGGAGCCATTTACTAGGCAATCCGGCCATTATAGGGTGTTCAGGAGCCCTATTTGTAAGTTGAAACTCATATTCAGGTCCGTGAGACCCGCAAACCCCTGCGGTACTGTCCATAACAACCTCGCCTGCTTCGTTATAATAAACGTAGGGTCCTGTTTCTTCATCGCGCCCGCCCCAAGCACCTAATGCAATCATTTTATTGTATTCGTCCCATTCGCCCCAAGCATTGTTGGCTGCATGCACCACAACCAGACCGCCCCCGTTTTTCAAATATGATTCGAAATCATTCTTTGTTTTTTCCGGCCAGAGCGGAGTGCGCTCCCCTAAATTGGAAATGACGACATCGTATGGCGAAAAATCTAAGGAAAAATTCGAGGTCTTTATGGGTTCCTTAGAAATAGTATAGGAGGTATCCTGCAGCCCATATTTCTCAATAAACATGGTGTAGGGTTCTGGTCTAGACTCATTATATTTTATACCCAGCCAAACAGAATCCATTCTGTGGATAGTAACAGTAAAGAGCCCAGTTTCTTCTAGGTAATCTTTCATCATCATTGTGGTCTTGGGCCAGACATAATGATTGTTTTGTCCATCAAGGATTAAAGCCTTTAGTTTTTTAGGCTTCTGCGCCACTACTTCCTTTTTTTCTTCTCCACAGGAAATAATGGTACAAAGTACTAGTAGGGTCAATAGTTTGTTCATGGCTTTCAGTTGAAATTTTTGCATGGTTTTGGCACTTAATTAGTTTTAAATGTACGGGAAGTTCTTTTGATGTCAAAGAACTCTAGCGAAGGAAAGTTAAATAAGAAAATTTGGAGTACTTCTTGCAGTTCGGCGAAACAGATTTTAAATTAGCCTTACATTTAAAAAATAGAAATGACACTATTAGGTATAGGTTCAAGAATAATTCACCCAACATTGGGGAAAGGGGTGGTCACCAATGTGTCATCCAATCAATATTGGGTAACTTTTATGGATAAAGGATTGGAGACCATAGCATTGGATGATGAATTTGAGATAATGGAAGCAGTTGAAAATGAAGTGGATACTGTTAGTTTTTTTGATGTTGAGTCATCATTGGTAGCTATTCTTCAAAAATGGAGCGATGCTACCCAACGTGTTGCCATTGCAGACAAATGGAAGGGCGGTAACTTAATTTTGGAGCCTGGGGAAGCAGGGCTTAGTAATAAGGAAATTCCTATCGATACCTTTTTCCATAAAATTGTAATGGTTCGTGATCGTATACGGGTAATGGAGCAGAAAATAAACGCTAGTAAAAACCTTGATGATCAAGAAAAGGTAGACCTACAGCAGTATATCACACGTATTTATGGAAGTCTTACCACCTTTAATGTACTTTTTAAGAATAAGAGCGACCAATTTGTTGGGGAAAAGAGCAGTTCTTAATCCCTAAGTGCGTTAGCCGGCAGTGCGTATAATTTTTATTTTGTAAAACGTCTAGCACACGATCAGGTGTAAAGGGTAGGTGAGTCAATTTTTTCCCTGTAAGCTTAAAGAATGCATTAGCCACGGCCCCAGCAACCATAGGTGTAGCAGTTTCCCCAACGCCCTCTGGGTGCTCATTGGAGTCTATAAGAACGGTCTGGATACTATCAGGTACGTCTTGCATACGTAACACCTCATAGTCGGTGAAGTTCGATTGCTGCACCCGTCCATCCTCAATGGTTATTTGTTCCTTTAGTACACTGCTTATCCCCATAATAATGCCGCCCTCCATTTGGGCCTTGACATTATCAGGTTGAATGATGAGTCCCGCATCGATTGCAACCCAGAAGTGGTGTACCTTGATTTTTCCAGTCTTTTCGTTCACTGAAATTTCACATATCCCTGTTCCCAAAGATCCGTGTTCAACAAATGAAACACCCTTGGCCCTGCCATCCTTGGTAGGGGAGTCCCATTGGGATAAGTTCACAACCGCTTCCAATGTGGCCAAGGCGCGCGGCGAATTTACCATCAATTTTCTACGCAGGGCTATAGGGTCTAACCCTTGGTCTCTGGCAATAGTATCCAACATACACTCAATGGCAAATTTATTTGGCCCATGCCCAACCGAGCGCCAATGTTTTAAACGAATCCCATGAGAGGCTGCATACCATGCTGCAAGTTGATTGGGAATGTTATAATGCGTATTATGAACACCTCCAGCTACCAAATGTCCGCCATCGCCCACAACGCTGTGCGAAAATGCAATTATGTTTCCATCTGTATCCGTACCCACTATTAAGCGTTGTAGGGATATTGGTCTAAAAGCACCGTAGCGTACATCATCTTCCCTGGTCCAAATAAGTTTCACGGGCAAAGGTGCCATTTCCTTTGCCAAATAGGCACATTCCTCCACAAAATCATTCATGCTCCTTCTTCCAAACCCACCGCCTAAATACTGCAAATGAACCTGCACCTTATCCGGGGCTATTCCAAGTATTGTGGGTACCCCCAATTTTGTGTCCGGCCCCTGCTGGCTTCCTACCCAAACTTGGGCACTGCTTAAATCTTCGGAAACCTGAATTACTGCATTAAGTGGCTCCATTTGGGCATGGTAGACATAATCGTTTTTAAAATCTTCCCGGTATGTTTTTACTGCATTTGATAAACCTGTTTTGATGTCACCTATGGCATTCACGACCTTTGCCTGTTCCGATCTGTTGTCTATTCCTTGATATTGTTTATAAACGGATTTGGAATCAAACCCGGACGCCTGACTCTCGCTCCAAGTAATATTAAGTTGTTTTTTTGCGTTTAAGGCCGCTTCCAATGTTTGCGCTAGGACACCAATGGCATAATCGAACGGAACAATCTTTAATACACCGTCCAGAGCTAAGATTTCTTCTTTGTTGTTCAATGTTGGTTTTGCACCATGAAGATTGCCCCGTTCCAGCACACCATAAACCATATTTGGTAGACGGATATCACATGCAAATTGAGCAGTGCCGTCAACCTTGGAAGGTATTTCAGTTCTCGGGATATTTTTCCCTATCAGTTGGTAATTCTTTGGGTCTTTATACGCTACCTCCGTAAATTGCGGAATGCTTCCCGGCATTTTCAAATAAGGGACGAGCTCCCCGTACCCCATCGCTCTTCCCGACTTTTCGTGGGAAATAAGGCTTTTATGCGTTGTTAGTTCTTGAATGGGTACGTTCCAATGCAGCGCGGCACTGTTCAATAGAACATAGCGTGCTTCGGCACCAGCTTTGCGCATCAGTGGAAAATTACTCTTTGTAATTCTGCTGCCCACGGTAAACATTAATTTGGAACCGGGCGTCCATCCTTCAGAACCATAAATGGCTGCCTCTTGTGGCGAAAATTCAACCCTTACCTTTGACCAATCCGCATCCATCTCCTCGGCGAATATAACGGGTAGTGAGGTCATGGAACCTTGTCCCATTTCGGCTGCTGGATTATAAATGGTTAATTGGCCATCCTCTTGAAGTTGAACCCAGGCCGTTATTTCGTGATTTTTAAGTTGTTTCTTTAGTCTCTTTTGATCAGAGCAGGATATGAATTGAGGGAGCAGGCCAGAAACACCAATAAATAAGGCGACACCACTAGTGGACTTTAAGAATTGCCTACGATCAATATTTATTTTTGTTTGTGCCATACCCGATTAAGAATTTGTGTTTTCCGATGCGAGTTCTATCGCTTTGATAATCCTTAGATACGTTCCGCAACGGCATAGAATTCCGTTCATGTGGGCTTTTATTTGGTCACTGGAAGGAGAAGGGTTCTTTTCTAAAAGTGCAGCGGCCTGCATTATTTGGCCAGATTGGCAGTACCCACATTGTGGGGCTTGCGCTTGGATCCAGGCTTTTTGTAAGGGATGGGAACCATCTTCTGATAGCCCCTCAATGGTTTTAATCTGTTGGTTTTCAGAAATCCCATCGATTTTTACGATACAGGCTCTTACCGGGTTGCCATCTATATGAACGGTGCAGGCCCCACATTGGGCAATTCCACAGCCATACTTTGTTCCCGTAAATCCTAGATGTTCCCGTAACACCCATAACAAGGAGGTTCCCTCCGTCACCTCTACATCAACATTATTGGAATTTATAGTTAAGGAATAGTTGGCCATACTAGGTATATTAGTCCTTAATGTATTAAAAATTATGAAGCAAAAGGTGTAAAAACTTTGTTTTTAATAAAATGGTAGTACCGATTTTTAAATCCCTTAAATGCCACCTAGGCATTAATCCTGGACTGCGGATTTTCATAGGACCCTTCAAAATAAAGAAATACAAGCGAATTTTAATTTCAGAAAAATGAAAGGATACCTGTTGGGCTAAACTGCTTCCTTTTTTTCACTCAAATATTTCCAATAGCGTTTGGGTACATGCTGGGTGTGCAATTTGGCGTTGATACGTGATTTAATCGTAGTGCTTTTAAAATAATGCTGCCATAGGTCTTGGAATTCATATTCCGCAGCCTTCATCTTAGCGCTACGCCGTATACTGTTGGAATAAATGTCCTGTAAATCCAGGGAAATAATTTCAACCTTTTCCAAATTATAATAGAGTCCGTATTTACGTTTCAAATCATAAATAATCCATTGTTGGTCGGCGTATCTATTTCTAAAATGTTTTGAGATAAGGGGTAGAACATCATAATCCGGTTCAATATTGGCAAAATATATTTCGTCCTTTGTCAACTGGAACCTAACAAAAGCTTCCATACGGTGTTTTTCCCTTCCTACTTTGTGTGCCAATTGACTGATTCTTAACACGGCATCATCGGAGAAGTCCAAAGCGCTGTTTCCATTCCTTGCCATCAGCTTTTGCGTATACCTATACAGAAGCGTCTCTATACCTGATTGCTCGCTCAAAAAAGCGAAATAAATATGTTTGATAGCAGTATTGCTCTTATTTCGAATACCGTTCCATACGCGCTGGGCTTTCTCCATATTGGTGAAAATAGTTTCAGTTTCGGCAAATAGCCCACGTTGTACCTGACCTTGGGTTTGAATGTCCGCATGCGGTACTTTTTGCTCAAACCCATTAAAAACGGCAGTTAGGAAGCCGTTAAAGCTCCCATCATAAATAAGTGTTTTTGTTGCGTTCATACCATTGGTTTTTAGCTGTAATATAATTTGGCCATACGTCTTAGTTGAAAAATCCGCTTCTTTAATTTGCTCTTGAGGACAACCAAACCGTACCCTGTATTTAAAATCTTTGAACGGCCGCGTTCCAGAATCGAAGCTGTCATGGGAAATTCAGGCCTTTTTAAGGTATTTTCCATTTGTTTTTCTATTTAGTTGAATAAAGATAATTGATTGCTATACTGATGTTTGAACTTTGAGTTTGTTGATTGTAAAATCATTCCCTTAATACGTGCCGCATCCAAATCCCTACGTTCCCAATCGCTAGAATTGCAAATGATGAAATATTTGGCCCGGTTAAGGGCGACGCCCATTTTTTTGAGGTGGTCCCAATTCAAATTCCGAAATTTTCTAGCATTAATTATTTTATGGACAGAACCCATTCCTATACCGGGTATACGAGCCAACATCTGCTTTTCCGCCGTATTTATATTTACGGGAAAATGATTGAGGTTGCGTAATGCCCACATCAACTTTGGGTCAATATCCATATCCAGATTGGGATGCGTGGTGTCCAAAATTTCGTTAACGCTAAAACCATAGAAACGCAATAACCAATCTGTTTGGTACAGCCTATTTTCCCGTAGCATGGGCACTTCTGATTCCAAAGATGGCAACCTGCTGTCCGATGAAATAGGTACATAACCGGAATAATACACCCGTTTCATATTATAATTTTTATAAAAGTGCGTTGCTGAATACATGATGTCCTTGTCGCTTTCACCTGTAGCCCCAACAATCATTTGGGTACTTTGCCCTGCAGGGGCATATTTTGCGGTACTTCGGATTATTTTTCGCTCTTCCGTATAACGAATGATCTCATTTTTCACCTTTAGCATGGGCTTAGTGAAGTCTTCATGTTTTTTGTCTGGTGCCAATAATTTGAGACCGGATACCGTGGGGATTTCTATATTGACCGATAATCGGTCAGCATATAATCCGGCCTCATACATTAATTCATCGCTTGCACCTGGAATGGATTTCAAATGTATATAGCCATTAAAATTCTCCTCTTTACGAAGCTTTTTAGCTACGGCAATCAAGCGCTCCATAGTATGATCCGCACTTATAAAAATGCCAGAGCTCAAGAATAGTCCCTCGATATAATTTCTGCGGTAAAAGTGAATGGTAAGGTCGACCACCTCCTGGATTTTAAAAGCGGCACGTTGTATATCATTGCTTTTACGGGTAACACAATAGGCACAATCAAAAATGCAGTGATTGGTCAATAATATTTTTAAGAGGGAAACACACCTACCATCCTCCGTATAGGTATGACAGATACCATTACCCGTATCTCCAAGGCCCTTACCTTTATTTTTACGGTTGCTTCCACTGCTAGAGCAGGATACATCGTACTTGGCAGCATCGGCAAGTATATTCAGTTTCTCCTTTATACGGTTAAAATCCATCTTCTTGTAATTATTCCAAAAATATGGAACTATTCCTAATTATGGAAATAATCCAATTAAAATTTTGGAAATAATCCATAAATCGTATCTTTGAAGGAACCTGGAGTGGCTTATTTGTAAGCCTCCTGTCTGCGAGAGTATATAAATGGGCAGGTGCCTCGCTATAAGGTGCAACTTTTTAACTGTGTTACTATGGAAAACGAACTTACTTTAAAACGCTTCACTGATATACGGCGCGCCTTGGGTTATACGCAAGCGGATTTTGCCGCTCTTTTAGGCGTGTCCAACACCACTGCGGATATTGAACGTGGACGTACCAAATTATCAGGTAAAATTGTTTTGGAGCTTTTAAAGCAATTTAAAATAAATCCTTTATGGCTATTTGGGGAAAGTGATGAGCAATATTTGGAAACTTCGAAGACCAGTGTAATTCCAAAAGTAGTAACGGTCGATTCAGCAAACAGGGACAATATGGTTCTGGTCAATGCCAAGGCAGCAGCAGGCTATCCACAGAATATATCGGATACGAGTTGGTACCAACAGTTACCGGCCTTTGACCTTCCAATTCCGGAATTTAGGAACGCAACCTACCGCGGCTTTCAAGTGGAAGGGGATAGTATGTTACCAAATCTTCAACCCGGGGAATGGGTTTTGGCAAGGGCAATAGAACACATAGATTATGTGAGTGCCAACAAAATGTATGTGGTGGTCCTTCAAGATTCCATAATGGTAAAAAAGATAGAAAAGCGACCCAATTCCAATAATATTACCTTGGTTTCCTTGAATGAGACGTATCCGCCTTACGATATAAAGCCCTTTCAAATACAAGAGATTTGGGAAGTGAGCAGTAAGATTACTTTCAATGTAGATGCTACTACGGATAGTGGTCTTTTACGGCAACTTCAGGAATCAATGGAGGAGTTAAAGAATCAATTACAGCACGTTAAAAGGGTTTAATTAACTTATCGCTTTAAGTAGGTTTTTATATAAAGTCCGGAATCCTTCAGGGTGAATCCTAAACTTTTATAGAGCGAAATAGCGGCAGTTCTGTGGTGGCCACTAAATAATAAAATAGCATCCAGATTTAGTTGTTCCGCTTCTTCCAATAACTTTTCCATAAGTTTTCTTCCAATCCCTTTTCCTCTATGACTGGATGATACGACCACATCCTCTATCATTCCCTTGAAACCGGAAATAACCTTGTAGGTGGCCATCATGGCAATGCCAACGAGACGTTGCCCATCCATGCATACAGCAACGTGAATAGAATCCTCCTTGTTAAATAGGGCTTTAAGGGGCATTTGCTGCAATTCCTCATTCAACTGCTTATACAGCGATGTAAGTTGGGACTGCAATTCGTCTGTCACTTCATTTTCTTTCAATAATTTGATGGTCATGATCGCATTTTATACCTTTTAAAATTACTTTATTTCTTACTAACTTAGAAGCAAAGCCCTATTTTAAAAGGACACGTCTTTAAAAACCTACCAAATCATTTTTATGAATCGAATTTTAGCAGGTATTTTCTTTTTTATAGTCCATTTTGCAAATGCCCAAACGAATAAGGATACCCTTTTGGTAGCTTACACTCCAGCTGCACCTTTCGTTATTGGAAATGGCGAAAATTTGGAAGGACTCAATGTGTGGTTATGGAAACGGGTTGCCAATAGCTTGGAACTAAATTATACGCTAGTGCCCATGGAATTTTCCTCAATGCTCGATTCGCTTCGTACCGGTAGTGTTGATTTGAGTATTAACCCCTTGACAATAACGAGTCAGCGCAGTAAGGAAATGGAATTCACCCATTCCTTTTTTGTATCCAACGCAACGATTGTGGTCGCAGAAATCTCTTCTTGGGATAAGTTGAAAACATTTTTAGGCGGATTTTTCAATCTCAATTTTTTGGGGGGATTATTGATTTTGTTATTTATTATTTTTCTTTTTGGGGTCCTGGGTTGGTATTTTGAACGAAAGGTAAATCCCACTGTATTCAGACCAACCCGAAAAGGGATATGGGACGGGGTTTGGTGGTCTGCCGTAACCTTAACAACAGTTGGTTATGGAGACAAGGCTCCCGTGACCAAGCTAGGGAAGATAACCGCCCTCATGCTAATGTTCGGTGGCCTTCTGTTCATTTCTGGTCTTACGGCAAGCATCGCTTCAAGCCTAACGGTAAATCAATTAAGCAATAACCCTGATGGTTTCAACGCTTTCAAGGAGCGGGCGGTGGGTACCATAGCCAATTCAGGAACTGAAAATTTCTTAACGGAACATTTTTTCAGAAATATAAAGGAATTTGGAAGTGTGCCACCCGGACTTACGGCCTTGAAGAAGGGGTCTGTCGATGCATTTATGTACGATGAGCCCATTTTAAAATATGCGATTCAACAAGATTCTACCCTAGGTGGCTTGGAGCTTTTACCGGTTAAATTTGATGTGCAATTCTATGCTTTTGGTTTACCAAAAACGCATGTAGATTTAGAGCAGCGCATATCTCAACGTATCCTTGAGATTATTGAGACCGAGGAATGGGACATTGTCCTTAATGAGTATGGTTTGGCGGAATTTTAAGGAGAATAGGCCCTTACATTTCCCATAGACAGGTCAATTGGACCAAATTTATGCAACGTGGGAAGAAGGGCACCACTATCCGTTTTCTTCCAGCCCTCCCAACTTACTTCCAGTCCGTCAATAGGGATGATTTTCACCCAGAGCCTAAAACTTTTGGGAATACCGCTACGCTCCAAAATCCATAGATAGGAATCCCCGGGGGTATCGCCCCCTTGGGTGTAGGTCACTAATAATCCTTCCGAACCATCCTCTAGATTTACCAAAAAGCGCTTTGTTCCCGGGTCGAACACCTTGTAAGGGGCTACCAGCCAAAAGGAATCATTGTTAAAGTAACTTCTGGCATCCGCGATAAGGTCTTGCGCCTGCTCTTGGGGTACTTGTTTTTCGTTATTGAGGACCACACTGGAACTGGGTGTAATTAAATCGAGCGCCACACTATAATCGCTCCACGAAATATAGACAATTTGTTGCTGCTTATTCCATCTATACGTATGGCTACCCCCTCTAAAGGACCATTCTACCATAGCTGCTTTTTCGTAGTTCTTGACATTCAGGGCTTCTAGCATTCTTTGTGCCAAGGCATCTGCTTCAGGTCCAGATTCACCAGTGGGTATGGGTTTGTCATAGATGTAAAACAAGATGCCAAAGACCAGTAGCAAGGCAAGTAGGATACCTGTTAAGTATCTAAATAATTTAGTTAACATAAGGACTTTAATAAATTGATTTTAAATGTATTGATAATAATTAATAACATGGAGATTCTTAAATTTAGACGCGCCTAAAAACCGACAGCAGCATCGTCTCCACGTTTATCCGCACCGCCTTCAAGTTTACCGTTCGGCAAGACACGTATGGCATCTACTTTTCCTATAATTGGTGTGCGTTCTTCATTGATGATATATCCTTTAGTCTTCAAATCATCGGTTAACGTGGCGGGAAAACCATCTGGCTCAAATATAACCATGTCTGGAAGCCATTGGTGGTGAAACCTTGGGGCATCCACTGCGTTCTGCATACTCATATTAAATTCGTAGCCGTTTAAAATGGTCTGAGCCACGGCTGTTATAATAGTTGATCCTCCAGGTGTGCCCACAACCATCCATAGCTTCCCATCGCGCTCCACAATGGTGGGTGTCATACTGCTAAGCATGCGCTTTTCGGCTTCAATGCTATTGGCTTCTGCCCCGATAAGGCCGAACATGTTGGGCACACCGGCTTTTGCGCTAAAATCATCCATTTCATTATTTAAGAAGAAACCTAGCTCATCTGAATATAGTTTTGAGCCATAAGCGCCGTTTAAGGTTGTTGTTACGGAAACGGCATTGCCTTGTGGGTCCACGATAGAGTAGTGGGTCGTTTCCATACTTTCTACAATGTCAATGCTACCATGCCCTACTTCGGATGATTTGGTCGCCTTTTCAAAGGAAAAGTTTTCCATTCGTTCGGCTAAATACGCATCACTCAAAAGTACGTCATAGGGGATTTCCACGAAATCTGGATCGCCCAAAAAATAATTGCGATCCGCGTAGGCCCTACGCGCAGCTTCCGTAAAAAGCTGTATCATTTTTGGCGTGTTGTGTCCCAGTTGCCCCACATCATAATCCTCCATCATTGTAAAAATTTGATTTATGGTGACACCGCCACTGCTTGGGGGGCTCATGGAAATGATATGTAGGTCTTTATAATCAAATACAATGGGATCTCTCCATACAGCTTGGTATTTTTCCAAATCTTCAACCGTAATGTAACCTCCCTTGGATTGGATAAAATTAGCAAGTTTTTGTGCTATCTCTCCCTTGTAAAATCCATCCCTGCCATTTTTAGCGATACTGCGCAGTGTATTCGCCAAGGCGGGATATTTAATCGTGTCGTTCTTTTTAAATGCTTGCGCAAACTTCGTACTATCGCCGTTAACGGCAATAAACTTATCGCGTTGGCTGGCGAGTCTTTTCTCTTGGTTTTCGGTTACAACGATGCCTTTTTCCGCTAGGGCAATTACAGGCGCTATTATTTCCGCTAATGGTAGTGACCCAAATTTATCGTGTACTGCTATGATTCCCGCTACCGTACCGGGAACACCAACGGCTGTGGCTCCTTCCGTGCTTTTCCCGGGAATTACATTTCCCAAGGAATCCAAGTACATGTCTTTGTGTGCTGCCAATGGTGCTTTTTCCCGATAATCGAGTCCGCCCACTTCCCCGTTGGCCTTGCGGTATACCATAAATCCGCCGCCGCCAATATTGCCCGCGAAGGGGTAGGCCACGACCAAAGCCAGTTCTGTAGCAACCATGGCATCAAATGCATTGCCTCCTTTCTGCATAATGTCACTGCCTATTTTGGAAGCTTCTTCCCGTGCGGAGACCACCATGGCTTTTTCGGTAACGAGGCCCGTAGGGGCGGCAGGAGTCTGCTTGCAAGCAACGAGCAGGAGTATTGCAAAAGCGAGGAACAGTAGTGAATTTGTTTTCATAAATATTTAATTGGTTTGTTCAGTTGATTTAAGCATTGATTAAATAATTCAAAGAAAAAAATCATTTATTTTTCTTTTCCGTCAACGCAATGAATTTTTGTTTTGAAAAGATAATCAATTCATCAAAAAATTGGGTAAACTCCTTTTCAAAAGAATCGTAGTGTTCTTCAAGATCTATGATTGCGAAATTCATTTTGGATTTGTTCTGTGTACGCCGGTTCATACCATTGAGGACTTTTGCAATGCCCTCCATCTTGGAATAATTGAAAATCCAATTTTCAGCGATCATATAGGGCATCATTCGCTTTACACCGTCCGGTAATAGGTCATACTCCGATTCCAACAAGTCATAAAAGTCATCCACGAAGACGTCTAGGGGAACGGCGGAGTATTTAGACCAGTTTTTTGCCAGAAAATGATCATAAAAAATATCCACGATTACCCTGCTATAGTGGCTGTAATTTGCGTGCAGTCGCTTACTGCTCAATTTAGGAATTGGGTGGCTGTCTGTATACGTATCTATGTAGCGGTGCAACTTTATTCCTTTCTGTACCCTCGTTGGCAAATGCCCAAATTTATTTCCCCGAATACTGTCCGCAATAAAATTACCGAGCATGATTTCCTTATCGTTGAAGGAAAGATAAATATGCGCCAAGAAGTTCATCTGCCAATTTGTGCTTGAAAAATCGAATTTACGAAGAAGGACTATAGTGGTTGAAGCGAACCCTTTATATTTGCAAAAACTTATCAAGAATATGACACTAATCAAATCAATTTCAGGCATACGGGGAACCATAGGAGGAAAACCGGGCGAAAACCTTACTCCAATCGATGCGGTAAAATTCGCTGCCGCATATGGAATCTGGCTTAAGGACTATTCAAATAAGGAAAAGTTAAAGGTAGTCATTGGTCGAGATGCACGCTTGTCTGGTGAAATGATTCAGAATTTGGTAGTTTCCACGTTAATAGGGTTGGGGATCGATGTTATTGATTTGGACCTGTCCACTACACCAACCGTTGAAATTGCCGTACCGATGGAAAAGGCGGACGGAGGTATAATATTAACGGCCAGCCATAACCCCAAGCAATGGAATGCCCTTAAATTATTGAATGGGAAAGGGGAATTTCTTGATGCGGCCCAAGGGGCTAAAATTCTGGAAATTGCAGAAAGGGAGGATTTTGATTTTTCCGAAGTTGATGACCTGGGTGAGATCATCAAAAATGACAGTTATATCGATATCCACATTGATGAAGTTTTGGACTTGCCACTGATCGATGCGGAGGTCGTTAAAAAAGCAAAATTCAAGGTAGTTGTGGATGGAGTAAATTCAACGGGAGGCATTGCCATCCCCAAGCTACTAAAGGAATTTGGGGTGGAAGTAGTTGAGCTCTACTGCAAACCTACGGGTCATTTTCCCCATAATCCAGAACCGCTAAAAGAACACCTCACGGATATTTGTGCATTGGTGGTTAAAGAACAGGCAGATTTTGGTATTGTCGTTGATCCAGATGTGGACCGTTTGGCCTTTATAAGCAATGATGGTGAAATGTTTGGGGAAGAATATACCTTGGTGGCTTGTGCAGATTACGTTTTGGGTAAAACGAAAGGCAACACCGTTTCCAACCTTTCTTCTTCCCGCGCATTGCGAGACATCACCCAAAAACACGGGGGCACTTACGAAGCGGCTGCGGTGGGTGAGGTAAATGTCGTGACCAAAATGAAAGCCAATAAGGCAATTATTGGGGGAGAAGGTAATGGGGGTATCATTTACCCTGAAAGTCATTACGGTAGGGATTCTTTGGTAGGAACTGCGCTTTTTTTAATGTTAATGGCAGAGCGTGGCGGTACGGTTGCGGAATTGCGCGCCAGTTACCCGAGTTACTTTATGAGTAAAAAGAAAATTGAACTTACGCCGGGCTTGGATGTGGATTTGATTCTGAAGGCTATGGCAGAAAAATATGCAAGGGAGGAATTGTCCACAATCGATGGAGTTAAAATAGACTTTCCGGATAATTGGGTCCATTTGAGAAAATCGAATACGGAACCCATTATAAGGATATATACAGAGGCTAAAAGCCAGAAAGCGGCAGATGATTTGGCCGATCGAATTATTGGTGAAATTAGGGAAATAGCTCGAATTTAATATCGAAACCGGAGTATTAGGCTTGGCATACTAGCCCATAAGCGTCTTCAAAAAAATTCCGCTTATGAAGTTCCTGCAAAAGAAGCGGGTTTTTTATTTCGATGTTTCCAACGCTTATGGGTCCAAAGGTAATATTCCGGTTTTTCCTTAATCTGGGCCTCCGTAAGTCGTAGGAAGGCATTGGTAATTTCATTTTGCTCCGTCTCTTTGCCATTCAGGGTAATCGGTATGAATTCTGCCCTATAATGCCCACGTTTCACCTTACTCACCTTTAAAAATACTACGGCTAAGCCAGTTTTACGTGCTAAAGTTTCCCCACCATTAAATATAGGAACCGTTATTCCCATAAAGTCTGTCCAGTATTGTGCCCGGTGCGCTTGGGGCGATTGGTCGCTCACCATACCGTAAGTGGCCCTAATCTGGTTCCTGTGGTTTTGAATAACGGTTTTGGCAGTTTGTTGTTGTGTAATTAAGGTCGTGTTCCATTTTGCACGCACTTTTCTTACAAATGCGTCGAAATAAGTGTTGTTGATTTGCTGATATACGGCGTAACCCTTCGATTTTACATAATTGTTGATACTTACGTTCCACTCCCAATTGGCATAGTGCGCGCAAAGAATAATAATGCTACGCTCTTTTTCAATGGTACGCAAGAGTTCTGGGTTTACAACAGCGTACTTTTTCAAAACTTCCTTCTTACTTAGGTTCATGGATTTAACCATTTCCAAAAAAGTGTCGCAAAGATGTTTATAGAATGCCTTCTCAATTTGGGCTATTTCCTTTTTGTCCTTGTTCGGAAACACGAGGTTCAGATTATCTTGCACTACTTTGCGCCGGTATCCAAAAACATGGTATACGAAGAAAAATGCGATGTCTGAAAAAGTATAGAAAAGGCGGTGCGGCATTATGGAAATTATCCATAAGAAGGGATAGATAAGAACAAAAACCAATAATTGCATCCTAAAAAATTATGGGCAAATATAGCTATATTTGCCGCCAATTAAACGACACCACAATGAACAACTTAGGCATCGCTACAATAGCAATTATTGCAGCAAACGTGTTGGTATCTTTAAAGGGATTTAATGACACTTATTTTTTTGAACGGTATAAATTCGGGATTGGAGCTATAAAGGCAGGGCAAAAAGAACGGATGTTAACTTCCGGATTTCTTCATGTAGATATATCGCACCTACTTTTCAATATGCTTACCCTCTATTTCTTTGCCGGAGTAGTTATCAATTGGTTCGGTTCGGCCAAGTTTTTAATCATCTATTTCGCTAGTCTGTTGGCCGGTAGTCTCCTCGCTTTGAATTTTCATAAAGATGAACCTTATTATTCTGCGGTAGGCGCCAGTGGTGCCGTAACCGGTGTGTTGTATGCGGCAATTCTCTTGCAGCCTACCATGCAATTGGGGATTATGTTCATTCCTATTCCGGTGCCTGCCTATGTTGTGGGAATCGGCTATTTGCTGTATTCCATTTATGGCATGAAAAAGCGTTTGGGTAATATTGGCCATACCGCACATTTTGGAGGCGCTATTGGGGGTTACGCCTGTACACTTTTATTTATGCCTAGCATAGTGCAGACAGAACCATTAATGGTAGGTCTATTGGCCTTACCCATTGTGCTTCTTTTCGTTCTTGGTAAGATGGGAAAACTATAAGGGTGTTTGGCCCTTGAATACGAGCCAGGTCTTAGCGCTTTCCATACTGATTACTATAAAAGGTGATTTTGTACATCACTTGCTGTAAAACAAAGTGCACGCTGTATACCTTATAAGAAGCAACTGAATACGGTATTTATCGGCAACAATAAAAATATTGTGGGCTATAGGGTGCTTTTCCCAAAACGGTCCTGGTGACCTTTTAAAGCTTTGATTTTTCACGAAAAACGAATTAAAAAAAGCCCCAAGTTTCCTTGGGGCCATTGCTTTTGAAGACGCGCTTAGTTTAAAAGTTCGGCAACCTTTTGTTCCAATGCCGGACCTCTTAAATTTTTAGCGACAATAACTCCATTTTCATCCAACAGAAATGCTGCAGGTATGGCATCCACGTTATATAGCTTTGCAATTTGATCATCAAAATAAGCAATATTGGAAATATGGTTCCATTCCAATCCATCCTCTTCGATGGCTTTTTTCCAAGCCTCTTCGGTTCGGTCTAACGAGACACCCAAAACATTAAGGCCCTTATCATGATATTTATTGTATACTGCCACAATATTGGGGTTTTCCGCCCTACACGGCCTACACCAACCCGCCCAAAAATCGATTAAGGTCAGTTTGCCCATAACATCGCTTAGGGCAATTTCCTTTCCTTCTGGATTGGGACCTGAAAATTCAGGGGCTTTGGCGCCAATACTGGTATTCTTGCTGGCTTCCTCAGATTGCTTCAGCCGCTCAATCCCCTCCTGTAATCGCTTGCCGGGTGCCGAATTTTGTATTTCTGGGGACATACTTTCGTAGAGCCCTTGTATTTCCTCCAAGCTCACGGCTTTGGTGGAAATAGCCCGATCTAATACTAATGCTGATATCAAGGCATTGGGGTGGTTCTTTATATAGTCCAACTCAAAATTTTTGTACTCCTCCTGTAGCTCTTTCATTTCATCCTGCAAGGCCATAGCAGCTTCACCGCTAGCGGATTGCATATCCCTTTGTATGGATTGCGCTTGTAGGGATAATGCCCTGGATTTTTCCATGTAATCGGCAAAAGTGTCATTTTGAAAAGTTCCCTTAATGTCTGCAAAACCCATACTATCTCGTTGGGCACTAAATTGGATTTCTCCATTTTCCAATATAACAGCAGTGTAGCCAGGCAGTTGCTCAACGAAGATATAATGTAGTTCTGGTACATTGGCCACTCCGGTAAACGTAAACTCACCGTTTGTAGTAATGGCGGTATCCACTTCTATGGGTTGATTGTTTTCCCCTATTTTTTTCAAGAATACTTGGGTGCCGTCCTCTATTTCTCCTCTTAGCATGCCATCAAGCTGAAAGCCTTCCGGTTTGGAATTACAACTGAACACCAAAACTGCGGCAAGGATTATTAAAATACTATGTTTCATAAAATCCACTTAATTTTCCCGCAAATGTACTTATATATAGGATATAAAAAAAGACCCCTAAACTTGCTTTAAGAGTCTTTATATATTTTGATTGTATTATTCTTAGAATTGGTACCGGATACCCAACCCGATGTCAAAATCAAAATTATCCGAGAAGCCATCATAGCCTACGACTCCCAATTCTGGTCTAAAATCCAAGGACAGTATTAACGGGATATCGAAATTGTATTCAATGCCTATGTCGCCAGCCGCAAAAATAAAAAGACCACCATCATCGTCATCCCTGTTGGGGTTATTAGGAAAATCTACACTTCCTAATCCTCCACCAACACCATAATACCAGTTAAAGTTGTTCTCAATTGGGCGCACCCATTGGTAGAGGCCGGCCAACTTAAAGGCATCAAAATTTCTACTATCCCTCCATCCTAAATCAAATTCTGCCCTATTGCCGACACCAAGAGCCGTTTGGTAGCTTATTTCAGCCCCAAACCCATCGCTATCCCCTAGACGTAGACCTAAAGCGTGATTAGCTATTTCCTGCGCGGAAAGCGAACAGGTCGCTAAAAAAATAAGTACGGTAATGCCTTTTAAAATTTTCATATATTCTGTTTTTTTAAATTTAAAAATGAGCTTATTTGCTCTGTTGCTCAAACAATAAAACTTAATTTAGCACTCAAAATTGTGTTAGGTTGAACAATAATTCGTTAGCAAAGTTACAAGAACTTTTAGAAGGGGAACTTCTTTTTGATGACCTTACCAAAGGTCTGTACGCCACAGATGCATCGGTCTATAGAAAAATTCCTTTAGGGGTCGCATTTCCCAAATCTGTTACAGATGTCAAACAGATTATCGCTTTTGCAAACAAGGAGGGTATTGGTCTAATTCCAAGGACTGCCGGAACTTCCCTTGCCGGGCAATGTGTTGGTGATGGTTTGGTGGTAGACGTTTCAAAACATTTCACCAAAATTGTTCATTTAGACGAAGCAAAAAAACAGGTCACCGTACAACCAGGTGTAATTCGTGATGAGCTTAATTTGTATTTAAAACCATTTGGTTTATTTTTTGGCCCCAATACTTCCACTTCAAACCGTTGTATGATTGGCGGTATGGTGGGTAATAATTCTTCGGGTACTACTTCCATCCAATATGGAGTAACCCGGGATAAGGTTATTTCGATGAAAACGATTTTGGCTGATGGGAGTGAAGCTGAATTTAAACGTATTTCTTCAAAAGAGTTTGAACGAAAAAGAAAAGAAAAAACACTTAAAGCTACGATTTATAATAGTATCTATAAGGAACTTACGAATAAAGAGATAGCTACTGAAATTAGTGCTAATTTCCCGAAACCCGAAATCCACAGGAGAAATACTGGTTATGCCGTTGACGAACTCTTAAAATCAGCTGTGTTTGGTGGGCCGCAGCCTTATTTTAACATGGCCGAATTGCTTTGTGGCAGTGAAGGGACCTTGGCTTTTACCACAGAAATTACGTTACAATTAGATGATTTGCCTCCAGCCGTATCCGCTATGGTGGTTACCCATTACAAAACCTTGGAAGCCTGTTTGCAAGATGTGGTGCCAGTGATGAAGCACCCGCTGCAATTGTGTGAAATGATGGATAAGGTTATTCTTGATTGTACAAAAAACAATAGGGCGCAGTTAGCCAACCGGTTTTTTGTTGAGGGAGACCCAGAGGCCTTATTGATGCTTCAAATTAGCGCAAATACGGAGCGTGAATTGGATGCTGAACTTGATTTACTCTTGAAGACCATAAAAGAATCCGGACTCAGCTACGCGAATCCCGTTTTAATGGGGGATAATATTTCCAAGGCAATCGAGTTAAGGAAGGCAGGCTTAGGGCTTTTAGGCAATATTGTAGGGGATATGAAGGCGGTAGCGTGTATAGAGGACACGGCAGTTGCTTTGCCAGACCTTAAGGATTTTATAGGGAAGTTCTCCAAAATCATGGAAGGCTATGGCCAAAAAGCAGTGTATTATGCACATGCCGGTGCTGGTGAACTGCATTTGAGACCCATCCTTAACTTAAAGAAGGGTGAAGACGTTTCGCTTTTTAGGAATATAACGACAGATGTGGCAAAGCTCACTAAAAAATACGGGGGGTCGTTTAGCGGGGAGCATGGGGACGGTATTGTGCGTGCCGAATTTATTCCGTTGATGATCGGCGAAAAAAACTATGCGCTGTTGCGGCGTATAAAATCTTATTTTGACCCGCATGGAATCTTTAATCCTGGAAAAATTGTGGATGCCTACCCTATGGACGAGTCCTTCAGGTATGAGATAGATCGTAAAGAGCCGGAAATTAAAACCTTGTTTGATTTTTCGGATAGCGAGGGTATTTTAAAAGCGGCAGAAAAATGTAACGGAAGTGGGGATTGTCGAAAAACCCACCATATGAGCGGTGCCATGTGCCCCAGTTACCACGCGACAAAAAACGAAAAAGACACAACGCGAGGTAGGGCCAATGCCTTAAGGGAGTTTTTAACCAATCCAAAAGCATCCTCGCAAAATGCATTTGATAGTACGGAGCTGAAAGAAGTTTTTGATTTGTGTCTCAGCTGTAAGGCCTGCGCAAGTGAATGCCCCAGCAACGTTGATGTTGCTACGCTGAAAGCGGAGTTTTTATACCAATACCAAGAAGCGAATGGATACCCCCTACGGGGAAAATTGTTCGCTTACAACACCTTTTTGAACGGTTTGGGCAGCAAGGTTCCCGGCCTTACCAATGCTATTTATGATTCTAAATTATTAGGGGGCTTGCTCAAAAAGACGAGCGGGGTGGCAAAGGAACGGAGCTTACCTAAAGTTTATAGTTTTAATTTCAGTGAACACCTTGAATCATTTAATAAACAACACACTGCATCAAAAAAAAAGGTTGTTTTATTTATTGATGAATTTACCCGGTATTTGGATATTGAAGTTGGAAAGGATGCTATAGAATTATTAGTTCGCTTAGGATATGGGGTAGAATTGTACCTAGCGGAAAGCGGACGCACTTTTTTATCAAAGGGATTTTTGAAACAAGCTAAAAAGCTCGCCGAAAAGAATACGAAAGAGCTTTCTAAATTTGCTGACCAAGGGCTCCCAATTTTAGGATTGGAGCCATCTGCAATACTTTCCTTTAGGGACGAATATTTACGGATGACAGAAAACAAGCAGCAGGCGCAAAAAATTGCAGATCATTCCTATTTGATCGAGGAGTTTTTGGCAAACGAAATTGCCTTGGGCAACCTAAAGTCTTCTTCTTTTACGGTAGCGGCAAAGGATATTAAAATTCATAACCATTGCCACCAAAAAGCCTTGAGCAACCAAAAAGTCACTTTTGATATTTTAAATTTACCCACCAACTACAAGGTCACCATTATTCCCTCTGGTTGCTGCGGTATGGCCGGGTCTTTTGGGTATGAGGAGGAACATTACGAGACAAGTATGAAAATTGGCGGGTTGACCCTTTTTCCAGCGGTATCCAAAGCATCGGATACCACCCTAATTGCAGCAAACGGTACAAGTTGTAGGCATCAGATTTTTGACGGTACTAAACGAAAGGCAAAACACCCGGTCAGTATTTTAAGAGAGGCATTGCTCTAGTAGTTCAGGTAACCACTAGCCAGCCTTGTTCTGTTGTGCTGGTCCTTTTTTATCCGTAAGCGATGCAATGAGCTCATTCATGTTCATAGATTTCAGATCTTCGTCCATGTAAAATGATGCCAGCTTATCATTTTCGTAATGATACAATTTCCAACGTTTGAAAGAATACTCCAAGGCGGTCATATGTTCTACCCAATCCCCTGAATTAAGGTATAGGCACGTCCCTTTTTTAGTTTCAACGATTTCTTTTTTGGGAGAATGACTATGCCCACAAATTACTTGGTCATAATGTTGGTCAACCGCCATTTTTACCACGTTTCTTTCGAAAAGGGAAATTTGTTTAGGGTCGCGTTGCCGGTCAGAATGATTATTTTTTTTAAATGGCGTGTGCTTACTTCCAAATCGATTTAAAATCGTGGAACGTATGTTGGCAAACGTTAGCAAGAGGTTAAAGCCTATGCTGCCAAAATTTAAAAACCAGTGCGAATAACGTAACGAAAAATCAAAAATATCGCCGTGAATGAATAAGGTATTCTTTCCGTTTAGTTCTAAGCTAAGGCGATTTGCAATCCTAATAGTTCCCATATAGGTTGGGTCTAACTTGCGAAAGGCATCATCTTGGTTGCCGGTAATGTAATAAACCTCTATACCTTTGGCCGCCATCGAAAATATTTTTTTGATGATTTTCAGGTGTGCAGGGGGGAAATAGTTGTTCTGCATTTCCCGAGTATCAAATAGGTCCCCATTAAGTATCAGCTTTTTTGGCTCAATACTGGATAGATAGGTCAGCAGCTCATCTGCATGACAGGTATACGAACCCAAATGAATGTCCGATAGCACAACTATTTCGGGACGACGTTTTTTCAATTAAAAATATTTGTGGCAAAAATAGACCTAATGGTATTTAAATGGGTTATTAGGTGGGTCAAGAATAAATAACCTTTAGGTTAACTAATCATTATGCAAAAACCTAAAGGTTAACCTAACATTAAGCACTTTTAAAATTTTTCTATCATGCATTTAAAATTTACCTTTGAAACTTGCGTCATTTTCAGGAAAGTAACGCCTAAGCATTAATTATAGAACGTAATTCGTATGGCCGGAAATACCTTTGGAACCCTATTTAGAGTGAGCACTTATGGAGAATCGCATGGTAAGGCAATAGGAGGGGTCATCGATGGATGTCCGTCAGGGATTGAACTTGATATTGCGGCCATTCAACAAGATTTAGACCGAAGGAAACCTGGGCAATCCGCTATCGTCACCCAACGTAAGGAGGCGGACGAGGTGGAATTTTTCTCAGGAATCTTTGAAGGAAAGACCACTGGCACCCCAATTGGATTTGCCATCCATAATACCAATCAGAAATCAAAGGATTACGGACATATAAAGGATTCATACCGCCCTTCGCACGCAGATTTCGTTTACGACAAGAAATATGGATTTAGGGATTATCGTGGAGGGGGTAGAAGCTCTGCACGTGAAACCGCAAGTAGGGTAGTCGCGGGGGCCATCGCCAAGCAATTTCTTAAAGGTATTAAAATTCAGGCGTTTGTTTCCCAAGTGGGGAGCATGCGCTTGCAAAAGGAGTACCATGAGTTGGATTTGACCCAAACCGAAAACAATGCGGTTCGTTGTCCCGATCCCAAAATGGCACTTAAGATGGAGGATTACATCAGGTCCATTAAAAAAGAGGGTGATACCATAGGGGGAATCATTACCTGCGTTGCCAGGAATGTACCAATTGGTCTTGGAGAGCCGGTGTTCGATAAATTACATGCCGAGCTGGGAAAAGCCATGTTGTCTATCAATGCGGTAAAAGGATTTGAATATGGCAGTGGTTTTGAGGGGGTTAAGATGAAAGGTAGCTCCCATAACGATCAATTTAATCCGGATGGGAGCACTAAAACCAATCATAGCGGCGGTATTCAAGGGGGTATCAGCAATGGTATGGAAATTTACTTCAATGTAGCGTTTAAACCCGTGGCGACCGTAATTCAAGGCTATGAAACCATAGATAAAGAGGGTAATATGGTGAAGACCCAAGGAAAGGGGAGGCATGACCCTTGTGTAGTTCCTAGGGCAGTACCTATTGTAGAAGCAATGACCGCACTGGTTCTGGCGGACTTTGCTTTATTGAACAGGACCATACAGTTATAGTTATCAGAAATTCCATTATCTTTTCAACATACGATTTAAACCAACTGACTAAGAACATATGAAAAAACTGGCATTACATTGGCAAATTATCATCGGACTTGTACTGGGAATACTTTGGGCACTTTTATCGAGCGCTGTAGGGTGGAGTTCCTTTACCATTGACTGGATAGCGCCTTTTGGAACCATTTTCATTAATCTTTTAAAGCTTATAGCTGTTCCGTTGGTGCTTTTTAGTATCATAGCGGGTGTTGCGGGTATTGGAGATCCCGCAAGCTTAGGGCGTATGGGAGGCAAAACACTTTTAGCCTATCTGATTACTACGGTTCTAGCGGTTACCGTAGGGCTCTTTTTGGTAAACCTGATCGGACCTGGAAAATTAATAGATCAAGAAAGCAAGATTGATAATAGGATTTCCTATGAAATTTGGGCAAACTCACAAGGGTACCAAATAAAGGATGGTATCAACTACTTACAAGACCCAAAATTTATGGAGCGCGCCAAGCGCATTACGGATCTATCCAGAGCTGAGCTCCAAGAAGCCTCGGTCTCGGATAAATTGGAAACCGCAGATGCAGCTCAGGAAACAGGTCCCTTACAACCCTTGGTGGACATTGTTCCCCAAAACTTCTTCAAGGCATTGGGCGATAATGGTCTTATGCTACAGGTCATATTTTTCGGACTCTTTTTTGGCATTAGTCTATTATTCATCCCTAATGAAAAGAGTAAACCTGTCATTGAAGTAGTGGACAGTATCATGGAGGTTTTCTTAAAAATGGTGGATTTGGTCATGAAAGCGGCACCCTTCTTTGTTTTTGCCCTATTGGCCGGAGTCGTGAGTAAAATGGCAGGGGATGATATTTCTAAGGTGGTCGAAATTTTTAAGGGATTGAGTTGGTATTCCTTAACCGTGGTGCTTGGATTGGCAACTATGATATTTTTGGTTTATCCGTTAATGTTCAAGCTCTTTGTAAAAGCGGTTTCATATACCGGGTTTTTCAAGGCAATGGGACCGGCACAGACATTAGCTTTCTCTACGTCCAGCAGCGCGGCTACCTTGCCCGTTACCATGGAATGTGTGGAGGATAATCTTGGTGTAGACAAAAAGGTAACCAGTTTCGTCTTGCCCATTGGGGCTACTGTTAATATGGATGGCACATGTCTCTATCAAGCCGTTGCCGTGGTATTTCTGGCGCAGATGCATATGATCGACCTTACCTTGGGCCAACAATTGACGATTGTTCTTACCGCTACATTGGCTTCCATTGGATCGGCTGCCGTTCCTAGTGCAGGTCTGGTGATGCTTATTATCGTATTGGAATCCGTAGGCTTGAATCCCGCATGGATAGCGATTATTTTTCCAGTAGATCGGATTTTGGATATGATGCGTACGGTCGTGAATGTAACGGGTGATGCTACGGTCTGCTCCATTATTGCCAAGGGGGAGAGCTTGTTCAACTACAATCCGGATAAAGACCCAGACGAAGCCTGGAAACTGCAGGAGAACGAGTAGCGCAACGAGTCAAGTTTAAGCATCGAATTTCCGGTACGCTGCCATGGTAAACATGTATATGCCATAGCTTACCAGGCCGGCAGCTACAAGGCCTAAAAGCCATTTCCCAAAGGCCTGTTCCTGAATGAATGAAAAAGCGGCCGCTGTGCCCTTCATTTCGTTCGATGGATTGCCACCCAAGTTGAATCCTGCCGTTATAAAAAAATAGGCAATGATTGAGGTTACAATACCCCTGGCAATTAACCCCGCATATCCAACACGTTTTATGTACCTCCTTTTGGCCACGGCCTGGATGGACTGTATTTGAAATTTATCCAGAAAATCCCCTTTATATGCCTTTATAAATTGATAAATTCCTTTTACGGCCAATGAAAAACCGATAACTAGGAAAAAATATTTTCCGGTCGTTCCGTTTAGTAATGAATTACCGGAACTTCCACCACCTTTTAATAGGGAAGTCTTTCCCCAAACGTCTAAAACGGCAAAAATCCCAATAGCTCCATAAACAAAACCGCTTATAAAAAAGCTTATCCGTTTTACAATTCCTTTCGCATCGGTCCCGATGCCTTCAGGATCACCGATGCTCTCAATAAATCGCCAAATACTATAGCAAAAGAGTCCCAAAGCTAGGATGATGACCAACCAATTACCAAAGGCTTGATTTTCCAAAAAATCGATAATCTCGAGTTTGCCCGCTTTGTCGCCACCCATATTAAACGCAGCCAATAAGGCTAAAATTCCGGTTAAGGCGTATACTGTCCCTTTGGCGATATACCCGGCACAAGCCATTTTTTTTAGTTTTTCATCCATGGCTTCAATATGGAAAAAAACGGACAGTTCCAGTAACCGATAAAAAAATCTTAGTAATGCAATCGAAAAAAATCATTAGAGGAATTTGGCCTGTAATTCTGGCGTAGGAATCATACAAGCCTCCTTTTTACCGTACCAATTGTAGCGATTTCTGGCAATAAAATCATATACGATATTAGATAAACTACTGGGAATCAAACTAAATATTTTAGAGAGGGTTCGGTATCCTTTAAGTTCGGCCCCAATTTCCAAAGCTGCTTCAGCTTTGGTGTAATAAGCTACTCCCGGGTCGATCAATATAATGGAATCAACTTTGGATGTATCTATGCCACGTTCGGATGTAAGTTTTTGGGCAATTTCCGATTGTAGCGCCGCAAACCGAAAAGTATCCATTTTATCGTGTTTAATGATAAATTGGATTGCACCGTTACAGAGGTTGCAAACACCATCAAAAAGAATAATTTTTTTATTGTTTTCCACGCTGTAAAGATACGTTACCATGCATTAGTAATTAAACACTCCTTTCTAAAAATCGGTTTTACTTCCAACATTGCAAATTAGCGCTACCAGGCGAAATAAAGCATATGTAGATTACGATTGTTATCGTATACGATTCAGCTCAAAAATCTGATTATCAATTACAAATGGAACTATTTCTTTTTTTCCACGAGTTCCAATTGGTCAACGCTCACATTGGTCGTAAACATGCCATAATTGACAATCGCTTTCCCTTTTTCCAAAGAATCTATGCTACCTACGGCCTTACCATCGAACATGCGTACCCTATCCCCAATGGTGAAAACGGGTCGTGGTTTATTTTTCTCCTTGATGACCGCCTTTTTCTTCGCTACTTTCTTTTTCTCGCGTATGACCTCGACTTCCTTTTGGGCCTCTTGGGCCACTTTTGCTTTTTGCGCCCGTTCCCTTTTGGCTTCGGCGGCAGATTTCTTTTTACGCTTGCTGTTCTCGGTTTCAACGATTCGCAACAACTCAGAGACCAAGGGTCTTTTTTTATTGTCCTGAAAATATTTATCCGCCGCCACGTTTACTTTGTTGCCCAGGAGAATCATGCGTTGGTCATGATCATACAACTCCTGATAGTTTTCCAGTTTGGATTTGATTTTGGCGTTCAGCTTTTCCATTTTGGCAGCTTCCTCCCGTGCCCTGGTCTCTTCTTCCTGCAGTCTAGAGCCTGTTTGCGCCATTTTACTGCGCTCTTTCTGTAATTTGGCTATGGTAGCATCAAAACGGACCTTGCCGCGTTCTATCTTCTTTTTTGCCTTATTGATCAAGGAGTAGGGGATTCCATTCTTTTGGGCGACTTCGAAAGTAAATGAACTTCCGGCCTGCCCAAGGATCAACTGAAAGGTGGGCTCCAATGTTTTGCCGTCAAAAAGCATGTTCGCATTGGTAACATGGGGCAGTTCATTGGCCAATGCTTTCAGGTTCGCATAATGCGTTGTAATCACACCATAGGATCCCCGCTCATAGAAAACCTCCAAAAACGCCTCGGCCAGGGCCCCGCCCAATTCCGGGTCGCTCCCGGTCCCAAACTCATCGATAAGGAACAGGGTTTGGTTGTCGCAGCGTTTTAGGAACTGGTTCATGTTCTTTAACCGGTAACTGTAGGTACTCAAATGATTTTCGATGCTTTGGTTATCTCCAATATCCGTTAGTATCTTCTTAAAAAAACAAACTTCGCTACGTTCATGGACCGGTATCAATAAACCACTCTGCAGCATTACCTGTAGCAACCCTATGGTTTTTAGGGTAATACTCTTGCCCCCGGCGTTGGGCCCGGAGATAACGATGATTCTGTTTTCATCATGAAGCTCAATGGTCTGCGGAAAGGTCTTTTCGCCCTTTCGTTTGTTCGTAAGAAAGAGGAGTGGGTGATAGGCATCCCGTAAATAAAGTTTGTTGGATGGGTTGATTGTAGGCAGTATGGCGCTAATATCCTCTGCGTATTTCGCTTTTGCAGCGGTAATGTCGACTTGTACCAAATAGGCCTGATATTCGCTTAAAAGCGCTCTAAATGGTCTAATTTGATTGGTGAGCTGTTTTAGGATGCGCTGTACTTCTTCTTGTTCCTCAAATTCCAGGTTGTTAAGTTCCCTACTATACTTTAGCGCGGCTTCCGGTTCTATATAAACGATACTTCCCGTTTTTGACGTTCCCATGACGGAACCC
Organism: uncultured Flavobacteriaceae bacterium; assembly: GCA_963815225.1. GTDB lineage: Bacteria > Bacteroidota > Bacteroidia > Flavobacteriales > Flavobacteriaceae > Maribacter. Next base: position 404,872 of record CAWFGA010000005.1, read on the forward strand.
TTTACCTTTTTACGGTACATAGCCTTGACGGCCAAGACCCTACGGTTTTCTACAACGGACTCCCTTATTTCATCCAAATAGTCCGATGCTTGGTACATATTTAATGCGGCGCCGAAACTTTGACCAATTTTTCCCCGCACTTGGTTGATGTGTCGGCGTATGGTAAAAAGGGCATCCGAGGCCTTGTCCTTGACTTCCCCAAAACGGTCGATTACAGCATTTATGAGGTCCGGTATTTCCGTATTTGGTTCCAATTCCATTGCAAAATCGTGAAACAATGGGTAGTATTCCTTGAATTTCTTGAGAAATTTTTGGTGTTGGGCAACTGTGGTGCAGATACTGGCAATACGTTTAAAACCATGTAGTTCCAAGGTTGTATTTTCAATCTTGAGCAATTTTAAATCGGCATTAATACTATCGAAGCCATGATTGGGAATACGGTTTTCACTAATGAGTGATGAGAGGTACTCTGCAGTTTTGCCTAATTCCACGGTAATGGTTCCTTCATTATCCATGGGGGCAAGCTCCAAGGCGGCCTCCTTGCCCAAAACCGTATTGCAGCGTGCCGACACTTGTTTTAATACGGAAGGAAATTCAAGATCTTGTAGTGTTTTGGAATGTATGTTCGCCACTGTTTATTTTGATAAGCGGCAAAGGTAGGGATTGGGGGTGAGATTTGGAATAAGTGCGCTTTGATGATGCCAAGAATATATCGCAGCTTCTTTATGCTAAGCTATGGTGATGACCATTAGTAAAAAAAAATACGAACAGATTTGACTTTTTAAAAATAGGTCTCCAAACTGATGCCGAATTCAGATTCCCCACTATTTACCTAATTTTATACCATGGCTTGTTTTTGGGACCAACTTAAAACATTGCTGGATAAAGGAATAAAACACTGAATTACAACTATGCCCATTAATATACACCCCAGTTGGAAAGAACTCTTGCGGGACGAATTTGCACAGCCCTATTTTGAGACGCTCATACATTTTGTGAAAAATGAATATCAGGCACACACCTGCTACCCAAAAGGTCCAGATATCTTCGCCGCTTTTGACCATTGCCCTTTTGACGAGACTAAGGTGGTCATCATTGGTCAAGACCCGTATCATGGACCCGGACAGGCGAACGGACTTTGCTTTTCGGTTAAGGACGGGATGGCACATCCTCCCTCCTTAATCAATATTTTTAAGGAAATAGAACGCGATTTGGGGAAGCCTTATCCAAAAAGTGGCAATTTAGAACCTTGGGCAGCGCAGGGCGTGTTGCTTTTAAACGCTACATTGACCGTGAGGGCGCACGCCGCCGGAAGCCATCAAAACAAGGGATGGGAACATTTTACGGATGCCGTTATCAAAAAAATATCCAGCGAAAAGGAGAACGTGTTGTTTTTACTTTGGGGGGGATTTGCAAAGAAAAAAATAAAATTAATCGATTCGGAAAAACACCATATCCTCACTAGCGGACATCCTTCTCCCTTAAGTGCCAATCGTGGATTTTGGTTTGGTAATCAACATTTTTCACAGTGCAATGAAATATTAAGGGAATTAGGCAATAAACCCATTGTTTGGTAAGTTATTAGTTTAGATTTTTTACTAACTTTCAAAAGCGTCTTTTTATTTTTCGCTTCGAAAATTAATTAAAACACTTACAATGAGTAATTTAGATAGATTGAACTCGATTTTGCTAGTAGATGACGATGAAGCCAGCAATTTCCTTCATTCCATTTTTATCAATAAACTGGACTTGGATGTTACTGTAAACACCTCCCTCAACGGCCAGGAAGCCTTGGATTTTATTCTCGGAAAGGGTCAGAATGCCCTTGAACTGCCCTGTATGGTTATGTTGGATTTGCGAATGCCGATTATGGACGGTTGGCAATTTATGAAGTCTTATGAAGAGCAGGTGCCTAAAAAACTTAAGGAACAAATTACCATAGTCTTGGTTACAATTAGTGACAACCAAGAAGATAAGGATCGGGCGATCACGAACGAACATATCGCGGATTTCTCCCAGAAACCCTTATCTGACGAGACCTTTAAAAAGCTTATCCAAAAACACTTTAATCTGGCTGCCATTTAATTAAGCCAATAGCGTTGAATGCGCTTTTTTAGTAGCTATCAACTGTAGATCTAAAAGTGTATCCTGTACTTTTTTCAACGTAGCAACCGGAAGCTGCTGTTGACTCCACTCCGTTAGCGAAAGCCATTTGTGGATATCGCCCAGTTTCTGTTGGTAGGTATTGGCCAATGTTCTATCGATGCTCGGAATCTGTTTGAACTCCCTTGTGTAGTTATTTATTACTTCTTGGATATGGCGAACCAAACTTCTGTTTTCCTGTAGAAACGAATCCGTGCCCACCAATAGAAAACAGGGCCAAGGGGTTGGGCAGTCGCCCAAATGTCTAAAGATACCGCTATCCACAAACGGTTTTGTCGTAAAGTGTTCCCACATAAAATAATCGCCTTGGCCTGATGCAAGACTTTCTATAGCTCCTTGTAGGTTGTTGACCAAAGTAAATTTTAGATTTTTGGTATCCCAGCCCATTTGTTTGGCCTGAACATAAGCCATAAGATGGCTTCCACTGCCAAAACGGCTAATGGCTGCCGTGGTGTCCTGCAAATCGTCCAAGGAGCGATAGGCACTATTTGCATCCACATGAATACCCCATAGCAAGGGCGAAGCAATGTATTCCTGTAAAATTTTTACGGGATTTCCCTCCGTAATACTTTTAACGATGCCCTCTGTAAGAATTATGGCTAAATCTGTTTCGTTAGTGGCTAATAAATGACACATTTTACCCGTACCCTCGGGCACATCGGTCCATTGCAAGTCAATTCCCCGTTCTTGAAAGGCACCTTCCTCGATGGCCAAATGCCAGGGTAAATTAAAATGTTCCGGAACTCCTATTATCCTAACCTCTTTCATTTATTTTCTTTTTTAGGTAATCATAAATCGCATATTGTGAACGAATGGGCACTGCCGTAGGGCCTAAATCTACTTTTTTATTGGAATCTTCTTCGTCCAATATTCTGGCCTTTTCGGTATCATTTAATTGGAAGGAAAGTATATCCTTTAACTCCTTAAAAATATTATTGTCCAAAATAGGGGTCAGCACTTCTACACGGCGATCTAGATTGCGGGTCATCCAATCTGCAGAACCCATATACATAACTTCATTTCCCCCATTTTCAAAAAGATAGATTCTTCCATGTTCCAAGAAGCGGTCAATAATGCTCGTAATAAAAATAGACTCCTTTCCACTGGCTTTTGGATTATCGCTAGCTTTTAAATAACAGCAAAAACCCCTAACGATTAGCCTCACTGTAACACCGGCATTCACTGCCCTGTACAAGGCCTTGATCATATCGGCATCTTCCAGGCTGTTCATTTTTGCTGTGATGCCTGCTTTTTTCCCATTTACGGCAGCATTGATTTCGTTTTGAATCAAATTAAGGAACGTTACACGTGTGGAAAAGGGCGAAACGAGTAGCTTTTTTAATTTCGGTACAATAATTTTGCGCTCTAGTACCTTAAAAACCTGTTCCAAATCTTTGGTTATCTTCCTGTGCGCAGTAAAAAGTCCGTGGTCACAATAAATTGCTGCAGTTTGTGCATTAAAGTTACCGGTACCAATATAGGCATACCTTCTTTTTTTGCCATTTTCGCGCCTGTAGACCATCGCAATCTTTGAATGGACCTTTACCTGGGGAATGCTAAATATGACTTTTGCCCCTTTTTCCTCAAAAATACGGCCCCATTTTATGTTATTGGCTTCGTCAAACCGTGCTTGGGCCTCCACGAACAGGGTCACCTTTTTTTTGTTCTCCAATGCCTGAAGCAAGGCATTTGCCAATGCTGAGGATTTGGCAATTCTATAAATGGTCATTTTTATTGCGGAGACATCAGGATCTTTGGCAGCGCATATAAGAAAATGCTCTATAACCTTGAAATCGTGGTACGGAAAGTGTACCAATTGGTCTTTTTTTGTTATTGCTTCGAAGATCCCTTCACTAGAAGACAGCAGTTTATGCGCTAATGGCGGTTTCGCTTCATATTGTAGGTGCTGTGTTCCTTTCGGCCTTGGAAATTTAAAAAAATCGGAAAGATTATGGTAGGGCCCTCCAGGGGACAGGTCCACTTCCCCTAGATTTAGGTCCTGCTTTAAGGCTTGCAATAACCAATTGGGCATGGTCTGGTCATATAATAGGCGGGTTGGCTGGCCCGTTTTGCGTTTTGCGAGGGACTGGTAGATTTTCTCCACCAGTTCCATATCGGCATATTCATCCTCAAGGTAAAGCTCTGCATCCCTGGAAAGCTTTATGGAGTAACATCCGCTTATTTCATCCTCTTGAAGTAGCTCTTGCATTAGCAATTTTACAACATCGTCCAAAAAGCAATACTGGTACCCTTTACCCGGTAGGGTTACGAATCGTTCCAATTCCTCTGTTGGGATACGGACCAGACTATACTGCTTAGCGCTATATTCTACCGCCAAATACAGCGCGCCATCCTCCAATTTTATATTATTCGTGTTCTTTATTACGGTACATAAATTCCGCTTCTTGGAATCCAAATAGGCGTATAAGAAATCTTTTTGTTCTTGGGTGAACTCGGGTACACGCTTGATGTAGATGTTATGTTGCTCCAATTCGGCTAAGGTAGTAGCAATCACTGCTCCAAAATGCCCTTGCTGCTCGTGGATAATCTTAAGAATTTGCTTAAGGGTCTTGTTGGCCTTGAGCATTAACTTCTTACGAAGATTCTTGTCCAATTGTTTGATTTCCCGAAGTCTGGAGACCCTTACCTTGAAAAATTCATCTAGGTTAGAGGAAAAAATGGCAAGAAATTTAAGTCGTTCCAGCAACGGAACACTTTTATTTTCAGCTTCCAGTAGCACCCGTTCATTGAAATAGAGCCAGTTGATATCCCTATGTTTGAGATTGTTTTTTTCCATGGTAAGGTTTAAACAAAAATAGGCACTTGTAGCCAATGAAAGCTTAAATGAATGTTAACCCAGGCGTTCTAAACAGAATTTAATTAACTCGTCTACGGATTCTGCGGGATTTTTGGAAAATTCGCCAGATGCTCTGTTGGCAAGAACACAATTCAAGGATACCGCCCGGTGTCCCAGCAGGTGCGCCAGCGCATAAATTCCAGAAGTTTCCATTTCTAAATTGGTCAGTCGTTTGTCTTCATGGATAAAGCTGGTCATTTTCTTTTGTAGTCCGGGCTGACTGGGTGAGAGGCGCAGCTGTCGTTGTTGGGGACCGTAGAAGCCCGTGTTTGTTGCGGTGAAACCAAATCGTATACGATTATCGATAAATAATGCAGCCAGTTCCCCTGAGCAGCGGAGTACATAAGGTCTTGCTTTTGCCGCATCCCAAGCCGTGTGCGCTATAAATGCATTCTCAATTTCCGTATTGGAAATACCCTCGTGCTCGTAAAAGTGAAGTAGACCGTCAAACCCAATAACGAATTCACTCAGTAGAAACGAATCCACTGGAATATTCGCTTGAATACTCCCGGTAGTTCCGATACGTATAAAATCTAATCGTATACGATTTTTACGGACCCTACGGGTTTTGAAATCGATATTGACCAAGGCATCAAGCTCATTTAAAACGATGTCAATATTATCAGTACCGATACCGGTTGAGATTACCGTAATACGTTTTCCATGTAACCGTCCTGTATGGGTATGAAATTCGCGTTTATGCTTTTTAACCTCAATGGTATCAAAGTAACTAGATACCTGGTGTACCCGTTCCGGGTCACCTACCGTAATTATTGTAGTGGAAATATCCTCTGGTTGCAGGTTGAGATGGTAAATACTTCCATCTTCGTTTAAAATAAGCTCAGCAGGCTTTAGTGGCATGCTATAACTTTAAAATCCTATTGGATGACGTATTGTACAGGAAATTGTATTTCAAGGCGCCTCCCAAATACACATCGTTTTCTTGAATACAGGAATAGTAACTTGTTTTGCCTTCTACTATTTCTTTTCCCTTATTGGAAAGTCGAACCGGTTTTAGACTGGAAATTAGTGGTTTTAAACGTGTTAGGGCCCTTTCATACTGTGTATCCCCAAAACCAAGATTACCTTGATTCTTGAGAATGGCACTCATATAGTCACTTTTGGATTTGGGTTTCTCCTCCAAGGCCAACCGCAAAATAGTATTTTCCATCTCGTTTAGTCCGTTGACTATACTTGGAAAGCGTTTTAAATGGGTCTTAACGGCATCCCCTAGATAATCGAACTGGTAATCCTTAAAATCCGTCAAATTTTCTAATCGAATTGGATTGTTACTGCAATACAACTGCCAAACGTAATCTGCATATTCCGTATCGTCTTGGGTCAAGACTTTTTTATTCTTGTACAGGTTCAGCAATTGCTCATCGCTCAAGTCGTTAAGGCCGTACATGGTAATGGAATCATCTTCCTTACCGCTACAAACAAGGGATATTTCAGCGTATTTCCTATGCGTGAGCAACCAGCTAATGACCGCAAGCATGTTTACTTGACAGAAAAGGTCATACTCGAACCATAAAATAATTTGGTCTTGCTGCTTATGGCTGCATAAGGAGCGATATTCCTTCAAGGTCTTTTCAATAAACCATGATTTGGAAACCTTATAGTTTTTATGAAGAAACTCAAATCTGGTCTTCCAGAAAGACTCCGTGCCAACCGTTGGTAATGTTTGCCCTTCACATAACATCTCCCTCCACGTAATTACGTCGCCTTCAATATTCAACTTTTGAAGCCTTTGGGTAAATTGATCTCCATTGGTAATGTGTAAAAGGGAACTCATACCGGCTTAATTTTAAATTGGACCATTAAAAGTACCATTAAAAATAATGATATAAAATAATTTAACAGAAAACTACTGTAAGTTTATCGATGACAACAGGCCTGCATTAGCCTCCCACACGTTTCACAGCGAAGCCCTTGTCTTTTAAAATGGCCATAATCTTATCGCGATAATCTCCTTGTATTATGATTTTGTCATCCTTGAAGGTACCGCCTACACTAAGTTTGGTCTTCAATTCCTTGGCCAATTTTTTAAAATCGTCATCGGCTCCCGTATAGCCTTCCAAAATAGTGATGGGTTTCCCTTTGCGTTTTTCGTATTTACACAAAATGGGGTCATTTTGTAGCCAGATGTCGTCCGGTTCTTTTTCTTCTGAGGCATTAACTTCCGGTTCGTGGTCCGGGAATAAATTTTTAAGTTGGTCTTTAAGGTCCATGTAGTTACTTTTTAATCAATCCCAATTCAATTAAGCGTTGATGTAAGAATGCTCCAGCTGTAATGTCCGCATATTGTTTGGGATGGTCTCCGTCAATGCAATTTTCTAGGCAATTCAGCGACATTTCGCTAACCGGATGCATAAAGAATGGAACGGAGTATCGCGATGTTCCCCACTGTTCTCTAGGCGGATTCACTACTTGGTGAATGGTAGAGAGGAGTTTATTGTTCGTTAATCGCGATAACATATCGCCTACATTGATCATTAATTCCTCTGGTTTGGCAATGGCGTCTACCCATTCGCCATCATGATTCTTGACCTGCAGGCCTTTACCATGGGCGCCCATTAAAAGGGTAATAAGATTAATGTCACCGTGGGCGGCTGCCCTAACGGCATTCTTTGGTTCGGAAGTGATGGGAGGGTAGTGGATGGGGCGTAAGATTGAGTTCCCGTTCTTGATGTACGCATCAAAATAGAATTCGTCCAAATTTAAATGAAGGGCCAAGGCACGCAGCACATATTTTGCTGTTTTCTCTAACATCTTATAAGTTTCCTTTCCTACTTCATTAAACTTGGGCAGTTCTTTGACCATGACATTGTCCGGGTATTCCGCTTCCAATTCAGGATTATCGGTTACGTACTGCCCAAAATGCCAAAACTCCTTTAAATCCCCTTCTTTGCGGCCTTTGGCATGTTCCTTCCCAAAGGAGGTGTACCCACGCTGTCCGCCTATGCCTTCAATTTCGTACTTTTCCTTTGTTTCTTGGGGCAGGTCAAAGAATTTTTTTATTTCCGCATAAAGGGAATCGACCAGTTCATCGGATAAGAAGTGTCCGCTTAAGGCCACAAAGCCTATATCTTCAAAGGCTTTTCCAATTTCATCTATAAATTTTTGTTTTCTTTTTGGGTCATCAGAAAGAAAATCAGTCAAATCAACGCTCGGCACCAAACTCATAATTTATGGAATTTGTGTAAAATTAGTAATAATTGCCCATTTATACATGCTCTACGAATTGTTCTGTACTGTGTGCAATTTTGCTATTTTTATGGTTTAAAATAAATACGCCCAGTTAATGGATTTCAAAAACGTTCAAGTTGCCGATGCGATAAAAATCAGTCTTTACAAAGCCATGCTCAAACCGCGCATGATCGAGGAAAAGATGTTGATACTGCTACGGCAGGGAAAAATATCCAAATGGTTTAGCGGTATTGGTCAAGAGGCCATTGCAGTAGGCGTAACCAGCGCTTTGGATGCTGATGAATATATATTGCCCATGCATCGTAATTTAGGGGTTTTTACCACACGGGAAATACCGTTGTACCGACTGTTTGCGCAATGGCAGGGTAAAGCAAGCGGCTTTACCCAAGGCCGTGATCGTAGCTTTCACTTTGGAACGCAGGAATTCAAAATTATTGGGATGATTTCCCATTTGGGGCCGCAGTTGGGCGTGGCCGATGGTATTGCGCTTGCGCACAAGTTAAAAAAGGAGCAAAAGGTCACTGCCGTTTTTACGGGAGAAGGGGCCACTAGTGAAGGTGATTTTCATGAGGCGCTTAATATCGCCGCCGTTTGGGATTTGCCCGTACTCTTTTGCATCGAGAACAACGGTTATGGACTTTCAACGCCTACCAATGAACAATTTAGGTGTGCAAACCTGGCCGATAAGGGAATTGGATACGGTATGGAATCCCATATTATCGACGGCAACAATATTTTGGAAGTTTATGCAAAAGTGGCCGAACTTACCAAGGACATGCGCATTAATCCACGCCCGGTTTTATTGGAATTCAAGACATTTCGCATGCGTGGCCATGAGGAAGCAAGTGGTACAAAATACGTGCCTCAGGAATTGTTGGACCTTTGGGCGGAGAAAGACCCCTTGGAAAATTTTGCCGAATTTCTAAAAAATGAAAACATACTTTCAGAGGATTTGGAAACAACAATGCGCGAAGAGATTCAGCAAGAAATTGATGAACATCTTCAAAAGGCCTTTGCCGAACCTGTCATTATACCTAATCAAAGTAAGGAATTAAGTGAGGTATATCAAAAATTTGAATATAAAGAAGTTACCCCAAAAATACATACTAAAAACATTAGACTTATCGATGCAATATCCGAAGGATTAAGCCAATCGATGGAACGATTTGACAACCTTGTAATTATGGGTCAGGATGTTGCGGAATACGGTGGTGTGTTTAAAATTACCGAGGGATTTGTAGACCGTTTTGGAAAAGAACGGATTCGCAATACCCCTATTTGCGAGTCGGCAATCGTTTCTACGGCCATGGGCCTGTCCATAAATGGGATGAAAAGTATTGTAGAAATGCAGTTTGCGGATTTTGCCAGTAGCGGTTTCAACCCCATCGTAAATTACTTGGCGAAGACCTATTACCGCTGGGGCGAAAAAGCGGATGTAGTCATTCGCATGCCCTGTGGGGGAGGTGTAGCTGCAGGTCCGTTCCATTCCCAGACCAATGAGGCCTGGTTCACAAAAACACCCGGACTCAAAGTAGTGTATCCGGCATTTCCGTTTGATGCGAAAGGACTTTTGGCCACTGCCATAGAAGATCCCAACCCAGTTCTGTTCTTTGAGCATAAGGGTTTGTATAGAAGCAAATACCAAGAAGTACCTACCCATTATTATAACTTACCATTTGGTAAGGCCAGCGTCTTGAGAAAGGGTGCTAACATTAGCATTGTCACCTACGGTGCCGGTGTCCATTGGGCCTTGGAAAGCTTGGACGCCAATAGCGCCATTGACGCAGATTTGATAGATCTACGAAGCTTGCAGCCCTTGGATATGGGATGTATTTACGATTCTGTCAAGAAGACCGGAAAATTAATAATCTTACAGGAAGACAGTCTTTTTGGAGGTATTGCCAGCGATATTGCTGCCCTGGTCATGGAAAATTGTTTTGAGTTTTTGGATGGCCCTATTAAAAGGGTAGGCAGCTTGGATACCCCCATTCCCTTTAATAGCAAATTGGAAGAGCAATACCTCTCTAAATCCAGGTTTGAGTCCGTTCTGTTGGATTTAGTGCAGTACTAGTATTCCCGCTAACAAAATTAGTAATCGAGATACCTTTACAACGTAATTCGCCGCACCTTTGTTTAGGTTTGGTGGAGTGAATCATTATATCCATCCAAAAAGCACTTATTAACGTATATAAAAGCAAACAAAATAAAACGACTACCTATGAGAAAAATGATTTTGGTCTTAAGTATAGCGCTTATCGCTTCTTCCTGTTCCATTTCTAAAGATGCACGGGCAAAGAGAAACCTTTTAAGCGGTTCTTGGACTTTGGATAACATCGCATTTGAGAATAATACAGGGAACGTAAAAGCAATATTGTTCAATGATGTGGAGGATATTTGTTTGGAAGGCAGCGATTGGTTTTTTCGAGACAATAATAGTACGGGGAGATATACCATTAGTCCTTCAACGCTGTGTAATGGTGGAGACCGTTACATTCGGTGGTCTGTAGTTGAACGCGAAGAAAATTACACGAGTCAGTTACAGTTTAAGTTCATAAATGAGAAAAATCAGGATATATCTGGCGGTGCCGGGTATCGTTTGAACATTGAAAGTTTAACGGAATATGCCATGACCCTAAAATCGAATACAATGGTTGATGGCAATGCCGTGAATGTCATTTATGAATTCAGTAAAAAATAAAAACCTACTTACTAATTAAATACTAGAAATTAATGAAAGCAACTATGATTAGAAAAACCAGTTACGTTTTGGCAATTGCAATGGTAATGAGCTGTAGTACGGTAAAAAATGCAAATAAAACACAGAAAGGCGCAGCCATAGGTGCTGCAGGTGGTGCGGTTATCGGAGGGGTATTGGGTAATAATGTTGGAAGCGGCAACAATACGGCCTTGGGAGCCATCCTAGGTGCTGCCATTGGCGGTGCGGCAGGAGGTTATATCGGTAATCGAATGGACCGACAAGCAGAGCGAATCGAGGAAGAGATTCCCGGAGCCGAGGTGAAGCGTGTTGGGGAAGGAATCAATGTTACCTTCAACGAAGATGCAGGGGTATATTTCGATACCAATAAATCTAATGTACAGGGAACTTCTGCCGCTACCTTGGATAAGTTGGCAGGGATTTTTAAAGAATATCCAAAGTCCAATGTTTTGGTAGAGGGACATACCGATAGTGCGGGTTCTGACGAATATAACATGAACCTATCCAAACAACGGGCGCAATCCGTCACCGATTACTTAGTCTCCAAAGGAGTGGATGCAAGTCGTTTTGATACCAAATGGTACGGTGAGACACAACCTGTAGGTGATAATTCCACTGTAGCGGGTAAAGCCAAGAACAGACGCGTAGAATTGGCGATTATAGCTAGCGAGGAACTAAAACAAGAGGCCAAACAAAAAGTCAATTAACTTAGAAGTCTACTTATTTTTAAGATCAAATTAAAACCCTGCTCGTGCGGGGTTTTTTTCGTAAATGACGTAACTTCAGCAGCGTGAAGGAACATGCTATACTTATCATTGGTGGCGGTTTGGCCGGTCTTACGGCCGCCATTCACTTAGCCTCTGAGGGCCAGGATGTTGCTGTCTTTGAAATGAATGCCTATCCCCACCATAAAGTATGCGGGGAATATGTTTCCAAGGAAATTGAACCCTACCTAAACCGCTTGGGAATTGATCTTATTGCCAATGGGGCGGTCAACATTACCCAATTTCAAATATCGACCGTAGAGGGGGATCTGTTGACAACAGAATTGCCCCTGGGGGGTTTGGGCATCAGTAGATTCGCATTCGATGCCCTACTTTATAAAAAGGCTACCGAGCTGGGGGTTCACTTTTATTTTGAAAAAGTAATCAAAATCGAATTCAAAGAGGACACATTTTCATTGAGCACTGGTTCTGGTACCTACCTAGGTAAAATTGCTATTGGTGCTTATGGAAAACGCTCTGGCTTGGATAGGAAATTGGAACGGGATTTCAGTTTTAAGAAGCAATCATGGCTAGCCGTAAAGGCACATTATACAAATGTGAAATTTTCCAAGGATGTAGTGGAGCTTCATAATTTTGAGGGCGGGTATGGGGGACTATCCAAAACAGAAACGGGGGCCGTTAATTTTTGCTATCTAGCGAGTTATCAAAATTTTAAAAAGTTCAAGGATATCAAGGAATTTAACGATAGGGTAGTGGCCCAGAATCCTTTCTTAAAGTCTTTTTTGGCCGAATCAGAACCTTTGTTTGAACAACCCATCGCTATAGCGCAAATTTCGTTCGACCAAAAGGAGGCGGTCGTAGACCATATGCTGCTCTGCGGGGATACCGCCGGGTTAATACATCCGCTTTGCGGCAATGGAATGGCAATGGCCATACACAGCGCAAAAATCGCTTCGGAATTGGTGACCCGTTTTTTTTCCGAAACTGATTTCAATCGGTATCAATTGGAGAAAACGTACCGGAAAAAGTGGTCCAATACCTTTAGTCGTCGCCTTTGGTTCGGCAGAAAATTACAAGGAATATTACTGAGTAAGAACCTCATTTCCTTGGGCCTGCGTACCCTGGGAAAATCGAATACGCTTTTGCGCTACCTTATTTCAAAAACACATGGAGAATTAGTTCGATAATGGTTGATTTTAGACATCGAAGTACCCAAATTGAGATTATGGATACCTTTACGGGGACCACGAATGAACTGGATATCATTTTAAAGGACATTAACCGCGTCAATACACTACTGGGCGGGTATTCCATTACTTTAAATGCTGTTTTCCAATTACTTATGAAAAATCCTAGGAAATCATATACGATTTTAGATATGGGTTGTGCCGAAGGAACCATGCTTAGAAAACTGGCGGATGAAGCGCGAAAGCGAGCCCTGCCCGTTAAGTTGATAGGAGTAGACCTAAACAAACAAGCCTTGGAGCTGGCGCATGAATATTCTAGGGATTTTCCTGAGATTACCTTTATGGAATGTGATATATTAACTACGGATTTCTCCGATATCAACATCGATGTGGTCATGACTACCTTGACCTTACATCATTTTACCGATGACGGGGTTGTTAAATTTGTAAATCAATTTAATTCCATGGCATCTTTGGGAGTGGTGATCAATGATTTGCAGAGAAGCAGGCTGGCGTATTATTTATTCCAAGCCTTTAGCCTATTTTTTATTAAAACGAAAATAGCACGAAAGGACGGACTCCTATCCATAAAAAGAGCATTTACTAAGGCAGATTTAAAGGGCTATGCCCATGCGGTGCCCAATGCAAAACACAGCATAAAATGGAAATGGGCCTTTAGATATGTATGGGTTTTGAAAAAGAAATAGTAGATTGAAGGTTAAGAATAGCTATGAATCAAACAAGAATTGTAAGTGTTACCAAAGTATTGCCGGAATATTTTAGATACACGAAAGACATTATACCACTGGTTGAATTGTGGTTAAGTGGGCAGGAGGAACGTTTTATGCGTAAGGTCGTCAAAATATTTGAGGGTGCGGCTGTAGATAAACGTTACTCCATAATGCCGCCCGAGGAGGTGTTCAAGGGCACCTCATTTGAGGAAAAGAACGCTGTATACGTTAGGGAAGCAAAGCGTATGGGTATCGAAGTCCTGCAAAATGCGCTTGATAAATCGGGTTGGGAACCAGAATCCGTGGATTACATCATCACCGTTAGTTGCACCGGTATTATGATACCATCGTTGGATGCCTATTTGGTGAATGCGCTGGGAATGCGACAGGATGTAGTGCGATTACCGGTTACAGAAATGGGCTGTGCAGCGGGGGTATCCGGATTGATATATGCCCATAATTTTTTAAAGTCAAATCCGGGAAAACGCATTGCGCTTGTGGCTGTAGAGAGTCCCACCGCTACCTTTCAATTAAATGACTACTCCATGGCCAATATGGTGAGTGCCGCAATCTTTGGCGATGGTGCGGCCTGTGTGTTGCTTTCCTCGGAACCGGATGCCGTAGGTCCACGCATCGTAGGGGAGGGCATGTACCATTTTAAGGACGCTACGCACATGATGGGTTTTGATTTGACCAACGACGGACTCAAAATGATTTTGGACCCATCCGTTCCGGAAACTATTTCCAGTCACTTTGAAGCTATTGTCCATCCATTTTTAAAAAAACACGGTAGTTCCATAGAAAAGGTAGACCATCTCATTTTTCATCCGGGCGGAAGAAAAATTGTCCAGACCGTAGAGTCGCTTTTTGGGGCTTTGGGTAAAAATATCGATGATACGCGCGAAGTTCTTCGGCTGTACGGTAATATGAGCAGCGCTACGGTGCTGTATGTCCTGGAACGATTTTTAGAGCAGAATATAACTACCGGGGAACAAGGCCTTATTTTAAGTTTTGGACCTGGCTTTTCGGCGCAACGCGTCCTTATAGAATGGTAAATTATAGTACTGAAAAAAGAAGGGTAGTATTATGAAGGATTGGGCTTTGATTTTAGGGGGTAGCAGCGGTTTAGGATTGGCCACCGCAAAAAAATTGGCACAGCAAGGGTTATCCTATCATCGTTATACATAGGGATAGGCGTTCCGACATGGATGCCATCCAAACGGCTTTTGAGGAAATAAAATCCTATGGAAACAAGCTCATTACCCTCAATGTAGATGCCTTAAATACAGAAAAAAGACCCGGTATTCTTAAGGATATTAAAGAAGGATTGACCAATGGGCAACATATAAGGGTATTGGTGCATAGTATTGCGAAAGGTACCCTTAAACCAATGCATTCCAAAGAAGGTTCAAGCTTGAGCGCGATGGATTTTAAGATTACGTTTGAGGCCATGGCCTTAAGCTTGTATGAGTGGACCACTGCCTTGGTGAACGAAGGGCTGTTCGCGGCAGATGCCCGTATCATTTCCTTTACCAGTGAGGGAAATACCAAGGCCTTGCCCAATTATGCGGCAGTTTCCGTGGCCAAGGTTGCGCTAGAGGCTATAACGAGAAGTATAGCACTGGAGTATGCTCCTTTGGGTATTAAGGCAAATTGTGTACAGGCGGGTATAACCCAGACCAAATCCTTAAGGATGATACCAGGTTTTGAGCAGCTCAAAGAACATGCAGTACAGCGCAATCCGAATAAGCGGTTAACGACGCCCGAAGATGTTGCAAATGCAGTTTATTTGCTGACCACAGAGGAGTCCAATTGGATTACGGGCACGGTAATACGGGTCGATGGTGGAGAAGGTTTGATTTAATTTAAGAACTATCATGGAGCGTTATCAATGGATTTTGGACAAACTACCGTATACGGCGCCTTTTCTATTTGTGGATGAAATTTACAGCATCAATGAAAACGAGGTAAGTGGAACCTACACCTTTGATGCCAATGCAGATTTCTACAGGGGTCATTTTAAGGATAATCCGGTAACGCCGGGGGTTATTTTAACGGAATGTTGCGCCCAGATTGGTTTGGTATGTCTGGGTATTTATCTGATGGGAGAAACTGTGGATGCCAAGGGTCTAAAAATAGGGATGAGCAGTTCACAGATGGACTTCCTATTACCCGTTTTACCGGGGACGCAGGTAAAAGTAGTAGCACAGCTGGAGTACTTCAGGTTTCAAAAACTAAAAAGCCAAGTTAAAATGTATACCGTGGAAGGGAAACTGATTTGTAAGGGAACCTTGGCGGGAATGATAAGCAACGTGAATGGGTAGAAGAGTCGTTATTACGGGATTAGGCGTATGTGCACCCAATGGGGTTGGCCTGGCGGACTTTACACAAGCGCTGTTGGAAGGGAAGAGTGGATTACGGCATCAGCCCAATTTGGAAAAATTAGGATTTGGTTGCCAGGTAGCCGGGGAGCCCTTGGTAAAGGACAATCTCATAGATGCATACTTTACGCCTTTGGAACGCAGGGGCCTCAATGCTACGGGGATTGTATATGGTGTAATTGCCGGAATAGATGCGTGGACAGATGCCGGACTGGAAAAAAATAGGGACGGGGAGCCCAGTTGGGATCATGGGGTGCTTTTTGGCACGGGTATTTTGGGAGTGGATAAGTTTAGGGAGGCCATTCATTTAATTGACGAAGGAAATGTACGTAGGTTAGGGAGTACCTCGGTCATACAGACCATGGCCAGCGGCATTAGTGCCTATTTGGGAGGTCAATTGGGATGTGGGAATCAAGTTACTACGAATTCCGCGGCCTGCACTACCGGCACAGAAGGTATTATCATGGCTTTCGAACGAATAGCACAAGGAAAGGCGGAAATTATACTTACGGGAAGTTGTAGTGATAGTGGGCCCTATGTGTGGGGTGGTTTCGACGCGATGCGCATTTTACCTAGGGACTATAATGCCAACCCCACCATGGCCAGTAGACCCATGAGTGCATCTGCAAGCGGTTTTATACCCGGAAGTGGGGCAGGGGCCCTGGTCCTGGAATCCTTGGAAAGTGCCCAGCATAGGGGAGCAAAAATCTACGCCGAGGTACTGGGCGGGGAAATCAATAGCGGCGGACAGTTGGGGGAAGGGTCCATGACCGCCCCAAATAGTACGGCCGTACAGCGTTGTATTAGAAATGCAATCAAAAACGCCGGTGTTCAAGCCACGGAAATTGATGTGATCAATGGTCATTTGACCGCGACTTCAAAGGATGCGCTGGAAATACAAAATTGGAGCGAGGCTTTGGAAAGGAACGGGGCAGATTTCCCATACATAAATTCATTTAAAGGAACTTTGGGGCACTGCCTGGCAGCTGCGGGGAGTATTGAATGTGTCGCAGCCCTTCTTCAATTTAAGGAAGGGGTGGTATTCAAAAATGTGAATTGCGAAGACCTGCATAAGGGTATTAGCGCGCGTATTGCCACACTCAAAGTGCCCACAACAACGATTTCCCATAAACCTACTGTACTGGCAAAAGCCAGTTTTGGCTTTGGCGATGTAAATGCATGTGTTATTTTTAAGGCATATCCGCAATAGAAATTATTAAAAACCAATTGGTATCAAACTAAATTAAATGCTAGAAGAAGAAAAGTACCAGAAATTACAGAACATCATCAAGATATATTTACCGGAAGATGTTTCCTTGGATGACGTCTCACAGGATAGTCATTTTATGAACGATTTAAATATTAATTCGGCGAACTTGGTCGATATTGTCTTGGATGTAGAGGATGCCTTTGACATTAGGCTGGAAAATGAGGATATGGACAAAATGCTCACGGTACGTGATGCCATGGCAATCATCGACAAAAAAATGGTGAATGGCTAATTCGAAGAAAAAGCTTAAGCGAAAATGGCTTTTTAGAGGCGGTTCGGGATGCCTGCTTGTGGGAACAGGGGTTTCTTTCGCAATTGAGAGCGGATTCCTTAGACATAGTGGTGCACCCCTATGGCAATGGGCATTGGCAGGTACTGTTTCTTTGGCAATCCTTATTTCTGGGGTACTGATGCTTATTAAAGCAGCCTTTCTAGAACAACAACTAAAGGAGTGAAACAGTTATAACCTATTTATTGCTCCATAATAGCGTCTTTATCCTTGATCAAAACCGAAGCTAAAATTCCGGAAATCAACGAAACCGATATCACCGTAAGGGAAACCCATTCCGGTAAATCTACATAATGGGAAAAAAGCATTTTCAATCCTACAAATGCCAATATAACGACCAAGCTGTAATTGATATATCGAAATTTTTGGAGCATTCTTGATATTAAAAAATACATGGAACGAAGTCCCAAAATGGCCAAAATATTGGAGCTAAATACAATAAACGGATCGGCTGTAATGGCCAATATGGCTGGGTATGCTGTCCAGAGCAAAAAGAATATCCGTCAGTTCAATAACAATGAGCGCAACAAATAGGGGAGTGGCGGCATTGACTCCCATACGTTTCACGAAGAAGTCATGGCCGTGTAGGGTTGTGGTTATGGGATATACTTTTTTTATCTGTTTGAAGATGAAGGAATTTTTTGGGTCAAAATCCTCATCATCGCCTTTCAACATCTTAAATGCGGTGTACAGTAAAAATATTCCAAAAATATAGATGATCCACTCAAATCTGGTAATCAAGGCGACTCCAAAGAGAATCATCAAGGCCCTAAATACGATAGCTCCCAAAATACCCCAAAACAGTACGCGATGTTGATACAAGGGCGGAATTTTAAAGGAGGCAAAAATTACGGCGATGACGAACACATTGTCGATACTTAAGGAAAGTTCGATCAAGTAGCCCGTAATGTATTTAAGAACGGCAGTATTCGGGGTAAGGCCCGTTGGATTATCAATAATCCCGGCATCGAACAACCAATAAATGACGCCGCTAAAGCTAAAGGCAACGGTTACCCAAATGGCCGTCCAGATACCGGCTTCCTTTGATTTAATGACGTGGTCATGTTTATGAAAAACACCAAGATCCAAGGCAAGAAAAACAATAACAAAAGCGATAAAAACAATCCAGACTAACATATACGATTTTAAAGTGGCGAAGGTACTAAATTTCCCCTTTTTCTAATTTTAATTTTGATGAATGTTATGGTCCAGACGTTAATTCAAAACCCATCAACATTTGAACGGATAAGGTCAATCATTTTTTGTAAATAGCTGTATTTTTAAAAAAAAATATTAACTGAAAAGAAAAAGAAATGACAAAACAGGAACAGATTGCCTTGGACAAAATAGCAAAGAACGACCATGAAATATATGCTTTGATCAAACAGCGCTACAGTCCAAGAATATTTAGTGATAAAGAATTAAGCGAACAGGATGTAAACCGCCTTTTTGAGTCGGTTCGTTGGTCTGCCAGCTGTTACAATTGGCAACCGTGGCGTTTTATCTATGCGCACAAAGGTACGGACGCCTATAAAAAGATTGTAGACTGCCTAAGTGAGTTCAATCAGGGTTGGGCCACAAATGCTCCAGTACTCATGTTAAGCGCCTACAAGGAGAACAAGCCAGATGGCAACGAGAATTTTCATGCCCTGCACGATTTGGGATTGAGCCTGGGAAACATGTCCGTACAAGCGGAATATATGGGTATTGGACTGCACCATATGGCAGGTGTCGATTGGAAAAAGGCGCATGAGGTATTTGATGTGCCGGAAGGGTATCATGTAAATACCGCTATTGCTGTGGGTTATTACGGGGGTAATTTGGATAATTTGTCTGATGACCTTCAAGAGCAGGAAACTGCGGCACGTGAACGTATGCCGATGAAAGATTTTGCCTTCAAGGGCGGATGGAAATCCGAATAACCTATTTTGAACTTTAGGTAAATGCGAATCAACAACCGGAAAATGCATTTCATCGGTTAATTTTAGTGGGTTGGCCCACAAATTTTAGGAAAAGCTTGGGGTTAAATGATTTAATGGTACTTTTCTAGTGAGAAGAACCTATTGAAATGAAAAATCTGACCCCATTTTTTTGCGGTGTGGCATTCCTTTTTATGGGGCTGGTTACCGTGACCTCCCAAGATTCCACGGCGGGCAAGGTTCATGTTCAAAAGCGAACCTTGATGAATAAATTTGAACCGGCCTATGTTCCTTCCGTTGCGGAACGTATTGCATTAAAGCAAAACAGATTGGCACACCAATATCGCGTTAAAAGTATCTTGGATACGCTTAACATTTCTGCGGCCAAAAAAAGGCGCTTACTGAAGGAACTAAAACGGAACCCGTTTTCGGAAATCATTCTGCAAACGCTGTCCAAGGAAGCGAATTCCGTCACTGAAAAAAGCTATTAGCTACCGTACCTACTTCTATTAATATGATTTCATTTTAGCTTTTCTCTTTTCCAATTGGCGTTGCAAATCTTCTACGGAAGCAGCGATGGACGCTTCAAAACTACCTTTGGATGTTTGTGCGAACAAACGCGGTCCAGGAGCACTCAGTCTAATATTACAAATCATCCCGGTATCTGGGGAGGAGGTATTTTCTTTTTTGAAAAAAACATCGGAGCGCACTATAAAATCGAATTTATCCAATAGTTTTTCCAATTTCTTGGCAGCCATAATTTCCAATCGGTTACTGGCTTTAACGTCGTCGTATTCAAAATTGATGTTCATAGGTTCAAAGTTTAGTTTAAGGTACTCATTTCAGTTAATCCGAACAACTAAAAATTTCTTAAATCTGACTTCGTCCATGTAAATTTTTTGTAACCAATTTGCTTTACTGAAGTTAGGCTCCCCTACCTAATTTTATTTTTTAGTTAAACCCCTGTTAGGATGTTCATTCCTTGTACAATTTTGCGTAACTTAAGGTAGCGATAATCCTACCTAATTCTAAAAAAGGGCATTATGGAAACACTACAGGACAAAACTGCATGTTTAGATAAATTAGAGCGTTGTGGCAAAACCTTGGCCTATTTTCAATCCAAGTTAGATTCCTATCTGTATGAGCCTACAACAAAGACCTTGTTCGACACCAAACAGTATCTCATCGAAAAAATAGGGACCTTGGCCAAGGCAAATGAAACCATGCTCGAATATTTACGGGCTACTAGGGAACTGTTACCGGAACAGTATCAATTGGTAAACCAATATATTAAAAAGACGTTCGAACTTGAGTTTGACGTAATGGATTATACGACCCAATTTAAAAATACGACCTCTTGATTGATTCTTTTTGGCGTAGGCCCTATCGCTGTAGTCTGGATCTAATTATAAGGAATTGAACACACATACTTCGACGATGCATAAAATTTACCCTTAACAAGATATTCGTTTAAATTAAATGCAATTAACATTCTTAACATGAAAAAATTCATCTGCTTACTTTTAGGTGCCGGTTTGTTACTCGGCTGCGGTACTTCAAAAGAGCTTGCATCAGCTACTGGGTCTAGTGAATTACGGGACTTAATAAATTCACAAAACCTGGAATTTAGGGCAGAATGGGCCAATCCCATGGCCAGCCAAGGCCTATATGCCATTTCCAACGCGGGACTCCTTCCTCCTGGCAGCAATGTAGGTGCCATCCAAATTACGGGTACCAACAACTTTTTAAAAATGCAGGGAGACACTATTACGGCCAATTTGCCCTATTTTGGCGAACGACGCTTAGGCGGTGGTGGATACGGGGGCAATACAGGTATTGAGTTTAACGGGGTGCCCAATGCTTATCAACAAACCTATGATGCTGAAAAAAACCGACTTGAGATTTCGTTCGAAATTGGGGATAAAACGGAGGATTATGACGTACGCCTAACCATTTTTCCAAATAAAACTGCAGGATTGAGCGTAAATAGCAGTCAACGTAATTCCATTCGCTATACAGGCGCTGTAACTCCTATGGAAAAGGAGACCGAATAGCTTTTACGTGTATTTTACCGGTTTGTACCTTAAATAAATAGTGCTGAGTGGTAAAATAGGTTACGAATGGGCTCATAAGCGCTACGAGTTCATGATTTTGAAGATTTTGGTCCCGATTTCAGTTAAAAAGTACTTAAAAAGCCAAGGTTTTGGCATATTCTTCGTCATTGGCCATCCAGAACAATACCTTTGTATTTCAAGAAAGTTTAAAATTAGAAATTAGAAGTATGAGTAAAGTAAAAGCAGATGATTTGGTACGGGTACATTACACGGGTAAACTAAGTAATGGACAAGTATTTGATAGTTCACTGGACAGGGAACCCTTAGAAATTAAATTGGGACAAGGCGCGCTCATTCCAGGTTTCGAAAAAGGCCTATTGAATATGGAACCAAAGGAAAAGAAAACTATCGTAATCGACAAGCAGGATGCTTACGGTGAAAAAAGAAAGGAACTTTTCCAATCCGTCAAAAAATCAGATTTACCAAAAGAAATAGAGCCTGAAGTAAATATGGCACTTATGGCGACCAATGCAGACGGTAGCGAAAAACAACTTCGCGTAGCGGATGTAAATGAAAATGATATCGTAGTGGACGCAAACCATCCATTGGCCGGGGAGGATTTGACCTTTGAACTGGAATTGGTAGAGATTAAATAAAACTTGTAGTAGTTGTTTATCATAGAACCGCCCTCTTGGGGCGGTTTTTTTGTGCTCCCTTACAGCGCTACGGATATGGTATTTATCCTTTATATTTGGGTTTGACGACACATGCAATAGCAATCGAAATATGAACATAGGACAAATTAATATAGTGGTAGGATATAGGGTTTCTAAATGGGTTACCCTCGCCTTACTCTTAACGCTTAGCTTTTCGTGCAAGGAAGAAGCATCCACAGCAACGGAGGAAGAATGGATCTCCCTATTCAATGGGAGCAATTATAGCGATTGGACACCAAAATTTGCCGGGGCTCCACTTGGCGTAAATTACAAGGAGCGGTTCGTGTTCAAGGATAGCCTTTTGAGTGTTAGGTATGCCAAAACGGACACCTTCAATGGTAATTTTGGGCATTTGTATTACAAGGATAAATTTTCCCATTACAAGCTAAGGGCGCAATACAGGTTTGTGGGAGACCAGATGACCGGCGGTCCGGCATGGGCCCTTCGTAATAACGGACTCATGTTACATTCCCAAGATCCAAGGACGGTAGGCTTGCAACAAGATTTTCCAATTTCGTTGGAACTGCAGTTGTTGGGCGGTGATGGGGTAACGGAACGTACAACGGCGAATCTCTGTACTCCGGGTACCAATGTGGTCATGGGCGATAGCTTGTTCACCCCACATTGCATCAATTCCGTCTCAAAAACCTATCCCGGAGATCAGTGGGTCACCGTAGAGGCTTTGGTACTGGGTGATTCCCTGGTACAGCATATCATGGATGGGGAGGTGGTGCTGGAGTTCACTAAACCTACCATTGGGGGTGGAGCTATTACTGGGTACACGGAAAACGCCTACCAGGAGGGAAAACCTTTAAAAGAAGGGTATATCTCCATTCAAGCGGAAACGGCGCCTATTGACTTTAGGAAAATCGAACTTTTAAATCTTTGCGGATGTATGGACAAGAAAGCAAAAAATTACAAGGATTACTATATAAAACCAGATGCTACCGCTTGCGTGTACAACTAGGATATTTCCGTAGTAAATGAATAACTATTTTACCGATGACAAAAATCAACCTTGAAGGAAAAAACATAGTGGTAACAGGTGCTTCTGACGGTATAGGTAGGGGAGTGGCCGATTACTTGATGGAAATGGGCGCAAGGGTGGCTGTGCATTACAATACCAATAGGAAGGCTGCCGAGGCCTTGGTGGTAAAACACGATAACGGTTCCAAGGTCTTTCATGCCGATGTTTCCAAGGAGCATGAGGTAGTGCAACTTTTTAAGGAGATAACCGATGATTTTGAACACATCGATTGCATTATCTTAAACGCCGGGGTGTTTTTACCGCATTCCGTTTCGCTGGATACGACGGAGTGGCTTTCGGTTTGGAAAAAAACGATGGCCATCAACCTCGATGCCGTGGGCTTGCTTACCAAACTGGGCCTGGATCATTTTTTGCGGCAGGGCGAAGGTCGGTTTATTTATATAGGTAGTAGGGCCGTTTTTAGGGGTGAGACCGAAGAATATTTGGCCTATGCTGCTTCGAAGGGAGGGCTCACCTCTTTGGCCCGTAGTGTCGCCAGGTCCTTTGGCAAAAAGAACATCAAATCCTTCATCGTTTCCCCGGGGTTTACAAGAACGCAAATGGCGGAACAGTTCATTGAAAAACATGGCGAAGAACGGGTATTGAACGAAATAGCCTTGCCTACCTTAACCACCCCAAAAGATTTGGCTCCCTTGATCGCTTTGATGTGCAGTGGAGGAATGGACCATGCTACGGGAGCAACCATAGATATAAATGCCGGGAGTCACATTAGATAGTGTTGCCAGCGCCGTATGGACAACTTGTATTTTTGTTACGTAATTTGATGATTTTCAATTGAAAAAATAAAATACAGATTGATGAAGACCGGAACAGTGCTGCTAGTTTTACTCATGAGCATGCTACTGACGGGATGTAAGTCCACGGAAAAAAAAATGGTGCCGAATCCCAAATTGGACCTACTAATCAAAAACCAGGCATTTCGAATAGCGGTAGACGCCGTGCAACCACAGCTAACCATGGCCTTGGCACAGTTGAATAATAGTCAGTTGGTGCGTCCGGGCAATACGCTTAGCAACATAAATGTGGGCGGGGAAGGCTACTTTATTAAAATGGAAGGCGATAGTGTTGCCGCAAATTTGCCCTATTACGGAGAACGGCAAATGGGTGGGGGCTATGGAAGTCCGGTTGGTATCGTATTTAAGGAAATCGCGAGGGACCTAAAGATTGAAAAAACAGCAAATACGAACGCTTACCAGGTTAGCTTTGGTGTACCTAGTGCTGAAGAATTTTACCGGTTTATGATTACCATAGAAAATAATCTGGGTTGCACGGCTCATGTGACCAGTTCGCACAGAAACCGCATCTGGTTCACCGGAAAAGTAGAAGAATTGGAGTCCAACGTACAGCAGTAAACCAACTTAAATAGCAGGTACGGTACAAGATAACGAATTGTTAATTAGTATTTTAGAAGCAACTTGTGTAGGATTTGCTTTAAGGATATGCTTTGTGGTTTCAATCTTGATTTTCATAGGCTCACGGAGTAGACTTAAAACCTAAAAATTGGATTGTTCAGAACCGTAGAAGAAATAAGAGAATTAATCATACCCAAAAAGGGTTAGACGGTGGGGAAGCAAACTAGCAATAGTAAAGTTGGATGTTTATTCAGATAGGGAACCTTCGGCAAATAGAATATTATACACATTGGTCCACAACGTAATTTTTGATTTACTGGGAGCGCTTAGGTTGGGTAATTCGTAATAAATGGCATCAAAAAGGGTGCGTTTTTGTTCCGCTTGGTCCGATTTTGAATCCAAGTTATTAAAAATCATACTCCATTTGGTAAATAATCGATTGCTGCTAATTTCACTATTGAGCATTACAATTTCTTTGTGTCGTTTGTCTTCCCGTATGTTTGCGTATAACGACAGAACATTAATTTCCTTGCCCTCAATAAATTGAACGAATTTATGGTTATGGTATAGGAGGCAACCTGTAATATTAAATTTCAGGTTTTTGTCCCTGGCGTGCAAAAGCATTTCTAAAATACTTTTTTCCGTGAAGGAAGGCTGTGCGACGGATCTATAGATGATACTGTACATAATTTGCTTTTTTAGAACAAAATGTATATGGCCAAGTAAAAAATAGTTAGGACCTATGGGGGAAGTTTATCTTAAGGTACAAAAATTTAATCATGTACTGATTTTAGATTGTAGTTATTTGTTGGTAGCCAAATGGGAGCTGATAGAATAGGACTTAACTAATTTATTAGGTTTGTGGGAAGGGGCAATAGGTGCTATAGGTATTCAAAATATTCTATTTTACATAATATAAATTATGGTTCAATTGTAGCCAATTCCCGAATAGCGCGGAAATGCGCTATTTGATATAGTTGCAGCTATAGTAACACGCCAGTGTTTTATAGCGTCAGCAATTATGTCAAAGGGAATTTGCGGCAGGCCTCAACATAAGATATTTGAATGCAGCCGCTTCATCTCGCCGTCAAAATAAATCAGCCACTGGCTAATCTATTTTGTCACGAATTTAAAAGCTAACCTTTTAGATTGATTTAAAATTCGTGTATTCTAGGAAATGTGTGCAATATTTTTTTCTACAGCTTTCTCGGTAGCTTGCCGCAACAGCTAAAATTTGCAGCCGCATCAACTCGCAGCTTTTTTAATTGATTCGTCATCAATCAAAAAATCTCGTGAGCAAAATTCTTAGCCCTTGCTAACCTCTGATCTTGATTGAATCTTTTTTAACGTGTCCCTAACATTATGTAAAATAGAATTATCAGGTTCTTTTACAACTCTACTTTGCCGAAATTTGTTATTTAATAAGGAAGGTTGCCTCAAATAATTCATTTATTTGTAGAAATAGAATTTTAATCAAGCAGTCTTGATATGAAGAAAATAGCTCTTGTAATAGGTATAAATGATTATAAACATTTTGAAAAGCTTGATAATAGTATCAATGATGCTACTGATATGAATGATTTTCTTGAAAAAAATGGATTTGATGTTACTGTGCTTTATGACCTTAAAAAGATTGAATTAGAAACCGCTATTAAGGAGTATAAAGTAAAAATTGATAATGAAACTGTTGCTGTTTTTTTTTATTCTGGTCATGGTCTTCAATTAGAAAACTATAATTTTTTAGTACCTCTAGATTCGGAAATTAAAATACCCGAAGACATACCATATAATAGCACAAACATATCTGACCTATTTTCGGATATTTCTGATGATATTGACTTCACCCACATTGTTATATTGGATGCCTGTAGAGAAAATCCATTTAATACTGGTTTAGGGAGAGTGACAGCTGGTATTGGTATGGACGCACCAAGAAAAGGAACAATAATAGCCTATGCTGCTTCACCAGGTAAGACTTCAATAGAAAGAGGAAATGAAAGAAATGGAGTTTTTACAAAGTGTCTATTGAAAAACCTAGCAATAGCTAATACTAACATAGAACAAGTATTTAAAAACACTCGAACTGAAGTACTTAATGATACAAACAATAAGCAGACAAGTTGGGAAGAATCGTCATTACATGGAGATGCATTTTGCTTTATTGAAGTAGATGAAGTAATACTTGAATTTCAAGAAATTATCGAGCAGTTTTTAGTAGCCAAGGATAATTTACTATTGCAAAAGGTTTTACCTTTTTTACAACCTAAATACTTTCACGAACTATCTTTGGAGCATTTACATTTCGCACTATCATTGAATATCATAGCGTTCGAAGATGAGGATGAAGGAAATGCCAAGGCTACAATAGATGCAGATTATTTTAACTATGGATTACTAGACGAATTACTGCCTCTATTTCAAACACGAATAATTAATGAAGATTTATGCGAAAATATATATGAAGATTCGATTTTGGAAGAAATTGAAATCATAAACGATATCAACTATGGTTTCAATGAAGTAACTAGTGCTGATGAGCCTTTCTTTCATTTCATGATAAACCAAATTAAATATAAAGGATTAGAAGGAATATTTTCCTGTTTTATATCTTTTAACCAAGGCAAACACTATATAAAACCTATGATATTTGTTAATAACGCAAAACTTGAAACCATTTGTTTCAAAGTGCTTATTGGAGAGCCTGCTGTTAATTTTTTAAATAAGTTTGTTGAGTTACGACGACCTTTTGAAAAAGAGATTTCAAATTCAATGGATGTTTTTGAAGATGTTGAAATCAGTTCGTTGGACGAAATTTTGAAATCGCTCAAAAAAGATGATGATTTGTAATTTGGAGTCTTATTACCATTTTAAAGTATAATATTCTTTTTTTCTTGATAAAAAAAGAAACAAAAAAATCAAGGCTTACAGATAATTTTGGAAACAATGTACGGGTCGGTCGCTAAATTTTAGGATACATTGTAACCCTTAAGACTGCTTTGAGGCGATACAACCAATATGATTATCAACAAATATTGTTACCAGCCCCCTAAAATTCTTAACGCTCCTCTCCCCTATTGTTTTGCCAAAATTCTCTTAGGCCGGAAAATTAATAGGTAAAATGTCACCTAATCATTTTAGATCAACTGTATGGAGCCTAAAAGATGTATACTTCTTCCTAGAATCATTTATATTCAATCGTATCATGCAATCGTGTCCATGGACTAACTCCAGTTCCATTTCTTTTGTCCAAATCAGCCGGTAAATGCTGCCTCTCTCCTGTTATACCCCAAATTAATTTCAATTTATTCTTCTTAAGAAATCTGTCTAGTAAATCCTTTCTAACGAAATGAAACTTCTGATAATTATTATAACCCTCACCCATTTTTAAATATACAGAGGCAACTTTACCGTTTTTTTCATATAAGCAGGAGCTTTGCGGCTGATTAATCAAATCAAACTCTTCCACTATTTCTTTGGCTAATACAAGACCTTTTGGAGTATGTTTTTGAGGATTAAAGACCTTTATTTCATTATAATCTACAATTCTTTTATTCTTTACAAGGGTTACCACTTTAGTGGTCATTCCAGCCGCCGTTACTTCCTTTCCAATTAATTCCTCTAAATCATCCTTTTGATTACCATCTTCATTATCCTGAAATCTAATTACTCTACCATAAAACATCTCAATTTTGTCACTATTAATTGGTGTTTCAATTATTAAAACATTATACTTTGACTCAATACTTTTTTTAAATTTCTTGAATTCAATACCCGAAATTTGTTTGCCGTTCTTAAATAATCTCTCTACTTTATATTCAATTTTTTTATTCTTTACTTTATCTTCAAACCTCCATCTATCAAACTTATTGTATTCAAACATATCTGTTAAAGGCGCTTCATCAGCGAAAATACTTTCAGCATTTGGAATATTTTTTCCATGAAAATCTATTTTATTCTTGACTATTTTTATTAATTCCTGATTATTGTTAACAAAGATGCCCTGAATATGTAAGCTCAAATTCCTTTCAATTGGCTTATTATGTTGATCAAGGTTTCCATATAGCATTACCCAATCTCCTTCATAACAAGGTAATTTCTTAATACATAAGTATTGTTCTATTTTAGGAATAGTTTGGTCAGAAAGCCATTCTTTTATGGTAATATTTGATGCGCCCAACAAATTATCTTTGATAAGCTCAATGTCTTCGCTTTTCTCAAAGAAACTCGGGTCTATGTCGTAATCACTAAAACGTGTTACATTGAGGCCATAGTTATTATTCAAACTACCCTTATCATCCATGTACCCTGCTAATTCAAAGTAGGCAATCAAGGTGTACTTCTCACCATACTTTGTAGTCGAACCCCTGTTCTCATTGTTATATCGTTTGGAACGTTCGATTGACGAATCTATTTGCTCGAATAACTTGAAGTCATAACCTAGCTGATATGCCCTCCATCTTATGCGACCTAAAGTTTTTTTATAATCATCATTTGGATTGTACATATCACCATCAACGATAGTTCTTATTTTTTCTTTCTTAAAATAATAGTCAATCAAACTATTACCCTCTCTATATTGCTCTTTATTTTTATCCTTACTTTGATACCATCGCCTGATACCCCCGTTCGTAAATGGTTTTTCTAGTCTTTTACGTTCTGATTTAGTAAATAGCTCAGGATGGTGCGTATATGCAACCTTTATTGTGTTTATGGTGTAGTCACGTGTTAGAATGTGAGTTGTACTATATTTTGCCCCTTCGGCAAACATATTATTAAACAAGAATTTGGCAATTTTGGGCAAGTGTTGATCTACAAAACGACTGGTGTGGAAATTATACCTATTAGCTAAAACAACACCGTAGCAAACTGCTGCCATTCGTTCAAAAATGTAGGGGTCATTTGTTTTTATCGACTGTTTTAGTAAAACAAAGAAATTATCCCAATATGCCCTAGCATACCAGTAGAGTGCTTTAGTTACTCTATCTCTAAGCTGGCTAACAGTACTACTTAGTGACCACATATAATAAATAGCTACTAAATCTGTTCTTTGTTTCTCCAAAAGTGATTGTGATTTTGATGACCTGCACTGTAGCTCGAAGGCATCTATAGTTGCCCATAATCTTTCGTCATCCATATGTCTGAAGGATTCGGCCCAAAGAATATCGCGTTCTACCAATGAAAGTTTATGTAGTTCTTTCGACCAATATGCCATATTGAAGGGATGATCGGAAACGAAAAAGACTTCCTCTGCCTTTTGCAACAACCATTCTCGATTCTCTCCATATTCAAATAGTTGTGTGACTATTTGTTGTTGTTTTTCGTCAATAAATTGTGATGATATTGCGAAAAGTGAGGAAATTGAGATATAGTGTGCCTGACTATATTTCTCTACCTTTGGTGCTATCTGATGTAGATAGTTGCCAGTGCGAACAGGTAATAATGCAGCAAAACACTCAAATATGTCTTCATGAAGTGGATGCTTTTGCAGATGGTCTTCTACAAGTAATTTTTTATCAAAATCTTGGCTTAGAATTAAGGCACCCAAATCTTCATTGTTTCCTATTAGATAATCAGCTATTAAGAATCCGCCAAGTAGGTCATATGTAAATCCAACAACTTCCCCCTCTTGAACCCAATCGCGAATTATTAGAATACCCTCAGATTCAAGCGCCTTGGTTTTCGATATATTATAGTTCACACCATCGAGGTCAATAGCCTTCCAAAATGTATCGAATGTGATACTTCTTGAATTGGTTTCCCATAATAATTTAGCAACTTTGGGTAGGTTATTAGATGCTACTTTTTTGTATTCAGTTTTAGGGGGCAATCCAAAATCATTTATCAACCTTGTATAGATAGTTTTGTCACAGTGGGTTATAAAAGCGTCAAAAACATCATAAACCGAGTCCATACCCAAAGTAACCTGAACTTCCTCGCTCCGATTTGGGTTTTTGACTTCACAAAAAATGCGTAGCATTAATGGAGTTGAAAATTGCCGTAAAGAGAGATAGGTCAAGTCGCTTTTAATTTTATACTTTTTGAAATACTTATCTACAAGCAATTTGATATCGTTTGGATCATTGAAACCATAAAGGGTATGTATTCCATCATGATTTTTTTTCCACAGAACATCTCGATAACTGGTCCGACAAGTTGTGAGTAAAATAAGATTAGAATATCTTGATACTTGTTCTTCAATTCCATCCAGGTCCACAGCCCATCTTTTATTTAAACCTCCGGTTGCATCAACGGATTCATTGATGCCATCAATTATTATCGGAACTCGGCAATTATATATTTGCCCTAGAATTTGCAATGTTTGTAGCAGTTCAAGGAAAGAATAATTAGACTTAATATCCAACAAATCAAGAATTTGACTCTCGATACTTATAGTTCCTGTGAATTTAATGGCAGGTAAAAAAATTGCAGGAAACCCTTGGTCAATAAATTCTTTGGCAAGACTAACTGATAAATGAGTTTTCCCTATACCTCCACGTCCCAATAAATGAAGGTGCTGTAACTTTGCAGTTTTAGAATGGTCAAAAATGTAGCGAATTTCATCAATAACTTTACTTAAATTAGAAGAAGGACCATGCTTTAACCTTATTGCCTGATTTAAACGGTACTTATCAATGTGCTCCTGTATATTATAATCTGGTGTGAATTTTAGTTTTTTTAAGGATTCAATTTCTCTAGCCTCTTCTTTTATCTTCAATAATGGATTAATGAAATTAACTGGCGACATTTCCATAACTGCATTTATGTCGTTTGGCGAAATTTTGCGTAGAATCTCTTCCAATCGTATAATCAGTTTATCGCAATAAGGAATTGCTGTCTCATATTTTTTAACGTAACTTTCTCTAACTACCTCCCATTCTATGCCTTTTAAATTTATCGTTTTTAATTCATTGAGATCATTCTTAAAGTCTTCAAAATATAATTTTAGGCTATTTAAATAGTTTTCAAGACGTTCCCGTAAATCATGATTTGCAAGTAGAGGGCCAATATAATCATATCGAAGATTGGTATCTTCAGTGTGAAGTTCCTCTTCAAATTTACTTTCAACCGTTTTGAAAAATTTATCAAAAGTATCATTGAACCATTTTTTATTCAACTCCAAGTCATTAAAAAAGCTGTTTTTTAATCCGGCGTAGTCTGGTTGGTTTAAAAACGCATGCACATTGCTGTCTCCCCAATGAATAATCTTGACTTTTCTTCCGGCCGGCACTTCATTTACGAGCTCTTGGCTGAACCAGTTTCGTTCGGTTGGCGTCAAATCTGAATTTGTACATAGATACCATCTGGTTAACTTAGGATGTTCATTAAGTGCTTTACGTAAGGATTCTTTAATTTTTGACTTGCGGTTGGAATAGCTTAGCCTAGCATTTCCATCATAAAATTTTGCTTGCCATCCCCATTCAATACCCGATGTAAGAATCAAAAAAAACTCGACTCCATCACCACCACCACTATCATCAATTGGCCAAAACTCACCACTATGTTTAAACTTAATTTTCGCTATTTGGTAGCACAGCTGTTCAAAACTTTTGTTTTGACTACGATTAAATGGTTTTAATTTTGACCAATTCATTCTATAAAAATATACATTACAGCCTTAATAACATAGGTCAAAAAAACAACAGCGTAGAATTTTTGTAAACCTGAAAAAATAAAGAATATTCAAAATTAATATTGAACCAATAATAACTAAGGTCATTGATTACCTTTCCACAAACATTGCCTTCCCTCCTACTGTCGGCTCGCATAATAACTGTTCCATTACCTTTGTAGAAGAAACTTTTTAAATGAAAATTTAAAGAAAGTGAAGTGCCAAATACTTTGCTTTGGTAGTCGTTTTCTATTTCAAAAAGCTTACAGGAATAAATATAGTTCTACCTGTACTGAGACCAGTCGAGGCATACAATTGCCGCTTCTAATCGCTCGACTACTTTTTATGATCAAATTGCTCTAGCAATTTATTCCAGACACAATAAAAAATAGTTAATAATACTTAAATTTATTATTGTCAATTATGGATGATTTATTAGACATATTTAGAAATTTAGATAAAGACGATTACAAGTTAATTCTGTTCGCATCTATAATCGTTGTTTTTCTTTTCTTAATAAATTGGTTTAGAAATTATGTCTGGAATCAGCGCAGATTAAGGCGTTAACAATATTATCGAAATGTATACTTAAAATCTGATGATTGGCGTCGTAAACGATACGTTGTTTTGAAACGTGACAACTGGAAATGTGTTCACTGTGGCAATCGTGCCACACAAGTACATCACACAAGATATGCTAAGTATAATATTGGCAAAGAACCTATTAAATGGTTAGAATCTGTATGTAAATCATGTCACGATTCTTTTCATTAAAATTTGATATCAGCATTTCCATTCCACACACATTAAACTCCCCTCGTGCCTCGGGTCGCATAATAAGTGTTTATGCACAAGATATTTATTGTTTTTAAAGGAGTTCATGCATCTCGCCAAATGCTCGATGTCATTACCTTTTCAGAAAGTACTTTTTTGAAGAAAAATTTAAAGAAACTGAAGTGCCAAATACGCCAGCGCTGCAACCCGCTCAAAAAAGTAAAGATTCTCCATCTTTACTTTTTATGCCGTACCCAAGCAAAGTGTCATAATGCAAGAC
>CAWFGA010000006.1:0-78035 GCA_963815225.1 uncultured Flavobacteriaceae bacterium
CATTATAGAACAATAAAGTCCTATAATCCGTCATTATGGTCAAATAGCGATACGTTATAAGGAGTTTCTTTGTTTTCCTAGCCTTACTAGAGCTTAAGTTCTTATATACGCATAGATTAGCCAGTGGCTGAAGTACTAATCAATGTTTTCTTTTTTTGCTTTTCCTAAAGACACCTTAAAGTCATCTGTAGTACCCTGTAATTTTACATTCAGGTAGCGAACTTTCTCGTTGGGGTCGACTTCTACAATTTCTTCTTCCTCTTCAATGGCTTCATTGTTTTTATTCGCGAATAGTTTGTAGCGCGCCGCTTGTTTTACGGTTTTCCATGGAATTCTTAAAAAGTATTCAAAATTATGCTCCATATCCTGGTTTCCTGATAGCTCCATATGTCCTAAGGTAGACTCGATGGTCATCGTAGGTATGGTAATTTTCCCATTGGTTATATCTATATGGTTTATAAGGGTATCAAATTGGACGTTTTTAAGGTTTTTATCCCCCATATAATCAGACAATAGCGCCATAGGCTCGTAGTTCTGTAATTTGCCTTGAAATACTTTTACATCCATATGAACTTCAGACTGGTCTAGATCAGGAACTAAATCGGGATAGATTCTAATTTTTCCGTCTATTGTAGTAGAAATGCGACCTTTTAAATTGTCCGATACTAAATGGTCCTGTCCGAAGTTTTCGAACTTAAAAAGGAACGTATCAAGATCTATATTTTCGGCAACTATATTCGGCATCACATAAATATGCTTTGGGTCGCTTCCATTAAAGTACCCCGACATGTCTAATGTACCCCCTGCGGCATTCATGGTAAGCGTATCTACATAGACGTAATGATCGGGTCTCGTACGTAAATTGGCTTTAATTTGTTCCAAAACAATGCGGTGATACATAAAGTAATCGATATCCACATTAAATTTCATAGCGGTAAAGGGTAGCTCATAGAGATTAAAAGCTTCTGCGTGCTCTTTAACATCTGCGCTTTCCGCTACGGCCACTGCTGTAGTTGTTTTTGTAGCAGTATCGGAAGGGAATAATTGGTCATAATCGATATAATTTGCCTTGAAATCAAGATAATTGTCTCGTTTTTTAATAGCCTCGTTAGCTCCTAAATAGTAGTCCATATTTACATTAAAAGAAGTTCTACCTATTTTTCCTATAAAATCCTTTACTACAAGATGGTCCTCTTCATAATGAAAACGCCCCGTAAAACGTTCGAATCGAAGTGGATGTAACTGCATTTTGGTAGAGAGCTTATCCAAACTTAAATCTACGGACTGTAATTTTGACGCTTTGTATTGCATACTAGAATTTACATGTACCGCTAGTTTTTCAAACTTCTCGTGTCTATACCCTTCAGGTACATAATTTTCTCCTTGATATGAAAAAATATCTTCTAACCGCAGTACATCCGATGTTAGGCTAATATCTAAATCTACAGCTCCATTGCGTTCCTTTTGCATCCAAAACCCATAATTGTGTACCAGTCCGTTGAAATGAAAATCAGAATCATCAATAAAACCTGTAAAATCAACTATTTTAAGGTCTTGATCATCAATTAAAAAATCTACATGAAAATCGTGTAATTCATGAGGGTAATGTTTAAGATTGGCATGCAGGCTGTCTACAAAGAATTCGCCTATGGGTAAGTATTTGGCTTCTGTAAAAGCTTTGGCAGAAGATTTAAAGGAGAAGCCAGCGCTTAATTTTTCAATCTGTTCATCGATACCTGTACTATCTATTTTAGAATACCCGGTTAATTCTGTTAGGTCGAGCATAGTAGACACAATATCTAAATGGGCTTCTACCGGAGTATTGGTATGATGCACAATGGCAGGAAGGTCAGAAAGAAACCCTGATATGGATATATCTGATTTGCCTAGCAACATGTCAAACCGATTGAGCGTTGCTTTTTTGCCGTTCATTACCAAGTGGACATTCAGTTTTTCTAAGGGCGCAGGAAGGTCCTTAGCGTGTAAGCTTAAATCTGTAACCTTTAGCTCAGTAAAATAGGCTTGATTAAGTTTGTTGAGCGCAAGTTCAGGTTGGTCTAAATCGATAACATCATGAAAATTCATGGCTAAGGATACATTCCCTGAGACCTTTTCTATATCGGTAATGTTTAGAAAGTCGGCCATAAATGCCAGATTAAAATCTGCATTTAGTTGCATATCTATTTCAGGTTCTTCAAAATTGTTTACCACAATATTGCCTAAAAACTTGCCTGTTTCCAGGTTAGCGGTCATATTTTTTAGAGAAAAGCTTGTTGTACGTAAATTATGTTCTGCCCCGTTGGTGAAATGCCCGATGAAGCCCATATTATTTACCCTTTTGCCTTTCGTGGTATTTTCCAGAAAAGCTTCACTTGCACCAAAATTCACATCAACAAATGGAGTTTTTTTGTTAAGCGTAGGCCCTTGAACCAGTGCATTAAAATAGATATTGCCTGCGTTTTTATAACGTTCCAAAATGGGTATTAATTCTTCCGGAGCAAAAGCAATGAGCATGTCAAAATTTGGTTTTGTTCCTTTTATGGTAAGGTCTAGGTCTACGTCATTTTTAGTATCTATTGTACCTTCCAAGTCAAAATCACCGTGTTCCATGGTAATTCCAGATGGTTTAATGGTGAGTATACCATTGGATTGATTAAAATCAACATCGGTGTGGAGTTCAAAATGCTTATGGCGGATATAGGTGGTATCGCCATTGGCAATCAGATTCAATTCGAATTCCGTATCAATATGGGCAGAAATTAATTCACCATTCATCTGGAATCCACCTTCTGCCTGATGAATGAAGGTTTCTAAATCGGTATGCTCAGCCTCGTCCTTTTTGTGTATATCTAGATTTTTAAACCTAATCTTCTCAAGATTAAAATCTATAGGCTTTTCAATACTTTCAGTTTCCTCGAACGACTTTAATGCGTTTTCAAGATTCATTGTTTTATCAACATGCAAAACAATTTCAAAAAAACCATCTTCTACGAGTAATGACCGAACACTATAATTTCCGTTCACAATATCCCATAAGTTGAAGCCTATATAGATGTCTTTAACATCCAGGATAACCGCTGCGTCTTTCGTTTTAGTTTCGTAAATGCGAACATCATCTATCTTAAAAGAAATATCTGGAAAATTGCCAAAGAGTGCTAAGTGCGTATCGCCTACCGTAACGAAGCCCCGGTACTGCTCATTAAGCTCGGTAATTTTGTCTTGAATAATAGTATCTTGTGCGGTATGAATAAATAAGAGCAAAGCACTAAACGTAATTACTGGCATTAAAATGGTTATGGCGATACAGCGCCACCAGAATTTTTTATTTTTTAAGAAGGTAAATTTCATAATGTGTAGGAGTGCTATTTTACTAACGTATTTGACACTATTATAGTGCACTATCACACGCATAGTTTCAATTTTCATAGCTTACCCCTAAACCATAACGAATAATAAAACGTTGGACCGATCTGTTTCAATTCAATACCCTAAGTTTACCCTATATTACTTGTTCGTGGCAATGAATTCATGAATTTCCTAGGTCAATTTTTCACCCTTCCTACCGGAGGGTAGCATAAATAAGTGTATACTCGAGTCATTTCTATTTTATGAAATACGAGCTCGTAAACCTCGCGAAATAGCTCTTTATTTAAGGCTTGTTAATATAATTTTAATGGTATTTGTTTAACTCATTTCTCGATGTCCTTATGTAAATTAGCGATAAGGTTTAGGGAATTACGTTCTGCTTCAACAAAACCATTATCCTTAAATCCAACATAGGGAAATTTAAAAATTCAAGCTTCCTTTTTGTTCTAGATTGGCCAATACAACGCTGGGAGTCCCTCGTTTTTCAAAATTTGATTGAAGGTGGCAACTTCCTTACTTTGGATACTTTTCAAGCTTGATTTTAATGCGTTCCATTGTTGCAGATAATCTTCAGTAACTTCACGGGTACCTTGGGTAACCGGTAAATTTCCTTTTCCGATCTGGTCTAAAAAGTCTTTGAACTTTATCAAAAGACGGGCTTCAAACATATAGTTACTTTGGTAGGTACGCATCTCTTTTTGAAGGATTTTGGCAATCCAATCCTCTATAGTTTGGTTCAGCGCCTTTCCTTTGCTTTTGATATTTTCATTATTGGTTTCTCCCAGGATAAAATCTAACTGCTGTTTGATCTTGCGAAGGTCCCGAACCCCTTTCGCCATTTCCACTGCTCCGGAATAAATGGATTTCGAGAGCTTGTCCCTTTCAATATAGGCCGTTGCCGCATTTTCAATGCTACCGGAAATACGTGGATCGATATTTATGTCGAACTCTTGTACTTGGGAAAAATCCCCAACCCGTAATCGTACTTTATACGTGCCGGGGGCTGCATTATATGCCGATAAATCGCGATTGGTGGTATATAATTCCGTAAGACAATCAAAACGACCTATCTTCATATCCCATGAATACCGGTGCGCACCTATTTTTCGCTTTAATTGAGGTTGTACCAAGGTGTCACAGCCTTCTTTTAGTGCATCGGTAAATTCTGAATGAATGACTTCCCCAAACGGGTCCATTATTTCTAGGGACATGGGTATGTTTTCAGAAACTTCCTCATTAATTAGGTAGTGGATCTGTACGCCCGGTGGTGGATTCTTACCTTGCCCACCATCAATACTATACGCAACCGATAGTTCCGTATGCACATCATTGGGTTTATAGAGATACAGCTTCGCTTGAGCCACTTCATCGGAGATTTGATGCAATGGGGTGAGATCATCTAAAACCCATAAAGCCCTTCCTTGTGTCGCTACGACCAAATCCTTTCGTTTCACTCTTAAGTCGGTTATTGGAACTTCAGGTAAATTATTCTGTAGCGACAACCATAAATTGCCATTATCAAAGGAAACGAAGACCCCAGTTTCGGTACCGGCATACAACAAACCTTTGCGGTCTGGATCTTCCCGAACAGTACGGGCGAAGGTGTCATTGGGTATACCATTTACGATTTTTGTCCAGGTCTTACCATAGTCATTGGTCTTATAGATATGCGGCGTAAAATCATTTAGTTTATACCCGGCAACCGCAATATATGCCGTAGCTGCATCGTGTGGAGAAGGTTCTACGACATTGATGATACTTTCTTTGAGTCCCTTAGGCGTGACATTGGTCCATGTGGCACCACCATCTTGAGTAACATGTACCAAACCATCATCAGAGCCCACCCAAATAACACCCTCTTTTATAGGGGATTCCTCTATATTGAATAAGTTGTTGTAGCTTTCTGCCGTGATTTGTTCATTACTGATGGGCTCCCCACCCTTGCCTTGATGCTCCTTATCATTCCGGGTGAGGTCTTCGCTTAATACTTCCCAAGTCACCCCTCTATCCGTAGATTTCATGACATACTGTGACCCGTAATAAATAACATTGGGGTTATGGGGAGAAACGATAACCGGGCCGTTCCAATTCGCTCTGTATTTAAGGTTCTTTGGTTGCTCGCCCGTAACCCGAGTAGGATAAGGCATTACCATACGCGTGTTGTCAATATCACGGTCCCATTCTACAAAATTACTGGCAAAATAAGTAGAATAGACGTAACGCGGGTTGTTTGGATCTAGGGCTACGGTTGAAGATTCTCCCGCTCGCATAACATCCCAATGCATTTCACCAATGCCTTCATCAACCACTTCGTTATCTATAGCAATGGTACTGTTGTCTTGTTGACCGGAATATATGCGGTAGGGATACCCATTATCGGTCACCAATCGGTAAAATTGCCCTGTTGGTTGATTGTATAGGCTAGACCATGTTTTACCTCTATTAAAGGTGACAGAGCCACCCCCGTCGTTGGCATTTACCATTATATCGCTATTGTTCGGGTTTATCCACAGGTCATGATGGTCTACGTGGCTGCCCTTTATTCCGGTAAATGTCTTACCGCCATCTATTGACTTCATGGCAAAACTGTTCATCACCCATAATTCATCTTCATCATTTGGGTCTGCAATAATGTGCATATAGTACCACGAACGTGCATAAGTAGTAGCATCATTTGTCATTTGGGTAAAGCTTTCCCCCGCATCCTCAGAGCGGTACACCCCTGCCGAATCACCTGTGGCATCAATGGCAATGTAGACGATATTGGGGTTGGCTGGTGAAATGGAAACACCCATTTTCCCTTTTAATTTAGGAAGCCCCTTATTTATTTCCTTCCAGTTTTTACCACCATCGATAGTTTTGTATATACGGCAACCTGGGCCACCATTGTGAACCACCCAAGGCTTACGCCAAAATTCCCAAGAGGCAACCATCATAAAATCGGGATTATTCGGATCAACCGTAATGTCTACAATTCCTGAATTTTCATCCACATAGAGGATTTTCTCAAAAGTAACCCCACCATCTTCGGAAAGATAAAGGCCCCGTTCTTGGTTTGGTCCCCAAGGATTTCCTTGACCGGCCACATATACTTTATCAGGGTTCTCTGGATGAACATAAACATCGCTGATATGTCGCGTTTTTTCAAGACCCATGTGCTTCCATGTCTTGCCGGCATCGGTAGATTTATAGAGTCCGTCACCATGAGAGGTCTTTACGCCTCTAACAGGTGATTCACCCGTGCCTACATATATAATATTCGGATTGGATGGTGCTGGTGTGATGTCACCTATTCCGGTAGTTTTGAAATAACCATCAGAAATGTTGTTCCAAGTATTTCCGCCATCTGTTGTTTTCCAAACACCGCCACCCGTAGCGCCCATATAATAGGTAAAGATATCATTGGGTACCCCAGTCACCGTGGTGGATCGCCCTCCCCT
The DNA here is from genome assembly GCA_963815225.1 of uncultured Flavobacteriaceae bacterium. Taxonomy (GTDB): domain Bacteria; phylum Bacteroidota; class Bacteroidia; order Flavobacteriales; family Flavobacteriaceae; genus Maribacter. The sequence goes on from CAWFGA010000006.1 coordinate 6,807, forward strand.
GAACGGACCAATATTTCGATATTCCATCGATTCATACAAATGGGGTTTGATTGCTGTCGCGGATTTTTTCTTTTGCCCATAACCAAAACTGGATAGGCCAAGGACTAGCAAAAGTATGTAACTCGTATTTTTCATTGGTTGGTTCTTTGACTACTAAATATATCTCTTTATAATGAAATACCAACTTGGATTGGTTTTAAAAAGGTGGCTTTGAATGAATCGCTTTCAATTTTAATATCATTTCATACATAGGTAGCCTTCACACTTCCACATTTTCGGTTAAAAGAGCATATCGTTCGCGTCCTTTGCGTTTAATAATACAATCTAAAATCAAGTGCTTTGCATACGGTATAATGTCTTTGATGCAACTCTTCCACAATAGCCAATACATCGTCGTCTTCTTTAAATAGATTAAAGAACGCTTTATCAAGATTTGAACTGCTTATTCCGTTGCATTCATTTCCATAGCCAGAAACACCTTTTGCCCCGGTGATATCCAAAAAATATTGTGCCTCTTCTTCGTCCAGATCTAGCACTTTTGTATTTGAAAAATGTAAGATCTTTCCCTTTAACCTCCCTTCAAACAGTTCTGCAATTTCCTGTAAACTATAGTAATAGTCGTTTAAACAAATACTATTGGCTTCCCCTTTCATCACCAAATAAATGATTTCATAGTCTTGAAAATAATGGTCATCGAGGACCAGCGCATTTAAGCTGGCCTCGAGACCTTCAATGGTATCGCAGGTTTGATAGATACTGGACACGCCGTACTGTAGGGCCAAATGTTCCAGGTTTTTCCGTGTTTCTGTAACCTGGTCTGTTTCTATATCGGCAACCCCTTCTAAACAAAAAATGAAATTATCTGAATCTACAGCCTGTTCCTGGGGTAATTGTCGTCTTTTCTCTAGCAATTCTTTGAATTTGTGTGCGATTTATGAAATACAAAATTAAGGTATGTCATGTATTTTTTCTTAATCCAGTCCCTTAAATCGTAGGTGGATTAACAAAGGAAAACCTAAGCAAACTGTAAGGCCTTTCTAAGCTGTTCTAGTCCTTAGGTAGTATCTTTGCGTAGTAATTCCATAGGAGTTTATAATAATAGCGTATGTCGTTTAAAAAGTTACACCCACATTTATTGGAGGTATTGGAGCAAAAATCCATTGGCCAACCCAACCCGTTTCAAAAAAAAAGTATTCCGGTAATAAAAAGTGGCGCGCACGTCTTTTGTACGGCACCCAAAAATAGTGGAAAGACCACGACATTAATACTGACCACCTTACAGAAATTGAAGTGTGAGGCCCTTGACCATGCCCCTAGGGCCGTAGTCTTGGTGGAAAATAAGGAAAAGGCACTTGAATTGTATGAGCGGTTTTTGGAGTTTACAAAACGGACTTCATTACGGGTCTATGTGGGGTATAAGGAGCTGCATATCGATATTCAAAAATCAGAACTTTTTGAGGGGGCCGATATTTTGATCACTACGCCCACCAACTTACATAAACTGTTCTTGACCAACGGGGTCAGTACCTCCCAATTGCAAATCTGCAGCATAGACGATGGGGATTTTTTAACCAAGCAGTCAGAATACAGCGCCATGATTACCGTTACCCAAAGCATCATGAAGTGCCAGTATGTACTCTACGCTGAAAAATTGGCCCCAAAATTAAAGCGCTTTGAAGCGTACTTTATGGAACGGCCCCAGTATGTAAAGTCCTAAAAGCAAAATTTGTAGGCCTCCATTGTTCAATTGGCTCCAAAAAGAAAATACATGCTGTTTTAACGTGCTATTACTGCATAAAAAAACCTACGGCCGCATTTTATGAATGCAACCATAGGTTTTAATGCAATGAAGCGTTTCAATTATTTTTTGGAATTCACAAAACCTATTGGCTTAAGCAATACTTCCATTTTAGCTATATTAAGTCCGGGATTCTCAGCCGTTCCTTCGTTTCCTAACTCATTAATATCCACTCCCGGGGCACCTTTTGGTAAATCATAGGACTCCCCTACGGATGAAGAACCATAACCAAGGTCACGCATAGAACCAGCAGTAATGCGGCTCAACGGATTTTCGCCTAAATTGATGAAGCCGGTCATTAACTCGTTGCCAAGAACGGACTCGCGCCAGTGCCCTAACGCTGTACCAGGACCTCCCATGTTCTCTACTGGTAGTTCGTTGGTTCCTCCTTCGGCATTCCAAAAGACGTTCGCCTTTCTTCCAAGGAAATAAGGGTTGGTATCTACCGCACCAATCAATGTTCTTTCAAAGAACGGTTCTACGTTCCAAAGGGTACCTACACCTAAAACATGGCCCATTTCATGGACAATCACTTCTTCAAAAAGATCCAGTTCCTCCAGGAAATCAAGATCGGCCACATCGAAGAACATAATACCGGTAATGGTCAAGAAATCATCTGTACGTACAAACCGAGGTCCGGCTTGGCCTAAAATGCCACCTGGGCCGTCAATAGGCGCTAGGGCAACTTCAATAAGGACATCATCGACAGTACCTTCTAAATCTGGAACACCTTGGAAAGCTGATGGAAATGGTCCATCTACAGCAGGTACATCCTTAATAATGATGCGTTCCCATCGCGCTGCAGCAGCTTCAAAAACTTCCACTTGTCTTTCCGTTGGCGGTACTACATACGTCAACGAAATATTAAATCTTCCGCGGTTTGGACCCGCTGCATCCTTTTTCTCAACGTTTAAAGGCCCAAGATCATCGATAATAATCGGCTCCATTGGATCCGGTTTTAATGCGATTTCAAGATTTTGTGAATCAGTGATAACAGGGGCATCCGTACCTGCGGCATCATTTGTACAGGAGCTTACAAGCAAAGCTCCCAAAATGGAACCGAACACTAGAAATTTACCCGTTTTTTGTAACGTTTTACTCATAATTTGTTCTCTTATTAAGTTAAAGTTAGTAATGCAACAACTGCGAAAAGTACAGTGTTGGTTTTCTTAAAGCTAACAAATCCGATAGCATCTTGACCAAATTGTTTAACTATTAAAAATAAAGGGAATAGAAGTCGTAGTGCTGCAAATGGCTAAGAAAGACCTATCCATATATTAAGTTACTATGCAAAATTGAAATCTCTAGAAATAGAACTAAATCTAATAATTGCCTAAAAATAAATAGGCTATAAAAAATAAAATGATGAAAACGAATATACTTTCTATGGGAAGTAGCAGTGTGATGCCTTGGTTAGACAATAAATAACCAAAGCATATTTCAAATAATAACTGTAAGAAATTTCGTAATTAAATTAATTAAAAAGTTAAACAAAATAGAAACGCTTGCCGAATCCAAATACGTACTTGGAATCGTACAAGGTCATTTTGAAGTGTCTTCCATAAACATTTACCATTTCGAAGTGAAATTCGTCCAATAGCCATTGATTCTTCAATAGTGGCGTATGCATAGATCATACCAGTCAATACTTATAACGATGTAGTTAATCCTATGCCTTGGAACGACGTATCTTATACAAGAACATAAATAAAAAAGTTATGGATTTAAAGGATAAAACGATATTGATTACCGGTGCCTCTAGCGGTATTGGAAAAGCAACAGCAAAAAAATTGGCCAAGCATGGGGCCAACGTAGTGCTCATGGCCAGAAGTGAGGATGAACTGAAAGACCTCAAGAAGGCTATTGAAAAAGAGGGTGGCAAGGCCTTGGTAACACCTGGTGACGTCACAAAAATGAAAGACTTTGAAAAGGCCGTTGAACAATCGGTTTCCAAATTCGGGTCGGTCGATGTATTGATTAACAATGCCGGATTAATGCCCCTTTCCTTTGTAGAAAAGCTGAAGACCGATGAGTGGGAGCAAATGGTAGATGTCAATATCAAAGGGGTATTGAACGGTGTTGCTGCAGTATTACCAGAGCTCAAGAAAAATAAGGGCGGACATATCATTAATATTTCATCGATGGCCGCACACCGATATTTTCCTGGTGGAGCGGTATACTGCGCGACCAAGGTTGCGGTAAAAATGTTTTCAGAGGGCTTACGGCAAGAGTTGGCTCCAAAATATGGTATTAATGTTACCTCTATAGAACCGGGTGCCGTTGACACCAATCTACCAAGTACCATTACCGACGAGGATATTAAGGAAAAGATGCAAGGCATGATGGAAATGGAGACTTTGGAATCGGACGATATTGCCAATGCAATCTACTACGCCCTGTCGCAACCACAACGAGTAAATATCAATGATGTTTACATTGTACCCAGCGAGCAACAATAAAATTTAACGTTTAACTAAAAGAAATTAAAAAATGGCTACAACAACAGAAAAGGAAATAAGCACCATTAACCCAACCAATGGAAAAACCTTGGCATCGTATGCCTATATGACCAATGAGCAGGTGGAGCAAGTTATACAGCATGCACAACATGCGTTTTTGGATTGGCGGCATAAATCAGTAGAACACCGCGGAAAAATAATCAAGGCGATTGGTGACGAACTGCAGAACTATAAGAAAGAATTGTCAGAATTGATGACCGATGAAATGGGGAAACTGCTCAAACAGAGCAAGCAGGAAGTGGACCTATGTTCAGCAATCTGCACCTACTCTGCAGAACATGCTCCCAATGCCTTGAAAAATGAAGAACGGGAACTCTCCGATGGTGGCCGTGGAATCATCACCTACTCCCCTATGGGCGTCATATATGGCATTCAACCTTGGAACTATCCGGCTTATCAAGTGATACGGTATACCATTGCCAATCTAATGGCCGGAAATAGTGTCCTTTTAAAACATGCCGAAAATGTTACCGGTACGGCGAAACTACTAAAGACTATTTTTGACACCGCCGGTCTACCGGCCGGATTATTTAATGTAATCGTTATTGACCATGACCAGTCAGACAAAGTTATCGAACATGAGCTCATACGTGGCGTTACGTTAACGGGAAGCCCTGGAGCAGGGAAAAAGATTGGTGAAAAAGCAGGAAAAGAACTCAAAAAAACGGTCCTGGAATTGGGAAGTAATGATGCGTACCTTATTTTGGATGATGCCGATATTGAAGTAGCCATCGAAAAGAGTGTACAAGGACGGATTTATAACAACGGGGAAACCTGTATTGCCGCTAAACGATTTATTGCGACGGAAAAAGTATACGATGAATTTAAAGAGGGATTTGTAAAGGCAATGAAAGCTTTGAAAATGGGTGATCCAAAACTGGAAAAAACCGATTTGGGCCCAATGGCCCGTGAAGACTTGCGTGAAAAATTGCACAAGCAAGTGCGCCAAAGTGTTGAAAAAGGTGCAGCGATCTTATGCGGTGGGGAAATCCCTGAAGGTAAGGGCTACTATTACCCGGCAACCGTATTGGGTTCGGTAACCAAGGGACAACCGGCCTATGACGATGAACTTTTTGGCCCTGTGGCATCCCTTATCAAAGCCAAGGATAATGAGGACGCCATGCGTATTGCCAATGATAGCCGATTTGGACTCGGAGGCGGAATTTTCTCTAAAGATGTCGATGCGGCCATAAAACTCGCCGAAAATCATTTCGACACCGGAATGGTATTCGTAAATTCATTTGGATTGGCCGAGCCCAGCATGCCTTTTGGAGGTGTCAAGAATTCAGGTCACGGACGCGAACATGGTGGTTTTGGATTAAAGGAGTTTGTTAATGTAAAATCCATTATGATAGCAGCAGAGTAAATTAGGACATACGATAGTGTAGACATAAATTTTTTAAAAGGCACTTTCGGGTGCCTTTTGTCATTGGGAGCTAAGTATGGGGGCTACAGCGGCTCATTTCCACTATTTTTGGATAACTTTGTGGGTTACGAGCAAAGCTGATTGCATGATGATTTCTAGAACAGGCCTTTTTCTATTTGTATTCCTTTCATTTAATACGGTCATGTACGGACAACTGGTGAACATCGAATCTAAACGGATGCAGAAAGATTCTACCCGTTTTGCGCTAAAGAGTGATGTACTTTTCGATTATACCGATAACAACGGGGATTATATTTTTCAAGTAGGCTCGAATGTAACCACGCAGCTAAAATCGAAGGATTTAAAGAAAATCTACTTTTTTATAGGAAACTATAAATTGATCCGTAGTCAAGATCAAGATTTTCAGAACTCTTGGTTTTTTCATTTACGGTACAATCAAAAGCTATCGGATTTGTTTCGGCTAGAAGCCTTTATCCAAAACCAGAACAATACCTTATTGACCATAACCACCAGAAATCTGGTGGGTGCAGGGGTACGACTGAAATTTCTGAATACGGAGCGCACCAAGGCGTATTTTGGAAACTCCTATATGTACGAAATTGAGGAAGTTGACGCGACCAACGAACAGTTCTTCAATCATAGGAACAGCAGCTACCTTTCCTTGAACCAATCCTTTAAAAATACCAAGCTTGATGTTACGGGTACGGTGTATTTTCAGCCCTTATATGGCCAACTAAGTAACCATCGCATTCTTTGCCAGCTTAAGGCCGAATTACCTATAACCACGATTGTAAGCCTGTCTGCGCTCTATAATTATTTCTACAGTAGCTTCTCCCCTATTGCCGAAAATGATAGGTCTTCCAACCTAAGTTTTGGACTCACCTTTACGATGTAAAAAATTGATTAAAAGGCTTTAAAGGCCGTATTCCAATCAGATTTGTAGTTCCTGTAGTCCAGAATGCAATCCAAATTTCATAATTCGGTTTTCACCCATCGTATAGATACGGTTTCCCGAAAATGAGCTTATTTCGCTTTGCTGGTAATGACGCAAGCATACTATTCATAACAAACCCCTGACGCTAAATAGAATACGAATACGGCTTAAATTTTGTGAATATCTATTCCGATTTTTGGGAAATCAACCTAGGTCCACATGCTATATTTGCCACCCCTAAAACAAAAGATATGAGTGCAACATGGTATGAGTGTAAAGTAAAATACAGAAAATTAGATGAGGCAACGGGCATGCAGAAAGTCAAGACCGAGCCCTTTTTGGTCGATGCCATTTCCTACACCGAAGCCGAGAGTAGAATCACCCAAGAAATGGCCGCTTATTTAAGCGATAGCGATGAACTAAAAATTACCAATATTAAAGTGGCGAACTACGCTGAAATACATCCGTTCGAGAATGCGGACCGCTGGTTTAAATCGCGCGTATCCTTAATTGCTTTCGATGAAGAAAGTGGTAAGGAACGTAAAACCAACCAGTATTTATTAGTACAGGCCAATGATGTAAAGGAAGCCTATGAGAATACCATAAGCGTAATGAAGGATACCATGGGCGACTATACGGTGCCCGCTATTTCAGAATCGCCCATAATGGATGTGTTTCCCTACTTTTCCGGTGAAGAGGACGAATTGGAGCGGATAGAAAAATTTACGGCCCTAAAGGATTCACACGACAAGGCTATAACTTTTGATGAAGCCTTGGAAACGGCAGACGCTTTAGCCGAAGCTAGTGGCAGAAAAGACTAGCTATTTATTCTAAGATGCTCTAACACTTAAGGGAGCGTCTATGTAAGTATAGCGAAGCAATCTGTTCGATTTCTGTTTCGAAATGACCTATTGCTTCGCTTCATTTGAAATGAATACTACATTTTGACAAAAACTATTGGGGTCAATACCCGGCAGCCTGACCATCCTTTCGCGATTCGGAAGCTCCCGTATATACCTTGCTTTCCACATCAAGGCCTATAGCTTGATATCCCCCATAAATACCTACGGCAAAGGAAATATCATGGCCTTTTTTACGCAATTCACGAATCGTTTTATAATCGAACCCGCTCTCTAGATTCAGGGTGCCGCCATCGGTCATATTAGAACCTGTAGGCTGTGAGCTTCCCCTATGTCGCATTCTTGGGGCATCCCCGGCTTCTTGTAAATTCATCCCAAAATCAAGGATGTTTACAACGATTTGCGCGTGACCTTGGGGCTGAACGGCACCGCCCATCAAACCAAAACTCATAAAGGGGGCGCCATCTTTGGTGATAAATGCGGGAATAATGGTATGAAAGGGCCTTTTACCGGGTTCCAAGGCGTTTGCATGGGTTTTGTCCTGTACATTGAACATTTGTCCCCTATTCTGAAGTACGAATCCCAGTCCGTCCGGTACCATACCCGAGGCAAACTCGGAATAGATACTTTGAATCAACGAAACCATATTGCCATCCTTGTCCGCAACCGTTAAATACGTGGTATTGCCACTTTCAATTTCAAAATCCCCGGCAGGATAGGTTTTCGCAGCCTTGGCCTCATTGATAAGATTGCGCTGTTGCTGCGCATATTCCTTGGAGAGAAGTTGTTTGAGCGGTATATCGTTAAAATCTGGATCGGCATAAAACTTGGCCCGATCTTCATAGGCCAACTTTTTGGCCTCGGTGAGCACGTGCAGGTATTCGGTACTGCCGAAACCCATTGAAGCGATATCATAGCCTTCAAGGATATTTAGCATTTGAAGGGCTGCGGTACCTTGCCCATTGGGTGGAAGTTCCCAAACATCGTATCCCCTGTAATTAACGGAAACGGGTTCGATCCAATTGGAGGTATGCGCTGTAAAATCATCATAGGAAAGAAATCCGCCATGTTTTTCCATGAAATCTGAAATGGTCCGAGCAATTTTTCCTTTATAAAATGCGTCCCTGCCCTTATCCGCTATCAATTGATACGAATTGGCCAAATCGGGATTCCTGAAAACCTCCCCTTTTTTTGGTGTCCTTCCATTGATCATATAGGTGGCCTCAAAACCGGGTTGGTCTTTTAGTACTTCATAATTCGATTCCATTTCATAGGCGATTACTTCGGATACTGGAAAACCCTTGTTGCCATAATCAATGGCAGGCTGAAGCAACGCTGTCATAGGGAGCTTCCCAAATTTTTCGTGCATCGCGAACCAACCATCCACACAGCCCGGTACGGTTACGGGTAAAGGACCGTAAAAGGGTACGTAGTTCATATTGTTTTCTACAAAATAATCTAGGGTAAGCGCCTTTGGGGCACGGCCACTACCATTAAACCCGAATAGCTTTTTTGATTTGGCATCCCAGACAATAGCAAAAATATCACCGCCAATACCACAACTTGCCGGCTCTACAAGGCCTAGCATGGCGTTGGCCGCTATGGCTGCGTCCATGGCCGATCCTCCCTTTTTTAAAATATCCAAGGCTACCTGCGTCGCTAAAGGCTGGCTGGTTGCCGCCATACCGTTTTGGGCAATGATTTCTGAACGGGTCGTAAAGGTTTCGCCCGTAAGTCTATCCTGGGCATGGATGGTAATCGAAAGCAGTAGGAAAAAAATTATCTTTTTCATCAGGTACATTTTAGTGCGAATAAATCTACCGAAAAAAGTGGGGCTACTCAAATCAATTCACCTCTAAACGGCCACTTTACATAAATTTTATTTTTACTAACGGGGAATTCTTCCCGAACATTATAATAGCGGAATACCTTGTTTGGCTTGGTAGAATGTAAATCCTATCCAACCCGCATAGAGCAAAGCAAATAGCGTAACGGCAACCAAGAGGTTCTTATGGGTGGTCTTCCATTTCCGTTGTAAAAAGTAAGCAAATAAAGGAACTACTTGTAACGCGTGTAAGCCAAAAAAGTGGGCAATTCGTAAATCGCCACCAACCGTACTCCAGTTCAATAGGGGTAATCCGGCTCCACCATCGGCCACGCCAACATTATGAGCCAACTGACCAATCATCTGGCCTCCTACCCAGCTCCCGAAGAAGACAATGCACCAACCCCATAAAATGGCCCATTGTATGGATTTGGATACCGCTAATTTTAAACGGATGGTCTCCACAATAAACAGGAACATAATCACCACATTCACCCCCACAAGGATGCCCATGGCCAAAAAGAGGAGTGCGTCCGTAGGAGTCGAATAATTATAATGCGAAAGCGTACCACGGGCCGCTTGTAAGACAATGATACCAAATTCAAGCAATAAGGTCCATGCCACAATAGTGTTGATCCAATTCTTTTTTTTCTTGGAGAAGGGATACAATGTGATTAAAAAACCCAAGGTTAGGATATAAATGCCACCAGATATAGCAAACTTTAAAGGCTTAATCCAAACATTAAGTCCCATTAAAGTGCGATCATCAACGACCAGCCCAGCAATGCAAACAAAAGCAAACAGGATATGAATCCAAACAATGCCATAAAGAATAGGGCTGGATTTTCGAACGGTTTGTACTACGGACCTAAACTGCGACATTTCTATTGGTTTTTAAGGCTTTTAGTAGCATAAATAGTAAAAAGCCCAGCGGCCCGAACATAAAGGTGCCTAACAGACATAGAGCTAGTAGCGCTCGGTGAACACCCACTTTCCTATTCTGCCCTACAATCCACATACCTACCAAGAGGTCAAAAGCAAGGTAGTGCACCCAACCGGCCAACACAGCGGTTTCCTCCTTAAATAAGGCCATCACCGATTCAAGGGTTCCAAAATCCATCATGCCACCCGTCATTAGGGATTGAATGATATACACGGCATAGATTAGGGAAAGCAGCAATGGAATCAATTTATAGTCCATCAGAAATTGGGTCACCTTCCATTTGGGTAGAAAAATCATCAAAATCCACATGGGCAATACCAAAAGATTGGCGATTGAAAAAACGGTAGTTGGTGTCATTGGCGGTGGTTTTAAGGTTTAAAATTGGATATTTACTACCGTAAAGTAAAAAATAAAAGCACCAATTGGTATACATTGGTGCTGAATTGTTGCTTACCGGAACTGAAGTCTACTTCGCTTTTACAAATACCATGCAATGCTGCCAAGGTAAATTGTCGCTGTTTTTTTCTAACCTTAAACCAGCGGCTTGCATCTCTTTTACCGCTTGTTTCTCCGTCATTTTATGCAGTTCCTTGATGGGAACGGAGGTATCTTCACCCCTATATTCTATAAGGTATAGTTTTGCATCGGGGCGCATGGCGTTTTTAACGGACTGCATCATTTCAAACGGAAAATTAAACTCATGGTACACATCGACCATTAAAACTTTGTCAATGGAATTTTCAGGAAGGTTGACCGTTTTCTCACTGCCCTGTACCAAGTTTATATTTTTGACCGCAGCCGCATCTCGTTTTGATTTCATAGCTGCGAGCATTTCGGGTTGAATGTCTACCGCATAAATTAATCCGTCACCCACCATTGGGGCCATTTTAAATACATGATAGCCAGAACCTGCCCCGATGTCCGTAATGGTATCCCCGGGTTGTATGTCCATATTCTGTAAGAGCTTGGATGTATTCTCCTCCTCCTCACGTTCCGTACGCTCTAACCAAGACATTCCTTGGTATCCCATCACATGGGCAATTTCACGTCCTTTGTACCATTTTCCAATTCCATTTGGATCTCCAGATTTATAGGTATAAATTTCAGTAGGGTTGGATTGCTTCTCATCCTGTCCCTTGCATTGGTAATTGACCATGAGCAGTATGAATAAACCTGTGAATCGTATTAGTTGCTTCATCTTATATTTTTTGCTTACGTGTTTATTTGAATCAAGAACCCAGCGTCCTTTTTGAATTAATTATCTGATTTTAGGCCTTAATGCGATGGGTTTTATTAAATTTCTCTAGCGTCTAGCGTCTAGCGTCTAGCGTCTATCGTCTAGCATCTATCATTTACCATACCGCAGCCCTTTTATTTGAAAGACGCGTTCTTCCTTTCCAAGTTTGAGTACAGCAGTGTCCCCTACCCTTTTTGAAATTAAGATTCGTGCAATGGGTGACAGAAAGGATAGTTTTTGCTTCGCGATATCGGCTTCGTCCACACCAACTATTTGGTATTCCGTAATTACCTGATTTTTAACTGTCTGGACTGTTACAAAGGCGCCAAACCGTACTTCATGCGCAGGTTGTGTTTCTAGGTTTACTATTTGTGCACTGGCGATACGCTCATTAAGTAATTGTAATTTGGCGTTGATTAAATTGAGTGCGATACGGCGTTCCTTTTCGTTCTCTCTCGGGACTAGTTCCTTTTCGTCATGGAGTAATGTCCTTTCCGTTAACAGCTCATCCATACCCTGCTGGGTAACGTAGTTCGTTATTCCGGCAGGTAAATGGGCCCGTGGCGGTACCATAGGTATTTCCTCTTGATCATCCTCTTTTACAAATCCTCGGCTCATTATAGTCTAATTTCGGAACGGTGTCCTGAAAGTGAATAAACGGACCGTACCCACGCATGTTGTCTGCCCAATCCATTCCGATTATTTCACAAGTTGCTATACGTAGGAAAGGCCTCTTAGGGTTTCACCTTAGACTTTAAGGAGTTGAACTGTGTTTGCAACTCGGTAAAACGTTCCTTGGCGTCTTGGCCTATTTCTTTATCGGCATCACCGGTTATATAAGATAAATAGGAAATTTGCCCTACGAGCTTGGGTTGCGGGTAGGCACCCTCTTCACTCTTTAGCGCATTTAGAACCGCTTCCAATTCCTTCTTTTTGTCTATATCTGTAGTGGCTTTCAGCTGATTTTCCAAGTCGGCCTGTAATTTGGTGGCTCTTGATAATAAGTCCATCACTTTATTTTGGAATGCCATTTGCTCCGTAATCGTGGCTCGAGAAACACCTTCCTTTTCCAACCTTGGATCAATCAAGACTTCAAAAGCTTGATCAAAGGTTTCGTTGCCAACGACTAACCTTGCGGTGTAGGAACCTGGAGGAACAATGGGTCCATTTTTATAGCTACGCGATTTTTTTGGATTCCAGGTCCCTTTTTGGCGCATGTCCCAGGCAAACCTGTTGATTCCTTTTTTGGTTTCCAGTTTGGTATCCGCATAATGGAAGGTCATGCTCAAATCCATATTCTCTACCTCTTCCATTGTAGATTTTAATTGGGTTGTATCGCTTACAATAGTGACGATTGGATTTTTTTCGGCGTCCAAAATTTCCAGCCAGACTTCATTTTTATATGCCTTTGGCAGGTAATAATCTATAAGTACCTGTGTTGCGGTATAATTGGGAAATTCTTCAGAACTTCTTCCATTTCTGTATCTAATGGTATTGTTTGGTTTAAAAAGTACCGGTGTGTCTGCCAAAGAGGTCAAATTAGGGTTACGTAGGGAAGTGATATTATCCAATACCCAAAAACCACGGCCCATGGTACTCAGTATCAAATCTCCACGATGTAATATGATATCCGTAATTGGGGTTACCGGTAAGTTCTGTTGAAAGGCTTTCCAGCTGCTGCCATCGTTCAAGGATACATACATACCATTTTCCGTTCCTGCATATAATAAGCCTTCCATTTCAGGGTCTTCCCGTAGCACTTTGGCAGTATGGTCGTCTCCAATGCCGTTGGTCGCCGTACTGATCAATTCCCAGCTTTTGCCGTAATCTTCCGTCATGTAAAAGTAAGGGGTCATATCGCCCAGTAAATGGCGGTCTACGGCGATATAGGCCTTGGCCGGATTGAACTGGGAGGGTTCAACAGACTCTACCCTACCTCCTTTTGGTAATTTTTTAGGGGTTACATTTTCCCATGTTTGGCCACCATCTTGGGTTACCGAAATAATACCGTCGTTAGAACCGGTCCAAATGAGGCCTTGCTTGATTTTAGACTCCCTAATGGAATACAGTGTGCTGTAATATTCCTCTCCGGTAATGTCCCTGGTAATGGGGCTACCGGAAATCACTTGTTTATCCTCTTCGTTTGCAGTCAAATCTGGGGAAATAATTTCCCAAACCTTACCATCATTACTGGTTTTATGAAGGTATTGTGATCCCATATACACCACATTGGGGTCATGTGGGGAAACATGGATCGGTGCTACACGTTGAAATCGATAGCGCAAGTCCTTTGGATTGTGTCCGTATATATTGGACGCCCCAATGGAATACTCACGGTCCGTACCGGTAATTTTATTATAAACGCTAAAGCGGCCTTTACAGTTGTTATAGACCACATTATGGTCACCGGGCTTTGGAATCGTAGGTCCGGTTTCACAACCACCCACATCAATCATAATCTGTGTTCCTTGTGGGGAAGTACCGCTTGGAGGAGCGCTTGGAATTGCAATGGTCGTATTATCCTGTTGTGCCCCATAGACCCAATACGGATATTGGTCGTCTACCGCCACCTGATATATTTCTGCGGTGGGCTGATTGAATTGTGTGGACCAGGTCTTACCACCGTTGTGGGAAACATTGGCACCCCCATCATTAGACTGTATCAATAAATCTGGATTTGTAGGGTTTAACCAGATATCATGGTTATCACCATGTGGTACGTCCATTTCCTGCCATGTTTTACCCCCATCCTTAGATTTTAAGAGTGGGTTCGCATTAGAATAAACGATGTCGGGATTTTTAGGATCGAGCTCAATATTAGTGTAATAAAAAGGACGGTTGACCAGCCCTTTTTTACTGGAAGTTTGTGTGAAGGTTTTTCCTTGATCGATTGATTTGTAAACACCTCCTTCATCATCCGGAGCTTCAATGACCGCATACAAAATACGGGAATCCACCGGGGAAACGGCTAAATCAATCTTACCGATCAGTCCTTTTGGTAGGCCCTCTTCCAATTTTTTCCAATCCTTACCACCGTTTACAGACTTGTAAATACCTCCTTCTTGGTTTGTACCCCCAGAGATAATGGTCCATGGCGTACGTTGCGCTTTCCAAGCGGCGGCATAAACAACATTTGGATTGCCCGGGAGCAGCTCCAAATCTGCAAAGCCCGTTTGATTGGAGATATAAAGGACCTTTTCCCATGTAATTCCGCCGTCCATGGTTTTGTAGATACCACGTTCCTCATTTGGCTTAAAAGCATTTCCAATGGCTGCTACCCAAACGATGTTACTGTTGTTAGGGTCTATTTCAACAGCACCTATTTGCCCAACTTTAGATAGGCCTATATGGGTCCATGTTTTTCCGGCATCAATAGATTTATAGACTCCCTTACCACCAATAATATTACTACGCAATCCATCGGAACCGGTACCCACATATACAATATTAGGGTCGTTGGCAGCCACTTCAATAGCACCTATTGACGGGGTATCAAAAAAACCATCGGATACGTTGTTCCAAGTAGTTCCGTAATCATCCGTTTTCCACACCCCTGCACCCGATGCTCCCAGATAAAATGTACCGGGAAGTAAGGCGGTCCCCGTCACAGTAGTAACCCTACCGCCTCGCGCTGGCCCGAGGGTACGGTATTGAAATGCTGTAAAGTCTTGGGCAATAGCAGTTATTGTACTTAAAAAAAGTAGTAAGCCAAAATAATGTAATCGTGTCCTCATGTAATCGTTTTGTACCTTGGTTAAAGTTTAAAGTTACTTAAACTGAAACACAAAATACAAACGCACCTACATATTTGCAATATTCTTGTTGATTTAGAAGTAAACTAAAAATGGGAATGAATTTGAACTTGAGGCAGGGTGACTGTTTTTCGACAATCTAAATTTTAAAGTTTGAGAGAATCTCCGAATTTTTAATGAAAAAGTAGGTTATCGCTTTTCTTTGGCATCGGTATCCTGTAATTTGTCATTCACCCAGATACCACTCGTTATTACCTTGCTGTCCTTATTGTAAAAAATGCCTTTTCCGTTACGCTTGTCGTTTTTCCATTCCCCAACATATTTATCTCCGTTTGGCCAAAAATAAGTGCCTTGACCGGTTCGCATATCGTCTTCATAGTTGCCCACATAATATTCCCCATCGGGCCAGTAAAAAGTACCGCTTCCTTCACGTTCATTATCATTCCAATGCCCCTCGTACCTACTACCAGTCTCCAAAAGGGCTATGCCCATTCCATTGGCCTTATTGTTTTTTACTTGCCCTACGTAATGTAATTTTGTACCCTTTGTGC
Organism: uncultured Flavobacteriaceae bacterium; assembly: GCA_963815225.1. Classification (GTDB taxonomy): domain Bacteria; phylum Bacteroidota; class Bacteroidia; order Flavobacteriales; family Flavobacteriaceae; genus Maribacter. The sequence continues at coordinate 22,613 of CAWFGA010000006.1, forward strand.
TGGTAAAACTTATGTATTGGCCAAACGATTTTTCCTTAAGTTGATTTCGCATATTTGCCAATTGTATATTGGCCTTTTCCAATGCGAAGTTTAGGGAATCCATTTTTCTGATTTCTTTTGACGATAGTTCGGGTACCAGCAACGAATCTGCCATCACATCTTCCCTATTGGCGTTTGTCCTTGATTCACGCTCCATAAGACGTTGTGCCAAAGCGATACGTAAGGGTATTACAGTCTTCAATTCCTTGCTCTCATTAAGGGTGTTCGTGTACGATTCAATAGCTTGCGAATATTTCCCTTCCATAAGTACGGAATCGATTGCCAAAAGTCGTTCATTATTTTTAATATAGGTATCCAAATCCCCTTCCCTACTTTCGGCTTTGGAAAGTTGTTTTTGCAAGGAAAAAACTTGAGTTCCTAAATAGAACGCAGTACCTCCAAGTAATGCAAGTAGACCATATAAAAAAACAGTTTTCTTATTCATGTTATCCAAGTATCGTTGACCTTACTTCTAGTTACGAATTAATCCGTTAAATGGATTTCAGGTAATTTATTCTTTACCCGTCTAAAATCTGGAGAGAAGTATACGTGGAAACGCATGGTCCAAGATTGCTTATAAATTCCACCATTTGCCAAATCCTGCCCTTGTGAGTACATTGCTCCAGCGGCAATGGTCAATCTTGGCGTTAAAATATAACCCAGAGTTGTTGTAAGTCTCAGGTCTTCCATAGGGCTTGCTACTACAGCCTTTCCACTTTGCATAATCAATTCCGCCTCTGGAGAAACATAAAGGGTTTTAGGTGCCAGTTTATGACTGTTTAAGGGTATTTTTATGCGGAACATGTAGCGCCACCTGTTTCTAAAAATATAGTCACTATTCTCCTCAAAACCTTGTGTCCAGCGGTGTTCAATCCGAATACGATGATAGATCATCATATTTTCCAATGGCTGTGCAAATTGATACTGATGCCATATACGCCACTCCGGCACTAAATTTCTATCGAACTCGGCGGCATCGGTATTGAAATTGAGCCGTAAAACACCTCCTAAACTCACATTAAAATATTTGGAGTGGATATACCCAATGGCATGCCTGTTGTAGACTTGGGCAACCTGGCCTACAAAGGGTGAACTTTCGGTTTCCTGAAACCGTAGATGGGTCTGGGCATCCCAAAACAAGCGTTTAGAAATTCGAATATTCCCATAACTGTTAATCCAAAGTTTGGTTAGCGGTTCTTTGTATTTTGAGGAAAGCGGTAATTCCTGGGTTTCTGTTTCCTGTGCAAAACCAGCAAACGTACAGAATACAACAGCAACGACAACACAACTCAAACGATTTTTATAAACGGTTTTCATGGGCTATTGCTCGCTTAGCGTATTTTGTACGTTCATCAATTGCAACACCATAAGTGGGTCTTGCTCTCTTCGCAACCTCCGTTCCAATTTTTTCGTTTCCTCATCCCTAAGTGCCTTTATTCTGGCATAGGTACTGTTAATCGTGTTATTTAGTTCTAAAATAGTTTCACAGGACAATCCTTCGGCAATTTCATTTAAAAAGTAAGGCTCCAGCACGTTCTCATAGGCCGTCGTTATTCGTTTTTTCACGTCCTCATCCATAAGGGTAGCGGTAAACGGGTTCCAGATGCGATCGGTATACGTAGTACGAACCGTATCTGCATAGGCGGGCATTTTGGAAATCGTATGTGCCAAATTAGTGAGGTCAATCAAGCAGGTTTTGATACTATTTGCAGTGGCTAGGGTATTCGAGGACGCTTTCCGGTTGGAGTATTCCTTCAACATATTCCCGGCAAACGAATTCAGATGATTCAATGCCTTCCTATATTTTGGGGGCGTTGACCTTGAAGCCGAATCAATAAACGTTTGTAAGCTTTCGTTTTGGAAAATCACCTGCTCCTCGACCGCAATTAATTCTTGTTGTTTGTTTTCGAAGGTCAGTTTTGCTTTTAGGTCGGATGCAATTTCTACCATGCCGGCCGCTACCATTTTTGCGAAAGATTCTAATCCCTTCAAGTCTTTTTGTTCGGTTCCCATTGATTTATCGGTAGGAAACGAAAACGTTTGGCTTACCGTTGAACTATCGAGTTCTACTTCCACACGCAATTGGGTACCGGGCATACCCTTAGGATATAAATGTTGGATCAGTTGTGCCCGTGAGGTATAATCCAGAATTTTCAAGGAGTCATAGGCAACTAAGGCCTGCAAGGGTCGTAGGTAGTCCAATGCTATTTTTTCTACTGCGGATATTTGTAGTACGGTGGATGTGTCGGACAATTTTAAAATGTTCAATTGTGAGTTGGACTGGATAAAATTGCTGATTTCCGTGGCTTTGCTCACCGATGACTTAATAGTCTCAATACTAGCAATTTCCAAGGAATCCAAAGGGAAATCAAGAACCTTTACTTTAAACTCAGGAAGAAAATCTGATTTCCCCACGGTTGAAAGGATTTGATCTATTTTCATGTATTGCGCTGTATTCCGTTCCAAAAGATTAGAGAGGCCATTGTTAAGGAACCGATACGCCTCATCAAAAGGTAATTGCATGCCCAATGCCTGTAGGTAGGCTTGATTCAATTGTACGACTTTGGTTTTTGCGCTTGGCTCATTGTATATCAAGATAGATTCGGTTTTACCATCTTTCCTGAGTTTTACCGAATTCAATAGACCATCATTAAAATACCAACTTTCCGTTTGATACATTCCATTAACGGGGTACAATGACCATTCGTCGTGCGCTAGACCATTACGTAAAAACCGCCCCGCTAGGGTATAGGTTTCATCTTGTATGTTGAAGTTTTGTTGTGGCACACCACGTTCAAACTGCATATTACTTTTGAACAGTGTCTTGACTATATCCGATTCCACTATTTCCTCTATAACGATAGTCCATCGCCCATCGGGGGCACCTAGTTTAATTGTGCCAAGTGCAGTTTCTTGTGTTCCACTAACCAGTACCCGGTATTGGTAATCAACGATTTCGCTACTGCTTTTGGATTGGAAATCACCAAATTGAAATTTCCATGGCCCGTTTGGAAAACCATTTATGAAAGCGCCCTTAAAAAGAAAGGAGTAGTCTTTTTGCTGTAGTAGTTCCTGTAGATTGGACCGTTGTACTACAAAGGCACCGTCCAGGACAGTATCATTATCTACGATTTTATACGTGTATTGCGCATCGCCCTTATAATCCCCAATTTGGAGTGGACCGTTAAAGTTTTGCACGCTTTGTGCATTCGTGATTACACTGAACGGCACTACGATAAGAACCGTTACGAATTGCAAAAAGGATATAAACCGCCCTACCATGCCGCAAAAAAACTAAAATTAATCCAATTAGCTGGGAATAGTCGCCAAGAATTTTTGCTTTATCAAAATAGCCCCTAATCCATTCGTTAAGAAATAATTAAAATGGGAATAATCAGGAATATGATAAGGGAAAAATCTTATGCGTATTTAAAATGTACTAGAGTCGTAATAGGTAATTTTGGACGTAATTTGTAATCTGGGAAACATGATGACTTTAAATACAAAAGGCTATTCACAATAGAATAGCCAGCTATTTTAGACCAACATGGATATTGAAAATTTGTAACGGTACCGTTGTTCCTAGGATGTTAACAGTCTTGCCACAACACATATGTGTGCAATGTAGTCATTCGCTACAAATATTGATTTCAAAAATAAAGGGAACCTGAATTCTCGATGGTCGTTATCACTCCAAATTTTGACGCAATACAGTAAATGGGTTTACCAATCTATAGGAAAATAGTCTTTTAAGAATTTGCCACACCAGTGTTTACCCGTGTTTATCCCATCAAAAAGGGGGTCTAAAACTCTTGCAGCACCATCAACAATGTCTAATGGGGGCTGAAAGTCATGGACTTCTTGTTTCATTCTCGCCAATTCAGCAGGGTCTTCATCGGTTACCCAACCGGTATCGACCGCATTCATATAGATACCGTCTTTCGCCAGTTCGCCCGCCGAGGTATGGGTAAGCATATTTAGAGCCGCTTTTGCCATATTGGTGTGTGGATGGCGCGATTCCTTGAAAAAACGGTGGAACTTACCCTCCATCGCAGAAACGTTAATAATATGTTTTTGCCCGGTATGCTCTTTTTTCATGACCTCCGCCAAGCGATTACACAGCACAAAGGGTGCAACAGCATTGACTAATTGTACTTCGAGCATCTCCGTGGTTTCTATTTCACCTAGTTTTAAACGCCAACTGTTTGTTTTTCTTAAATCTACCTGTTGAAGATCGGCATCCAATTCCCCTGTTGGAAAAACTTCGGAAGCCTTTAAGGCATTATCGAAACTATAGGGTATCTGTGATAACTTTGCCGAAGCCCGTAAACCAATGCCCGGTTCAGGACCGTGCCAGGTCACCGGCATATTTTGGTTGGGAGCGGTTTTAAGATTAAAAGATCGAAGTTCTTGCAAACAATCTTGATGATCACTCAAGACGGTCTGTGCAAAGGTAGGCAAGGATGCGATGGGCCGCTCTTCATTAGGCATCAAATGGGCGTAAAACCCGGCCGGTCTTCGTACGGTCTGTGCCGCATTATTGATCAAAATATCTAAGCGCTCGTATTTCTGCGCTATAAAGTTGCAAAAAATCTCTACGCTTGGAATATGACGTAAATCCAAACCATGTATTTTAAGACGGTGCCCCCACTCCATAAAATCAGCTTCCTTTGAAAAGCGAAGGGCGGAGTCTACCGGAAAACGGGTCGTGGCCACTACAGTAGCACCACCTCGTAATAACATTAAGGTAATATGATATCCTATTTTTAAGCGAGACCCGGTAATCACCGCTACTTGTCCTTTTACATTGGCGTTTTGGAAGCGCTTGGCATAATTGAAATCGCCACAATCGGGACACATGGTGTCGTAAAAGTGATGCAGCTTCGTGAACTCGGTTTTACAGACATAACAGTTTCTTGGCGTCTGGAGTTCCAAAACCTCCTTATTTTTTAGGTCTGCCGCTTGCAGTAATTTTGGGGCTACGAAAATATGCGCCTCACGGGCGCTCCGTATACCGGTTTCCTTGCGTGCGTGTTTATCGCGTATGGCCTGCTTTCGTTTTTCGTTCTTTTTTGCATCCTTTACCCTTCTCGAGAACTCCTCCCTATTGGGTCTGGAAAGCTGCCCGGCAACCTTAATCAATGCAATACGTTTATCTTCAGGTATTTCAAAGATTTGGTCGGTGTCTTCGACCAACCTGTTTAAAACGGCAATGCAATGGTCAATCTCCGAGAGAGAAATATCAGTTTTTAGTTCATGCTGCTTATCCTTCATGGTGCCATTTGTGCTAAAATAAATTTCGAACGCTTGCTAAAGCAACGTAATTCTTACTTTTTTCTTTTTTAATCGGGAATTGTTCAATTTGCCTACAAGTGTATCTGCCAATCCTTTAGGGACGGCTACAAAGGCACAGTCCTGTTTGAGTTCAATAGTTCCCAGCTGTTCATTTTTTAAATCACCTTGCTTAAAGAACAGACCTGCGATATCCCCTTTTGAAATTTTATCTTTCCGCCCTCCGGAAATAAATAGGGTTTCCCAAGAGGGAGCACTTGCCTCCTTGGTATTCGTGATTTTCAATGCTTTAGATTCTGGTATAAAATCGGGGAGTGCTTCATTTTTCCAATGCAATACATAGGTGGTTCCTGCCTCCTGTACACGTGCCGTTCTACCGTTTCTATGTGTAAATTCTTCTTTCCTATGGGGTAATTCGTAGTGAATGATGAATTTTAACTCTGGAATATCAATACCTCTTGCAGCCAAATCTGTCGCTAAAAGAACCGTACAACTACCATTTCTGAATTTAATCAAAGAGCGTTCCCGATCCTTCTGTTCCATACCTCCGGAGAAGCAGCTGTGTTCTATGCCGTTTGCGGTCAAAAACTCGCTTACAACATCGATACTATCCTTAAAATTACAGAATACAATACCCGGTTCCCCGCCAAGGGATTGAAGAAGTTCTACCAGGGTGCTTCGTTTATCCTTTTCTTGCGAAATCACCCTTTTGATAGTCAGTTGCGAATTTAGCTCCTTCGTTAGGTAATTGATACGCCGTGGATGTTCCATTCCAACAAATTCGGGAACCGAGATACCCTCCGTGGCAGAGGTGAGCACCCGGTTTCTTAGATTGGGTAATGCTGCCAATATTTCACTCATTTCAGCTTCAAAACCTATTTCCAGTGATTTATCGAACTCATCCAGAACTAGGGTGGTAATGTGTTCCTTTGAAAAACGACCGGCCCTAAAATGGTCCAAAACCCTACCGGGGGTACCTACCAAAAGTGCGGGGGTATGTCTTAATTCTATCTTATCCTTGGAAATGGGTCGACCCCCGTAAATAGCATTCACCTTGTAGCCGCTACCCATATTTCGTATGACCTGCTCTATTTGTATGGCAAGTTCCCTTGAGGGAACCAAAATCAATACTTGGACTTCTGGGTTATCATGATCTAAAAATTCAAGGACCGGTAATAGGAAAGCCAATGTTTTACCCGTTCCTGTAGGGGATAATAAAATCGTATTCCCTACGGTTGCCATGACATCAATCGCCTCTTCCTGCATCGCATTAAGGGAATTGATTTCCAACTTTGATAAAATATCCTCTCGGTTTTTCATGGTAAGGGGTCTTGTTGTGTTTACCAAGATGCTCTAAAAATGTTTTCTAGGCCTCTTGGAGGTCGCGCTTCGATTTTCTATAAAGGTAGTTAGGATAAATGCTTCGCTTTGCAAAGCGGTTCAACTTATTGGAATTGACCATTTTCTGAAAAATAGGTTTGGTTACGCCGAAATACTCGTATGTGGATCCATCCAAAAAGGTAATTTCCAAAACAAGCCCGTTATGCTGAAAATCTGCAATTCCGGATGTATTTATAGTTTCCTCGTAAGTCATTTTATTGGCTTCACGGGTTTCTGGGGCGATACTTACCAAAAAGTGGTACCCATCTATAATACGACGACTTTGCACCTCTGCTTCGGCACGTTTTTCATCACCCTCCTGAAACTTGTCCGGATGCCATTCCTTCACTAAATTCCTATAGGTCGATTTCAGTGCTTTGAGCTCTATTTCCTTTTCAATACCAAAGAGTTTTTTGTATTCGTTAATACGCTTCATAGTCATTTTTTTTAGCGGCTGCGAAACTACATCTTTATTTGAGACAAATGATTGAAAATTAGGAATAAAAAAGCCCTTCACGATGGAAGGGCTTTTTCTTAAACTAGAATGTATGTATGTTTAAATAACTTTTACGTTCACTGCGTTTAATCCTTTGTTACCTTCTTGAAGATCAAACTCAACTTCATCGCCTTCGCGAATTTCGTCTACCAATCCTGAAATGTGTACAAAGTGGTCCTTTTCAACTCCTTCTTCAGTAATAAAACCAAATCCTTTTGTGTCGTTGAAAAACTTTACTGTTCCTTTACTCATTGTAATGTAATTAAATTTATAATATTAAATATTGTGCAAAGGTGATGCCATTATTCGGGAATTAGGGCATTTATCTGGTTTATCTTTAATTATTACCGAATAAGGTAATTAATGGATAGTATCCTATTGAAATTGAATGAAATATACCCCGTGGAATTTACTTAAAGCGATTTTTTATCCTTCCCTAATTGTTTTTTTTATTCATTTACGTTGCTGAGCCAGCCACTCCATTATGGTTAATGTTGCACCATTTCGTTGTACCGGTTGGCCATCGAAGTCAAAATCTGCAGTATTTGCATGGGAATATATCCAAGACCAATGCCCGGGAAAATAATAATCCTCGTCTCCATAGAACCCGGTTAAATCGACTACATGGTCATAAAATGAAAAATGTACCCTACTTGCTCCTGCCGCCTTTAATCTATTAAAAAGCGGAACAACAGTTTCATTGGGGAGGGTGGTGGTATCATCCTTTGAATGTATAAACCATAGGGGAACGTCCTTTATGCGCCTAATTTGTTCCTCGGTTATATATTGGTCTTGATAGGCCAGGGCACTTATATAACCCGCTGCAAAGTAGGACGGGTGTTCCAAAATAAGCTTTAAGCTCATGTAGCCACCGTTTGAACACCCACCAATATAAATTCTATCGCTATCAATTTGTGGTTGGGAAGTAACAAAGCTCTTGATTAAATCGAACAAAGCGCATGGTAAATATCTTCTTTGTCTCCTCGGGTATAGGTACCGGCGTCATTTTGCATCCAAAAGGTAGGGGTCTGTGGAACCAACACAAAAGCACCGTTGAAGTATGATTGAAGTTCTGGTGTGGCATAATTTGTGGCTTTGTTCGCAATTAAGGGAATACGCACATCCGTACCGCCTTCCCCACCACCGTGCAGCCAAATGAGCAATGGAGATTTGGTGGTTTTTACCTCAGGGGAATAGGAAGCATAGGTTAGCGTCGTTCCCTCGTGGATATGTGAACCATTTAAATCAAATCTGTCCAAATCAGGATACAAACGATTTGCTTCATGATCCCAAACGGTTGCCGTAGGTTTGTGTGTAATACTAAGGTTGTAGTCAATCCATTGATTGCTTCCCCTACCCTCCTTAAAAACATATTTTATGGGAGAATCCAAGGGATTGTTAGGGTGCACCATGAGCACCAGCGTGATATGATTGCCGTTGGGACTCCGATTGCCTTCCAAATCGGACAAGTACGCAAAAAGTACCTCTCTAGTCCCTGATGCTTCTGCCGGGGTCATTTCCACCCCATCCAAACTGCGCTGTACCTGAACTGTAAATTCTAAAGCTTTGGCCTCAGTGATATTTTCAGATATTGGTACGACTACTCTTTTAACCGCCGGTCCCCAATCAAAACCTTCTAGGATTAAGGTGTAGGTGCCCTTCAGTACTGCATTTTTGGTAATTGGGATTGACTTAGAAGCATTGGTCGGGACCCATTGTAGTATAAAAAAGAGACAGGCAAAGGATAAGAAAGTATTTTTCATAAACGGATATGTTGCATTAGCTTTAGTAAGATACTTGTTTTTGGCCAAACGGATTAAACGAATTAATTAAACCGATTCATTTTTTAGCCACTACGAAAATGGCTATCTTGAAAACAAAAACTATGTTCGGATTATTTAAGAAGAAAACAGAAAAAGAGAAGTTACAAGAGGAATACCAAAAACTGATGAAGGAATCGTTTGAACTGTCCACGCAAAACAGGTCCAAGAGCGATGCCAAAGCAGCGGAAGCAGATGCAGTTATGAAGCAGATAGAGGCTTTGGAAAGTTAAAATTCCGAAACTTGTTTCTTCAGTGTTCCTATATTTAATTGCTTATCCTTATTTTAGGTAAGGAGAATACTTTAATTAGAACGACTACTGATGATTTTAAGAAAGTTTAAGGGTCTGGTTTTTTTAACCTTATCGATTTTACATTTTGTGGCCACAGGTCAAGAGAAGCGATTTGATATGGAAAAAGATCTATTGATGGTTCAATTCGATAACAAAACGGATATTGATGACCTACACACAGCAGCGGCCTTGGCCACTTTGGTACATGATCCTGACTACCATAATCTAAATTATTTTCCAGTTGCCGGCACCTATGGAATTCAAGAAGGTTTATATGTTCCGCCTAATGAGCTGATGGCCCTGGCGTTCAACACGGATTGGGCAGATGCACATGCGGATAGGGAAAAGGCCATCGAGACCGTAATCCCTAAAATACGGGAGGTATTGAACAATGGAGGCGCTATTTGGGTTGCAGATGCGGGACAATCTGATTTTACCGCACTTTGGGTAAAGGAATTGGTAAATCTTGAACCTGAATTGAATACCAAGGAGAAAATTCATGTGGTACAGCACAGTGATTGGAACGAGGAAGTAACCACTACAGAGCTTTTAAGTTATGTGAAGGATAAAACGGATTACCACAAGATTCCAGATGGTAATGCGGAAGGTAATGGCACGCCCGGGTTTAGGGCACCCCAACCGGTGCAATGGCGGGCGGACATCACCAATGAAAATCTTATTCGTATTTGGGAAACGGCAATACGCCTTGGAAATCAATATAACGGGAAGGAAAATAGGTATTTGAATGAGGCCGTAGCCAACGGGGGTTTGGATTTTTCCGATCTTTCCGAAGTTTGTTATATTCTCAATATCGAAGACATTAAGGATGCGGAAGCCTTTTTTGACTATTTCTCAACATCTGGTACGGTCCAGAAATAATAGCAACCTTAATTCTAAAAGTTATTTTTACGAATGTTTGTAAGCCTATGGTTGCATCCAAGGAGCGTTTAGCTGATGGTATTATTCCACTACCTCACTACACCGGAACACCATTTTTAAGTCTTAAAAAGGCCTCCTGTAATTTTAGGGTAATCGGCTTTGCTGTATCACCGGTATAATACCAATGGTCATCAATCTGCTGTATGGCCGCTATTTGAGTGCTGGTACCGGTTAGAAAAGCTTCGTCCATTTCAGGTATCTGGCTCTTTTCTATAGGTTTCATGACCAAATCAATATGTAGTTTTTGGCATAGTTCAATTACGACCTGCCTAGTAATACCGTCCAGAATAAACGTATCTGCAGGATGGGTGTATACCACTCTCCCCTTAACGAAAAAGACATTACAATGCGAAGCTTCGGTAACAACGCCATTACGAACAAGTACGGTTTCATAACATTCGTTGCGCATCGCTTCCTCGTTAAGCATTACATTGCCTAAGAGCGAAGTCATTTTTATATCGCAACGTGCCCATCTAAAATCTTCCCGTGTAATGACCTTAGCGTGAATCCTATTGATATCGGGCAAGATTTTGGGGATTGCATAGAGCATCACCGTAGGTTCAATGACTTTCGGGTAAGCATGCTGTCTAGGTGCAACACCACGTGTAATTTGAATGTAAATCAAACAATCGCTATCCACCAAATTGGTCGCCTTCAATAAATCATTAATAGGGCGTTTAAGTGTGGCAACATCAAAATCGATATTTATTTTAGCTAAACCTTCGGCTAAACGATTTAAATGAGCTTTTTCATAAAATAGTTGCCCACCTAATTGTACCATAACCTCATACAGACCGTCGCCGAATATAAAACCCCGGTCAAATACGGAAACTTGTGCCGCTTCTGCGGCAACAATGGAACCATTTAAATAAACGAGTTTCGGATAGGCCATTTAAAGGTACTGTTGTAAATGCTTTTTAAAATAAGCGGCACTATCGGTTATACTCTGCATAGAATTTACGGCAAAATTGCCACCTTGTTCAATGTAATAATACTGCAAAGCATCTTTGTCGGTATTTGAAAGTAAGGATTGGTAGTCAATGGAACCATTTCCCAACTCGGAATAATCCCGGGTTACCTTATCCATATCCTTGATATGCCACATAACGTACCTACCCGGATTTTCTGCAATCAGGGTTGCCGGACTTTTTTTAGAGGAATGTTCCACCCAATACATATCCATCTGTAATTTTACCAGGTCCGGTTGGGTTTCGGCCAATAGTATAGCATAACCTGTAAGCCCATTATACGCTGTAAACTCGAAATCGTGGTTATGGTAAGCGAATTTTAATCCTGCTTGGTTCACCCGTTCCCCTATAGTATTTAATTTTTCGGCCAATACTTTAAAATTATCAAGAGTCCTGTATTCCGGGGCCAACCAGGGCCAAGTAATGTAATCACTTTTAAGATTATGGGACCCTACGATACATTGGTCCACATAGCGCATTAATTGATCTTCGGGTTGATTGAAAAAACTTGAAAAATCATAATGCCCACTAGAAATCGTAAAATCCAAATCGGTCAATTGTTTTTTAAATTCTTTGGACTTAATGCCGTAATAGGTGTCGTTTTCACCGTCATATCCATAAATTTCACCATCTTGGTACCCCAAGCCTCGTGCATATGCAATACTTTTAAGTGGCTCTTTGGCCATGGCGTCCCTTATAGTAAACAACTGCAATCCCATTTTATATTTCGATGTTTTAGGGATCAAGGTCAACGGAACCATGCTTGCAGCGGTAATAATGCCAGTTTGCTTCAAGAATGTTCTTCGTGTGGAAATGGTCTTCATGGGCCTACTCAAATCAAGGTTATTCTAATCGTATACAATCAAATATACTACTTGTACCGTACCTTTTTAAAACTGAAACAAAAAAGCGACGGTCTACATGGTATTTTTAGACCGTCGCTTTAATATTTTGAATAGAGGATATTCTAAATCCCGGCTACAGCCGTGCTATTATAGGTAACTCTATAAATAGCATCGCCATAATCATCTGAAATTAGCATAGATCCATCCTTTAACCACAAGAATATCTACGGGTCTACCGGATGCCTCTTGCGTTTCTTCGTTCAACCAGCCGTCAATAAAAGGCATGCCTTCCTTTGCCTGACCGTTAGTGACATCGACCATCATAATGCGGTACCCCACTTTCTTACTGCGATTCCAGGAACCGTGCTGTGCTACGAAAGCCTGACCTTGATATTCTTTTGGAAACATGGTTCCTGTGTAAAATTTCACTGCTAGCGGCGCTGTATGCGCACCAAATTGAAAAGCGGGATCAACAAAATCCGAACAAGGACGTTGGTCACCAAATTCAGGGTCTTTAACAACACCACCATGACAGAAGGGATAGCCAAAATGTTGACCAACTTCTGTAATATGGTTTAATTCACAGGGGGGTATATCATCTCCTAACATATCCCTACCATTATCTGTAAACCACATATCTCCACTTTCCGGGTGCCATGTAAAACCTACCGTATTACGAACGCCCTTGGCGTAAATCTCCCGATTACTACCATCTGGATCCATCCTTGTAATGGTAGCGAAACGTTCATCTTCATCGGTCGGGTTGCAAATATTGCAGGGAGCCCCCACGGGGACATATAATTTATCATCGGGGCCGAAAGCGATATATTTCCAACCATGATGAAATTCGGTCGGGTAATCGTCATAAACCAATTCCTTTTTCGGAGCATCTTTTAAATTGTCCTCAATGGCAGGGTATTTCCATAAACTACCCACTTGGGCAACGTATAAATCCCCATTGCGCATTGCAACTCCATTAGGAACTTCCATGGTGTCCAAAACCATTACATTATCGGCAACATAATCGCCATCGGTATCTTGAATGGCATAAACCGTATTCTCGTTCCTGGTACCAACAAACAAGGTTCCCTTGTCGCCCATTGCCATGGAACGGGCTCCGTCAACCCCTCTTGCGTATACCTTGATTTCAAACCCCTCCGGTAGATTTAGCTCTAAAAGGGCCAAATCAGTGCTGTCTAAGGGAACCGAATCCTTTTTGGAAACAGCTGCCTCCTTATTCGTTTCTTTACAGGAAGAAACGGCGAGCAGGAATACTATGAGTAGGAGGACTCTGGAAAAATGTATGTTTATTTTCATCATCATATTGTTTTTATCAAAGATACGTAAGGGAGGTCAATTGTTAAATTAATTAAGCTCTTCTAGAAAAAACCTTCTAAATGACCGTTGATTATTTACTTTAACAAAAGGCTGTCTTACTATAAATCATAGACTAAAAGCTTTTCAAACTAGTGTGGGGGTTTAGAATTACATTTCTAGTATAGGTTTAATCACCTTTCCAGCTTCCATGTCTTCAATGGCTGAATTAATGTCCTCGAATTTGTAATAGGTTACCAATTTATCAAAAGGGAACCTGCCTTGTTTGTATAATTCTATTAGCCTAGGGATGTAGACTTTAACGATACTGTCCCCTTCAACGACTCCTCTAACTCTTTTACCATGATTGATCATATCATTGGCATCAAATGAATATTCGGTTCCTCCCGCAGGTGCGCCTACCACGGCTAGCGTACCTCTATTCGCCAATGTCTTAAACGCTTGTTCCGCCACCGCCTTTATACCTGATGCTTCTACGGCGAAATCAACACCTTCGGCACAAATACCCTTTATTTTCTCTATTGGGTCTACTTTTTTACTGTTTATAATATGGGTGGCCCCTAATTTTAAGGATAATTCTAACCGCTCAGGATTAACATCTACGGCAATTATCTGTGCACACCCGGCATTTTCGGCAGCAATGACCGCAGAAAGTCCCACTGAGCCCACACCAAAAATAGCGATACTCGTTCCAGGGTTCGGGTTAAAAGTATTCATTACCGTACCTGCACCCGTTTGGATACCACAACCTAAAGGCCCCAATAATTTTAAGTCTACTTCCTTGTCCACTTTAACCGTATTCCGCTCGTGTGCGATGGCGTATGTACCAAAGGAGGATTGCTGAAAAAAGGCTCCATGGAGTTTTTCTCCTTCGCTGGTATAAATGGCATCGTTGGACGCCTGCCTTTTGTTCATAAAATTTAAGGGTTCCAATTGAAGGCAATACGCTGTGGCCCCTTCCTCACAGGGCCTACAATGCCCACAAGAACCATAGGATAGAACAACATGATCCCCTTTTTTTATATCGTTTACATGACTCCCTACCCCTTCTACGATTCCGGCACCTTCGTGACCTAGTACCACTGGAAAGTTCGTAGGCAGTACACCATCGCGCACCGAGAGGTCTGTGTGGCACAATCCAGTAGCTACAATTTTTATCAGAACTTCGTGCGCCTTTGGGGCATCCAATTCTACTTGTTTGAACTCGAACTTTTTTTCTTTTTCCTTGACTACAGCAACATTTGTTTTCATCTACATTATTTTAAATTTTCTTTTCCGTTTCGCGTAATTCATGTAAAAAATACGAAGCGCTTCAAACTTTTCAAGACCCATATAGGGACTACAACAGGAATTAAAATAGCGAAATACTTATCTGAAGTTTCATGAATAAAACTATCCCTTAACCCTTAAGCCCCAACTAGATTGGATTACAAACCTTGTTGTATTGCGGTTGCCCCATTGAAGCAATTCCTTCCTATCCAAAATCTTCGGTAATAATGGCTTCCTTTTTTACATCCAAATCTTTTAAGGCGTTTACAACACTATCCATCATAGCAGGTGGTCCGCAGACATAGAATTTTTTATCTAAATCTTCAACCTGATCTTTTATGTACTGCTTGTCGATGACGCCATGGGTGTATTTACTGCTCCGTTCGTCGGAAAGAATATTAACAAAGTCGTTTCCCAGCCATTTTTCAAAATCCGATTTTAGGATGATGTCTCTTTCACGCTGATTTCCAAATATGAGCTTATTACCTTCCAATTTGTTCTTTTTCGCCAAATCCTTTAGGATGGCAATAAATGGAGTTACCCCTGCACCACCAGCTAAGAATACGCCTGGACCCTTGTAGGATATTGCACCCCATGCATCACTTATGCTTAAGGCATCTCCTTGTTCCAATGTTTGCAATTGGTCGGTGACCCCATCATGACCAGGATATACTTTAATGGTAAATTGGAGAAATCCGTCGTCCGGCAAGCTAGTAAATGTAAAAGGTCTCTTTTCGTCTTTCCATTTAGGCTGGTCTATGGCTAATTCACATGCTTGGCCGGGTGTAAACGTATAATCGGCAGGCCTGTCGGTCTTGATCTGTAAAACATTGTGTGTAATAAATCCTATTTCTTGTATTGTTATCTTATGTGCCATTTTTAAATTTTAAAGTGTTAATCTTTACGTTTTCCAAGAACCGTTTCTAGGAAATTTTATCCAAGGCTTTTCCTATCAGCGTATCGCCCTCTAAAATTTCAAAGGTTTCGTTGGTACCTGCATCATCATGTAAGACATGAACCAAGGTCTGGGCAACATCATCGCGCGTAATGGAACCGCTTTTTTCAAAACTTTTTTTAAGGCTAATCTTACCAGTTCCCTTTTCGTTTGTTAAAGAACCGGGCCTTACGATCATATAGGTGAGACTACTTTTCTTTAAATGTTCATCTGCATTTTGCTTGGCTTTTAAATAGTCTTCCAAGTCTTCCGCCGCCTTAGGATTGTCTGCCCCCATAGAACTCAACATTACAAATTTTTTGACATCGGCCTTTTCGGCTACGTCTATCAAGCTTTTGGCGCCTTCTTGGTCCACTTCAACTACCTTTTTTCCTCCCGATCCAGCGGCAAAAATTATTTTATCGATTCCTTTGACCGTGTGTGTCAAATCTTTTTCCAAATCGCCTAGAATAGTGTCTATACCATCATTTTTGAATTGGGCAACTTGTTCTTCTTTCCTCACCATCGCTACCGGATTAAAATATTGTGATGCCTTTAAAAGGTTCACCACTTTTTTTCCTGTAGTTCCGTTGGCGCCTGCCACTAATATATTTTCCATATGTAATCTTTTTTCTTTAAAACAATATCAAAAAAATCGGTGGTTTTACTTAGTCTGTATAACTTAATTATTAGCTCTAAACCTATTTTGAAATTGAGTTCTTGGCTTTGCAGAATAAAGCACACATTAAACCGGTTTACGGCAATTCCCTAGGATTTTAAAATGTACATTTAGCTATACTAATTTAAAAAATGGAACAATGAGCGACGCAAATAAAAAAAAAGGCTATAATGCCGATATAACGAAAGAAGATTTGAATGTATTGGGCGAGAAAGTGGTGCACAAGCGTACCGATAACGGAGATGATGCGATGCTGCGGGAACGAAAAAAGGAAGTAGATTTCTCTGGGTCCGATTTGGACGTACCGGGAAGAAATACGACAAAAAATAGTACACCTAAAAAGTTAAAAGACGAGGAGAACCAATTATATAGTCAAGGAGGCTCTGGAAATGAGGATTTGGAACGTGATAGCGAACACCTAAAATAATTTTCAGTAGAACTAAAAAAAGCAGCCAATTGGCTGCTTTTTTTATGGGTATACTTTTGGATTTAGGACAAGCTTGCATTCAATTCAATCTCCGTATCCAGTAATTTTGAGACGGGACAAACTTCTTTTGCCTTATTGGCAATTTCCTTGAATTTGCTTTCTGATATCTTAGGTACGTCGGCCTTTAATTCTAAGGTTATCTTAATAATTTCCCCATCTTTAAATGCGACTTTAGCGTCTACATCCAAAGTGTTTGGGGTATAGTCTTCCTCACCCAATAAAAAGCTCAGTTGCATGGCAAAGCAACCTGCGTGGGCAGCACCAATTAATTCCTCTGGGTTCGTACCCTTGCCGTTCTCAAACCGTGTATTGAATGAATAAGGAGTTTTTTCCAAAACCGTACTACCGGTCGTTAAGTATCCTTTTCCTTCCTTACCGCTTCCTTCCCATTTTGCTTTTGCGTTTCTTGTAAAGTTCATATGTCTTGTTTTTAAAGTTAATAGAAATGATACCCTTTATATTCAAATGTTACGCCACAGGATATCTTTTTTCATTAGGCGTGTTCTTTTTGTTCTTCGTAGGTTGGATAATCCAAATACCCTTCTTTACCTGGGGTATAAAAGGTGTCTTCGTCCCACTCCGCTAAATCATATCCGTTCTTGAACCGTTCCACTAAATCTGGGTTGGATATGTATAGTTTGGCATAGGATACCAAATCAGCATGGCCAGCTTCAATGACCTTGTTACCGGACTCTTGGTCGAACCCTGCATTTATCATCAGGGTGCCATTGTAAAGCGGTCTAAAATGCTCTGCAATATTGCTTACCGCATATTCAATTTCAGAAACATCCGTAAATGGTTCGGATAAATGGATGTAAGCCAAATTATAATCGTTCAACTTTTTAATGATGTACTCAAAGGTGGGTATGGTATTCTCATCCATGGTCATTCCAAAGACACCATTAAGCGATGGATTAAATCGTGCTCCAATTTTCTCTTGCGGAATAACTTCTTTAATGGCATCCAATACTTCAAAAAAGAATCGGGCCCTATTTTCGATACTACTGCCATATTCATCTGTTCTATGATTAGAGGTACTGTTAAAAAACTGATGAAAGAGGTATCCATTGGAAGAGTGGATCTCGACCCCATCGAACCCAGCTTCAACGGCGTTCTTTGCTGCATTTTTGAAATCTTGAATCGTTCTTTGGATATCCTCCTTGGTCATGGCCCTGGGGGTTACGGTTTCCTTAAAACCTTCCGGGGTATAGGATTTCTCATTGGGGTTAATGGCAGATGGTGCCAAAGGTAAATTTCCGTCATGAAAATCTGGATGTGATATTCTACCTACGTGCCATAATTGAATAAATATCTTACCACCCGCTTTATGAACGGAATCCGTTACTTTCTTCCATCCGTCCACCTGTGCCTTTGAATGTATCCCTGCAGTATTCACATAACCAACGGCCTCTTTGGATACTTGTGCTCCTTCGGTTATGATTAGTCCAGAAGAAGCCCTTTGCGTGTAATACGGTACGTGTAAATCTTCCGTAGGTTTATTTTCTTCATTCACGGCCCTGCTTCGTGTCATAGGGGCAACTACTACCCTATTTTTTAAATCTATATTTTTATGATAGGGTGTTAAAAGTGCTTGTACGCTCATATTTAATTTAAGTATTCGTTATTGTTCTATTATTCAATGTAAAGATTAAACAATTTCCCTGCACTTATTAACTCGTCTGGTTAAAATATTGTTATAAATGAAGTGTTGTTAGAAACGCCTTCTTGACATAATGTTCCTAAATTTTAAAGAATCCTTTAAACGTTAAGCATGGCTCGTGAAAAAGATCATATTGTAAACTCAAGTGTTATTTTAAAGACCTTGAACATCCCTATAGCGCTTCCAAAACTATTATGAGGGCATGAAGGGGCCTGAGAAAGTGCGTTTCATTTATAAATAGATGCTACCTATTCGGTAACTAAGAGTATATTTTAGTGAATTTAAATCAAATTATTCCTTAGTTGGATGCTATAAAATAGCTAAGTTGTACCACGAAAATAATCGATTCTAAATTTTGAAATACGTTTGTTTAGTATTCACGTTTTTAGTAGTGCTTCCCCTTGTGGCACAAAAGAAAAATGACAATTACCGTCTTCATATAAAAAGAGCTTCCGGACCAATTAATATTGACGGTGTAGGTGATGATACAGCTTGGCAGGACGCAGAGGAAGCTAATGATTTTTTTATGGTATTGCCCATGGATAATCGTAAGGCTACTGAACCCAGCACAATAAAAATGGCCTATGACGATAAACACATTTACCTTTTGGCCACCTTCTATAATGCCACAAATGCAAATTATTTTGTGGAATCCTTGCGTCGTGATTTTTCCTTTGGTAAAAACGATAATTTTCTCCTGTTCTTGGATACGTTCAATAACCAGACCACAGGCTTTTCCTTTGGTTCCAATGCCTATGGCGCACAATGGGACGGTACCATGTTCGATGGTTCCAGAATAGATTTGAATTGGGATAGCAAATGGATTTCAGAGGTAACACGTGATGAGGAGAGTTGGGTGTTTGAAATGGCCATCCCATTTAAGTCCATTCGATACGGTGAAGGCATAAAGGAATGGGGAATAAATTTTAGTAGGCTCGATTTAAAATCAAGCGAAAAATCTAGCTGGACCCCTATTCCGCGACAGTTTCCAACGGCATCATTGGCATATTCCGGCACCTTGGTTTGGGATGAAGCACCACCCGCACCAGGGGTCAATTTCTCCATAATTCCATACGTGCTGGGTGATCTAAAACAAAACTTGGAAAGCAATGACGCTATTGTCACCAGCGGAAAGGTTGGTGGGGATTTTAAGTTCAGCCTTACCTCCTCCCTAAATTTAGATCTGACCATAAATCCAGACTTCTCCCAAGTAGAAGTAGACCGACAGATTACAAATTTGGACCGTTTTGAACTATTTTTCCCAGAACGAAGACAGTTCTTTTTGGAGAATGGTGATCTGTTCGCCAATTTTGGCTATGAATCCATACGTCCTTTTTTTTCCAGAAGGATTGGTTTAAACGTACCCATACAGGCAGGTGCGCGCGTAAGCGGTAATCTGAACGATAATTGGAGGTTGGGTCTCATGGATATGCAGACTTCAAGCATTGAGGAAACAGGGCTGCCTAGCCAAAATTTTGCAGTTCTGTCCTTACAACGCAAAGTGTTTGACCGAAGCAATATTGGGTTTATGTTCGTAAACAAACAGTCGTTTAATTATCCCTCGGAAAACGATAGCATTAATGCCCAATACGCCCGTTACAACCGTAATTTGGGTGTGGAATACAATTTGGCATCTGCAAACAATGCTTACAATGGAAAACTTTTTATCCTTAAGTCCTTCGCTCCAAATGCTGGAGACCAAGGGTTCGCGCAGGGGGCTAATTTAGACTATAGAAGCCGAAAATGGAATTGGAGAATAAAGGAAGAATGGGTAAGTGATGACTATTCTGCAGAAGTTGGGTTTGTGCGCAGAAGGGGATACCGAAACCTGACCGGAAATGTGGGGCATCTATTCTTTCCTAAAGGTGGACCCGTTTTAAGCCATGGCCCGCAACTAACGGGGATTTATTTTTTTGACGACAACTTCAAGCAAACGGACCATACCACTTTCATGGAATATCTTATCGATTTTAGAACCAGGAGCACGCTTACCTTTTTTGTATCCGATGATTATGTGGAATTACTTGACCCATTTGACCCAAGCGGACTTCAAATAGCCCAATTGCCTACGGGCTCCAAACATAATTGGAATGCCTTTGGCTGGGATTATGCCTCCAAACCACAAAGTCTATTCACCTATGCTTTTGGGGGACGTGTGGGGGGCTATTATGCTGATGGGAATAGGACCAGTTTACGGGGCGAAGCAGGGTATCGTTTTCAGCCCTATGTGAGTCTTAAAGCCAATTTCAATTACAATCACATTGAATTGCCCCAACCTTGGAATACGAATGATTTCTGGCTTTTGGGCGCGGAAGCCGACATTACCTTTACCAATAAACTATTCTTTGCCAATTTATTGCAGTATAATGAGCAGAGCAACAACTTTAATATAAACTCGCGTTTTCAATGGCGGTATAGTCCCGCATCAGATTTGTTCATCGTGTACACCAATAACTATGTCATAGCGCCTTTTGAAGGAAGGAACTGGGGATTGACTTTAAAATTCACCTATTGGTTGAACAATTGAGATTACCCTTTTTCAATCGCCTCGATAACTCCTTTTGCCGCCATTTCCCCTGAGGTCATAGCGGCGTTCAGCGAACCGTTGAGTAAATAGTCGCCCGCCAAAAAGGTACCCTGCATTAATCTGGTTTCTGTAGGAACTACTTGATTTCTTATGTCCTTTAGGTTTGGAAGTGCCTTTGTAATTGCATACCTGCCCAAATACCGATCTGTAGTAATGTTTGCAAATTGTGACAGTTCTTCCTTTACTTTCTGAATGAGTTGATATTCGGTAAGATCATGTTTTTTTACAATGGTAACGGAAAGCAGTTCCTTTTCCCCTTTATTTTCCATTTCCAAAGCGGTATGGTAGAAAATGTTATTGATAAGTGCTTCCGGGTCTGCAATGAGCCCGATTAAGGGTTTGTCGATGACCTTTGTATCCGTAGTAAAATATAAGGTATCGCAAGAGTGCCAATGTAGCTGCTGCTTTCTAAGGTTGGGTACCAATGGCGATGCATCCGTCGCGATAATCGTAAAGTCCGGATGTACCGATTTTCCGTTTGAAAATGTAATTTTTTCATCGGTACAGGTTTCTACTTGGCTATTCAAATGAATTTTAGTTTGGGTAAGTCTCTCTGCCAGTTGCGTTGGAATAGCGCCGATACCCGCTTTGGGTAAAACGGCTAGGCCGGAACCGAACATTTTGTAGACGAACTGAAACATTCTTGAGGAAGTTGCCAGTTCCGGTTCCAGAAAAATCCCGGAAAAGAAAGGTTTAAAGAAATCGGTTATCATTTCTTCAGAAAAACCAAAGGATTTTAAATAGTCCAACGTCGTGGTTTCCGGCTCCTTGAAAATAGTCTCCAGATTCTTTTTTTTGAGCTTGGTATTTAGTTGTAAGACCTTAAGCTTGTCATTGAAATTACCAACTTTGGAAAATAAGGTGGGGAATAGGAGGCTGAAACTTCGCAAAGGATCCCCTATGATTTCACTTTTGCCATTTTTGAATAATTGCGCTCCGGGCAGGAACTTTTGAAGCTGTAAGGCATCGTAATCCAAATACTTTTGCGCCATCGGATAGGCATCTAGCAACACCTGAAACCCATGGTCTAATTGATAGCCTTCTACAACATCTGTTTTTACGCGACCTCCTACCCGGTCGCTCGCCTCATAAATAGTCGGCGCATAGCCTTCTTCTTCTAAGGTAAGGGCGGCAACAAGACCGCTTATCCCCGCGCCAATGATGGCAATTTCGATTGATTTCTTTTCCATTTGGTAAAAATAGGAAAAGTGTTTCGCTTACTCTATAAAGTTGAGGAACACGTTTCCTATTCCGGAGAAGAAATTGTCTTTTCTGAAACCGAAAAATTACCAACCACATCTTTAGTAATAATTTTTACGGTGTAAAAAGTATCATTAGCATAAGGAATACCTGTTATCGTATTGATTGTTAATTCTACTTCTTCCTGTACGACCGTTTCACCTTCTAGGATAACTACATCATATGTTAGAGAATCGCCATCTTCATCAGCTGCCGTCCAATTTATATTAAAAACTTGATTGTTCGTATCAAAATCTAGAGCGATTTCAGCTGCATAGGGTGCGTAGTTACCTACCGTTTGGCCCGGTGTGGTGAAGGAATAGGTGTCACTAACTGTAGTTCCTGTTTCATTTTTAGAGGTGACCGTCCATGAATAAGTTTTGCCACGTTCTAAAGTTACCGAAGTTTCCAAAGCTCCTACCGTAGTTTTAGCAACCTCTTGTGCCCCTTCTAAAACGCTTAGGTCGTAGTTTATCGTATGCTGCGAGGCGTTCCATTTAAAAGGTATGGACACTTTTGAATCATCATTAGGAACCGGATTAAAATCTGAACAAGGTTCTCCATTTGCAGGCAAGGTTCCTAGCACTTTTGTTGGTAATGGTTTGTCGATTTGTTTCTCCGTCTCGGTTGAGGTTCCTTTATCGCAAGAAGTGGACACAAGACAAACTATTATTGTAAATAAGATATATTTTAGGGACTTAGCAATCATTGCTTAATAATTTTAAATGTTTTTGAAGTTCCTTTGGATTCAATGACCGTTGGGTACATGCCGGGTTCCAAACCGTTGAAATCAACCGATTCTAAATTTTGTTGCGTAAGCTTTTTACTGATCAAAAGCCTACCGGAGGAATCATAAACCAGAACAGTACTCTGATCGTCGTAACCTTCCATATAAATACTATTTTTGGTAATTGTGGGATAGATTACGATCCCATCGGAAAATGAAAATGAGTCGGAAATCAGGCCTTGACAATCACTTTCCCCAGAAATACTAATGGTATTGATTTCAGTTAAATCAGACAATTGAATTTCATTGAATCCATCCGTTTCAAATTGGTAGGTTTTGAACACTCCGTTTAAGTCAACTGTATAGGAATAACTTCCTTCTACGTTATAGGAAACACTTTTTGAGTTGGTATTAAAATTCGCTCGCTTCCCAGTAATGGAACCGACTTCGTTAATTTGAATGCCATAGCTTTGGGTATAAGAAATATCCGGTTTGGAAATAGTTATAAGATATACACCTGTTGATAAATTTGAAACTTCTAATGGTTCATTCAACGAGCTATTTTCATACTCAGAAGAAACAGGACCGTCAATTGATATATTAAAAGTGTAATCTACCAATGAACTTGAAATTGTTATACTTCCATTAGCTTCACCTGGACAAGTAGGTGTTGAACCATAAACTAAAATGGCACCTAATGCTATAATTTCACAACCATTATCGTTTACCGTTACATTTGGTCTTGTATCCAAGCAATTATCTTTATGGTCTAATACGCCGTCTAAATCATTGTCTTGGTTACAGAAAGGTACTTTACCGCCATCGTTAATAATCCAATTATAATTTTCTAATATATTTCGGCGTGCATCCTCAGATTCGCAAAATTGATTTTGAAGGGCATCAAAATTTACCCCTCGTTGCAAGGAAGGTAATTGACTCCAACCTACTAAAGTGCTGTCATAGTTGGTATTTGATAGACCACTGAAATTAAAAATTTCAGTCATTTCGGTCACTTGGGAAATATTCCAATTGGCCAAATCTTGATCAAAAGTATTGGCCCTTAAGAACAACCAGATCATATTGGTCACATTAGAGACATCCCAATTACCAATATCTTGGTTGAATTCCCGAGCATTTGAAAACATCCCTCGCATGTTGGCCACTTTGGAAACATCCCAATTGCTAATGTCTTGATTAAATGAACCCGTACTGGAAAGCATATAGGACATATCGGTAACGTTAGAGACATTCCAACCACTAATATTCTGATTAAAGTTTGGGGTATAATTGAACATAAAGCTCATGCTCACAACATTACTTACATCCCAATTTGTAATATCTTGATTAAACACGGACGATTGAAACATACCATCCATAATGGTTACATTAGAAACATTCCAACTACCAATAGGCTGGTTAAATTTAGTCGCTCCGCTAAACATGGAATGCATAGCGATAACATTACTCACATTCCAATTTGAAATATCTTGATTGAATTCCGGACAGTTTTGGAATAAATTACCCATTGTAGTAACATTACTTACATCCCAATTGGAAATATTTGCGTTGAAAGTAGTACAATTATTGAAAACTTGGGTTAAATTTTCAATTGTACTAATGTCCCAATCATTAAAACTTGGATTATCGGTCAGCGACTCGCAACCATCAAACATTGAAAAAAGGGAAGTAATATTGGAAAGATCAGGAGTATCCCCTGCAACTACGTCAAGATTGGTACAGCCACTAAATGCCGAACTCATATTGCCCCATTGGATATCACCCCACTGATTAATTTCAATTAGCTTAGCGGCATCACTAGTAACCTGGTTGCCATCAAAACTTTGTAAACGCATTGAACCCACACTACCCGAAATGCTTACGGTGTATACGCCTATATTGGCGTAAGAATGTTGAATTGCACCAAATACATCGGTCTCAATGTTGCCATCTCCCCAATCAATATTAAAAGATCCTCCAAAAGTTAAAAGGGCTATCGTATTATCATCTGACGTGCCGGGGTTATCGGTTTTCCAAGTTGTTACAAAGGGTTGAAAAGATGGACAATTTTCTCCTGAATCATTAATGATCCAATTGTAGCCGTCAATGATTGACTGTCTTGCAGATGTTGCGTTACAAAATTGGCTAGTGCCAGCATCAAACGTAAGATTGGGTTGAAGGACATTTAGATAGTCCCAACCAATTAACGTATTGTCATAATTTACAGTGCTCAGCGCTGAACCTTCGAAAATTCCGTTTAAAGAATTGACATTGGAAATGTCCCAATTTCCCAGACTATTATCAAATCCACTCTCATGAAACATACGGTACATCGTGGTTATATTCGATGTGTCCCATGAAGAAAGGTTCTGACTGAACAAAAGGGTTCCTGAAAACATCTGAGCGACATCTTGCAAGTTTGAAACATCCCATTTGTTAAAACTTGTATTGCCTTTTAATGTCTGACAATTATTGAACATCTGATTGGCCGATGTTACTCTCGATAAATCTGGAACATCAATGGCAATGACGTCAAGGTTAACGCAATCAGCGAATGCTCCTTCCATTGAGCTCCAACTGATATCACCCCATTGATCTACACTTATTATCAAAGCTGAATTTGTCCCCGCTAAATCAAAATATATTCTTGGGAAATCACCAGTTATTGAAACCGTGTAAATGCCCGGGTTGACATATTGATGTGTAATATCACTAGTAATATTTGAATCAGAATTTCCGTCTCCCCAATCGATGCTATAGTCATAGATCTCTCCAGGAAATGTTGGAATGGTTATGCTGTTGTTTGTAGTTTGAGTGGAATCCTCTACTTGCCAGGTGGTAATAAATGGACGTTTTTGGTTGGCATTGCACCCTGGGCGGAGCCCATCGTCATTTATAGTCCAATTATATGACTTAATTAGTGTTTGTCTACCTATTCCGCCCTCACAATATTGGTTGTTTGAATCGAGCCTTACCCCGTTTATAAGAGAAGGAAGATTGCTCCATCCGTTCAAGGTTGAATCGTAATTCTCAATAGACATACCGGTATTAGAAAGCATGAAACTCATATTATTGACATTACCAACATTCCATTCTCCCAAATTTTGATTAAAGGAGAAGGCAGAAAAAAACATATAGCCCATTTCTTCAACCGATTCAACATTCCATGAACTTAGGTCTTGATTAAACGCAGAAGCTTGGGTAAACATATTTGTCATCCACTTTACGTTACTTACGTCCCAATCAGAAATATCTTGATTAAAAGTTTGATTGTGGGAAAACATTGCGTACATATAAACTACATTACTTACATTCCAACTTCCAATATTTTTATTGAAAGAGGTCTCAAAAAACATATGTGCCATATCATATACACTAACAACATCCCAACCAGAGATATCCTGATTAAATGATGAAGCACCTTGAAAAAGAGAAAACATATTTTCCACATTTGACACATCCCAGTTACCTATTGGTTGATTGAATTCGGTTGCTCCAAAAAAGAGCAAAGCCATTTGAGTTACCGTACTTAAATCCCAATAGGCCATGGTATCATTACCAATTAGTGAACTACAGTTTTTAAACATTGTTGTAATATCGCTCAGTCCTGAAAAGTTGGGAATATCAGTTGCCTTTACATCAATATTTTCGCATCCAGAAAATGCTCCCGACATTGAGGTCCATTGATTTGAACCCCACTGGTTAATCTCAATTATCTTTCTTACGTCTTTGCTATTAGTAAAATCTTCAAATAGGATTCTAGGAAAAAGACCGCTGATAGAAACTTGATAAACTCCAGGAGAGGAATAGCTATGAGTAATATCACCAGTCACGTTTTCCGAAAAACTCCCGTCGCCCCAATCCACATTGTAGTCATAAATAACTGGAGGTTGAAAATCTGGCCCTTTATATGTTGGAATTGTAATCTGATTATCCTCAGAAGCACCTGGATTATCTGTTTTCCAAGTGGTTATAAATTCAGTTTGGGAAAAGGAGTAAAAGGAACAGAAAAACCAAGCCAGGAGGGTAAAATAATATCGCATTCAATAGTTCTAAAGATGAGATTCCAAAACTAGAGTTTTAATTGAAACGGGAACGAATAATTCGTTTAAATGTAATATTATTCCTGCAAAGGCTTCTTCATTATACTTAAGTAAAACTAGGTTTTTTGCATTCAAATATTTCTTAATCAGAAATCAAGGTCTATCATACCCCGGCCCTTTTACAAACCTGCCCGGTGTAGCACCCGTGTGTTCACCATCTTCCAGCACAGCGGTACCATTTACAAAAACATGTAAGAACTCCTTCCGCATATTGGTGCGGATCCGTAAATGTAGCCTTATCCGTAACACTTAAGCGGGTCAAAGACCACGATATCCGCAAAATATCCGGGTGCAAGCTTTCCCTCTCTTTTTGAGTTTTAGATTTTCAGCTGGTAATGCAGAAAGCTTTCGTACCGCCCTCTGCCAAGGAAATGACATTTTCATCCCGGGCGAATTTACCCAGTACACGCACAAAGGAGCCATAGGCCCTAGGGTGCGTACTTTGCTTTACGAAGACACCCTTCATTGGTATACGAACCCGCATCGGAACAAAAGCTGATCCAGGGTACCGCCATTTTTTTCTTAATGTTCTCTTCGGACATGGAAAAGTAGACCACCTGTATACGGCTTTGATCTTCTACAATTAAGTCGACCAAAGTTTCTTCAACAGATTTTCCAAGCTTCATCGGCTACCTCGGGAAGGTATTTCCCCATGTGCTTACGCAGGTTCTCATTTTTAAAGCCCACGAAAAGTATAGTCTCGGGTGCATTTCTAAATTGCAATTCCGAAATGGCCCTTTTCCGAAGCAAAGGGTCGTCCAAACGTTTTAGCATGGCATCTATTCCCCCTTCCCGTACCCAATCTGGCAGTTGTACATGCAAGCCAGTAGAACTGGCATTGTACGTGTACATATCTGCAGTAATGGGTAAGCCTGCAGTACGTGCAGAGTCTATCTTGGCAAAGGCCAAATCCAATTTATACCAGTTTGGTTTTGCCGATGCTTTTAAATGATAGACCTCGGCGGCAACATCCGCTTCCTTGCTTATTTGAATGAGTTCATCCAAACTTTCCAGCAATTGATTTCCCTCATCCCGAATGTGGGAGATATACATTCCTCCATTTTCACCGGCAACCCTTGCCAATGCAATCAATTCTTCGGTAGATGCATAACTACTAGGCGCATATAACAGGGAGCTTGATAAACCAACCGCTCCCTGTTCCATGGCCTCACGAGTCAACTGTTTCATTCCGTCCAACTCCTCAGGAGTGGCGGGCCTATTTTCATAACCAATGACATGCTGGCGCAAGGTTCCATTTCCTACAAAGGAAGCTATATTGGGCGAGATTCCATTCTTTTCCAGGTATTCCATATATTCCCCAAGCGTGTTCCAAGGAATATCGAAGGTGATATCCCCTTGATCGGCTATCATTTCAGCCTTCATTTGTTCGTTTAACGGTCCCATGGAGCGTCCTTCCCCTAAAACTTCTAAAGTTACTCCTTGCCGGATATCACTCTGGGACCGGCCGTCCTCCAATAGCGCCACATTGGCCCAACTCAGCATATTTATAAAACCGGGTGCCATTGCTTTACCTTCAACGGAAATCCGTTTTACACCTTTTAAGGTTCCCGGTTCGCCAATAGTAGCAATAGTATCCGCATTTATACCAATATCACCTTGATAGGGGTTCTCCCCGCTTCCATCATAAATGGTGCCGTTCGTTAAGACTATATCATAGGTGATTGGGGTATTGCAGCCCATGAAAATGAAATGAAGATGAGCAGTAGAGGAACGTATCGCATAGTGGACGTGATTAGAGTACTTATCAGCTTAAATATAATGAATTGTAAGCTATGGGCTCAAGATGTCCAAACTTAGGGGCAATTAAAACAAGTTAGTAATTTAAGCCCTTAATCTTCGGGCGGGTGCCCATGAATGTCCTCAAAGACCGTATCAAAATTTTCGCGGAGATAGGCATTCAATTTCTTCTGGTAATCGTCCTTTAACCAACTAAGGAAATTATACGTACTCTTACTAATGCATTTGCCGTAAACATGAATACGGTTATCAATGTCCTCCTTCAATAATTTGGCCAATGCCAAAGCATCGTAAACGTCTTCGCTATTTTCAATACAGATATACGCATGTTGTGCAATGGAACGCTCCAAGACTACTTTGGAGGATTCTCCCTTAAAAGTGGCCGTTTCATAGGTTTCCTTAATATCAAAATAGGTTTCCTTGGAATTCTTGAATTCTTCCTTGATTTCATCGGAAAGATCCAACTTAAAATCACTTTCAATATCTTCATCATCCCGTATGCGATCCATGTAGTAGTTGGGCGATTTAAAGATGGCCTCCCAATCCAAATCTGCACCCCAAGGTCCAAAACGGTAACTGTTGTTGCCTAAGTCGATGACCGTAAATTTAGACTTGTTGTTCAATACCCTAGATCCCCTCCCGATCATTTGATAGTAAAGCGTAAGCGACTTGGTAGCCCTATTTAGAATAATGGTGTCTATGGTAGGTTCATCAAAACCCGTGGTCAAAATACTTACAGACGTTAAAATGGCATCAGGCGTATCCCTAAACCATCTAAGAATCTGTTTTCGCTGTTTTTTGGTCGCCGTATTGTCTAAGTGCATAATTGGCAAACCGGCGGCTTGGAAGGTATGGTATACTTGTACCGATGTTTCAATACCGTTGTTGAAAATCAGGGTTTTCTTGCCTTTTGAATGTTTCGTATAAGCTTCCAATAATTTATTCAACATGGCCGGACTGGTATACAGGTCCGAAGATGATTTAACGGTATAGTCCCCATTAGACCCAACCTCCAGAGAGGTCAGCCCCATGTCATATTGATAGACCTCTGCCCGTGCCAGAAAATCGTTGACGATTAAATTTTCTATCGATTCCCCTGGAATAAGCTCATCATAGTTCTTATTCATGGGCAAGTCCCTATTGGAACTCAAGGGAGTGGCCGTCACCCCTAAAATAAAGGAGTTTTCAAAGAACTTGAACAATTTGGTAAACGAATTGTAATGCGCCTCATCAATGATGACCAGACCCACATCGGAGATATCCAATTGATCGTCATTTAACCTATTGTTCAAGGTTTCTACCATGGCCACATAGCAGCTGTAACGCTCTTGATCATCCAAATTGGCCTTACTGTTCACCACTTTGTTCACCACTCCAAAACTGGTTAGCATCTCAGACGTTTGGTTACAAAGCTCGATACGGTGGGTCATTACCAGCACTTTTTTAGTGTGGTTTTTGAGGTATTGCCGTACCATTTCCGAAAAGATTACGGTTTTTCCTCCGCCGGTAGGTAACTGGTATAAAAGGTGGTAATCATCCCTTTCGGAATCGAACTTATCAAAAATTTGTTGAATTGCACCTTGTTGGTAGCTGTAGAGTTCTTTGTCGGTCTTCTTATCCTTAAGTTCAAAAACGGTCTCTTGCATAAAATCTTTTCTGGAGTTTGCAAAGGTAACATTCTCCGTTATGGATTGCTAATCCCTAGGTTAAAAAGGGTATCTTTTGCGACCATAGGTAAACGAAGACCCCAATAAGAACGGTAAAAGTGAGTCATCAACATTATAAAGTATATAAGCCATGCGGAATGCTAAGCCAATTATCTTCTGGTGAGGACCGTCAAATTAGAAAAAAAAGGTTTTTAAGTGCCCTTTACGATTTTCCCAAGGGGACGATGCCCATTGGTAGATTGGATGAAAAATCGGAAGGTTTGTTATTAATGACTACGGATGGAAAACTTAGCGATACCATTAACACGAAAGGTATTGAAAAGGAGTATTATGCCCAGCTTGATGGTGAAATTACAATGGAAGCACTGGAACAACTCAAGGACGGTACCGTTATTGGCCTTTTTGGAGCAAGGTATAGTACCAAGACTTGTATTGTAAAGGTCTTGGATAGTACCCCTTCCCTACCCCAAGCAAATCCCACTTTGCGTATTGGAAGGCACAGGTCTACCTCGTGGATAAGCATTACCCTTACGGAAGGTAAATTTAGACAGGTACGAAAAATGACCGCTGCAGTTGGTTTTCCAACCTTACGATTGGTACGGATTAGGATTGGGGACATTCTATTAGGAGAAATGCAACCAGAAGAGGTAGCGACAATTGAATTTGCAGACGGGACTATTTAGGAATCCGCTTGCCCGTAAAGCGTGAGAATATAGTTATGCTCTTTTTCGTATTGATGAAATAAACCCCTGTCAACAGTACAATGGAAGCAATGGCAGATTGCATAGTAACTTCTTCGTTTAAAAAATACCAACCCAGCAGCATTGCGATAATCGGGTTTACGTAAGAAGACGTTGCTACTTTCTCCGGAGATACGATGCGCAGTAAATAATTGAATGCCGTAAAAGTGACGATACTACCAAAAAGAATCAATAACAACATGCTCCAAACAACCGGGGTGCTCCATGCGGTTGGAGCGGACCATTGCTCACCCAAAAGTGAACTGATAAACAAGAGTGAAAAACCGGCAGTAAGCATTTGATACCCTGTATTGACAAAAAAGTTTGAGGGTAAATCCGCCCTACCCACAAAAAGGCTACCGTAAGACCAGCTGAGCATACAAACAAAGATGAGCACCATTCCCAAAATTGCTCCTTCCTGTGTGATGATTTGTTTTTGCCCCACCAGTAAGAAAATACCGGTAATGCCAAGAACAATACCAATTAAGGAAGTGGTTTTAATTTTTTTCCCTTGTAGAAAGCGCATCATTAATAGTACAACCAAGGGCTGTGCAGAAACCTCCAAAGCCGCAAATCCACTATCTACATATTGTAAGGCCCAGACCACTACCCCGTTTCCAAAAGTTAAGAACAAGAAACCGGCTATGATGGTATTTTTAAGCTGTGCCCTGGTAATTTTTAGGGAGTATCCAAGAATTATGGAGATAAGAAATATTAAACTACCCGCAGTTATAAAACGGATACCTGCCAGCATAAATGCCGGAAGTTCTGTTACCGCAATTTTATTCCAAAGATAGGTAGAGCCCCAAATAAAGTAAATGGCAAAAAATGACAAAACAACCAAGATGGTGTTGCGTTTCATTTTTGCCATGGAAAGATTGAATTAAGGTTTAGATTTTTTTGACCCTCACGGCATTCATCCCCTTCATTCCTTTTTCAAGTTCGTAGGAAACCTTATCGTTTTCCATAATCTCATCGATTAGACCACTGACGTGAACGAAATACTTTTCATTGTTTTCAGCATCAATGATGAATCCGAAGCCTTTTGAAGTATCGAAAAAAGAAACCTTTCCTTTTCGTACAGGATCGAACTCCTCCACATCCCCTTCCTCTTTCTTGGGGATTCCCAAAACAATATCTTCCGCTTCGATTTCTACTTTCATTGCGGGATCTGGTGGGGTATCCACTAAATTACCGTTATAATCTACATAGGCCAATGGAATACCGGAAGTTCCGCTTTCCTTTGCTGCAGCTTTACGGGCATTTTTCTTTTTTTGTTTTTCTTCGCGCTTTTTTAAGCGTTTTTTTTCTTTTTCAGTTTTATTAAATGTCTGTTGCGATTTTGCCATTCGAAATTTTAAAAAATAGTATTTGATTTTACTGTTAAGGAATTGGAATACGTGTTGACCTGTATAACGAATGGTAGGTTTCTTGAGAAAAACTATGACAGTATTCGTTCTAAGGTCATTGCAAGAATCATCTGCATCCCTAAAAAGTTCAACAAAGATACACGATGTAATCGGATTTTAAGGTATCCAGCCCTTGCAAACTAATAAACTTTTAAAAGATTTATAGGGTCAACAATATATGAGTAACACGCTCTCCCCGTACCGATTAAATGGGCGTTAAGCGCTTATATATCTTTTTTAGATTAAACGTTCATAGTACCGGTTTAGTCTCGGATTAGGCCTATACTTCTCAAAAAACTGTTAAAAAAATATAAAACAAGTTTTGAGTATAACTAATTGTTTACTAGTGTATTAAATAAGTTTTCTAGTCAGCTTTATATTACATTAAAATGTTAAAAATAGTACCTTTTTATGCATAGTACTGTAACAAAAGTAATCATTGCTCGTCTTCTCTATATAACAAAACAATTAATCATCAATTAAAAAACAAACATCATGAGAACTTTTATCAGAAACACGCCGACCGAATCCAGAAGAAATTCATTTTTCTCAAATTTTAGGGACAGCAAACGGGTACAATGGGTTGCCTCAAGAAATTATACCCATTAAAAAACATCAATCAATCATTTATCAATCATCCGGCTCATCACCGGAACTAAAACGAACAACATGAGAACTTTTATCAGAAACACGCCGACCGAATCCAGAAGAAATTCATTTTTCTCAAATTTTAGGGACAGCAAACGGGTACAATGGGTTGCCTCAAGAAATTATACCCATTAAAAAACATCAATCAATCATTTATCAATCATCCGGCTCATCACCGGAACTAAAACGAACAGCATGAGAACTTTTATTAGAAACACACCGACAGAAACCAGGAGAAATACATATTTCTCAAATTTCAAGAACAGCAAACGGGTACAATGGATCGCTTCGAGAAATCATACCCATTAGAATTGTCTAACAGACCAAAATGCTGAACTATGAAAGCCAGGTTCAAACACCTTCAAGAAAACTACCTTTTCCGTTTCCAGGTGCTAAAAAAGAAAAGGATAAGATTGAAAAATCTTATCCTTTTTTATTAAAGTCTTTGAATAATTGGATAGTCTATTAGTCCCGTAAGGTTATTTCTTCCACGACACCGTTAGGATATGTCAAAAATGCGGTATCATCACAGGTACCATCCCCAAAATCAACATTTACGGCAAGTCCGTTTTTAGAAACATCCATGTCGCCGGAAGCTACATAAGCGCAATCTACAGTGCTTGACAGCGCTGAATTAACGGTAGCGTTATAGGTGTTTCCTTCATATACTACGGTCCATGAACCGGAAATGCTATACGTGGTAGCTTCCCCAAACGCCAAGGTGAAGGATTTGGTTCCATTCTCGGATATGGTGGAGCCATCTTCCATGTCTACCGTCATGTCACTGACCACTTCAAAAGTGACCGAGCTGTCATTAGAGTTTGCACTGAACGAATAGGCCCTTGTCCCATTTATTTTAATAGTTCCAACATAAAAGTCAACATAGCTGGCGGTAAACGACCCTTCCTCACCTTGTTGATCATAGGTTACGGTCAAGGTACCGTTTACATTTTCGGTACCATTTAGGACACAATTGTTAAAGGTTGCTGTATAACCGGTATCGGAATAAACGGCACTATAACAATCATTGCTGGCAGATTTCCCGGTAGTACCTGTGTTGGAATACAGGTCAAAAAGCGCGATGTCTACCCCTCCCGTGATTTCATCGGTTTCCAAAACGGCCTTCAACTCCGCTTGTGTCAAGACAACTTCCTCATCTGTATTTGCATCATCGCTACAGCTATACGCAATAGTCATTCCTATATACAGAAAGCATAATTTTTTAAAATTAGATGTTAGAATCTTCATAGTATTTGTTTGTGGGTTGTGGCATAGAAACGTGAAATCCTAATTTTTAGTATGAGAACATTCAAGATCTAGACAAGATGCACCATAAATAAGCAGGGCATATATACGAAACAAGGTCAAAAACCAGTTAGTATCGTATACGATATAGTATATTTACATATGTTGGTAAAAATTAATTTGAGGGACCAAGTGCGGGACCACCTATTGGCGGAGATGGTTAGCGGAAAGCTGAAAACCGGCAAAACCCTAAATCTAGCGGCCTTATCCAGAGATTTGAATGTAAGTGTAACTCCAATAAGGGAGGCCTTGACGCAATTACAACAGGCCCATATTATTAAAGCGGTACCCAATAGAGGGTTCATTATTGCAGAACTTGATGTAAAAGAGGCCGAAGACCTCTATGGTTTGGTCGCCAATTTAGAGGTCATGGCCATTGAAAATTCTGAGTTTACCGAAGCGGATATCGAAAAACTCCGCGGCCAACAACTAGTTTTTGAAAATGCCGGAGATGCTATTTCCAGAATTCAGGCGGATTTGGAATTTCATAGACTGTTGACCAAGGGATACTCCAATGATTTGGCACTTCAGGTTTTGAACGACTTAAAGACTAGGATTTTCTTCTACGAAAAAGCCTTTACGGAGAATGACTCTTTTTACAATCAATCCGACAACCAACATGAAGCTATCATCTCCGCCATTGCAGATGACAATGTTCCTACTGCTTCGCTCCTATTGAAAATGAATTGGATGTTGATTTTGAATTATATCCAAAAAAAGTTGACGGAATAGAAAATAGTTTATTTCAGCTATCTAGTAATTTGGATTCCGTAAAAGTTTACCTAACTATCGCTCTGATAAGAAATGCAGGTAGTTTTGAATTTTTATGAGTGAATATTTGTTTCAATACTAAGGATTTAAAAAAGCACCACACGATGGTGTACACTTTGTTTTAATCGATACCTTGTAGTACTCGAATTATTGTAATCGGCTAGGGATTAACTGCATTACATGGCTTTTTTTTATCACTTTACGAAATCCCTTTAACCCAAAAAACCACTGAGTTATGCACTATTTAAACCGGGAAATTGAGGCCTTGACAAAGCGAAAAAACACACAGGCCTTAGCAAAAAAACAACATTCCTGTGGCATTTTTCAAGAGATAAATCATATTCCGATATCGGAAAAAAACGAACATGAAGAAGGCTTCGATGCTACTCCTTAAAAAGAGCCGGTTCCAATCCCGGAATTAGCTTCAAGGCATTTTTGTAATACACTTTTTTAAGTACCTCGTCCGATAGGTTTAAGCCATACATCGCCCAGAAAGCGTGGTACTTTTTATAATAGGGAAAGTATTCATCGTTACTTTCCAATACCCTAAAATAGGTGGGAAATTCCTCTGGTTTCCAACTATCCTTTCCAAATAAGATACGATCTTGATATTTTTCAAAAAATGTCCGTGCATTTTGCGGTTGTCTGCCCAATTCCGCGATAACAGCAGATATACCTACGTTCATATTCGGCATTTCATCCATGAGTTGGCCCAGTTTTTCCAAATTGTTCGCATACCATCCCATGTGGGCATTGATAAACTTAGTTTTTGGATGTTTCTTAAAAACATTGTGTTGCTCCTGTATAATTTGCTCAAAGGGTGCAGGATCGGTATCGGACCGTTTTCTTCTTGGATGTGTTTTCAGTTCGAGCCAACGCTCATTTTCAGCATTCATTTCGTCCCAAAAAGACTTTGGGTCTGCGGCATGGATCAAGACGGGCACCCCAAGTTTTCCACACATTTCCCAAATTGGGTCTAGCCGGGCATCATCGATTGTCAAACGGTTGCCGGAAGCGTCTTTGTTGCGGAGCCCAAGGCTCTTAAAAACTTTAAGTCCCTTAGCCCCGTATTTAATATCTTTCTCTAACTGGGCAGCTGCCCTTTTACCCCATTCCAAATCTGTGGCTCCTTCAAAATCAACATTGGCAAAAACAACAAACCTATTGGGGTAGCTCTTAGTAATGTTGTCTATTTTTTCCTTTAGACGCGCTCCAGAGCCACCACTTAAATTGACCATAACCGCTTCGTTCATGGCATCCATGTCCTTTATTAAAGTGTTTAAGGCTTCTATGGACATATCCCTTTGATGGCTATGGACATCCACAAAAGGAAACTTGGCTTCCTTGATTTCTGAACCCGGCACAACTAAGGTAGAAGTTGGGTTGTATTCCTCAAAGCCCATTTCCTGAGCAATGCTCGGTAACGCCGTGAAGAATAAAAAAAGTGTTGTAGCTAAATAAATTAAATTTGTTTGTCCCTTATTTGTCATCATTCCTTAAAATTTGCTGTAATTGTTGGTATTCATTTTTCGTATCGATATCGGTCAATTGTCCCTTGGCATCAAGTAGTTTAAGTTCATTTTTTTTGCTTTCCAAGAGTTCTTTTGCCCCTTTGTCACCTTGTAAAAGTTGTAATTCCGGATACATTGATGCCGGAAACAGCGCCGGCACTCCGGCTTTATTTCCGTAATTCGTTGCAACTATTTTTTTTGAAGATACATTGTTAAATGCATGAATCATTGAATCCATGTATGCCGAAGTCAATAAGGGTTGGTCTGCAAGACATACTAGAATACCGTCTGGCCGCTCCATTGATTCCAATACTTTTTTTACACCGTACCCAATGCTAGTACCAAGGCCTGCAGACCAATCTGGATTGCTGACTACTGTGACCCTATTTTTCTCGAAATGGCATTCCATTTTAATTTGTTCTGCATGTGCACCAAGCACGACATAGACACTGGAGCATTTACTATTTTTAATGGTGCTTATGGCCTCGAGTAAAAGATTGGAGGATTTCCAAGGTAGTAATTGTTTAATGGCCCCCATGCGTGTAGATGCCCCGGCTGCCATGATTAATACCGTAATGTGGGGATTTTTATTCAATGATGGATTCTATTTTCTTTGTCCTTTAGCATCATGGGCTCCGTCTTCCGTATTACCGCCAATAGTTCCGCCAAAATGGAGATTGCAATTTCCTGGGGTGTTTCAGCGCCGATGTCCAAACCCGCTGGGCCATGAATGTTCTCCACAAACGCTAATTCAATATCCAAATCCTGCTCCAACAAGGCATCCAACAATTTTTCCCTTCTTTTGGAAGGTCCTAATAGGCCCAAATACATGGGACTGGTATTTTTGAGCACCGTCAAATACTTGAGGTCCTTTGCAAAACTATGGGTCATTAATACCACGGCCGTATTGTTGTCTAGGTAGGATAGCGGTAGGTTTTCTGGTTCATAGTTAAAGAACTCGTCTATTCCGGGGAAATCGTCCTTTGTTTTATCCTCCTTCGGGGTAACCGCAAGACCTACCTCCCAACCCATGCCAACTGCAAAATGGGATAATTGTACCGCATCGTGTTCGCTGCCTATAATCAATAGGCGTTTACAGGGTTCCATGTGTTGTTCAAAGTAGTGTGCCCCTTCCTGTTTTCTTACTGTTGGATGTAACGGAAACGATTCTCCATCCAAATGAATGGTTGTGCCATAATGGGCCAAGCTACCAAATTCCATTTCATAAGAGGTGTTCAAACTAAATGGTTTTCGCTTCTGTACTACGCTTTCAAAAGCTTCCAGGGCAGTTACTGAGGGTGAAAAGGGTTCTAAAAGTAGGTATAGAATACCTTCGCAGCCTAAACGATACCTACCATCGTAGGTCATTAATTTTGGTGTTTCGTCCTCAAACACGGATTGTGCCTGAAACAAGATTTCTTTTTCCACACATCCCCCGCTTACGGCACCGATCATTGTATCATCTTCACGGATAAGCATACGCACACCAGGCCTTCGATACGACGAACCTTCCAAAGCAACCACTGTAGCAAGAACACACTTTAAATCTACAGCGCTCGCCATTTTATATTCTTGGACAATGTTCTTGAATTCGTGGGTCATTGGTAACTTCGGTTCTTATATAACTGTATGGGTTTACATCTATTTAGCAATTCTGTAGTGCTTATTTGATGCTATGAAATATACTGCTTTTCATAGTCTTGGACCTAGGGCCTTTTTTGCTTTAACAATCTTTAACATAAATTTCATAATTCCCGATAATTTAAATAAACTTTGTCCGTTCTGCTAGTTGAACGTATAATTAATGAATATGAAATTATTTTTGAAGACTTTCAGTGTATTTTTTTTACTGACTTTTCTTGTTTCTTGCGGCAATGCCGATGATGATGTAAATCTTGATCTTGATTTTGGGGATGGACTTGGTAAGGGCCAGCCCGTAGATGATTGTTTGGGATTGGATGAAGGGGAACTGGTATTATCCATTCAGGAGCAATTTACGACACTACCAGGTAAAGTGTCCGTATTTTTTAGGGTATCGGATACAAGCGGAAACCCGGTGCCCGGTTTAACGGCCAATCAATTTACAATCTACGAGCAAGGTAGGAACGACGACTGTTTCAACACCATATCTACTTCAGAATCTTCTGCACGTATTTCACCCAATTCACAAATTTTTTCCAATAATACCCTATTGGTCTTAGATTTGAGTAATAGTGTACTTAGCAGCAGTCTTGAAGAGTTGAAATTGGCTTCTACCAGTTTTATAAATGCGGTAATGCCGGCTACGACTCAAGAATCGGTTAAAATGGCCATTTATTGGTTTGATGGGGAAGATAAATTGCATTTGTTGAATGAATTGACTCCGTCAAGGGAGGAATTGGTTGGTGCTATTGATGGTATTACGGATGATATTAGCAATGACCCATCTACGGATTTGTACGGAGCAGTAATAAAGTCTACGGACATTGCTTCCAATTTGGTTAGGGAATCTACTTCGGGAGGTAAAATTGGTGCAGCCTCTGTCGTTATTTTTACTGACGGTACCGACCAAGCATCACGATTTACGGAAGATGCCGCGTTGAAAAAAGTAAATGACGCCAACGCCAACATTTCTTTCTTCAGTATTGGATTGGGTGGCGAAATTGATACCGATGTCTTACGTTCTATCGGAAAAACAGCAAGTGTATTCGCACAGAATAAAGACGAGTTGGAACGGACATTCAATGATATATCGGAAAAGGTTTCGGAAAGGGCAAATAGTTACTACCTTTTTGAGTATTGCAGTCCCAAACGTGATGGTAGCGGAGAGAATAACTTGGCCATTGAGGTAAATACTGGAGCTAGACAAGGTGCGGTACAGACCAAATTTAATGCTAACGGATTTACGGGAGGCTGCGAATAAGAAGCTCAATATAGTTTTAAAAAGAAGCGTATCTACGCTTCTTTTTTTTGTCCTATTTTGATCGGAACAAGTGTTTGATATTCATTTGGTTGGCGCTTTTTGATGCATGAAAACAACGGTTTTTCATCGGTAAAAACGTCCGTTTATCGATTTCAGCCGTATATAAAAGCGATAACTAAATATTAATTTAAACAGAATACAATGAAAAGATTATCCGTAGTTACTATACTTTCAGTAGCCATGTTAACCTCATGTGTTTCTAAAAAGAAATACGTTGCTTTGGAAGATAACCTTTCCCAAACTCAAAGTCGGTTAACAAAGACACAAGTAGAGAAAGAGGAACTGGAAGCTAAAATGACGAAAATAGAAGCTCGTGTAGAAGAGTACAATTCCAAAATCAATTCCTTAAAGGAAATGAACGATAGCCAGTTCACCTCCGTGGATGATGTTGCCGTAATGAGCAACAACACAAAGGCAAAGATGAGAAATACGCTTAAAAACGTTGACCCGGCGAAATTAGCCCAAGCGACTACGCTTGAGGACTCCATGAATTTAGCGGTTTCCTATAAGCTGAAACAATCCATTTCCGATGAAGGGGAAGATGTGGATG
Organism: uncultured Flavobacteriaceae bacterium; assembly: GCA_963815225.1. Lineage (GTDB taxonomy): Bacteria > Bacteroidota > Bacteroidia > Flavobacteriales > Flavobacteriaceae > Maribacter. The sequence goes on from CAWFGA010000006.1 coordinate 63,023, forward strand.
TAAGTATCGATAAAACGGTAGTAATGATCAATATCTCTGACGAATTATTGTTCAACACCGCAAGCTATACTATTAGCAATAAGGCTGATAATATCTTAAAAAAATTGGCCGAGGTTATAAAATCCGAGCCGAGTATGGAAGTTATGGTCGAAGGGCATACAGATTCACGCACCATTAACACCCCAAATGTTTCGGATAACTGGGATCTAAGTGTTAAACGGGCTACCTCTATCGTTCGTAAATTACAGAAAGAATTTGATGTGGACCCATCTCAATTAATTGCTTCAGGTAGAAGCAGTTATGTGCCTTTGGTGGAGAATAACTCCAAAGAAAATATGGCCTTGAATCGCAGAACAAAAATCATTATTCTACCAAACTTAGATAAATTCTTTGCCTTATTGGATGCAGAGGAGAATCTATAGGAATAGAATTCAAATATTTAAAAGGGAAGCGATTGCTTCCCTTTTTTAATGCTCAAAATCAGGAAATTGGATTGGTATCCACTTTAAAAGTAGGGTTCTTGGTAAGGTAATTGTTATAGTATATAGAAACAAGTAGCTATTATACAACCGATCCTAAAAACTATATTCATGTGTAACCATTAAATTTAGGATGATGACATTAATCAATAAAATTATTCAGCAGAGTGCACTGGGTCCTTACCCGGTGGCTTATAAAAGTATCTTTTTGAGCATATTTATGTTCATCGTAACCTTGTTGTTGGTTATGCTATTTGTACTTCTCAGGTATGGCAGGTATATGACCTTTAATTTCGGATATTAGGCAGTGATACGGGTCCTAAGGAGGTATACTGCCACAAGGAAAGCGCAAAATTTACTTCTATTTCGAAACGATTCGCGTAGCGGTCAAATCCTGTTACAAGCTTACCTAGTCTCGATCACACACCGATTAAGGGATTGAGTTGCTTTCGCAAAAACGTCGCTACCTTTTCAGACTCTATTATTTGTAAATCATGGCATTGGGTAGTGTTGGGTTGGTTTCATTTAAATCAAGTAGAAAACCATTGATGACGGCATACCTAATCGTTCCCTCTTTTTCCAAAAAGAAGGTTGGGTTGATTCCGGGCTGTAAAAACATCTTTGGAACTTCGTAGTTTGGTCCTATTACATGTAAAGGGAAGGAAGCGTTCACTTGTTTACCAGGTATACTGGCCAATCTAAGGTAACCGTAGCCCTGCCGCAATAACTCCTTAAAGTTCATAGCCTTCACGTCCTCCATACGTTGTATTGTTTTGGGATAAGCTTTGGCCTGTTTAAGGGTATACTCATTAGCGTCTAAGGTTTCATATCCATAATACGTAGAAAGGTCACCCTGGTCCATGATGCGGCTACTGTACCAAAACGAATTATGATCCGGAAAATCCACTTCAATCTGGTTTATCCCCAAGTCTATCACGTACACAGAACCCATAAGCTCATAGTGCACAGCTTCAATTTTTAAGTCGAACAACTTGCGGTCGTTTTCTGGTATTTTCTCATATTCCGCTATGGGAATGTCCTTGTAATTCTTCTTGGCAATGGTGTAGACCGCTGCAAGTATGGATACATAATTTAATTTACGAATCTCCTGTTTTTCGGTATCCTCAGGATACCCACCTGATTCAATCAAAATGGTACTGGTGCCCCATTTTTGAATATTGTCCCCAAAAGCCCTAGGCTCAAAGTCATCGTTATAGCGCCCTACTTGGCCGGGAGCGTATTTCTGAAGGATTTCATTCATGAATACGATAATTTTCATCGCATCACCACGAGTTTCGTTGATTTCCTTTTCATAATTATAGGCGGGTGCCAAATACGAGATTGTAGCAGGTTTTTCTGTGCGCTCTGCGTTATAGTAGGTACTTTGATCATGCAGATTAAACCCAAAATCAGCTTCAAGACTATCCCGTACGCGTTTTAAGGTCTTCGATTCTGGGGATTGCAAACGAAGGGCATCCCGATTGATATCCACCCCCAATAAATTTCGACGTTGAAAAAGTTCCGCACCATCGGGGTTTAACATGGGCAAAAAATGAATGGTAAGGTTATTTAAAATGTATTCCTTCTCCAGTTTGAAATTAGGACTATCGAAAAAATTCAATATATCGAAAATTGCCTGGGTTGCCGTAGGCTCGTCTCCATGCATTTGCGACCACAAAAAAACTGAGGTTGCACCAGTACCAAGACTGATTAAGGATAAATCCCTCCCTCCGATTGATTTTCCAACGGTGCTAACCGTAAATTTAGGGTTGGATTTATACGCATTGATAAGGGGTTCTATGTCTTTCCGTTTTACACGCCTTTTACCGATAGAAGATTCTTTGTAGGTTTCATAGGTGTCGTATAATTGGGTGGTTATGTTCTCTGACTGTGCCGTTGCAACACCCGAAAGAAAACCTAAAAAAAGTAAACTTATTTTTTTCATGAAAACTATATTTTTTGACTGGGTTATTTATCAATTGGTAGCCCCTTGTGGTAAAGGTTTAAAATCAAGATTATGAACTGCAATGCGTACTTTTTGCATGAAATCCACACCAGGGTCTGTCTTCATTGTACGGTATCCCTCATCCTTTTCCAGCCATAGCGGATGGTTCTCAAAAAGGGTATATTCATAATGACCAATGAGGTAATCGATATTATATTTCTCTTTCAAATAGCGAACGAGCCAAATATTGGATTTTAACTGGGCCTTGGTTAATGGTAAATCCTCCGTGCCGCCCACATTCTCCACACCAATGGCACAATGGTTTAGTCCAATTACATGCCGGGCCATGGTGGTTTCAGGCAGTAATTGGTATATGGTGCCATCCCGGTCCACCATAAATTGTGAAGAAACATTGAGTCCGCTTACATTCTTAATATCCGGCCGCCAGTCGGGTAAGGTAGGAGCGTCAAAGGCGTCAAACGATTTTTCAAAGGTAGGAATGACCGTCCAGTGTAAAACAATCATTTTTGGTTCTATCTGTGGGCTTTCTTGCTGTATGCCGTACCGCGACTCAAGATAATCTATCGTTAATTCCTTGCGCTCTTGGTTGAACGTTATTGGGTTGTCCACAATCGTTTTGGTTGTGGTACAGGAAGCCACAACTGTTAGTATTAAAAACCCGATCGAAATTCGTTTCATGGCTATTTACTTAAGCTATCCTTTGCAACGGCATACTTTATGCTTATTTTCCTTCTCCCCCATTCCTTCGCTTTTTTTGCATCTTCACCCATATAAATATCAATTCTATTGGTCCACTTCTGGTTCATTTTGTCCTTTACGATGTAAACACCTTCAAAAGTATCTATTTTCACCAAGGTGTTGTAATCCAGTCCCTTTTTTATTAAATCACGAGATACGGCAATCCACCTTTGTCCCGGTTTTATTGAATCGCCCCATGCCGTTATGGCCGGATGTTCATATGAAGTTTGGTAGGGTAAGGAATTGTAGGCGGTGGCGGTTACTTGTAGGGGAATCCAATCGTATTTCGCGTCCAAAGAATTATCTTCACAGCCCATTGCCACGAACAGAATGAACCAGAAGAAGAACCTATTAACTAATTCCTTCAAGGGAGGATAATTTCCAATCGAAAACCTTCTGTCTAACTCTTTATCCATTCCATTTTCAGTTTTGTAGTACTTGTCTATAAAAGAATAAAGGTTAAGGGGTAATTAAGCGTTTTGGAAATTTGGGCACATTTTATAAAAGGTCAAGGTAGGAATACCTAAAACATTTAACAAAAAATATATTTAGGCTTTTTCTTAAATTTGTACTGCTATGAAGAAAGAGAAAAAACCGGATTATGTAGTCTTTGATGAAGAGACGCAGACCTACCACGGGAAGCTTGCACCTTTTGCAACGGGCGTTTCTGCTCCAAAAATTACCCCGCCCGATGTTACCTCATGGAAAAATACCCATATCGTAAGCGCAAACAATCAATTTAAGGCCCAATATGAGGCATTGCAAAAATCCTATAAGGCCTTAATGGACAATTTTGAGTATAACAATTTGGTCTATAGCGCCAAATTCAATTTTGAACCCATCGTTGGCAAAGAATATCATTTGTATAGGGCTGCGGATGAGAGTACGTTTTTATCCTTAATCTTACCCCATGAATGTGCCTTTGATCATGTGGGTAGTTTTAGGCTTACGCCGGATAAGACCTGGCAAAAATTATAGGCCGGGAATAGGCACGTAACTGCTTTCGTTTTGCATCATCGGAAAGGTTTTTGCTGCCCACTGTTTTTTAGCTTTTTCAAGTTTATCCTTGTCATGCGAAACAAAATTCCAAAAAATATGGCGCTCCTCCGCGAAGGGCTCTCCGCCAAAAAGGATTATATGACTATTAGGATGGAGTATCGTTTTACAGGTATCGGCAACTTTTGAAACAAGAATATTCCCTTTTTCCACTACAGTTCCACAGGCTTCGATACTGCCTTCTACAATGCAAATACCTATTTCCCCTTTTAGGTTATCCATCGTATTTAGGGAGTAGGTCTTTTGCGTTTTAATTTCAACCATAAATAGCTCTGAATGAACGGGCACTGGAGCTGAACGTCCATAACCATTACCCGCCACCAAGGTAAATGAGGTAGAACCATCTTCCCATTTTGGAAGATCTTTATTGGGAATATGATGGAATTCCGGCTCCATATCCTCCTTGTCCTTTGGTAGGGCAACCCAGATTTGGTATCCATGGGCCGTGAAAACGGTACCGCCCCTCAGGCTACTTGGTGTTCTTTCCGTGTGCGAGACCCCTTTACCTGCCACCATCCAGTTGACCGACCCTGGACGAATTACCTGCTTCGTGCCCAAACTGTCTTCATGAAGCAATTCGCCTTCCAATAAAAAAGTTAGGGTCGAGAGTCCCATGTGGGGATGTTGGTCCACATCCATATATTTTTTAGGCCCCAATTGGGCAGGTCCCATATGGTCTATGAATATAAACGGTCCGATCATTCGCTTTTTGCAAAACGGCAATAAGCGGCCTACCAAAAAATCGCCAATATCCCTACTTCTTTCAGCTATTACTAATCCAATGTTGGACATACCTATCGTTTTGATAAATTTACAACAAATGAAAAAATAAGAAATGAAAAAGTTAAAGTGGGTTTTAGCTCTTGCTCTGGTCGCAATTGTTCTATTAGGATATTTTAATTATCCAAAATTAAATCTCATATCCGGTTACGCCTCCAAAAACATGGCCTCCAATGTCTTTGTGGCTGAAAGAGCCGCTGTTAATATCAATTTAGTTGACCATGAAATGCCCATGATCAATTTAGCGCAGTCCGAAGTTGCGGAAAAAGAAGCATTTGCTACCGCATCGGTTTATGGCCTCATGAAACGGAAAGCAGTTTACAAGGAAGGTTTGGGAGCGGTATTGACCAATGATGAATATGACCGCCATGCTTTTGACCTCGTACCCCAACGAACCATAAGGGCAGACACCCTGCCATTTCCCTACGGCACTAACGGAACAAAGGACACGCTTTTTGCAAATGTGGATTATGCCAAATTAGAAGTTGCCTTGACCAATGCCTTTAAAGACCCTGAACAAAAAACGAGAACATTGCTCATAGTGCATAAAAACCAAATTATTGGGGAACACTATATTCGAGGTTTTTCAATGGATACACCTATTTTGGGATGGTCCATGACTAAAAGTGTTCTGGCTACATTGTACGGTATTTTGGAATTTCAAGGAAGGATACAGCTAACTTCACCGGCACCCATACCAGAATGGCAGAACGACGATCGAAAGCAAATTACCTTAAATCATCTGCTGCGGATGCAAAGCGGGCTCTCTTGGGAGGAAGATTACTTTAAAATATCTGATGTTACCCGGATGTTGTTTTTGGCATCCGATATGAGTGAGGCTCAAAGGGATACTGAACTGGTGGCCCAACCCACCGAAATTTGGAACTATTCATCGGGTACCTCTAATTTATTATCGGGAATTTTAAGAGACCAATTCAATGACCATCAAGCCTATCTCGACTTTCCCTATCAGGAATTAATCGATAAAATAGGGATGTCTTCCATGCTTTTGGAAACAGATTTGGTTGGTAATTATGTAGGGTCCTCCTATGCTTGGGCGACCACACGCGACTGGGCCAAATTTGGGATTTTATACCTGAACAAGGGCGATTGGAACGGCGAACGCCTATTCTCGGAGGAATGGGTAGACTACATCACCAAACCTACAGCAAACTCTGCCGGTACCTATGGCGCCCATTTTTGGTTGAATGCGGAAGGTAAATATCCAGATATACCCCGCGACTTATTTTCGGCGAACGGCTTTCAAGGGCAACGTGTATTTATTATACCCTCCAAGGAGCTCGTAGTGGTGCGCACCGGACTTGAAGAACAAACCGATGAACAGTTCAATACCCTGCTCCTGGAAATTTTAAATTCGATTGAATAAGGACCCTAACCATAAACAATTTTTTGTATCTAACCACAACATCGGGCAGGTTCACAACAGAATTCCATTGGGTCGCAACATTAGTTTTTGAAAATTGAAGAACCCCCGTACATTTATACTGTTCTTATTAACGAAGTATAATTTTTCATTTTCATATAGTGTTCTCGTAAAAGAGTCTGGTCTTCTGATCGGACTCTTTTTAGTTTGTGGAAATTTGGTATTTAACCGAAAGCTCTTGGCTTTTAGGAAACAAGAATTATACAAGGTATTGCCCCACACCAACGACTTCATTTTTGGCAACCGAAGTCTAGTCCATAAGGGTGTTCGTCGTAAACTCTTGATTAACCCTTTTACACTAAACCATCAAGGCAACCAATTGTCCTTGCCAAAATTGGGTTTGCGTTTTTCCAAGAAGGCATTTCTACCTTCTTTCGCTTCCTCGGTCATGTAGGCAAGTCGTGTAGCTTCGCCTGCAAATACCTGTTGGCCTACCATACCATCATCGGTCAGGTTCATGGCAAACTTCAACATTTTAATAGCGGTAGGCGATTTTTCAAGCACCTCCTGTGCCCATTGGTAAGCCGTAGCTTCCAATTCGGCATGGGGCACAACTGCATTTACCATGCCCATATCAAAAGCTTCCTGTGCGGAATAATTACGGCCTAAAAAGAAAATCTCGCGCGCCTTTTTTTGACCCACCATCTTTGCGAGGTAGGCAGAGCCATAGCCCCCGTCAAAACTGGTCACATCTGCATCGGTCTGTTTAAAAATAGCGTGCTCCTTACTGGCGAGGGTCATGTCGCAGACCACATGCAGACTATGTCCGCCACCCACGGCCCAGCCAGGTACCACGGCTATAACGACTTTGGGCATAAAACGAATCATGCGCTGTACTTCCAGAATGTTCAAGCGGTGTTGACCATCCGTTCCAACATATCCCTTGTGTCCGCGCGTCTTTTGATCACCGCCACTGCAGAAAGACCATATGCCATCCTTTGTGGAGGGGCCTTCCGCGGAGAGCAAAACAACGCCAATACGCGTATCTTCTTGGGCGTCAAAAAACGCTTTGATCAATTCACTGGTCGTGTTGGGTCGAAATGCGTTTCGTACATCCGGTCTATTGAAGGCGATTCGTGCTACGCCGTTACATTTTTTATAGGTAATGTCCTCAAAATCTAAGGCAGTCTTCCACTTCGGTGATTCCATGCTGTATCAACAATTTATAAGCCCTAAAGATAGGGCTTAGGATAGTAACGTACCAAATCCCCACCCGAATTACGATTAGTCAAACCTAATTCTAGACCGTCCCTTTACCATTACGGACGGTATTGCTATTTTTGTTTTAATCTTTATATAAAACCGGGAATTTCAATTCACTTCTTCAACGCATGAGAAACAGACTGTATGCGCTTATAAAAACGATCCGTAAATTTTTAGCGGAAAAATTACACCAACACGATAAAGGGCTACCGTACCTTATTACCATCCTTTTAGCCTTGGTCATCGTAGTTGGGGGCATCAACCTTTTCATTGAACTTACGGAAACTTTAAAAACGGAGGTTTTGGCCGCTTACGATACTGCGATTACCGATTATATTATTTCTTTTCGTTCACCGGGCCTCACCAGGTATTTCAAGTTCGTGACCGATGTTGGGGATATTTACGGCTACCTTATCGTACTTATCATTTTTCTTGTGCTTTCCCTACTGGTGCTTAAGCGCAGGAAGTATGTGGTACAGGCTACCTTGGTCCTGGCGTTGGCTACCATTTCCAATATGGTGCTTAAACGCTTTATAGACCGTGCACGGCCGGGAATAGAACATTTAGTTTCGGTCCAGACCCTAAGTTATCCAAGCGGACATGCCATGAGCGCTATGGCCTTTTATGGTTTTTTAATTTATATGGTGTCTACTTTCAAAATCCACAAAGGCGCCAAGTTTTTATTGATTTTGGTACTGGCCCTGCTTATTTTAAGTATTGGGATTAGTAGAATTTATTTGGGAGTACATTTCCCGTCGGATATTGCAGGGGGATTTATAGCTGGCTTTATTTGGGTCGTTTTTTGCGTTCTCCTTTTTAATTTAATCGAGCTGTTTCGTCGAGATCCAGCTACGTAGTGCCCGCAGAAGCACAACTGAAAATTAGCAAATTATCTTAGGTTGGCGTCGGTAGCGCTGGTTTGGGAAAATAAGTAGCCCTATTTAGCCGTTAAAAGAAATACCTATTTCGGTTTCTGGGGAATTTCCTCCTATCAACTAAGATTAAGCCACCGCTATGACTCCATCGCACTTGAAAATCTATTTAAAAGGAAACCAGGTTCATTTGCTTTTGGCCCTGTTAGTAATTCTTACGGTGGAAGGGCTACATGCCCAGCGCGGCTATGTCCCCGGTTACATTATTTTAGAAACTAAGGATACGCTTTACGGTATGGTAAGGGACAGAAATAATTTTTCAGGGGAGATCTATCAAAAAATCAAGTTTAAACAAAAAGGCCGTAGGGCGAAGCGATACACGGCGCATGATATCATAGGTTATAATAATGGTACCCATACTTTTACTTCGCTTTGGTACCATGAAGAAGGTAATTTTTTGCGGATGGCCTTTTATGCCAGTCCCCATTTTAAGGAAAAAGCATTTTTAATCGTCTATTCAGAAGGGATCTTAAGCGTGTATGGCAAGGAGTTTTCTGACGATACGAGTTATGGCAATTCATTTCCCTTGTTCAAAAAAGCGGGAGATGATTATTATGTGCGGGCTACCCAGGGGATTCTAGGCTTGAAAAAGAAACAATTGGCCCGCTATTTTAGCGATTGCCCCGGTCTTGTCAACAGAATAGACACAGGTGACCTTAAACGCACCTACGAAGTAGCGGAGTACTACAATGGCAATTGTGTAAAGTGATGATTGGAGGACCGCCTAAACCGCAAGCCCCAAGTACCAAGGCTCAATAAACCCTATCATAATGAAGTATAGTAGGTATCGTATTCTGGAGGATTGCATCGTGTTCGATTGCTATGAATTTCGGTTCAGTTCTTTACGGAAAAATAACATGCTCACTTTGGACCGGATTAAGGAGGTGGACTTTACTACAATTCCTTGCTCCATGGAAATCGATATGGGCGAACTTATTTTCTTTAACCACAATGATACAGAGCGTATCAAGGCCTTTACGGAAAAACACCAACTACCCGTAGCCCAAAAAGCCGATGTCTGGGAACTGCTTTGTGCCCCGTTTTTGGATACGGAATTGACCGAAGCCGAAATAAGGCATAACACAGAAAAATTAGTACAACTTCACTTTTCAATTAGTACGGTGAAACAGATTCGAAAGAAAATTAAATTTACACTTTTGGGTACTTGGGAGTGGCAGTATTTGGGACATTGGGACGTCTTGGCCGCAAAACAAGCCCGTAGCCTAGTGTACCGGTTTAATGGAAAAGATTTTTACTGGTGGACCATGGAGCTAGCCTTGCAAGGAAAACGGACGAGCTCTAAAATGGAGTAAAGAAATAATGACTAGCTCGAGGCGGGAAAATAAGTGTTTGTCATTAATTATAACTGCTGTAGGGCCGTTCTTGAAGTCTGTTTTTTAAAAACGAAAGCCATTTTATACCCCACTATTTTTCTCCTCGATCCACTTCCCCATAAACTTGGTAGCCGCCATACTTTGCTGTTGCAACAAACTTCCAATAAAATTTTGTCGGCGGTGGGCCGGGAGCGTCTTATGAAGGTTTTCAATAGTCACTCGAAATATCTTTGCCAACGAATTTTTAGCATATAGCGTATTGATAAGGGTCTTACCTTGTGTTTGCGCCCTTTCCCATTGTATTGGGTTCGTATATATCTTGACGGCAGCCGTAGCAAAGGCTTGGGGATCGTCTTCGATAGCACCGTTCCACTCCAGGATACCGTGCATGCCTTCTGCTCCAATTTTTGTGGTAACACTGGGCGTACCGTAACGCATGGCATCCACTAATTTACCTTTAATACCCGCACCAAAACGTAAGGGAGCCAAGCAGACTTTGGCCTGTTGCATTACGGATTGCACCGCTTCTACCCTGCCCTGTACCAATAACCCTTCGCTCGGCTTATGCATTTCCAATACCTGTTGGGGCAAATAGGCGCCATATATCTGTAACTTGGCATTGGGGAGTTGTTGCCGGATTAGCGGCCAAATCGTATTTTTTAGATAATTTAGCGCATCCACATTGGGCGCGTGTTTCCCGCCGCCGATAAAGATAAAATCGGTCCGTTCTTCGTATTCGAACCAATTTGGTGCTTCAGTTAGGGCCTCGACCATAAAGGGCAGTAACAAAAGTAGACCTTTATCTATTTTTAAGGTATTGGTGAGGAGTCCCATCTCGTAGCTCGAAATTATCAAGGAAAGATCACAGCGGTAGATACTGGCAATTTCGCGCTTGGTCTTGTCTTCCTGTAACCAAGCCTCGGTAGTAAAATCAACTCCTTTCTTAAAGCAGGCTTCGCGTACATGACGGAGGGAATGTAAATCTTCGGTATCCAAAATACGCAGCGCATCGGGTACCTGTTCCGCCACCCGCCAGCCAAATTGCTCTTCGGTCAGGAACCGATCAAACAAAACAATCGTCGGGTTCAACTGTTTCACAAATGCATCGAAGGTGTTGCTATTCATCTGAATCTCTTGAGTGCGCATACCCATGGCTTCCAAGTCAAACGAATTTTCAGACCGTGTAGCGGCGGAAGCTACGGTAATCACAAAACCTTGTTCCTTAAAAACGGTAAGCAGTTGAAGCATGCGCACCCCGGCCGCTGTAGCGGTGGGTTCTGGCCACACCAGAGCGATGACAAGTATCCTGTTGTTTTCCAATTCCAATACTAATTTAGTAGCAATACCCTAAAAGGTGCATTCCGCGACAATCAAAATCCACCATTGACGTTCTGTCTATTTTTCACTTTATAGCCCCGAGCCCGTTTACTTACTTACCGCAATATCATCGATGAGGACTACGCCATAGGGGTTCTGGTCAAAAATAAATTGAATCGAAACTATATCGCTCAAATTGAATTCCGAATTTTGTTTTTTGAATTGTGCCAAAGGAAAATGATAGGTCTGGAACTGCACTTCCCAATCGGCCCCAACCATATCTTCCTCCAGAAATTCAAATTTGGTAAAACGACTTTTCAAAGGCTTGGGAATCGCTTTGATGGCACTTACCTGGATGGAGGCTTTAGTACCGCTGGTATCTACCAATTCAACGGTAAAATCCAAATTTGGAACATCCCGCTCCTTTTGTTCTTTCTCATCTTCATCCTTGTCAGCATCAATGTTGGTTAACCATTTATGATTGCCCGCGGCAATGGCGAGTTGCAGCGTTGCCGTGGAATCATTGAACCAGTCCCTTTGGTTGTTCGAAATAGAAAGGGCATATGTCGCTTTGGGTTCTGCCGAAGTCTCGGATTCATAATCCCAACCCAATACCAGTGCATTGTTGTCCTGGCTTTGTTTATCGCGGGTCATTATAGGCTCCTCTTTCCATAGATTAAATTCCCGAGCCTCCAATTGGTTGCTGTCCCCTGCCTTAGTTACATCCAAATCCTCTTCAAAATCCGCTAGTATTTGAGTCGTGGATGGCTCAAAACTGGTAAGATAGTATTCTATGGGCAGCCATTGTTTGGCAACCGAAACATCCTTAAAAATAGGAAGGTATTTGGTGTTATCCTTTAAAACAGCTTCCGCGAAAGCACTGATAAAAACTTTGGCCGTGGCTTGCTGTTCCTCTTCATCCAATAAGGGTTTTAAATTCAACAGCCATTTTGCGGGGGCCCCAAAATCGGCATTCCCCCAAGTGGAATTAAACTGACCATGATTGGCATGGTGAATGTACACCCCGGCTTTAAACCGGTTGATGCTATCGGTAAATTCTAATCTGCGGTACGGCCGCATGCCCCAAAAACTGACTTCATCCGAGTCATACGAACCCTGTAAGCTGAGGAAATTTATGTTTTTTAAGGTAATGGTACGGTCATACCGGTAATCTGTTGGTGCCAGTGCCACCACCCCTTTGATGTTAAAGTTAAAATCGAATTTTTCCTTGGCATTATCTGGAAAATAAGGAAGTTCATTAAAGGCAGCTGCAATGGAAACGGCTTCCCCGCCCCTGGAATGCCCCACCAGCATGATATTTTCCAAATCTATCTTCTGATAAAGCTCATGGCTCGCCTCCTCGCTCCAATTGCTTAAAACCTCCAAATGTTTCAGGAGCAACCATGCGCGCGCGGGCATCTCCTTCCCCCTAAAATCGCCAGACCAATGCCCGTTGATAAAATTCTGGTCCACGGATACGGCCATGATTCCCCTACTGGCCAATAGTGTTCCCAAATAGCCATAGCCATTATCGGAATAATCGATCATACTGTGATTTCCATGTACGATAAGTGTGAGTGGAAAAGGCCCTTCGCCCTGTGGCAAATAGACCCTACCGTTCAACGGAAAATTCTCGGCACCAAAGCCCCAATATTGTTCGCGCCATTTCTTTTTCTTGCCTTTCCATTCGGGAATCAGCAAAGAGGCATCCACGGCATCGGTTATAAACTTGGCACCCGTTGCGTATTCCTCCCTATTTTCGTCCGTACCGCTACCATAGGTGAAGGTGGAAACTTGAAAGGTACCGTCTGCCGCCGGATTATCCATGGCATGTTTCTCATCGGCCAAGATATTATTGCCCGTAAATGCAGCCGGTATATCCGTTTCATAAGGGTCCTCTCCGGTATTTATCAATGTATACAGCACGAATAAAGACCCGATAAGGGTAAGCGCAAGAAATAGACCGGAAAGAATCGATTTGCTTTTAAAAAACCAGAACAATGCTATACAAAGCAACAAACAGAGTGCGATAACACTATAGAAAAAAACATCAGGCCAGCCAAAACCGAAAAGTTTAAGGGAGACAAAAACAATGATACCCGTAAAAACTGCCGTAATCGCAGTTCTTGGCAACTTTTTTAAGCGCTTACCCGTAATCAAAAAAATCTGGTAGAGTACAGCATTCAAAGCAAGGCCTATAGCCATGGCAATCAACATCATTACGATAGGGTGCCAGCCGGTAAGAAAATTATAGCCAGCAATGCCGTAAAAAATAAAGGTTAGAATGAAAATATAGGTAAGCAGTCGGTTTTTCATGCGTATGGATATGTACGGTAATTTAAAGGCCTTAAATTAAGCATCTGCCTTGAATATTAATAAAGATGTGTGTATTATTCCTATTCAATCGTAATGGTATTGGCGGAGAAGCGCGGGTTGAGAGTAAAGAATAGTTGGTAGTTCATGGTTGATAGTACTAAAAAATAACTGTAACAAAAGTGCTATGGTCTAGTCCTTTATAAAAAGCTAGAATGCAGAAAATTTTAATATTCATCGTATTATCACTACTACAATTAACGTCCTACGGACAGCTTACACGGGAATTATTCGATTTTAATTTTGAAGGAACTAAGCTATCAGGAGTCCTCAATTTTCCAGAAGACCTGAGTCCTAAAGGGATTGTTTTAATTGTGCACGGAGATGGGAGAACCAATGCAGTTGAGGAAAAATGGTGGTTAGACGTTCGTAATTCGATTACAAAAGCTGGATTTGCCACTTTTATGTGGGACAAAATGGGATGTGGCAACAGCGAGGGCACTTATAAGAACGGAAAATCTGTTCAAAATGAAGCTTTAGAAGTAATAGAGGCAATCAAAAACCTGAATGCAAATAAAATAAAAGGTTCAAATAAAATTGGATTATGGGGAATTAGCAGAGCTGGATGGATTAACCCATTAGTGATTGACCAATTTGATAAGGTTAATTTTTGGATTTCTGTGAGTGGAGTCGACGGTGACGAAACATTTGATTATTTATTAGAGCAGAATTTGCGTATTGAGGGATATAAACAAGACTCAATTGACCTTATTTTAAATGAATGGCACAACAGTATTTTGTTATCTCATAGTGGAGCAAGTTATCAAACCTACTTGTCAGCATCTCAGAATCTACGGAAAAATGCGTTTTGGAAAAAAATAAATAATGGAGGAATACGAGAAGAAAGCTTTTATAAATATCAAAGAATCTTACAAAAAGCCATTTTAGATAAGGATACCCAACTGCCAATATATGTAGAGAATTTCAACAAGATGTTATCGGAAATTAATGTACCAGTTCTTGCACTATTTGGCGAAACAGATATGACTGTGGATTGGAAAAAAACTAAGGCGCTTTATGAAAAGACAATGCAACTAAACTCAGATTTAACTATTATAACTTTTCCTAACTGTAATCACAATATGTGGCAAGCTAAAACAGGGGGAATTTATGAATTTGAAGACCTTAGCTGGACCTATATTAGATGTGATGGGTTTTTGGATTCAATCACTAATTGGCTGAGTGATTTATAATAATACGACCAACCAAGCCGTATCTATTTAAATTTTTGCTTATCAATTACTTAAGAAAACGCTCTCAGCCTTTCAATTCGGATTCTATTCGGTAACTTTCGTGCTGAACCACCCAACTATTCATTCGTAATCATGATAGTTACGATTAACGAATAAAAACTTCATACAACAACTGGCAACCAACACCCATATCCTAAA
>CAWFGA010000007.1:0-154866 GCA_963815225.1 uncultured Flavobacteriaceae bacterium
AAGTAAACACAGGGGTTCCAAGAGTTTTACTTTTGACCCCTTTTTTATTTGCACTCAATTTGCACTTATTTTTTGGCTTTTTATGGTCTTATTTGGATTGATTTAATGGCTTTGCCAAACAAGAGAGTTGTTGAATTATTTTTATTAAACGGTTTGTAAAATTAAGTTGAGTTCAGCTATTAGTAGCGATCTGTGCAATAAATAGATTTTTACTACTAAATGTTCCGTGCTTATATTTATAATCTAATGCCGCAAGGTGTGGGAGTTCGAGTCTCTCCAACTGTACAAAGGGAAAGCCGACTTTTAGGAGTCGGCTTTTTTAGTTTGGGTAAAACAATGTTAAAACAAATAAGGGTTTACTTTAATGATTGAAGAAGCTGCTTTTTAAAGTTGCTTTCCCTTAAAGTGGCAGTGGTCGGTGTTCTTGTCGGAGTAAGTGAGGGAGCAACTGAAGGAGCTATTGAGGGAGTTAATTAGAAGTTGATTTCACATATTGACTGAGAGTGTATTATAGGTAAAGAATCGTTTTGCTATTTAAATATTGTTCACTTTATGTAGTTGTTCATTGTCAATGAACATAATGGAATAATGAACACAAATCCAAATTAGTGCCTAGTGCTATAAAAATTTCGGAATACAGATAGTGAAAATATGATGGCAGCACCAACCTTACTGGTTTAAGTTGATTAAATCGATAATATCAATATAAAAAATATATGTTTGCAATTAACTACATTTAGTGTAAATTTACGCAAATAGATTTATTGTGATAGGTCAAGCCATTTCAGATTATTTATACGAAATCCAAGCTCAGGGTAGGTATGCTGTTAGCTTACCAGAGCTAAGGGAACGCTTTGGCCCGAATGAAAAGGCGATAGCCCAAAAACTACATCGTTTAAAAAAAGAGAATAAACTCGCTCAGGTGCGTAAGGAGTTTTATGTAATCGTTCCTCCGCAATATTCCCATCAGGGCATATTGCCAACCACCTATTATTTGGATGATATGATGAATTTCCTGAAAAGGAAATATTATCTAGGTTTATATTCCGCAGCGGCATTACATGGAGCCGGACATCAACAGCCCATGCAATCGCAAATCATAATTGAAAAACCTGCTTTAAGGGATATAAAGACCAAGAATCAACATCTGAATTTTTTTACTAAGGGCTCATGGAACAACGAATGGTTGGACAAAAAAAAGACTGATGCCGGATATGTGCTGGTCTCATCCCCTGAATTGACCGCCATAGATTTAGTGCATTATCATAAGCAAATAGGGGGGTTGAATAGAGTCATTCCCGTTCTGGAAGAACTGAGTGAAAATCTAAAATCGTCGAAACTTGTAGCTATTGCCAAGGAATCGTCCTTCCCGACCGTACAGCGATTGGGCTATTTATTAAAGCAACAGTCCGAAACAAAACTGGCGGAAAGTCTGTCGAATTTGTTAGCGACGAACAATACGAATACAGCTCCCTTATCATTATCGCATAAAAATAAAAACGGCTTCAAGGATGATAAGTGGAATCTGATTATTAATACGGAACTAGAGTTTTCATGATACCAAGGAGATACATTACGGAATGGAAAGTAAATGCACCTTGGCCGACCGATGCCCAAGTTGAGCAGGATTTGGCCATAGAACGGGCATTGATTGCCTTGTTTTCAGATCCTTTTTTAAAGGAGTATGTAGCTTTTCGTGGTGGAACAGCTTTACATAAAATCTATTTGAAACCGCAAGCCCGTTATTCCGAGGATATCGATTTGGTCCAGATAAAGGAAGGCCCCATAAAACCCATTTTACAAGTACCCAATGCCGTGGATGCACAAATTAAGGAGCGGCTATTTGCTTACTGGAACGAAGGTGAAATAGTTGAGATGCTTGGGGTTTTATCCCTTTTTGGCTACCTAAACCGTTGGAACGATTCTATGGGCACCTCCATTGAAGCCTGCGATGTTGAAAGTGCGGACCAGTATCTTGGCAAACATGGCTGGGAGAAAGGGAAATATGATGGTGTAAGCTTCCCTTAGATAGAACTGCTTAGTTTTCAAAATTTAAATTAAAGGTGTAGGTTTTACAAAAAAGTGGTCAATTCGTTAAGAGTAATGCTGTTGCTTTTGATTGTGGAACTAAATTTAAGTGCTTAAAAACTATTCATTTTTTAATAAGTGTCTTGCTAAGCTCTTCCAAGGAAACCCCTTTGGTTTCCGGCATCATGAAATGCACCCAAATAAGCTGTAGGACCATCATTAATGCAAAGAATAAGAAAACGGTTCCTGCACCAATGGTCGAGAATAAAAATGGTACTGCGGCCGGTATGGCTGCCGCCAATATCCAATGCACGGAACAACCAAATGCTTGTCCGCTACCTCTTAGATGGTTCGGAAAGATTTCGGATATAAACACCCAGATTACACTTCCTTGTCCTATGGCATGTGCTGCAATGAATAAAAATAAAAATATGGGGACAGCCAATCCCTCCCAATTGAAAAAGAAGGCACAAGCCACCAATGTTAATGAGACGATGTATCCTAAAGACCCAATGTACATTAACTGTTTCCGGCCTAACCGGTCAATTAGGTTGATGCCCAAAAGGGTAAACAACATATTCGTGACACCTATGCCAACACTGCTCAATAGCGCCGTACTTTCTCCCAAACCGGCTTCTTCAAAAATACGGGGAGCATAATAAAGAAATGCGTTAATACCGGATAATTGATTGAAAAATGCAATTAGGAAAGCAAGTAGTAGGGGGAAGCGGTATTTTTTCATGAATATTGATTCGCCCGTAATGGTTTCCTTATCATTTTGCTGAATGCGTTGAATGGCCTTGTCCACATCTTGGCCGGGATCGATAAGCAACAATACTTTTCTAGCTTCTTCAATTCTATTTTGTGTGATGAGCCATCGCGGACTCTTGGGAACGGTAAGTACGAAGAGGGTGTATATGATGGCCGGGATACCCTCAACACCTACCATCCAACGCCAAGAATTTTCCCCTAAACCACTTAGCATGTAGTTGGAGAAAAAGGCGATAAGTATTCCAAAGACCAAGCTAAATTGATAGAAACCAACCAATTTTCCACGTCTGTCCGCAGGGGATATTTCAGAAATATAGGCAGGAGCTGCAATTGTTGATACCCCTACCCCTATACCGCCAATGAATCTGAAAATAGCGAATGTAATGGGGTCATTGGAAAAAGCGGAGCCAAAGGCAGATACGCTAAAAAGGATACCAATGGCTATCAGGGTATTTTTTCTCCCAAATTTATTGGTCGGTATTCCCGCAAATAAGGCACCAAGGACCGTACCCCACAAAGCACCGGAAATAACCACCCATCCATGGAATGAATCAGAACTGTCCCAAAGCAATTGTAGTTGTTTATCTGCGCCTGAAATTACTACAGTGTCAAAACCAAATAAAAAACCTGCCAAGGCAACTGTAATGGACCAAACTAATATCCTGTTCATCGAATCGTTTTTTATAGGGACTAAATATAACAAATCAAAACCGTTAAATGTTGTTCTTAATCGGTTACATTTATTGTACATAAGTAGTAAATTGAAGTATCTAAAAATAGTATGATGAAGAATTTGATGAACAAAGTAGCTTATGTGACCGGAGGAACAAAAGGAATAGGATTTGGTGTTGCCAAAA
Source organism: uncultured Flavobacteriaceae bacterium (assembly GCA_963815225.1). Lineage (GTDB taxonomy): Bacteria > Bacteroidota > Bacteroidia > Flavobacteriales > Flavobacteriaceae > Maribacter. The sequence continues at coordinate 3,657 of CAWFGA010000007.1, forward strand.
CGCTCTTAGATCAAGGAATGAGGGTGGCGATTAGTGGAAGATCAAACGAAAGCGTGGACCAGGCGTTAAAAGACATCAACAATGAACGGGTTCTTGGTATTGTCTCTGATGTTGCCCGTATGGAAGACGAAAAAAGGGCCGTATCCAAAATTTTGGATGCATGGGGCCAATTGGATGTGGTCTTGGCAAATGCCGGGGTAGGTAATTTTGCCCCTGTTGATGAAATGACGGACCAAGATTGGCATCAAATGATAGATACGAATTTGAACGGGGTTTTTCACTCCTTAAAAGCTTCCGTCGACGCGCTTAAAGAGTCCAAAGGTTACTATATAACCTTGGCCAGTTTAGCGGGGACCAATTTTTTCGCCACTGGCGCAGGATATAATGCTTCCAAGTTTGGTGTAGTTGGATTTACACAGGCAGCCATGTTAGATTTGAGAAAGTATGATATAAAAGTTTCAACCATTATGCCAGGTTCTGTTGCCACACATTTCAATAATAATGAGCCCGATGAAACCGATGCATGGAAAATACAACCTGAAGATATTGGAGAGCTGGTTCTGGACCTGTTGAAAATGAACCCAAGAACCTTACCCAGTAAAATTGAAGTTAGACCAACGAGACCGGACAAAAAGTAGCGCTTATACTTCCTTTTCAGTAAATGGAAGCCCAGCAGTACAGATTTCGGTAATTAATTGAATAAGTAACTTCTCGAATTCTAAAGCCATATTCATATCAATGATATGATTTTTAGACCCTCGGGGAGAATCTTTTTTGGCAAAAAGTAAGGTGCCGTCATTGAAATTCTTCATTGAAATTATACCTGCATTTATTGGAGTTGTATTTTCTGGATTTGATTTAAAGAACATGAGCGCGTAGCAGAGGAGTTGAAATGCTTTACTGTATTGATACTCATCTAACAAAGCGTCCCAGTCCATAATTTCCACATTTTTTCGTTCTACCTTTCCTGTTTTGTAATCTATGATTCGCGTTACGCCATCAAATTCATCGATTCGATCCAGTTTTCCCTTTAAACGTACCTGAAATTCTAAAGTTGGTATATGGATTGGAACTTCCAAATTTTGCTCCAAGGCTATAATTTTTACCTTATGGTGCTTGATGCTTTCCACTTCGGCATCGATAAATGTGTTAATATACTTAAGGATGACATGATAGGAAATAAAGTTCTTACCGGTGCTAATATTACCTTTTCTATAGGTTTTTTCAAAGTTTTGAAGAACGAGAGGCGCAATATGCTTACGCAAATCATCTAAAAGGGCTTTGGAAAGAAATTGGCCTATTAAGGGGGTATATAGCGCTTCCAGGCTATCATGGACTATAGTACCAAATGTATTGGCGGCCAAGGTTTCCTCCACTTCCAGAACATCATTGATATTTAGTAAATTCTGTTTGTAAAAGTCAATTGGATTTCTAATGTAGTTGCTCAATGAACTTGGTGAAAAGCCTTTCGCCGCTTTTTCTTGTAAAAGCGCAAGAAGGCTGGTACTTTTCGTGATACATTCCTTTTCTTTCTTAGTGGCATGTATCTTGGGGGAGGCAATATATTCAGTAATATCCTTCCTGTTTTCGTCTGTAAGCAATTGGGTAATCAATCTGCTTTTTTCCCCACCTTCCAAAGCATCTGGCTCAGTATTGTATAGAAGGTACACGTTTTTGGCTCTTTGAAGAAGTCTATAGAAATGATAGGTGTATACGGCATCCTTTTCCTTATAGGTAGGCAAACCATGTTTCACCTTTAAATCGAAAGGAATAAAGGAGTTGTTCGATTTTCCGGAAGGTAGTATACCCTCATTTACAGAGGTAAGGATAATGGTTTCAAAATCCAATAATCTACTTTCCAGCATGCCCATAATCTGAATACCTTCTATGGGATTGCCCTGAAAATCTAAGGTTTCCGTGCTAAGCAACTGGTTAAATAAATGTTTAAGGGCTTTAAGGTTGTTGATATAGGTATACTTACTGCACAAGTCCTTGAGTTGGTTGAACAGCGTGTGAAATTTGTAAAGCTGTTCCAGAACCAATGAATTTTTTTGGACGGATTCAACTTTTCGAAGCGACTGTATAAGTTCCAAGAATTGGTGAATCACTACCTCCGGGCTATCATTGACATCCGTAAATAATAGTGGGACGCTTGTGGTGTTGGGAGTTAATTCCTGTAACTGCTTAACGGTAATATAGGTCCAATTGTTTGTTTTAATTTCCTGTATAAGTTTGTCAATGGAAGTTCCTTGCGACTCCAATAGCAAAGAAGTAAAGGAATGGGTCAATAGACTTACTATATGCTTATGGAACCATCCGTTTTTAGTTTTGTTTTCGTGAAAATCCAAAATGCTTCTAAAGAAGCTCGCCAAGCTGGTCTTTTCCAATTTTTGCCCCATGGTAATATTGGTGGCCTGTATGGTATGGGGGATGGTATTTAATAAAGGATTAAGCAGTTCTTCATCGCCTAGAACTATGGCCGTAGTCTGTAAAATTTCTGGATTTTCGTTTTGTAGTTTATTAAGAATGGAACCGACCTGGTTGACTTGCGATATATTTTTAGGCACGCCTATAACCTGTATCTCTTTTTTCTGGAGGTATTGGCTCTTGGATCCGTTTAAGTCCTTTCCCTGTAATATGGGCCAGGTTTTATGGTAGTTTCTTATAAAGTAGCCTGCATCATGAATAGCGTCTTCCAAGAAGTAGGGGTCGATATCCCAGTAGATGCTTGAATTGGTATGTTCGAGCATAAATTGGATTAAGGTACTTTCGGCATTATTTAATGCGTTAAAACCGAGGAAAACATGTTTTTTTTGGTTTGATTTTACGTAGGTTGGCAATTCTTTAACGGCTGTTTTATAGAGGAGTCCTTGGTGCCCTAGGCCTTGATCAAAAAGCTGCGCATTAAATGTGTGGTATATTGATTCTAAATGACGCCAAAAATCAAGGTAATTTTTGACCATCTCTGTCGTATCCGGTTGTAAGGACCAATGGTTTACTTCCTGTATAGCCGCAACATTATCATATAATGAGTGGGCATCCACCATATAACGGTCTATCTCGTTAATGTCCTGTAAAAGTGTTTGTCCCCACGTAAGAAAAGAATCGAACGATTCCTTTTCATAGTCTCCAACACTTTGGTACGCATGATATAACTCAAACAGCTGGGTAGTGGTATTGGCTGTGACCAAACCTGATATTTTTTCAATGAATTCTTCAATACTATAGATTTCCGGAGCAACTAAAGGCCCGGGGAGTAATCTAGAAAGTATTTTTTTCAAGAATACACCAGCCCGTTTACTAGGAAGAATAAAGGTAAGATGATTGGTATCCTTATCTGTTTTTAAAACATCGCGTAGGACATCTTCTATAAAACTCTGCATAGGGTAAAAATAAAAAAGCTCCGCAGTAATGCGGAGCTTTTTGTTATTAAAACACTTAAGGTTTTTATGCTAACTTATTTTACTAAGTTGATTTCTACCCTTCTGTTTTGAGTTCTACCAGCTCTAGTATTGTTAGTAGCGATTGGTTTAGACTCTCCGTAACCAACAGCTGATAATCTGAATTCTTCAATTCCTTTATCAACTAAGAATTCTTTAACAGAAAGAGCTCTTGATTCAGACAAACTCTGGTTTAATTTCTCACTACCTACACTGTCAGTATGACCTTCAACGGTAAACTTAGCAGTTGGGTATTCCTTAAGGATTGTGATAATATCAACCATTACAGAAGTAGACTCAGCTTTAATTGAAGACTTGCCAGTGTCGAACAAGATTGTTCTAGCGTAATCGTTCAATTGCTTTTGTACTTCTTCAGTTACTTCAGGACAACCTTGATTAGCTACAGTACCAGCAACTTCTGGACACTGATCATCTTTGTCAAGTACGCCATCTCCATCAGAATCAGGCCATGGGCAACCGTTGTTCTCAGCAGGACCAGCTTCGTTAGGACATTCGTCATCCTTATCGGCTACACCATCGCTATCAGCATCTGGACAACCAGCTAAAGCAGGAAGACCTGCTTCGTTAGGACAAGCATCATCCTTATCGGCAACACCATCACCGTCAGCATCTGGACAACCGTTCATTTCTTTAGAACCAGCTTCGTTAGGACAGCTATCTTTACTGTCTTCGATACCATCGCCGTCAGAATCTGGACAACCGTTGAATGCTTCAAGACCAGCAACTTCTGGACAAGCATCGTCTTTGTCGTAGATACCATCACCGTCAGTATCCGTTCCACCAAATTTAACTGAAATACCAGCTAAATGTTGGAAATGTTTTACTCCGTAATCCTCAAAAGCGTGCTTATAAGAAGACTGTAGGGTAAGACCTAAATTTTCAGAGAACCAAATGTTAAGTCCAAGACCTCCATTTACAGTTCCTGCTCCAATTTCATCAACCCAAGTGTAACCACCACCTATTTCTAGGAAGGGATCGATAACCGAAGTTCTCTGAATGAAGTTATATTTTATGGTTCCATCTATAGCATAGTGAGAAAGGTCATCAACGCTTACGTCGCCTAATTTGCTTATTTTGTTGAGAGAACCTCTTGCGCCAACTGAGAATCCATCACCTACGTACTTGGAAACGCCAACATAAGAAATAGAAGGCAAGATGTTCCAGTGGTCGTTCGCATTGAAGAATTCATTACCAAAAGAACTTACATCCCCAGTAGGATATACGTCAATGGCATTAACCCCGAACTGTACTTGCCAAGGATTATTCTCGTCTTGCGCTTGTATGCTGTTGATACCTACAACAAGTAGGGCAACAACCAATAATTTGCTAAGATGTTTCATGTTCAAATTTTTAAGTTTAAGTGTTTATTAGCTGCAAATGTAACTTGTTAAATATTATTAACAAAATCAATTTCCTATTTTTTTTAACGCATTTAATAGATTAAAAACTGCGTTTAAACGATTTTCAATGCTTTGCCAACTTCAGTAAATGCCTTTATTGCCTTGTCTAAATGTTCCTTTGTATGGGCCGCTGAAAGCTGAACCCGGATTCGGGCTTTGCCTTTTGGTACCACAGGGTAAAAGAATCCAATCACATAAATGCCTTTTTCCAATAACCGGTTGGCCATTTCCTGTGATAATTTTGCATCGTATAGCATAACGGGCACAATGGCAGAATCACCATCTACAATATCAAATCCCGCATTTTGTATTCCTTTTTTGAAATAGGCCGTGTTTTCCTGAAGTTTGTCCCTTAAAGTAGTATCGTTCTCGAGCATATCGAAAACCTTAATGGTGGCACCAACGATTGCGGGAGCCAAGGAGTTGGAGAATAAATAAGGTCTCGAACGCTGCCTTAGTATTGAAATGATTTCCTTTTTACCGGTCGTATAACCACCCATGGCACCGCCCAAAGCCTTGCCCAGTGTACCTGTAATGATATCTATCCTGTCCATAACCCCTTTTTCTTCCAAGGTACCTCTTCCTTTTTCGCCTATAAATCCGGTAGCGTGGCATTCGTCTATCATGACCATGGCATCATAACTTTCCGCTAGATCACATATCTTATCCAATGGTGCCACTAGACCGTCCATGGAGAATACCCCATCGGTAACTATAATCTTAAACCGTGCGCCATCTTCATTGGCTTGTTTCAATTGTGCTTCAAGATCTTGCATGTTGCTATTGGCGTACCTGTATCGTTTCGCCTTACATAGGCGTACACCATCAATAATAGAGGCATGGTTCAAGGAATCTGAGATAATGGCATCCTCAGGACCCAGCAGGGGTTCAAAAACACCACCGTTGGCATCAAAAGCGGCAGCATATAATATAGTATCCTCTGTGCCATAAAAATGCGCTATCTTTTTTTCCAGTTCTTTATGGATGTCCTGTGTTCCGCAAATGAACCTAACGGACGACACACCAAAGCCATGGGTGTCCATCGCATCTTTAGCCGCTTGCACTACTTCTGGGTGCGATGATAGTCCCAAATAGTTATTGGCGCAAAAGTTGATTACCTCCTGGCCGGTATCGATTTTTATGACTGCGCCCTGCGGAGTTACAATAACACGTTCTTCCTTAAAGAGACCATCGTTCTTTATTTCTTCAATTTCCTTTTCTAAATGTTCCTTTATTTTTCCGTACATAGTGGTTTAAATATATTCTATTTGTATTTCGCTATTAATATACACAATGATTTTATGATCTACCGTATAACCCATGGTAGAAAAGCTATGGGCATAAGTGTCTAGTTGCTGTTTATACTTGCTATGGTGTTCGCCCGTTTTGTAATCCAAGATAGTTACATGGTTATTGTCAATGACCACGCGGTCTGGCCGTTGGGCAGAACCGTCTGGCAACAAAAGTTCCCGTTCGTTTAATATCGTTAGTCCGGGTTGATAGAATTTGCTCAAATCTGGGTGAAAAATCACCTTTTCTATGGTCTGCTTCATTTCTCCCAGTTCGGTTTCTTTAAGCATGCCTTTTTGTAGGGCCTGTTGCAGCGCTCTTTCGAGGTCTGTACCGGTATAAATAGTGCCTAAAATGGCGTGGATAATAGTTCCTAGGTTGATGGCTACATCAAGACCTTGATCCCATAAAAGTCCGGCTTTTGCTACAATTTTAAAATCTGGCCGATTCTTACCGGTATATAGATAAGGTATATCAATATGGTTCAGCACTTTTTTATTGGACGTGCCAGGGCCTAATAATTCTCCAAAACAGTAGTCGAGGGTGTGCGCTTTCCAACATCCTATTGCTTCTAAATAATGAAGGAATAAGCCCGAATAGGTGTTAGGGTTATATTCCCCACTCTTGTTTCTAGAATTCGCACTGATAATAAATAGTCCATAAACTGCCCGTGTTAAGGCTACATACAATAGGTTGAAGGCATCCAACTGCAATTTCTGGTGGTCTAATTCGTACAAAAGGGAGGCAACTTCGCCATATTCCTGTACTTCCTTTTTTTTATTGATAAGTAGTTCTTCAAATCCAATATTTTCTTCCTTGTTAACAGGCAACCATAATTTTGGATCTATTTCTTCGTACACATTGCTATTGGCATACGGGAAGATAACAATAGGGAATTCCAGACCTTTGGATTTATGGATGGTCATGATTTGAACGGATTCCAGATTTTCTGGTGTGCTAATACTGGTCGTATTTCCTTTTTTGTCCCAATAATCCAGAAAGGATTGCAGGTCGGAGCCGTGTTTTTGACCAACATCGAATACCATATCCATAAAGGCCGATACATGGGCGTCCGATGTGGGTGCCAAATCAAATGTTTTGATGGCGTAGGCTATACCGTCATAAACGGATTCTTGTTTAAGTTTTGAGGGTTCAAACCCGTATGCTTCTACTAGGTGCAGCTCTAAAGTACCCAAGTTGGTCGCTATATAGGAGTGTTTGTCTATTTTTCCTTCGGATAAAAATTTTAGTAGTTCATATTGAATTTCCAGCTCCTTTGGCTGAAGCATGAACCGCATAAGCTGCACCAAAAAAACGGTTTTTGAACTTCCGGATAGTAAAAGGGAATCAGACGATATCACCGGGACCTTATGCTGCATTAAAAAATCGGCCAGAAATGATCCCTGCTTCTTTTTCCTGATGATGATACAAATGTCACTGTACCCATATCCTTTAGATATACAATCTTGGATTAGACTCAGCGTTTTTAAAGCATATTCCTCGTCGTTTTCTTCTTCCAATAAGGACAATTGTACAAACCCACCTTCTTTCTGATTTTGCTCTTGTTGATTTCCCAATTCAAAAAATTCCTTGTAAAGTGGGTTTTCCAAAAACGGGCTTATAGTTTGAAAGAAATGGTTGTTAAAACGGATGATTTCCGCATGGCTTCTATAGTTCTTGGGTAACGTAACAAGTTCGGATTCTACTGTGAACGGCTGTTTTTGATGGGTAGCCAATTCTAAAAATTGCTCCGCTTTGCCACCGCGCCAGCGGTAAATGGCTTGTTTGGGGTCGCCAACAAGAAAGAGTGAGCCAGTAGTGCCAAAGGCGTCCTCGCTTTCCATTGCGTTACCGATGAGCGGAATTAGATTTTCCCACTGCATTTGGGAGGTATCTTGAAATTCATCGATAAAATAGTGACGGTACTTTTCACCAAGACGCTCGTAGATAAATGGGGCAGGCTGATTTTTAATTTCGTTCGCAATGAGGGTATTGAATTCCGCTATCGATAATTGGTCCTTTTCCTTTTGGATGATTTTTAGTTCTTGCTGAATGGCGTTCAATAGTGCGAAGGGAACAATGTTCCTGTCAATATTTGAAAATTGACCCCTTTTGTAAAGATTCCCCTTTATGTCTTGATAATAATGTAGCAGTTGGGCAGTAAGATCTAAGGTTGGCGTTTCAATACCTGCTTTTAGGAGTTTGCCTTCCAGAAGATTTTCCTCTAGTTTATTATTGTATAGTTGTGTAGGATTAAAATTACCATCCCTTATTTTTTTGAAATGATTGGGAAGCGTCTCCCTAGGAAAATCCTTATAATCCAAGCCGTGCTCAATTATGGCGTCCAATGCTGCGATTGCCATTTCCGAGGCTTTTACCTCCAAGGCCTTTATCTTTGACCTGAGGTGGCCTTGCAGTTTCAAAAAATCCCTGATTTCCTTGTCTTTAAGGTTTTTTAGGTGCGAAACATTATTTTCGTCGAAGAGTAATTTGCCAATTTTGAGAAGGTCATAACTGATATCCCAACTACGGTCGTCATCTATTTTTTCCAAGGCAAAGTCTAAAAGTACTTTTGTGAATTCAGCGTCCTCGCCGGCTTTACCAATAACACGCTCCACAGCCTCTTGCAAAAGAAGATCTACATCCAGTACTACCTCAAAATTCTGCGGAATTTTCAAGTCCTTAGCAAAGGTGCGGATTAGCCTGTGGGTAAATTTATCAATGGTCGAAATATCAAAAAATGCGTAGTTGTGCAAAATCTGTTTTAATCGTAATTTGCTTAAGCTCGCCAATTCTTGGGGGCTATAGGAAGTTTCCCTTAAAATATCCTGGAATAGGGGACTGGCTTCATTAGTGGTTTTGGTTAATGAAAACGCATGCAGACTATTCAAGATGCGGTGTTTCATTTCATTTACTGCCTTATTGGTAAACGTTATGGCCAGTATTTTTTTAAAGTTTTGAGGAGCTGCAAGGACAATTTTCAAGTATACTTTTGCCAGGGCATAGGTCTTGCCCGATCCGGCAGAGGCGTTATATATGGTAAAGGAATTACTAGGCACCAATTTTTCCTGCAAATTAAGGATTCTGGCACAGTTCTTAACAAATAATTAGGGGAATATAAATGTTAAAATCCTTAAATTTGAGAGACAATTAATAATAACATAAAAACAAACAAATTATGGCTTTTGAACTACCAAAATTGCCTTATGCTTATGACGCACTTGAGCCTCATATAGATGCAAGGACAATGGAAATACATCATACGAAACATCATAACGGATACACTACCAAGTTAAATGATGCAATTAAAGGAACCGCTCATGAAGGAAAGTCCATCGAAGCAATTTTAAAAGGCTTGGATATGGATAATGGTGCGGTACGAAATAATGGTGGAGGATTTTTCAATCACTCCTTATTCTGGACTATACTTTCCCCAAATGGAGGAGGCAAACCAAGTGGCGAATTAGCCGATGCTATAAACACGGCTTACGGTTCTTTTGATGGTTTCAAGGAAAAATTCACAACTGCTGCAGGAACAAGATTTGGTTCTGGTTGGGCTTGGTTATGTGTCCACAAAGGTGGTAAAGTTGAAATTTGCTCAACACCAAACCAAGATAATTCACTCATGCCAGGAGTAGGTTGTGGAGGTCATCCAGTTTTAGGATTAGACGTTTGGGAGCACGCCTATTACCTAAACTACCAAAACAAAAGACCTGATTATATTGAGGCATTTTTCAATATTATCAACTGGGACGAAGTTTCAAAATTATATGCAAATAACAAGTAGTTAGAAACAGCGAAGCATTTATAATGGGCCATCTAAGAATATTCTTAGATGGTTTTTTTGTTTTATAGAAATAGAAAAGGGCGGAGAAGTCTCCACCCTTTTCGTCCCAAATCTTACCATAAACTTAACCTACTTATGCTATGGCAATACTAAATTACTGGTATTGAGTAAATAAAAAAAGAAAATGTAGGAAAAATAATTTCTTTGCACGGTTTAGGTTGAATGCCAGAGAGTTATTGTTGGGCTATAAATAGGGCGCAGGCTTAAAGAAGTAACAAAATAAAAAGACGGAGCATAGCCCCGTCTTTTTCCCCAAATCTTACCATGAACTTAACCTACTTATGCTATGGTCCTCCAAAAGTAGGGCTTGGTTGTGTGCATCAAGAAGGTAACCGTTGAAATTCCTGATCCTTAGTTGAACTACGTCTTTATGCTAATTGTTCCAAACGAAATTTATTCTTGAATGGAACGGGCTTTGTGGAGTAGAAATAAAAAGACGGAGCATAGCCCCGTCTTTTCCCCAAATCTTACCATGAACTTAACCTACTTATGCTATGGTTCTATAAAAATAGCGGCTCAGGTGCACCTTTAAAAGAATATTGGCCAAACCTCGTAAATTAGCGATGAACGGCGTTTTTTATATAAGGAGTAATAAGGATAGATTAAGAGGACCGGTGGAAAATAAAAAAGGCGGAGAGATCTCCACCTTTTTTGCCCCAAATCTTACCATGAACTTAACCTACTTATGCTATGGTAAGTTTAAATGTAAAGCGGTCTAGTTCAAATGGACTATTCTATCGATGAAATACACTTTTTGTCGATGAAATGCACATTTTGATGTATTTCATCGAAAAAAGGATTAATAGGCACGTTGGTTATTTCCTTCGTAAAAATTAATAAATGCGCGATTTACCACCCTATTTCCACCTGGTGTTGGATAATTACCGGTAAAGTACCAATCGCCCAAGTTTTTAGGGCAAGCTTCGTGTAAACTTGAAATTGTTTGGTAAATAATGGAAACTTCCGCTTTAATATCTTCCGGGCTGAGAAGCTCCCCTATTTTTTTGGAAATCTGTTTGGCGGTAAACGGAGCATAAAAATCCTTCACATAGTTGACTACTTCCGTATCCTTGTTCTTCACTTGGGTTAGGCATTTTTCATAGATTTCCTGTACAAGATGCATGCTGTTGTGGTCTTCGTGCAAGGCCAATGCGGCTTTAAAAGCGATGAAATCTTCTAATTTTGCCATATCAATTCCATAACAATCAGGGTACCTGATTTGCGGAGCAGATGAGACAACGATAATTTTCTTGGGAGCTAAACGATCCAATATTCTAAGTATACTCTTTTTTAGGGTTGTGCCTCTTACAATACTATCGTCTATAATGACCAGATTGTCCCCTTTATTTACAGAACCATAAGATATATCGTATACATGGGCTACAAGGTCGTCCCTACTGCTATCTTGTGTAATGAAAGTTCTCAGCTTTGCATCTTTGATCGCTACTTTTTCTATGCGGGGTCTAACTTCTAGAATTTCGTGCAACTGCTCTCCTGTTATTTTTGGTCCCAAGGCCAAAATTTGTTCTTCCTTTTTTTTGTTGAGGTAATTCTGCGCCTCCTTTACCATTCCGTAAAACGAGGTTTCCGCGGTATTGGGAATATAGGAGAATACGGTATTCTTTATATCCTCCTCTATAGCTTCAAGAATTTGTGGAAAGACCAATTTACCCAATGCTTTTCGTTCCTGATAAATTTCTTTATCACTTCCCCTTGAGAAATAAATACGCTCAAAGGAGCAGGCCTTTCGTTCTTTTGGTTCTTGAATTTGTTTAATGGTACTGGTGCCGTTCTTTTTTATAATTATGGCGCTACCTGGGTCTAGCTCCATAACTTCTTCATAGGGGACATTGAATACGGTTTGTATCGCTGGCCGCTCCGATGCTACAACAACAACTTCTTCATCCCTGTAATAATAAGCGGGCCGTATTCCACTGGGATCCCGTAAAACAAAAGCATCCCCATGGCCCAACAAGCCTGCCATGGCATAGCCACCATCAAAATTCTTGGCGGCCCTTTTCAAAATTTTAGAAATTTTTAAACGGTCCGCAATTATTGGGGAGGCCTGTTGTTTTGTATAGCCCTCTTTTTTTATTTGCTTGTAAAGTTTGGCAACGGCATCATCCAAAAAATGACCTATTTTTTCCATAACCGTTACGGTATCCGCCATTTCTTTGGGATGTTGTCCTAATTGCACCAAATTATCGAACAGTTCATGAACATTGGTCATGTTAAAATTACCCGCAACGATAAGGTTACGATGCATCCAGTTGTTCTGTCTTAAAAAAGGGTGAACACTTTCTATACTGTTTTTCCCAAAGGTACCGTAGCGTACATGACCCAATAACAATTCCCCTATGTAAGGAATATGCTGTTTTTGCAAGGCTACATCATGCTCATATTCTGGATGTTCCTTTAATTCTGTATTGATACGTTCATTGATTTGGGCAAAAATATCCTGAATGGGTTGTTGTTGACAAGATCGTACACGGCTCATGTAACGCTCACCGGCTTTAACATCTAATTTAATACTGGCAAAACCAGCACCATCCTGACCTCGGTTATGCTGTTTTTCCATCATCAGGTACATTTTATTCACACCATAAAATGCCGTGCCATACTTTTCCTTATAATACTCCAAGGGCTTTAACAGGCGTATGACAGAAATACCACATTCGTGCTTAATAGCGTCACTCATTATTTTTCGATATTAAAAAAACCCCAACAATTAGGGGTCATATTTTTAGCGTAACTCAATGTCAAACTGCGTCAATTTTTTAAATTGATGTAAACGCTCCTTAATTTCCTTATGCTCCAGTTTCAGCATTCGTTCCGTTCCAAACTTCTCAACACTGAACGAAGCTAAATTAGATCCGTGGATAACCGCTTTCTTCATGTTGCCAAAGGAATTGTCATCGCTTGCCGCCAAATAGCCCGCAAACCCACCTGCAAAAGTATCCCCTGCACCTGTTGGATCAAAAACCTCTTCAAGTGGCAAGGCCGGGGCAAAGAAAATCTGATCCTTATGAAAAAGTAATGCTCCGTGTTCGCCTTTTTTGATTACCACGTACTTGGGACCCATTTCATAAATCTTTTGGGCCGCTTTCACCAGTGAATATTCTTTGGTCAACTGCCGCGCTTCTTCATCATTAATTGTCAATACGTCGATATGTTTTATGACTTCCTCTAATTCGTCCCAGGTATTGTCCATCCAAAAATTCATGGTATCCAATATAATAAGCCTTGGTCGTTTGTCTAGTTGATTAATTACACTCAACTGTACAGATGGGTGAAGATTCCCTAACATGACAACATCGGCATCCTTGTAATCCTCCGACACCACTGGGTTAAAATCCGCCAGAACGTTCAAATCAGTTACCAGGGTATCCCTTGCATTGAGGTCATTATGATATTTACCTTTCCAGAAAAAGGTCTTACCATCCTTTACAATCTCCAAGGCCGTAATATCAATTTTGCGGTCTGTCAATAAGTCCAGATATTCCTGTGGAAAATCGCCGCCAACAACAGAAACAATAGCTGCATCTACATCAAATTGCGAGGCTGCCAATCCAATAAATGTAGCGGCGCCACCCAAAATTTTATCCGTTTTACCAAACGGAGTTTCAATCGCATCAAAAGCTACGGTGCCAACAATCAGTAGTTTACCCATACAAAAGTGAAAAATTAAGACGCAAAGATAGCGTTTTGAAGTTCCAATTAAAATGATTGCTTCAGGTAATCGATATAAATTATTAAACGGATGTTGATGGATTTTGTACGGCACTATTTCCTGCCAAAATCAGCAGGAATTTCACCCCAGGCCTTTGTCTCCCATTTTACAATAGGGGTGTTGTACTCATTCTTCTTAAGCCACTCCACGGCCCGCCGAACCAAATCGAACAAGGCTTTGTTTTTGGACGATTCTACGAGCTTGGTATTGCATTTTTTTTTACGTACCCAGCTCATAGCGGTACGCGAATCTGTATAAAGTATACGGTCGCTATTACGTTCCTTTAAAAAGGCCAGCCCATGAACGATGGCCAAAAACTCGCCAATATTGTTCGTGCCTTGTGCAAAAGGTCCTTGTTTGAACAATTTTCTCCCCGTTTTTGTATCCACACCTTGGTATTCCATAACGCCAGGATTACCGCTAGAAGCTGCGTCTACAGCAATGGAATGGTAATTGGGTTGTCCAATCCTAAACAGCGCTTCTTTGGATAAGGGTGTCTTTTCTTTTTTACTGCCTCTGTAATCTGCATAATTGCCATTGTACGCTTTTTTCGCCTGATCAAATGATTCAAAGGACTTATACTCGGCGCCGGCATAGCTGGTTATAGCAGCTTTACAGTCTTTCCATGACTCGTATATACCCGGGCGTTTGCCCTTCCACACGACATAAAACTTTGCCTTTTTAGCCATTATTCCTTAAATAATATACTATCGATTACCTTAGGAAAATGAATATACTCCAATTGGTGGACTTTTGACGCGATATCCGCGGCAGTATCTGTTGTATCAAGGGCAATTTTCGACTGATGGATAATGGCCCCCTCGTCATAATTGGCGTTGACATAATGAATGGTAATGCCGGTTTCCGTTTCATTATTCGCCAAGATTGCGTTGTGAACGTGCATACCGTACATCCCCTTTCCGCCATATCTAGGCAGTAAGGCTGGGTGAATATTAATTATCTTTTGGGGAAACGCCGAAGTAATACGTTCTGGTATTTTCCATAAAAAACCGGCAAGAACGATTAAATCCGGATCAAGCGCTACTAACATATCCAGTATAAAATCACTTTTGGAAAATGCCTGTCTGTTAAAATAAATTGCGTTTAACTGTAGCCTCTCGCAACGTTCAAAAACCTTGGCCGCTTTATTATTTGATAGGACACACACAATCTTTACATTTTGGCGGTCCTTGAAATGGTTAAAAATATTTTCGACGTTTGAACCGGAACCCGATGCGAACAATACGATACGTTTGGTTTTCAATGGAAAATCTCTTTAATACTAGTAGGTCATCAATTTTTACTCCGGTTTCACAAGGCAAAATGCCATCTCATAGAGGTACTTCTTTTTTGCCCATGCTAGTGTATCACCTTTTAAGGCGCACTTTTTTAATACATGAAAACGGAATATTATTAGGGTAAAATTACGGGACTTGTTTTTAATTTCATTAAATTACAATACATTTTAACGACATTTAGTGTAATTAAACCAAAGTTTTTTATTTTTGCCATCAATTTAAATTTTTAAAACAAATATTATTATGTCAGACATTGCATCAAGAGTTAAAGCTATCATCGTTGATAAATTAGGAGTTGATGAAAACGAAGTGGTATCAGAAGCTAGCTTTACTAACGATTTAGGCGCAGATTCACTGGACACAGTGGAGTTGATCATGGAATTCGAAAAGGAATTCGATATTCAGATTCCAGATGATCAAGCTGAAAATATCGCAACAGTGGGTCAAGCAATAAGCTATATCGAAGAAGCGAAGTAAATTCATGTTTTCTCAAATAGAATCTAAATTATCCATGTGGTAAATGCTCCGCATGGATAATTTTTTTTAATTTACGCTTGGTTTAAATTTAAACTAAAAACAAGTTCAATGCAGTTAAAGCGAGTTGTAGTTACTGGTTTGGGGGCACTTACCCCTATAGGAAATAATATTGAGGAATATTGGGATGCGCTGGTAAGCGGCAAAAGTGGATCGGCCCCAATCACGTATTATGATACTGAAAAATTCAAGGTCAAATTCGCCTGTGAATTAAAAAATTACAACACAGAGGATTATTTTGACAGAAAGGAAGGTCGTAAGCTGGATAGATTTGCTCAATATGCACTGATTTCCTCAGACGAAGCAATTCTGGACTCCAAATTGGATTTGGACAAAATAGATAAATTTCGGGTTGGTGTTATTTGGGGTGCAGGAATTGGAGGTCTTGAAACCTTCCAAAACGAGGTGATGAATTTTGCCAATGGTGATGGTACTCCAAGATTCAATCCTTTCTTTATACCTAAAATGATTGCAGATATTGCCCCAGGCAACATTTCTATCAAACATGGTTTTATGGGTCCTAACTACACTACGGTCTCCGCATGCGCCTCATCGGCCAATGCCATGATCGATGCGCTCAATTATATTCGATTGGGCCATTGTGATGTTATCGTAACCGGAGGCAGTGAGGCCGCCGTTACCATTGCAGGAATGGGCGGTTTTGGAGCCATGCACGCCTTATCCACTAGAAATGAAAGTCCGGAGTCTGCTTCAAGGCCATTCGATGCGACTAGGGATGGTTTCGTTCTTGGTGAAGGAGCAGGGGCCTTGATTCTTGAAGAGTATGAACACGCCAAAGCACGAGGCGCTAAAATATATGCAGAAGTAGCGGGTGGGGGTATGTCAAGTGATGCGTATCATATGACCGCTCCACATCCAGACGGTATTGGCGTGGTTAGGGTAATGGAAAATTGCCTGCGTGATGCCGGCCTATCCATTGAGGATGTCGATGCCATAAATACACATGGTACATCAACACCTTTAGGGGATGTTGCTGAACTAAAGGCTATAACCCAGGTGTTTGGGGAACATGCCAAAAATATAAATATTAATTCCACCAAATCCATGACCGGGCATTTGTTGGGCGCCGCTGGTGCCATTGAGGCGATTGCATCGATTTTGGCAATGGAACATGGAATGGTGCCACCTACCATTAATCATACGACTGTTGATGAAAATATAGACCCTAGTTTGAACCTAACGCTTAACAAGGCACAAAAAAGAGATGTTAAAGTAGCCATGAGCAATACCTTTGGTTTTGGTGGTCATAATGCCTGTGTGCTTTTTAAAAAATTAGATTAATTTCTTTTTATGACCTTTCCCAAGAACTTATTTAATTCCCATTCTAAGGAGGATGGGGATTTTTTTTTGGGGGTAACCAAGATTTTGGGGTTCAAGCCCAAAAATCTATCCTATTATAAAAAAGCGTTTCTACATAGGTCAATGAACCAAAAGGACAATAAAGGAAACGCGATGAATTATGAGCGCTTAGAATTCCTTGGGGATTCTATGCTGGGCACCATTATTTCAAAACACCTCTATAACGAGGTGCCGGAGGGCGACGAGGGTTACCTTACAAAAATGCGTTCTAAAATAGTAAGCAGGGAGCACCTTAATGAACTTGGTAAGGATTTGGGCTTGATACATTTCGTTGAAAGTAGGATCCCCAAGACCCATTTTGGAGAAAATATTCACGGTAATGTATTTGAGGCACTGGTAGGGGCCATTTATTTGGATCGAGGGTATGCCTATTGCGAAAAGTTCATACAAAAACGAGTGATAGAGCCTTATGTGGATATAGAGCAATTGGAAGGCAGGGTCATTAGCTACAAAAGTTTGGTGATAGAGTGGTGCCAAAAGCGGAAGAAAACTTTTGATTATAATGTATACGAGGATACAGGTAACGACCCTCTAAAACATTTTGCGGTGAAACTATCCATTGGCGGTAACGTGGTGGCCAAAGCAAGGGCTACTTCCAAAAAGAAAGCGGAAGAAAGAGCATCTAAACGTGCTTTTTTTGCACTTCAGGATAGAATGGAGCACTAGACTTCAGAAATAGTACCAAACCTAACATTTTAATAACCTTTAGCGAAGTTTAATCAATTTATGAAACTAGGCATTATAGCTTATAAGTTCTATATTTACTTTTTTCTTGGCGTATGGCGGCTATCTATAAAATAAATGACGATTTTTATGATGAATCCTTTATTTTAATAGCTTTGCACACTACATTAGAGGATTACGCTCTTGTCTATGGATTAAATCATAGTATGAAAGCTAGGTTTAAAAGAGCCAAGCACAATTTTGAACTTGCTGAGAACAAATCCTTTCCAATTTTTGAATGGGAGGATATTTTCCATGACAGGTATTGGGTCTTAATCGCAAATCATAGCAGTGAACAAGAGCGCATTGCCAATAACGATTTGTTTCAGAATGAGACAACCTATACCAAGCCTAGGCTTGTGCCCGAGTATAAGGACGTTGATTACCTTTTAAAGATAGAAACCGAGAAAGAAATTGAAACGGATGCTTTAATCAAAAAGATACTTATGCTGCCTCGGGTAATGGCAGCCTACGAAATAAGTACGGACAAACTAAAATCAAAGAACAATTTAATATTTTAAAAATGCCAACTGTAAAAAAGACAAAAATTGTAGCAACCTTAGGGCCTGCAACCAGTAAGAAAGAAGTACTTCGCAACATGATTACGGCAGGAGTGGATGTCTTTCGTATAAATTTTTCACATGCAGATTACGAAGATGTAAAGGAACGTGTGGAAATGATCCGGGAATTGAATAAAGAAATGGATGCCAACACCTCGATTTTGGCAGATTTGCAAGGACCTAAGTTACGGGTAGGGGTGATGGCCGGGGATGTGGTAGTTAGCCCTGGAGATGAAATCACATTTGTCACCGGAAAGCCTTTTGAAGGTACCGCGGAGCGGGTTTACATGAATTACCAAGAATTTCCAAGGGATGTAAAGACGGGTGAGCGTATTCTTTTGGATGATGGTAAGTTAATGTTTGAAGTTGTGTCTACCAATGGAGAGGACGAAGTACTGGCCAAGGTAATTCAAGGCGGACCCTTAAAATCGAAGAAAGGCGTCAATTTGCCCAATACCAATATTTCCTTGCCGGCATTAACTAAGAAGGACATTAAGGATGCTGAATTCGCTATCTCCTTGGATGTGGATTGGATTGCGCTTTCGTTTGTACGTTTCAGTCAGGATTTAATAGACCTACAGAACATTATCAGTAAGCATTCTGAGCATAAAATTCCCATTATAGCCAAAATTGAAAAGCCGGAAGCGGTTGAGAATATTGATAAAATCGTTGCTTATTGTGATGGGCTCATGGTGGCCCGTGGAGACTTAGGGGTGGAAATTCCTGCCCATGAGGTTCCATTGATTCAGAAGCAATTGGTTTTACGTGCTAAAAAGGCTAGAATTCCTGTAATCATAGCTACGCAAATGATGGAAACCATGATTACAAGCCTTACCCCAACAAGGGCAGAGGTGAACGATGTTGCCAATTCCGTAATGGATGGTGCAGATGCCGTCATGTTATCGGGTGAAACATCGGTAGGGAATTACCCAGTGCAGGTGATTGAAAAAATGACCAGTATTCTTGAAAGTGTGGAGAGCTCGGAATTGATAAATGTACCCCACGACCCACCGCACATACGTACCAAAAGATTTATCACAAAGTCCGTTTGTTATCATGCCGCTTTAATGGCGAATGAAATAAAGGCAAAGGCAATTTCCACCTTAACGAACAGTGGGTATACGGCTTTTCAAATATCGGCTTGGAGACCAAGTGCACATATTTTGGTTTTTACCTCCAATAAAAGAATCCTTACCCAATTGAACTTACTATGGGGCGTAAAGGCCTTTTATTACGATCGCTTTGTTTCTACGGACGATACCATTGATGATGTGAACCGTATTGCATTCAATAAAGGATTTTTGGAAGTTGGCGATATGCTGATCAGTCTCGCCGCAATGCCTATAAAAGACAAAGGTATGGTCAACACCCTACGCGTCACGGAAATAGAATCCAGTGATATGTAATGTTTTTTAGTATAAAAACATAAAAAGGCCCGCTCATGAGCGGGCCTTTTTTAAACTTTATATTTTTCTGATTAAGCTACTTCTTTTTCAAAGGCGATAAAATTGACCACTTTCCCTTCGTTGTTAAATACAGGTTGTCCTTGAATCCAACAATTATAGGTAGAACCATCCTTTCTGTAATTTATTACCGTAGTGTCAAACGGTTTGTTTGCCTTAATGGCATCGGAAATAATCCGCAACGAATGAGGTGATGTTTTCTCACCTTGAAACATTTTTGGTTTCTTACCAATAATTTCCTGGGGGTGGTATTGGTTCATCTCCCAAATATTTTTAGTTGCAAATACAATATTCAAATTTGAATCTGTAACAACAATTACATTTTTATCCGCTTTAAGCCTTTCATCCAACACCTCCGTATCCATATTCCAAGCATTGGTGGAAGCCAGACTTAGCAAAGACGCCATATCTTGCGCAGACCTTTTTATGGCATCCAAGCTTTGGGCGTAAAAGTCCCAAGAAAGAATGGGCAAGAGGGTGTAATTTAAACTTTTCCTAAACTTGATTACGGCACTATCGTAATCCTTCAAATCTTCCATTCATTTAAATTAAAAACAATAATAAATTTTCTTTTTCACAGCAATTAAAAGTAAAACTAAAAAATACTTGAAATGGTTAATAATATTGGGCAATGATTAACAAAAATGTTTAAGTTATTTTTCGATTTCGTTCCATTTTTAACCTAAAAACATAAACACAAAAAATCATTTTAGGACTTCAAGGTGAAGAACTTAGAAGGTATCAGGTTGTATTAAAAGTAGTTTATAGGAATTCAAAATTCGAATTTTAATTGCACGAGTATGGCTTTGTCCTCATTCTTTTCAGTTGATTTAGCATTGGTATTTAGGTTGGAAAGGGAAATACCAAGTAACCGAACCGAATTTTGTAATTCCTCCTGATAGAGTAGTTCTTTTGCGGTCTCCAGTATCAAGTCCTTATCCGCTATAAAATAGGGGATAGTTTTGCTACGGGTATTCAAGGTAAAATCACTGTATTTGATTTTTAGGGTAATGGTCTTTCCGGCAATATCGGCTTTTTTAAGACGGCGCTCCAGTTCGGTCGCAATATGGTCTAGACGCTCTAACATAAAGATTTCACTGCTTAGATTCTCGTTAAAAGTGCGTTCTGCCCCTACCGATTTTGGGATACGATGTGGTTTTACCTCGCTGAGATGAATACCTCGTACTACATTGTAATAGTAACTTCCACTTTTTCCAAACTTATCTACTAAAAACTCAAGGGGCTTACTTTTTAGGTCTTTTCCGTTGAAAATCCCCAATTGATACATTTTTTCCGCAGTTACCTTGCCTACACCATAGAACTTTCTAATGTCTAATTGTTCTAAGAATGGGAGTACTTCTTCAGGATTTACGGTTTTTTGTCCGTTAGGCTTGTTGATGTCACTTGCCACTTTGGCTATGAATTTATTGATCGATATCCCTGCCGAGGCATTTAAACCGGTCACCTCTAAAATACGCTGTCTAATTTCGCTCGCAATCAAAGTAGCGGAAGGGTTTCCTTTTTTATTGATGGTTACATCCAAATAGGCCTCGTCCAATGATAAGGGTTCAACCAAATCCGTATATTCATAGAAAACGTTCCTAATTTGTTTTGATACCTCCTTGTAGCGATCAAAACGGGCTTTAACGAAAATAAGATCGGGACAATTACGTTGGGCTACAACACTGCTCATGGCACTGCGCACACCAAATTTTCTGGCTTCGTAACTAGCGGCAGCCACTACACCCCTTTGGGAACTGCCTCCTACAGCAATAGGTTTCCCCCGTAATTCAGGATTATCCAATTGCTCAACGGAGGCGTAAAACGCATCCATGTCGACGTGTATAATTTTTCGGATAGGGTTTTCATTGGGCATAAGCAAATTTAAGGCTTATCTTAGTTTAGGGATTAAGCTATTACCGACTTATATGATTGAAATTGAGCGGAAATTTCTGGTAAAATCAGATGCATTTAAAACATTGGCACGGTCAAAAACACGAATCGTGCAAGGATTTTTAAATACCGACCCCCATCGGACCGTTAGAATACGCGTAGCGGGCGATACAGGATTTATTACGGTCAAGGGAATATCCAATGCCGCTGGCACGGCTAGATTTGAGTGGGAAAAGGAAATTAGGGTAAAGGAGGCCGAGGCATTACTTTTGCTTTGTGAGAAGGGTTCCCTAGAGAAGTATCGCTATGAAATTCCTGTGGGCGCGCATGTTTTTGAAGTAGATGAGTTTTTACGTGAAAATGAAGGCTTAATCGTGGCAGAGGTTGAATTGGAATCAGAAAACGAACTATTTGATAGACCGGACTGGCTAGGTACAGAAGTTACAGGAGAAGTAGCGTATTATAATTCACAATTAAGTCAAAATCCGTATTCGAAATGGAAAAGATACTAAAAGTAGGTGTAGCCATTTGTATGCTTTTAGGCGCATGCACAGAAGTAAGGAATAGCGAGGAAAAAGGAGTAGGCAACGAAACTGAAATGAATGTGGCGTTTGAGAAAACCGATTTGGAAAAGGCCGGATATCAAGTTTTCGATTTCGTGGATGAAGAGACGAAGGATACCATTTTAATGCAGCAATATTTTATCGCTTTTTTAAAACGGGGCTCCAATCGGTCACAAAATAAGTTGGAGGCAGATAGTTTGCAAAAATTACATATGGAGCATTTGAAAAGGATGTATGATGAAGGCTATGCCGATATTTCCGGGCCTTTTGGTGATGATGGTGAAATTAGGGGCATAACGATTTATAATGTGCCAACCTTGCAAATCGCCGATAGCTTGGCCAATATGGATCCCATGGTAAAAGCGGGTCGGCTGGTCATTGAGGTAAAACCTTGGTGGGCGGCGAAGGGATATCCTTTGCGCTAGGGAGCCGTTTATTTTATTACAGTTATTTTATCAGAAGCTAAACCCAGGTTGGTTAGCTGTGAAAATTTACCATTGTAGCTCGCTTCGTTCACGTCAAAATAAGGCCCACAACATTTATTTTCTTTCTCTTTTTTTGAAAGGTTTAGCATTAATATATCGGTTTCTGAGGAATTCAGTCGTAGGTCATAAACCTGTTCCCCGCTTCGCCCATCATAGTAGAAAATAAGATACTTTTCAGTGGTAGATGTATCTACGTAAAGGTCGTTACCATTTGTGGAAACTACGATTTTGGTCAGGTCATAGGTTCCATTTTCTATGAGGTTGTTACCTAGACCATCCACAAATTCTATGGTGAATAGTTGATCTACCATACAATCCACCAAGGAACACTCTAAACCATCATCATTTTTACAAGCGTACAGGAGTACTACAGCGGCAATAAGTATTAATTTCAAATAGTGTTTGGTGTAAATCAATTTAAATGAAATTGGCAGTGGCTAGTTGTTACGTTGCAAGAACCCCTTCTTTATCTATGAGCGGAAGGGGGTTTAAATTTTGTTCGTTAACACTTTGCTTTTCAAATAGAAAGCGTTTTTCGTACAACTTGTTATCGGCATAATACGTAACAAAAAACTCATTATGTAAGGCTAGGACCTCCTCTTGAACTACTTCAATTTTTGCAAATGATTTTGCCGCCATTTCGGGTATGGCATGCCGCATGGTCGACGTCTTTTTATCATCATCATATCCTTTGGATACGACCATTACCATTGCTATAGGTGTTGATCTAGCGTTGATGATGTAGGCATTCCAATCCTTGTCCAGGAATTCTTTGTTCCACTCATGTACAATTGCTACATAAACCTCTTTGGCTATCGGTATTTCAATATCCTTTTTCACTTGAAATGATTATAAGGCGCTTTTAAATTGTTCTAGAAAACGCAAATCATTTTCACTTAACAACCTAATATCCGAGATTTGATGCAGTAAGAGGGCAATACGGTCTATTCCCATACCAAAGGCAAAGCCGGAATAAACATCAGGATCTATTCCACAATTGTTGAGCACATTGGGGTCTACCATGCCACAGCCCATGATTTCTAACCAACCCGTACCTTTGGTCATCTTGTAATCGGTTTCTGTTTCCAGCCCCCAATAAACATCAACTTCTGCACTTGGCTCGGTAAACGGAAAATAGGAGGGCCTCAATCTGATCTTGGACTTACCAAAAAGCTCTGTGGTAAAATACTGCAAGGTCTGTTTTAAATCTGCAAAGGATACGTTCTTATCGATATACAGACCCTCTACTTGATGAAAAAAACAATGAGACCTTGCGGAGATAGCTTCGTTTCTATAAACCCTACCAGGGGAAATGGTACGAATGGGCGGTTTGTTATTTTCCATATACCGCACTTGAACCGAGGAGGTGTGGGTGCGTAAGAGAATATCCGGATTGGTTTGTACAAAGAAGGTATCCTGCATATCACGTGCCGGATGATATTCGGGTAGGTTCAAAGCGGTAAAGTTATGCCAGTCGTCCTCTATTTCCGGTCCTTCGGATACATTGAATCCAATTCTGGAAAAAATATCGATTATTTTATTTTTTACGATGGAAATAGGGTGACGGGACCCCAATTCAATGGGATTCCCCGGTCTTGTTAGATCTCCATACTTTTTTTCTTCCGTATGGTTGTTTTCCAAGCTTGCCTTAAGCACTTCCACCTTATCCGTAGCTACCTGCTTTAACTGGTTGATGGTTTGCCCAAACTCCTTTTTTTGGTCGTTAGGCACATTTTTGAATTCGGCGAAAAAGTCGTTTAACATTCCTTTTTTGCCTAAATATTTTATACGAAAGGCCTCTACGGCTTCCAAATTATCTGCTGTAAAGAGGTTTACCTCTTCAATTTGCTTCTTTATATCTTCAATCATCGTGCGCTACTAAAAGGGCAAATTTATAACTTTTAGGAGAGTAAAGTCTGTTTTTAGTGGGACAAATTGACGAGGACTTATTGCATTATTGGTATTGCGCTTACTGTAGGACCACTAACTATAAAAGGAATCGTTCATTCACGTTTTAAAATTTTACTGAGATGGGACTATATTTCTAGCCTACTTTAAATGCCGCAGTATTCACTGGTTTATCGGCTAATTGGTTATCGCTGAAAATATCTACCATGCGAAAGAAGTTGAACGCACTTGTGTTGTTTGAAACTATGTGGCGTTGGCTCTAAAGGTAGGCCAAGCTAAAGTTTCTGTGAAGGCATTGTTGAATCCTTATGCGATGCCTTAATGCGCAACATCCTTTAGCACTGGTCCAATTTGTAGGTAGGTAAGAATTTCGTGATTTCAAAAATGAATTGTGCCAGCCGCAGCACTAATTATTACAAACAAAATGCCGAGGAAAGCTGAGCTTTCATCGGCATTTATTTAGTGAAATTATCTTTAGTAAAACGCTACTTCACCGGTAGAAATATCGTACATGGCGCCTACTATTTTTATCTCTCCCTGTTCTTCCATATCGGCGAGGACGCGACTTCGTTGTCTAATGTTTTCAATGGTTATCTCAACGTTTTTTGCAGCGACCGCATCCACAAATTCTAAATTTTTTGAATTTCTCAAATTCTCGTCCTTAGGTTCTTTGACGGCCTCTACTGCGGGTTCAATTTTATTGATCAAAGCCGTAAGATTTCCTAAACGGGCATGGTCACAGGCTCCCTTTATAGCCCCGCAACTGGTGTGGCCCAAAACAACGACTAGTTTAGTACCCGCCAGTTTACAGCCAAACTCCATACTGCCCAGGATATCCTCGTTTACAAAATTTCCGGCGATCCGTACACTGAAAACATCCCCAAGACCTTGATCAAAAACCAATTCTGCGGAGACTCTGGAGTCAATACAGCTTAAAATGGTAGCGAACGGAAATTGTCCATCCCTGGTATCATTTACCTGTTCCAATAAATTTCGATTGGCCTTTAGGTTGTTTTGGAATCTTTTATTTCCCTCTTTCAGGAATTGCAATGCCTTATTAGGGGTCATTGACGCTTGTGTTTCTTTTGTATGTGCTTTCATAAGATATCTAATTTTTATTCGATAATAGAATTGATGGTAAGCCTAAAAAAGGCTTGCTGTATAAGCCTGTTTCATACTCAACTTAGGCTTCGCTCAGATTTTGGCCGGGAATCGAAAAATTCGAAATAGCTAGGAGGATTCTCGACAACGCCGCGCTTGGAGACTAATTTAATATCAATATTTCTTTCCTTTGCTTTGACAGAGAAATCATCTAAAATCTCAATAATGTCATAATCCAAATACCTGGTTTGTATTACATTTAACTCCAAATAGGTGTCATTAGGCAAACTGTCCAATTCTTTTAAAATAGCTCCTTTGTTAAAGAAGGTAACCTCCTCGGCCAAGGTCATTTTAATGACATGCCTATCGTTGCTCTTGTCCTCAATATGCAAGAAGTGTGAGTTCTGATAGCTTTTAATCAGTATTACAACAATTCCCACGGCCAATCCTAAGGAAATACCAATAAGTAAATCTGTAAAGATGATTCCCAACACGGTGATCAGGAAGGGGACGTATTGTTTCCAACCCAGACTGAACATTTTAAGGAACAAAGCAGGCTTGGCCAATTTAAATCCAACAATGAAAAGTACAGCGGCCAGAACGGACAATGGAATCATATTCAATACCGTAGGCAGTAAAATCACCGAAAAGAGAAGTAAAAAACCATGAATGATTGCTGACAACTTGGTTCTACCACCAGACTGTATATTGGCGGAACTACGCACAATTACTTGGGTAATGGGCAAACCACCAATGAGTCCTGAAACAATATTTCCTGTTCCTTGTGCCAAAAGTTCCCTGTTGGTTGGTGTAATGTTACGATGAGGATCTAGCTTGTCCGTTGCCTCAACGCAAAGTAGGGTTTCGAGGCTGGCAACCAATGCTATCGTAAAAGCCGTAATCCAAATTTGCGGATTATCGATAACTGCAAAATTTGGAAAACGGAACTGCCCTAAAAAGGAGGAAAAATCATCCGGAATTGGGACGCTTACCAAGTGTTCCTTTGAAATGGATAAGGTTTCATGGTCTTTCGTAAAAATATAAAATAGTATGCCGAGTGCTACAGCGACTAATGGTCCTTGTATCAATTGAAATATTTTCCCTTTTTTTGAAAGTACTTTATCCCATAGTATTAATATAGCTAAACCAATAATGGCAATAAGGGTAGCTCCGGGACTAATATTGTTGATGGCTGCGAAAATTTCGGAAAATGTATTTTCTCCATCCACCTGAAAGAATGCCCAATCTCCCTCCGGGTCGGGATCATAGCCAAAAAAATGGGGGATTTGTTTTAAAATGATAATGATTCCAATACCGGTCAGCATTCCCTTAATGACGGATGAGGGAAAATAGTATCCAATGATACCGGCCTTTAGCACACCGAAAAGCAGTTGAATAGCGCCTCCTAGGACGACTGCGACCAAGAAATTTTCATAACCTCCCAATGAGGTTATAGCTACCAGAACAATGGCGGCAAGCCCGGCGGCAGGACCACTGACCCCAATTTTGGAGCCGCTTAGTCCACCAACGACGATACCACCTACTATACCGGCTATTAGGCCAGAAAAGAGGGGCGCTCCACTTGCTAGGGCAATACCTAAACACAAGGGTAGTGCTACAAAGAATACAACGATACTCGCGGGAATATCACTTTTAATATGTTTGAACATAAAATTTTTTCAATTTGAATTACAGTACCAAAAAGGTAATGTAAAGGATTATTATAGAGGTTAGGTGTTGCGAATTAAACGTTGATTCGCGGCGGTGGTAGGAGTATATCCAAGGAGGCTTTATCCTCTTCATGGAAGGCCCAAGTGAAAATAATATGATTCGTCTCGCAGGATTTGAATAGATGATGTCCTTGCTGACTGACTAAAAACTCTTGTTGTGAACTATCTTTTTTTGTTTCTTCTGATTCCTCTTCCTCGTTTAAATCGATAACGAAGACCGATGGTGAATCCAAATCCAGCAGGGACCTAACCGACGGCCCTAAAATGGCTGCGGATAAGATAATGGCTAGAAAAATTAGGATTTTGGAATTCATTTTTTGTTTGAAATGTCTTTAAAGATAGCCGATAGTTTAAATATCCCTAAAAATTTCCTTAAAAATCTTTAAGGGGCTTCAATTGATTTTCTAAAATCCAACCCGTTTTTCCATCGGCTAACTGAATTTTATTCCAGTCATTGAGTTTTTCCATGATATTTACCTTGGTACCTGCATGAAGTACAAATACTTGGGCACTAGCATTATTGGGCTCCGCTTTAATGCTGCTCTCTTCTGCAAAAATTATTGCCGGCTTCTTAGCCTCGAAATCCTTTTGCTGAATGTATGCAAAAAGTATGGCGATGATACAAATAAACAAAGCGATCAAGCTACCTATAAAGGACCACCTTTTTCTGGCGGAGTAGTTAAAATTGTAAAAAGCAATATATAACAACACAAAAATGAACATTGCGCCGATGGCCAGGTAACTCCATTGATCAAACGTAAGTTTACCGGTAATGTTTTTGTACAGTTTGGAAATCCCTGTTTCCGGTACGGTATCTATGGCATCCAAGGTCATATTTTGGGCATAGCTAAGATTCGTCTTTATTTCGTTATCGTTCGGGGATAACAGCAGTGCCTTTTCATAATAGTAGATGCTTTCCGCAATTTCATTTAGTTTGTAATAGGAATTCCCCAAGTTAAAATACACGGACGCGGAATGCACATCATTGTTCAGGATATCCTTGTAAAAATCAATTGCCCGTTGGTATTCGCCCGCATTGTATGCCGTGGTCGCCTGATCAAAAAATTCTTCATTTTGGGCGTTGCAGAGCAGCACGCTACAGAGGCCAAGGAAAAGGATTAGTTTTTTAAACATGCTTACAATTGTTTGTCCATTTGGGAAATTACCTCACTTGCCTTTTCATAATCCGATTGCATCTGCACATTGGAAAACGGGCTGTATCTAGCCGCTTCGCAATTTTGAAGTAATGCTATAAAGCCCGCAACGGTGTTCTCGTCTATCTGTTTTTTGGTCAATAACTCGGTTATTTTATCCTTACTAAATTCTGCGGTCTCTATCTTTAATTTAGCTTTTAAGTAATTATGAAGCGCACGCTCCAAGGCCACATAAAAAGAGTCTTTATTGCCCAATTGTTTTTTGGCCGCGGAGAGGTATTTTCTTGCCAATCTATTGGCCCTACGCACCTTGTTACCGGCGACGTCGCCCGCAATCGCATCACTTTTCTTTCTGAAAAGGATTGCCAATGGTATCAATAACAATGGGCAAAGTAACCATAGGTAAAAGGAGGTAGATCCAAAAAAGTAGGACGTGGTTTTGCTTGTAAGGTTTGGTTTCAATTTTATAAAATTGAATTGGTTCGCGTTCGCCACAACGGCTTGTTTTTGACTATTGGCAGTACTTTCCGCACCCGTATTGGAACCGCTTAACGGACCCTCCAGCACATTTATTACGATTTCATCAGAGGTAAGGGTCGTATACTTTTCCGTGATTGGATTAAAGAAACTGAAGTTTAACGGTGCTATAGGATATTTCCCCCTAAAAGCGGGAACGATGGTATATTGATTACTTACCTTGCCCTGCATTCCGCTTAATGTAGTTCTGACCCCTTCCGTAAATTCAGGCTCGTACACTTCAAGGGCACTGGGTAATTCGGGTTCTGGAAGCTTGAATAGTTTTAGATTTCCTTTGCCATTTACTTCTACCGTCGCTTGCAAGGACTCTGTAGCATTTAGGCTCGTTTTACTCGTGGTTACCGTAAAATCGAAATCCCCAACGGCCCCGTTAAAATTGGCTGGTTGGTTTGCCAAGGGCAGGGGTTTTACGTTAATGGTCCTATTTCCGGCAGATACCGTTTTATTGGTTTGGGCATAGATACGGCCACCAAAAAAGTCACGCCTACCCGTAGGAACGTCAACCGTTACTTCTAGGGAAAGCGGTTCAATGTCCAATTTGCCTGATTTTTGCGGATAAAGCACAACACGTTTTAAAATCACGTACCGGTACGGTTTTCCTTGATAGGTTCCATTCTGGGCGCTCAAACTTGAAACTTTAATATCCTGACTCCAAAAGTTATTGTAGGTAGGATTGTCCAACGGTTGGTAATTGGATACGCTAATGTTAGGGCTTACATAAAGTTTATAGATGACCGTAATCGCTTCGTTCATGTACGGATCAGTCTTGGATATTTCAGCTACCAAATGAAGATTTTCATCGGCTACGTCGTCTGCCGTCATTTGATCACTTGGTTTGTCTACCGCTTCTGTGACCTCTACTTCCTTGGCTAGCGATTTATAGGTTTCTCCACCAATAACGATGGAGGCCTGCTTAATGGTGAATTTGCCCCGTGCAGTGGGGGCAAGGGTATAGGAATAGGATTTGGAATAACTTCTGACACCGTTTATCCAGGACGAACTTATGGATTGCGAAGGCCCCATAACAACCCTAAACCCCTCAAAATCTGGCGGATTGAAATTGTCTCCATCGCGGTTCATAACAAAATCTACCCGTAAACGCTCGTTTATACCGAGCTTTGGTTTACTCAGCTTCATTTCAAAGGTTACGGCATCATCATCCTGTGCCGTAATCATTGGAGAAAATACCAAAGCGGACAGCAGTAGTGTTACTTGTATTATGGCCTTAAATTTTACCAATCCTTTTCATTTTTAACCTTTACGCCCTTTACCTTTTTAGCATCAATTTTGTCCTGTACCTTTTTCTCCGCATTTTGCATGGCCCTTAAGAGATTTTCAACTTGTTGTTTTGACAGTTGATTGGGCCTGGGCTGTTGTTGGTCTTGGTCTTTATCCCCTTGTTCCGGCTTTTTCTTATGATCTTTCTCGCCCTCCCCATCCTTATTTTCGTCTTTTTGCTCCTCGTTTTGGTCTCCTTCGTCGCCTTTATCTTTTTGGTCCTGATCTTTCTTATCCCCGTCTTCTCCCTCGTCCTTTTTATCTTGGTCTTTGTTTTCTTCCTTGTCCTTCTTGTCCTTGTCTTTATCGTCTTGATTCTGCTTTTTCTCCTCTTCGTCCTTTTTCAAAAGTTCTTTTGCCAAGGCCAAATTATACCTCGTTTCTTCATCGGTAGGGTTATTACGCAAAGCCTCTTTATAGGCTTCTACAGCTTTCGCATAGTCTTTACGTTTCATAAAGACATTGCCCATATTATGATAAGCCTTATGTTTCTCCGGTTTTGAGGTACTTGCCTCGCCGGCTTCCTTAAACCTACCAAATGCCTCATTATAGGTTTCGTTCGTGTAATAGGCATTTCCTAAATTGTAGGGCGCTGCACTATTATCAGGGCTTTTGGCAATGGCTTTCCTATAATCTACCTCCGCGGCAACGAAATTATCTTCGGACAGGGCCTTATTGCCCTCCCAGGTAAGATTGGTAGAGGTCCTCAATGCCTTTGCTTTTTGCTGCTCATCCGCTTCTTGTGCATAGGAGACAAAGGAAACCAATAGTAATAGTATGCCGATTTTAATTTTACTCATTTCTTTTCTCATTGAATAAATTAAGTTTCTTTAACCATTTGGTCTTACGGTCCAATATAAAAATATCCAAAAAAAGAAGCAACAATGCAGCCCCAATAAACCATTGAAACTGATCTTTGTATTCTGCAAACTGCTTCGCCTCAAATTCTTTTTTATCCATCTGCAACAGTTCTTCCTTGATTGATTCAACTGCGGCATCGGTATTGGAGCCGTCTATATATTGCCCATTTCCTTCATTGGCAATATCGACTAAAATGTCCTCATTTAACCTTGTTATAACGGTTTCGCCCTGGTTATCTTTTTTCAAACTCTCCAAAATTCCATTTCTTTTAATGGGAATGGGAGCTCCCTTTTGTTTGCCCACCCCAATGGTATAGATCCGTATGCCCGCATCAACCGCCTCTTCTACCGCCTCTATCGTAGACCCTTCAGAATGATCCTCGCCGTCAGAAATTATAAAAAGCACCCTATTGGTCTGCTCTTCATCATCATAATAGGTACTTGCCAATTCTATAGCTTGATCAATAGCGGTACCTTGGGACGTCAACATATCAGTATTCATGCTCTGAAGGAACATTTTGGCCGCCCCATAATCTGTGGTTATGGGTAGTTGGGGATAGGCTTGACCGGCATAGGCGATTATTCCGATACGGTCACTTGCCAACTGATTTATAATCTCGGAGACCAGTCTTTTTGCCTTTTCCAATCGGTTGGGGGCAATGTCCTCTGCCAACATACTCTTGGAAACGTCTACTGCAAAAACAATATCCACGCCTTCACGTTTCACCGTTTCCAATTTGGTGCCTATTTTAGGGTTCACCAAGCCTATAATCAATAAAGAAAGCCCAAGAATAAAAACAAGTAGCTTTAAAGTTCCCTTATTATAAGATCTATCTGGCGTAAGGCGTTTTAAAAGTGCGGTGTTTGCGAATTTTTTTTGCGTTCTTTTTTTCCAAATAACCACCAAAAGGAACAGGACCACGATCACCGGGACGATGAAAAGCAAATAGAAATATATTTTTTCGTCTAACTGTACCATATTAAATAAAACTTCTGAATAAGGTATTTCTCAAAATCCATTCCAAAATTAGTAGTGCGCCGGCCATCAATACCCAAGGTCTAAAACGTTCCTCGTACCGGTAATATTTAAATTCCTCGACCTCTGTCTTTTCCAGTTTGTTGATTTCATCATAGATTTCTTCCAAAGACTCATTATCGGTAGCCCTAAAATAACGACCCCCTGTAGCTTGGGCAATATCCTTCAAAAGGGCTTCGTCAATTTCTACCTGCCGCATACCATATCTAAAAGATCCATCAGCGTTATAAGCGATAGGTGATAGTGCGTTTCCATTCGTTCCCAAACCAATCGTATAGGTCTTTATATCGAATTCTATGGCAAGATCGGCCGCCGTCTGCGGTTCTATAAACCCAGAATTGTTTACGCCATCCGTCAATAAAATAATGATTTTGCTTTTTGCCGTACTTTCTTTCAGTCGGTTTACCGATGTCGCCAAGCCCATGCCAATCGCCGTACCATCTTCCAATTGCCCATAGGTAATTTCTGCCAAAGCATTCAACACAATGGATTTATCGGTCGTTATTGGTGTTTTGGTATAACCTTCACCGGCATAAGCTACCAATCCTATACGATCATTTGGTCTCTTCTTTATAAAATCTGCGGCTACTTCCTTAAGTGCCGATAAGCGATTGGGCTTTAGGTCTCTGGCCAACATACTGGAGGAAACGTCAATGGCCATTACAATATCGATTCCTTTGGTTGTCTTGGTGCGGGTAGATATATCCTCGGTTTGTGGGCGTGCCATTGCAACGATGATGGCGCTTAGGGCCAAAAGGCGAAAAACAAAAAGCATAGGACGCAACTTTGGTAGTATCCCTTGGTGCCTAAATCCTTTGATACTGGAAATGCGAAGCGATGCGCTCTGTTCCTTTTGTTTAAAAATATACCACAGAATGGCCAGTGGCAGTAAAAGGAACAGCCAAAAGAAATCTGGATTTGCAAAGGTTATATTCTCTAACATCTAAACTTCTGTTTTTACTTCTACCGATGCCAAAATACGATCTACAATTTCTTGGGCATAGGCATCATCCTCTAACCAGGTAAGGATGACATATTGCTGAAATCCGTTCCCCCCAAAGAGTAGTACGGCATAATCACCATCGATAAGTTCCTTGGATTCCGGCACTGCAAATTTGCCACTACCGTATACCTTTAATCCTTTAACTCCGCTCACAGTGCTAAACTCTTCTTGTTTTGTGATAATGTTTTTGGCCCCTTGTGCTTCAAAGTTGGATAAAATCTGCTCTATGGTCTTTTCGAAATCAGGTTCTACATCTTGTTGGCTTAGCGTAATTGAAGTAGTTGCAATGGTAAAGAGTCCAATTGAACTTCGATACCCAAAAGCTTGAATATCCGAAACCGAGGCCTTGGCTTCTGGCGGTAATTTAACCTCTTGGCGCACCAATACTTCCGGAGTTTCCAACTGAATGGGAGGGAAGCCATAGGTACTCTGTATCCAATCTCCTTCCAATAATTCCTTGGTTGGGTGGCCAAATACCGTATCCTTTAAATAACCAAAACCTAATTGGATTCCTGCAATGGTCGTTCCTATGAGGAGCATTGCCACTAAGGCAGCTACACCGATGACCAATTTTTTCTTATTCTTTTTACGTTCCAATTCTTCCTTGTACTCGGCTTGTTCCAATAATTCCTCAGGGGTAGGTTCTGGAAGCGCATCATGGGTCTTTACTACGATTTGCTCCACGAGTTTACGGTCTTGTTCCGCAACGGAAGTTGAGGGTTTGTTTTTGGCAAACTTCACCAAATCTGCAGTCTGTAAAATTTGTTTGAATTGTTTGATGGTATCATCGTCCAGTTTCAACTCGCCCGCGTCCTTTAGCAGCTCCAATTTCTGTATGAGCTGGTCCGTTGTGCTTTCCAAAGCGGTCACATGCGCATCTTCTTCCAAATAGGAACGCACGATCGCGGTAAGCTCGGAATAGTATTGCTTGTATTCGTCCTGTATTAAATACTTCGAATTTTCCAGACGCTTCAATTCCAAAAGGGCCCTGTCGTAGGGGGGTAGGAGCGCCACTTTTTCTTCTTCGGTCAACGGTTTTTTTCGAAATATGAACCAATAAACAAGTCCGCCCAGGAGCAATAATACCAAGAGGCCGATGAGGATATACTTCCAAAGGTCTGCATTGCTTTTTTCAACCTGAATCAGTGGCTTAATATCGTACATTTTTTGCGCCAATGTATCTACGGGAACTGTTGCCACATTGATCAGCATTGAATCTGTCATGTAACCCGTGCCGTTGATTTCTATTCGCTGCGAAGGCAATTTATAAGCTCCGGAATCGAATTGTGTGAGTGCATATATTTTTTGTAAGGTGAGCCTATCTTTCTTACGGGTAGTATCCGTTGCAAAGGCCTCTACCGTTTCTAAAGGCGAAAAAGTTTGTCCTTCGGGGAAAATGACCTGTGCAGTTGTGTCGACATCAACCGTTACGGTCCATTTTACCTGTTCCCCAATTTTAATGAATGTCGTATCTACCGTGGTATTAATGGCAGGACTATCTTGACCTATGAGTTGTAGGGAGAGCAATAGGCACAACGATAAGGGCATATTCCGTTT
The DNA here is from genome assembly GCA_963815225.1 of uncultured Flavobacteriaceae bacterium. Taxonomy (GTDB): domain Bacteria; phylum Bacteroidota; class Bacteroidia; order Flavobacteriales; family Flavobacteriaceae; genus Maribacter. Next base: position 38,448 of record CAWFGA010000007.1, read on the forward strand.
TATTAACGAAATGCTACCATTCAAGACACCTACACCATTTATCATTCTTCTAATCAACTTCTTCTTTTAAAATAACCCAAAAGCTTCTTAACATAACTTTCGTCGACCCTACAGTCCAAAATACCACAGCCAGATTTTGTAAACGATTCCTTGAAATACAATACCCGATCTCTATGGAATTCAGCATAGGCATCTCTATTTTTTTTTGATTGCGTGTTTACCAGTTGTACTTTGCCGGTTTCAGCATCCTGTAACTGTACCATGCCTAAATTGGGAATGGATTCTTCGCGCTCATCATATACTCTAATTCCGGTTACATCGTGCTTGTTGCCTGTAATTTTTAAGGTCCTTTCATAATCCGAAGCAATGAAATCCGATAGCACAAACACAATGGCTTTCTTTTTCATAACGCTACTTAGGAACTTAAGTGCCTCCGCAATATCGGTTTTGTTGCTTTGTGGTTTAAACTCCAAAAGTTCCCTTATGATTCGTAGCACATGGCTTTTTCCTTTTTTTGGAGGAATGTAGAGCTCTATTTGATCTGAAAACAACATGAGGCCTACTTTATCATTGTTTTGAAGCGCACTAAAAGCCAATGTTGCGGATATTTCCGTAACGATTTCATTTTTAAATTGGTTGGTAGTCCCAAAGAGCTCAGAGCCACTGATATCCACCATTAGCATCATAGTAAGTTCGCGCTCTTCCTCGAAAACTTTTATGTACGGTTCGTTGTACCTTGCCGTTACGTTCCAATCAATATTACGTACATCATCGCCAAATTGATACTGCCGTACTTCACTAAAGGTCATACCACGCCCCTTGAACGTCGAGTGGTACTCACCGCCAAATATATGGTCGGAAAGACGTCTCGTCTTAATCTCAATTTTCCGTACTTTTTTGAGTAACTCTTTGGTATCCATAGTCTTCAGTGAGCAGCACTCAGTGGCAGTTTTGCGTAGCACTTTTTACAAAGTGCTGCCATTGCTGCAACTGCCAACTGTTTTTAAGGTACTTCGATCTCGTTAACGATCTTGTTGATGATATCTACAGAGGTGATGTTCTCTGCTTCGGCTTCGTAGGTAATACCAATTCTATGCCTAAGAACATCATGAACTACGGCACGTACATCCTCTGGCACAACATATCCCCTCCTTTTTATAAACGCGTAGCATTTGGCGGCGTTCCCCAAATTGATACTACCTCGAGGCGAAGCCCCAAAACTAATCAATGGTTTTAAGCTTTCTAAATTATATTTCTCAGGATAGCGGGTGGCAAATACAAGGTCAAGTATATATTTCTCGATTTTTTCGTCCATATAAACTTCACGTACCGCTTTTTGTGCACTTAAAATTTGTTTTAAGGTCACCACTGGGTTAACAGTTTCGTAGTTACCCATCAAATTTTGGCGCATAATCAATTGCTCCTCGTTCATTTTGGGGTAATCTATAACCGTTTTCAACATAAAACGGTCTACTTGGGCTTCCGGTAAGGGGTACGTACCTTCCTGTTCAACGGGGTTCTGCGTCGCCATTACCAAAAAGGGCTTATCCAAAATAAAGGTTTCATCACCAATGGTAACCTGCTTTTCCTGCATTGCCTCCAATAGTGCCGATTGTACTTTGGCTGGGGCCCGGTTTATCTCATCTGCCAAAACAAAATTGGCAAAAATAGGTCCTTTTTTAATGGAGAAATCGTTCTCCTTCATGTTATAAATCAAGGTACCTACTACATCTGCCGGTAAAAGATCGGGTGTAAACTGTATTCTGCTAAAACTACCCTTAACGGCCCTTGCCAGGGTATTAATGGCCAAGGTCTTGGCTAGGCCGGGAACACCTTCCAACAATATATGCCCTTGTCCCAATAGGCCGATCAGCAATCGTTCTACCATGTATTTTTGGCCAACGATTACTTTGTTCATTTCAAGCATCAATAAATCAATAAAAGCACTTTCCTGAGCAATTTTCTCATTTACGGCGCTAATGTCAACTGCGGTATTTTCTTCCATTTAAAAAGTTATATTTTTGGTTATTGTCGCTTCGAATTTTAACAGTCATGCAAATTGAAAATTTATTCACTCAGTAGCTGTTAATGATAGGTTAAAAAATGGGAAAAGCCCTTATTTTTATGAAGCCTTTAAGGTATTTCTTTTTAAATTCATCCGCTTATGAGCACTACAACATCATATTCAAGAATTATTGCAGGAACCATGACTTGGGGCAACTGGGGCAAACAGTTGGCCACAGACGAAATGATACGTCTAATGGAGCACTGCTTGGACCATGGAATTACCTCTTTTGATCATGCCGATATTTATGGGGATTATACCAATGAGGCCCAATTTGGGGAGGCTTTCGCCAAAAGTACCATTGCAAGAGACAAAATTCAGTTGATTAGTAAATGCGGTATACAGTTCGATGCCAAAGAGCGTAAAAATAGGGTAAAGCACTATGATTATCGAAAGGGCTATATTATTGAATCTGTGGAGCGTTCCTTGAAAATGCTCAAAACAGATTATTTGGATTTGTTACTCTTGCATAGGCCGAGTCCGTTGTTAAATCCTTCCGAAATTGCTGAGGCAATTGAACCATTAAAGCGTTCAGGAAAAATAAGGCAGTTTGGGGTGTCCAATTTCACGCCTTCTCAAATTGCGCTGGTGGAAAAGGAACTGCCCGTAGCCGCAAATCAAGTAGAATTTTCTTTAACGGCCAACGGCGTCATGACAGACGGTACTTTAGATGATTGCATGATACATGACCGAATGGCCATGTCTTGGAGTCCGCTTGGTTCGTTTTTCAGGGAGGATACCCAGGCAAACAAGCGAATTAAAAAAGTACTACAAAATTTCGCTAAAAAATATAATGCTACCGAAGATCAATTATTGTTGGCGTGGATTCTTAGACATCCGTCAAACATTCATCCCGTGGTAGGGACGGCAACCCCAAAAAGGTTGGAATTAGCCATGGAGGCCATAAAAATAGAAATGGAATTACAGGATTGGTTCCTATTACTGGAAGCTAACGAAGGCCATGAAGTTGCATAAAATAATTTAAAATGAAAAAAACAGCATTTATCACAGGAGCTACGAGTGGTATTGGAAAATCTACTGCAATACTTTTCGCCCTCAAGGGGATTAATTTGGTCCTGTGCGGTAGACGTGAAGAACGCTTAGAAGCCCTACGAAAGGAATTGAGTAAGGAAGTTGACGTACATATCTTGAATTTTGATGTTCGGGATAAAGAAGCGGTGATGGAGGCGGTTGAGTCATTGCCCAATTCCTTTTCGCAAATAGACATTTTGATAAACAATGCCGGAAATGCCCATGGCCTGGATGCCATACAGGAAGGAAGCCTAGAGGATTGGGATGCCATGCTGGATATCAATGTAAAAGGCCTACTCTATGTCTCAAAGGCTTTGATGCCCCAAATGATCCAACGTAAATCTGGTCATATTATTAATATAGGCTCTACTGCCGGTAAGGAAGTATATCCAAAAGGAAACGTTTATTGCGCCAGTAAACATGCGGTAGATGCCATAAATCAAGGTATGCGAATAGATTTGAATCCTTATGGTATTCGTGTCGGAGCTGTGAACCCGGGCTTGGTTGAGACGGAATTTAGTCAGGTACGTTTTAAGGGCGATGAAAATCGTGCAGAAAATGTATATAAAGGGTTTCAACCCTTGAAGCCCGAAGATATTGCGGAAATTATTCACTTCGTGGTCACCAGGCCCTACCATGTCAATATTGCAGACCTTGTAGTGATGCCAACTGCACAAGCTTCTTCCACCATTGTGAGAAAAGAAGGAGCATAGGTATTTCATTTTACTGTTGATGAAATGTGTTTTGCTTTCACTATTAATTTATGTTTTTTAACAACGAACAACGAACAACGAACAACGAACAACGAACAACGAACTTGAGTAAACCTTAATCCTCCATGATCAACAAACGCTTACTGGTTAAAAACTTGCTCGCCCATAACGACGAGAATAGTTTTTACGATAAAAAGCGATTTATTTCCATTGGCGAAAGGGAGGGCAAGGCCAAATTCTTAAAGCATGTGTGCGCTCTGGCCAACAGCAACCCCTCTAACAATTCCTTTATCGTTATTGGGGTAGAGGATGAGGATAATAAGATAGTGGGCGTAGATTTTTTCGATGATAGTAAGATTCAAAATCTGGTCAATGCCTATTTGGACAACCCTCCTTTAATAGCCTACGAGAATATTCCATTTCCGCATTTACCAGAAGGCAAAGTGGTAGGCTTGGTCACCATAAAATCTATAGGCAAGGTTTGCACCTTGCGTAAGAATATCTGGAAGTATTATGGTGGTTCCGTGTTTTTTAGGGAGGGCAGTATAAGCCTCCCAAAGGCCTATAATATTGAATTAAAGGATATTAACTCAGAAGCCGTGGCTACCATTGAACAGCACGCGAAGAATAATATTGAGCTTACCTTGGACGGGGTAATTGATTTTATCAATAACAGGCACAAGGATTTAGAGAGCGATTATAAGGTTTTTAAAGAGCAATTTGTTGTCTGCTGGGCCGGAAACAAGAAAGTGGTTAACGGGGTCACCTATTATTATAGGGTTGATATTGAACTGATCAATGAACAGGTAAAATTGTTTTATTCCAATTTGGATGAGGTAACCATCACGTTTGATAATGATTCCTTTACCACCATAGAATTCGTTCAATTGGGGCTTGGACCCAAACAAAAATATTATCCGCTAGAAAAAGTGGTCATTAATTTTAGTGAAAACGGTACTTATCAAATCAAAAGTGATCTTTTGTTCAATCCTCCGCAATTCGATACAGCTGAACTGAACCAGATTTATAAAAACAACAATGCACTAGTAGCCAAAGTAGCGGGCAATATTAGCCTAAAACCTGCAGAAGCCATAAATCTAAAATATTTGGCGGATACCTATCTTATCTGTTACCTGAACGGTTTTGAAGATGCCAAGGAACGTATGGAAAAGGCGAGAGGTCTTCTAAAAACGGAATATCCTAATTTAAACGCCTCCTTAAAAGAGGCACTACGGGTGTTGAGAAAGGTGAAATATAGTTAACTATTTTTGATCCACAGCTGCTGATACGGTTTAAGGGGGAGTTCGTTGTTGATTAGTTCTAGTGACACACCAGTAAGCAAATCAATTGAATTTTTTCCCGTGTGTATACCAATGGATAACAACCAGCCGACCCCTAAAGTTTCCGTAACCTCATTGAAATTAGAGATGATCCAAACAGTTTCTTTTCCATTGCTGCGCCGGTAAACGAAAACATGTGGGTTTGGAGCGGCATATATTTTGATGTCATTGGAGTCTTCAAAAGCCGAAAGCTTTTTTCTAATGCCTATCATTTTCTTCAGCCCTTCATAGATTCTCGTAGCAGGATTATGCGCTTCTTTTTTAATCTTGGCAACAAGCTTCCAATTCTGCATGGGTCTATTAACCCAGCGGTTATCGTTCTTATGGTCTTCATGTTGTTCAAAGGAATAGTCGTTAAGGGTGCCAATTTCGTCACCGGCATAAATCATTGGTATTCCGCCAAAGCTTAAGATGATGCCGTGCATCATTAGAATTTTCGCAATGGCGTAATCAATGATATTTTTATTTTTTTGTTCCAACGCCGTCTCAAGACCCAACAATGACGCGGCACTGCCGGTAATTCTACCGTCCCCATTTTTTGGGTTGTACATGAACATGAGCCCTTTGGCGGGTGACCATTCCAATCTGCCACAATAATAATTGAGTATAAACTGTTTGTGTGCGGTGGGGTCCCAACCCATGGCCCGTACAAAATCATCATCATAGCCGAGGCCAATATCATCATGGCAGCGTATGTAATTGATCCAGGTGGTATCATCTGGCTTGTTCGGTATTTCCGTGAGACTTTTCAGCATTAAGGAAGTTTCCTTGGTAGCAATCGAATTCCATAGCAAAGCCATAAGCGATGCATTATAGGCAACTTCACATTCATTACCTTCCAGGATATTCTCCCCAAAATACTTTAGAATATTTCTGGGGGCAACAATGGCTTCTGCCAATAATATGACCCCAGGTGCTATGACTTGAAGGCACATTCTAAATAAGGAGGTGAGCATATGCGCCTCTGGTAGATTTTGGGAGAGGGTCCCTAATTTTTTCCATAGAAACGCCAAGGCATCAAAACGGATAACATCCACTCCTAAATTGGCCAATGCCATTAAATTGGCGAGCATTTCAATGAAGACTTCCGGATTTCTATAATTTAGATCCCATTGGTAGGTGTTGAAACAGGTCATTACCCATTTTTCCATGTCCTCGTCGTAGGTAAAGTTTCCTGGTGCGGATTGTGGAAAAATTTCAGGTAAAGTTTCTTCAAACGCATCGGGTATTTCCCGGTTAGGGTAGGTGTAATAGTAATTCTGATATTTGGAATCGCCGGCCTTTGCCATTTTTGCCCATCTAAATTCGTTAGAGGTATGGTTGACCACGAAATCAAGCATTAAGTACATATTTTTATTGCGAGCTTCTTCCGCTAAAAACAGAAAATCTTCCTTGGTGCCATAGGTGCTGTCAATTTCAGAATAACTGTTAACCGCATACCCTCCGTCATTTTCCCCTTGAGGTCTGGTTGTTATGGGCATTAGATGTAAAAAGTTCACCCCAAGATCTTCGAAATAGGGTAATTTCTCGGTCAGTCCTTTTAGGTCTTTGTTGAATCGATCCACATAAAGTTGCATGCCAACCAACTTTTGGCTTTGATACCAATTTCCAAAATTTAAGCGTTCCAAATCCTGCTTTTTCAACGCAGTTGGCCGTTCTGAAAACAAGAGTTCCAAGGAATCCAAAAGTCGGTAAAATTGGGATTCTTGATGTTTTTCAGGGTATAGTGAAAAAAACAGGGTTTTAATCAAGGAAAGATTGGTTGCCAATCGTTGATTGAACAAAATAGTATGGTTTGTTGCACCTTTCTTCTTTGGACTTTTTGAGGCCAATAGACGGTGTAATGCGGCTTGGTTCATTTTAGGAATCTAATTGTTGTTGTGTTGGCAAGGATTCGATAGCGCCAAAATTAGTGGTTGTTATGGCACCGGCTTTATTTGCGCGGGTTACCATACTCGTTAATACCGGTTCATTGTCCATGAGGTCATCTATAGCGCCGTTCTTTGCGATTTGCTGTAATAAACAACCTATGAACGCATCGCCGGCGCCCGTAGTATCTACAGGGGAAACTTTTATGCTGGGAATGGTCTTTTGATAGTTTTTGGTACTCAACCAAGTACCTTCGCTCCCTAAGGTAATAACAATTATTTTTGTGCCCATAGCATGTAAAACCGAACAGGCCTCCTTAACATTTTTTTTTCCGGAAAGGAGTTGTGCCTCCTCCAGGCTAAACTTACAAAGATGGGATTTCTCAATGAAGGCTTTACACTTTAGTATAAACTCATCTTCATTGTTTTTCCATAGGTCTGCCCTATAATTGGGGTCAAAACTGATGAAGGCATTTTTTGTAAGTCCATCAAATAAGTACCTGCTATATGCTTCTTCCAATGGGCCTCCCAATAATGCGGTTGCGGCGCCAAAGTGCAAAATGTTATCTGTAAAACCCGACTTATGTGTGGTTTCATAGCTCAGTTCGCGATCTGCCCCTCGGCTAAAAACAAAGTCCCTTTCACCGTTCCCGTCAATGGATACGAAGGCTAGGGTGGTAAATACTTCAGATTTTTGGGCCAGTGAAATATCCACACCTTGTTCTTCTAGTGTACGCAGTAAAAAGTTACCAAAAGGATCATTTCCTACACAGCCTATGAATATACTTGAACCACCAAGTTTGCTAATCGCGCAAGATACATTGGCAGGGGCACCACCAGCCTTTTTTGAAAACTCTTTCGCTTTAGATAAATCCTTGCCTTGGTTCTCGGCAACAAAATCGATCAACAATTCCCCAATACAAAATACCTTTTTCATAAATCTTTTTGGAAATTAGAATTTCTAAGTTAATTAGAAAAAATGGCTTCTTCCCCAATATTTTGGGTGAAATGATGATTTTTTGGCAGGCTTCCTATTTTTTTTGAATTAAAGAGCTTCTTCTTTTGGGCCTGTTCATGAATTCCATATCTTGATATTCTAAATTTAAATTTTTCTAGCCATGGGCCTATTTGATGAGATTAAAAAGAAACTTAGTCACGAATTTATTGATATAATAGAGTGGCTAGATGCCAGTAACGATACCATTGTTCACCGGTTTGAGAGGTACCAGAACGAAATAAAGAATAATGCCCAGCTGATCGTTAGGGAAGGGCAAATGGCCGTTTTCTTGAATGAAGGGCAAATGGCCGATGTATTTAAGCCAGGTACGTATACGCTCAATACCAAAAACCTTCCTATCCTTACGACTTTAAAAGGATGGAAATACGGTTTTGATAGTCCATTTAAAGCGGAGGTTTATTTTGTAAACACCAGGCTTTTTACCGATGAAAAATGGGGTACCAAAAATCCGTTTATGCTCAGCGATGACCGGTTTGGCCTTGTCGAAATACGTGCGTTTGGCACCTACAGCTTTAGAATTAACGATCCGGGTAAATTTGTAGTGGATGTAGTCGGTACCGATGGTAATTTTACCAATTATGAGGTAAACGAACATTTGAAAAGCTTGATCGTTACCCGGTTTACGGATACGGTTGGCGAGGCTAATTTGCCCATTGAGTTGTATGCGGCAAATACCAGTGAGCTTTCGGAAACATGCCAAGAGGTCATGCAGCCAGAATTTAACCGTGTAGGTATTGAACTGGAAAAATTTTACATCGAAAATGTTTCCATGCCCGAAGAGTTGAAAAAAGAAATTTTCGAATACAGCAGATTGGATAAATTGGACATGACCAAACTAGGCCAATTTAAGGCGGCAAAGGCGATGGAGTTGGCGGCCAAAAATGAAGGGGGAACTGCAGGTGCCGGCATGGGCATGGGCATGGGTTTTGTATTGGCCCAGCAAATGGGGGGAATGATGGGGCAACCGGCTGCCCAATCCTTTGGTACCCAAATGCCACAGCATCAGGCACCACCACCGGTACCGGCCCAAATGAACTATTATTATGCGGTTAACGGCCAACAAAGCGGCCCGGTTTCCTTTGGGCGGCTAAAGGAATTGTTTGCCAGTAGAACTATAAATAAGGATTCCTTGATTTGGAGACAAGGCATGGCCAATTGGAGTGCCCTAAGTGAAGTAGAAGAACTTAAATCCTTTTTGGGCGGAAATACACCCCCACCCTTACCAAATGCTTAATGGTTTATGACGTAAGGCTATTACCCATACAAATGGGAATCTAAGCTATGGAGGATACTCAAAAATCGGAATACAAGAAAGCATGTGCGAATTGCGGGGCCGAGTTAAAGTTTAAACCCGGGTCACACCAATTGACTTGTGCATATTGTGGTTACGAGGAGTTCATAGAACAATCTAAAAGTAGTTTTGAGGAGCTTGAGTTGGTGCATTACCTTAAAATTGTTGGGGAAAATGCCTATACAGAAACCATTGAATTGCTGCATTGCAAAAATTGCGGCGCCAACCAGCATGTAGAGGAAAATTATAAATCGCTCAATTGCGTGTATTGCAGCGAACCTTTGATCAGGGAAGATATTGAAAAAGAAGGTTGGATTTTACCTGGTGCATTGGTCCCCTTTCAGTTGGATGCAAAAAAGGCACAGGTCATTTTTAAGGATTGGGTACGTAAATTATGGTTTGCTCCCAATAATTTGAAGAGGGCGGCTTTAGACCCAGAAGGGTTGCACGGACTATATTTGCCATATTTCACGTTTGATGCAGATCTTTACGCCGAATACAGCGGGGAGCGGGGCGACTATTATTATGAAACCCAAACCTATACTACTAGTAAGGGTAAACGTACCAGACAAGTGCGAAAAACTAGATGGTCTTATGCCTCAGGAACGGTAAATGGTTTTATTGATGACATCCTCATTAATGCATCGGCCAAAAAAAAACAGGAGATTCCGTCCAAAATCGCATTTTGGAATTTAAAAGATCTCGTGGTGTTTAATTCTAAATACCTATCCGGGTTTGTAACCGAAAAATATACAGTTTCATTAAAAGAAGGTCACCACCTATCGTTTCAAAAGGCCAAGGATATTGCTTATAACTGGATTAGGAAGGATATAGGGGGAGATACGCAAAGAATAGCAAATGCAGACATTAAACTATCCAAGGAAACCTTCAAACACATTTTGCTTCCGGTCTACATAAGCTCCTATCGATACGATGGTAAGGAATTCCGTTTTTATATCAACGGACAAACAGGCGTTTTAAGCGGAAACCGGCCCTATTCCTTCTGGAAAATTTTCTTTTTGATCCTTTTTATTCTTGTCGTAATAGCAGTATTTGCGATTTTTGCAAAATGAGTTTGAAAAGAACACTTGTTATTGGAGATGTGCACTCCGGCTTAAAGGCATTGCAGCAATTATTGAAAAAAGTAAACCCTACCCAAGATGATACGCTGGTATTTCTGGGGGATTATATTGACGGGTGGAGCCAAGCCGTAGAGACCGTAAACTACCTTTTAGAACTAAAGGAAAACTATAACTGTATATTTTTACGCGGAAACCATGATGAACTATGCTACGATTGGTTAACGGGTGGAAGGGACAACCCTACTTGGTTTATGCATGGGGGCGAATCAACGGTCAAGTCCTATAAGAAAGCCTCTGAAGCGGTTAAGCATATCCATATTGAGTTTTATGAAGCGCTGGAAAATTACCATCTAGATGCTGAGAATCGATTGTATTTGCATGCCGGTTTTACCAATCTAAAGGGAATAGAACACGAATATTTTAAAAAAACATTTTATTGGGACCGAACTTTGTGGGAACTCGCACTCTCTTTGAATAAGGATTTGGACGAGGAACATATACATTACCCCAAACGGTTAAAAAATTACAATGAAATTTATATTGGGCACACCCCGGTAACAAGAATTGGTGAAACGACGCCGCAAAAGGCAGCCAATGTTTGGAACATAGATACGGGTGCCGCTTTTAAGGGACCATTGACAGCGCTTGAGGTTAATTCCAAAGAATTTTGGCAAAGTGACCCAGTGCATACCTTTTATCCGAATGAGGACGGTAGAAACTGATAAAACCGTTAACTTTACATGAAATGAGATTGATTTATTGACGAACTTTAGCTAAAAAATATACTATGCCTATTAAAAATATAAGATTAGAAGTGATGCAGGCTTTAGAGCCTCAGGTTGAAGGATTTATGGATTCTTTCCTTATACCCGTAGAGGATATATGGCAACCTACAGATTTTTTGCCCAATTCTGAGAAGGAAGGTTTCTTGCAAGAAGTAAAGGAACTACGGGAAGAGTCCAAAGAATTGGGCTATGATTTTTGGGTGACCATGGTGGCAGATACCATTACCGAGGAAGCCTTGCCAACGTATGAATCATGGTTAATGGATGTTGTTGGAATAGACCAGCATGGAGACCATAAGACCAATGGTTGGGCCAAATGGGTGCGCGCTTGGACTGCCGAGGAAAATAGACATGGCGATGTTTTAAATAAGTATCTGTATTTATCCGGTAGGGTAAATATGAGGGAAATGGAGATGACCACGCAGCACTTAATTTCAGATGGTTTTGATATTGGAACGGACCGTGACCCCTATAAGAACTTTATCTATACTTCCTTTCAGGAACTGGCGACCAACATTTCCCACAAAAGAGTGGGCCAAATGGCCAAGAAAAAAGGGAATGCCCTTTTAGGTAAGATGTGTACGATTATTGCAGGTGATGAAATGCGGCACCACTTAGCCTATAGGGAATTTGTGAAAACTATTTTTGGCGAAGATCCTTCTGGGATGATGGTCGCTTTCGCAGAAATGATGAAGAAAAAGATTGTAATGCCCGCACACTTTTTAAGGGAATCAGGAGGCACCATTGGAACGGCATTCGAAAATTTCTCTAACTGTGCCCAACGCCTAGGAGTATACACGGCCCAAGATTATGTGGATATCCTACGCAAATTAAATACCTATTGGGAATTGGACAGTATCCGTTCCTTGAATGAAGAGGCCGAAAAGGCGCGAGATTACTTAACCAGTCTTCCCGCTAGATTGGAGCGTATCGCAGAACGCATGAAGTTTCCCCAAGATCAATACCACTTCAAATGGGTGGAAGCCAATGGGGCTTTATAAGAACTACAAAAAGGGGGCTATTTCAAAGTATGTATTCTAGGTCATTACGGGCAAAGTGGAGTAATCTGGGTATTGAGTGCTAAAAATCAACAGATTACCTTGTGCTTGGAAAAGACCTGCAACCCTAAATTTAGAGAACCCTCTTTACCGCTTTTTTCGGTAAACAGGCTTACAATTTGCCATGTTTATGCTCCTCCTGCCATTTGTGTAGGTCATCCCATTTGCCTTCGTAACACATTTTTGCCTGCATGGGCCATGATGCGGGATCGTGGATTTGATACCGTTTGCCACCTTTGTCCAACACTTTTTGACATTCCGCTACGGAAGCTTCTGAAAGCGCTTTCCACGTTTTAATACCGTTGTCCTTGAACATCCCTTCTATTTTGGGACCAATGCCCTCAACAACTTTTAGGTCGTCTTGCTTCACTACTTTTCCAAGAATACTTTTTGCGGTGGCCGCATTAAATGCAAAGCTACTGGTAGTCGATGCTCCCGAAGCAGCAGAAGAAGTTGTCGTAACTGTATTGGATACGGTTTTGGCAGTGCTTTCAACGGCTGCCACCTTTTTGTTACAGGAATCCAAAGCGGCCTGTAGTTGCGTGTTTTGGACTCGGAGATTATCCAGTTCCCCAGTGTTATCTGTAATCTTTGTAGGTCCTTTGCCAATACTGTAGCCAAGTATTCCACAAATGGCGCCAACAATTACTGGAATTAGCCAGCACCAAATCGTAATGGTTTCGAAATTCATGTTTTAAAGTTTAGTGGATGAGTGTCTATAAATTTATTTTTCAGCGTTCGGTCCCCAGTTACAATGGTTTCACTTTTGGTACGAAGCTAAAGTATTTAGGGAGCTAGTTTTAACGAACTCTTTTTAGGACTTTTATAATCTTGTTCTCCTGGTTGTGTAAAAATCCCATTTTTATCTAGTTGGCTGTTTTCATTTTTCATAAGGAATAGCTCTATTTCAGACATAGCGCTTATGGATTGGAATTTGTTCAGCACTATTCCGCCAGAGCTGTAGGTATTCAAACTCGGTGGTTCACTTATTGCGTAATTCAATACCGGATTTTTAGGGGGTGATACCGTGGTAACCGTTTCTACATTAATTCGTGAAGAAACCGTTTGCGTTGGTTCCACTATACCACATTCGCTACAGTACATGATGTAAAAATAGGTTCCCGCAACAACCGTAATCAGCATCAACAATAAATTGGTTGTGGTTTTGTTCATGGGAAGAATGGTTTAATGTTGGACTTACAATGTATTAAAAAAAACCTAAGTATGTTAGAATAGATTAAGCTAATTACCTAAAGGTCAATAAGTAGGTCCTTTTCCAGCTATACATAATTGTCGGCAATCTGTACATGAATGGTGTTTGTAAATAAAAAAGTGGTGTAGAAAAACAACTTTTTGTTGCACATTAGCGTATATATTTTGAGGTGAATGCTCCCCATAAAATTTGGGCACTGCATAAGCCGTAAAAGTTTTGAGTTAGTTGGTTAAAAAATCCTGTCTTCTTAAAAGTCGACAGGATTTTTTTGTTATTGACTTTTTGGAAAATCTGATTAAAAGATTTTCAATAAAATTACGTTGAGCGGGATTTTCGTAATGCTTCTTGCTTTAGGGTCTTGTACTCCTTAAATGGAATTGATGGAAAGCGTTGATTCCCCACTTGCTATAGAATTTTTCAAGAAGCCCCTCAACTAACCCAAGAAATATTAGATTCTGGTGTTCTATTCGTGTATGGGCAATTTGATGATGGAACTGATTTGGTTAGAACCTTACCTTTTGAGTTAAACTTTCCTGACTTCACATCAGGAGAAGGAGAGGAATGGGATTTAATTCTTCAACTCACGATTTCGCCATTATTTAGGGAAGGCTTTATCGGAATTAAGCAAGAGGCAATTCTAATTGGCGATGAACACCCGCAGGAAAATATTTCGAACGGGTAGGTCCAGCTCCAATTCGTTTTCGGTATGTCATTATTCCGTCGATGGGTACTGGCAAATCCAATTCGGCACAGTATAAAAAAATGAGCTATAAAGAGATTGTTGCTCATTTTGGACTTCAGGAATAGGGTGGTAATTTTGAAAATAACCGTTATTGACTGCAGGCGCTAGTCAATAACGGTTTATATTTTTAGTGTTTCCTTCTTTACAAATCAAATTTTATCCCTTGGGCCAGCGGGAGTTCAGTTGTATAGTTGATGGTATTGGTCTGCCTTCTCATATACACTTTCCATGCGTCAGAGCCGCTTTCCCTGCCGCCGCCCGTTTCTTTTTCACCACCAAACGCACCACCAATTTCTGCACCGGAGGTACCTATATTTACGTTGGCGATACCACAATCACTGCCCCATGCAGAAAGGAAGTGTTCCGCTTCCCTTAGATTATTGGTCATAATGGCCGAGGAAAGTCCTTGGACCACCCCATTTTGCAGGGCAATGGCATTTTCAACAGAACCACTATACTTAAGTAGGTAGAGTACAGGTGCAAAAGTTTCATGTTGTACAATTTCAAAGTCGTTCTTGGCTTCGGCAATTGCCGGCTTAACGTAACAGCCGCTTTCATAGCCTTCACCTTCCAATACACCCCCATCAACAATTAAGTTTCCGCCTTCGGCAACAACTTTTTCAAGTGCTTTCTTATAATTGGAAACGGCATCCGTATCGATCAAAGGCCCAACATGGTTATTTTCATCCAAAGGATTTCCAATTCGGAGTTGGCCGTATGCGGAAACGATTGCATCCTTCACCTTATCGTACATGGATTCATGAATAATCAATCTACGGGTTGAGGTACAACGCTGCCCTGCCGTACCTACTGCGCCAAATACCGCACCAATAACGGTCATCTTTATATCTGCATCTGGGGTAACGATGATGGCATTATTGCCCCCCAATTCCAATAATGATTTACCTAGTCTCGCCGCTACGGCCTGGGCCACTATTTTACCCATACGTATAGATCCTGTTGCCGATACCAAAGGAACACGTTTATCCTGGGTCATAAATTCGCCAACTTTGTAATCCCCGTTAATAAGGCAGGAAATACCTTCTGGGAGGTTGTTTGCTTTAAACACTGCGGCGGCAATATTTTGACAGGCAATCCCGCAAAGTGGTGTCTTTTCTGATGGTTTCCAGACACAAACATCGCCACATACCCAAGCCAATGCCGTATTCCATGCCCACACCGCTACCGGAAAATTGAAGGCAGAGATAATGCCCACAATGCCAAGGGAGTGGTACTGCTCGTACATTCTATGCCCCGGGCGCTCTGAATGCATGGTTAATCCATGTAATTGTCTGGATAGGCCTACCGCAAAATCACAGATATCGATCATTTCCTGCACCTCACCCAGTCCTTCTTGGTAACTTTTACCCATTTCGTAAGAGACCAATTTACCCAAGGGCTCCTTAAGCTCCCGCAGTTTGTCGCCAAATTGACGCACAATCTCTCCTCGTTGGGGTGCAGGTTTGGTTCTCCATTCCTTAAAGGCAGTGGTAGCTGTGGTCATTACCTTTTCGTAATCCTCTTTAGTGGTAGCCTTGACCTTGGCAATCAACGAACCGTCAACGGGCGAATAGGACGCTATCGTTTCACCGGATGAAAAATTGTTTGAACCGGTAGAGGTACCTTCGTTTATATCATTGATGCCTAAAGCTTTTAAGGCTTCATCAATTCCAAATGCTGTTGCTATTTTTGACATTTTATAACTTTTTTATCGTGTATTGTTATATTTTTGTAAAGTTACAAATAAACTTTGTGTTTGTTAGGACTTGTTAAGTACGGTAACCCGTATAATTTTTTCATTGGCCACTTCATAAATAAGAACCATTTCTGTACGCTCTTTCTTTCCATTTCTTCCCGTTATAAGTTCATGATCAATCACTTTATTATCAAAAACGGTACGGTTCACAATCGTGGAAATTAGATTTGGAGAGGCCTTGAACAGGGCATCGTAGTACACTTTACAGGCCTCATAGCCCGAGATGGTGACCTTGTGGGTGGCGAAATCATGAAAGGTTATTTCGTTATCAATTACCTCCATAAATGCTTCGATATCCCTTTCATTATAGGCTTCCAATTGTTTTTGAACTACGTTTTCCGGATTCATATTTTGAGCGGTTAGGCTAGTAATCGTACTAAAGGACAAAAGCAGTAGTACGAGGCAAGATTTTTTTTTGATCATAAAAACAGAATGAGGATGATTCCAAGTAAAGCAGGAAGTGCTTGAATAAAGAATATTTTTTTTGAAACCGATACGGCACCATAAATACCCGCGATGGCTACGCAGCTTAAAAAGAACACAGCTATATTGTACTTCCACGCGATATCCTCAATAAAAAAGCTCCAAAGAAGACCGGCAGCCAAGAACCCATTGTAAAGGCCTTGATTGGCCGCCATACTTTTGGTAGGTTTAAATAGTTCTTTAGGGAAATGCCTGAAAATTTTTGGCCCTTTGGTTTCCCAAGCAAACATTTCAAACCACAAGAAATAGAGATGCAATAGCATTACAAGCGTAATAAGTATAGTGATGATGATTTCCATTTCTAGTCTTTTGCTACGAAGCGTTCGTCTACTGGCATTACCGTGCCGCACTGATCACATGTCCGTAATTCCTTGGAACTATAAAAATGTTTGAAGTGGGTTAAAAAATCCTTCTCAATATCATTTAGGGTAAAATACGCCTCATATAATTTGTGATTGCAATTGTCACAAAACCAAAGCAACCCATCATCAACGTTCATATGAGCTCGCTTACGTTCAATCACTAGGCCAATAGATCCCTCTTTTCGAACAGGGGAATGAGGTACTTTGGCGGGGTGAAGGTACATATCGCCAGGGCCCAGTTGCATGGTTTTCTTTTCTCCATTTTCCTGAATATGGACCTCAATATGACCCTCCAATTGATAAAACAGTTCTTCGGTCTCATTGTAATGATAATCTTTTCTAGCATTGGGTCCCGCTACGATCATTACAATATAGTCACCTGCATCTTTGTAGAGATTCTTATTGCCCACGGGGGGTTTAAGGGTATGCCTATTCTCTGCAATCCAGTTGTTAAGGTTAAAAGGTGTTTTGATACTCATTACAGCTTATTTTACCTGAAAGTTAAAAAAACCCGTAGCCCCTTCCTAAATCTAAGGAAGAAAAATAATTCTTGGGACCTCCCATCAAAACGAGTCCACATCAATCTATCTAAAAATAGTAGAAAGTCCTGGGCCATTTTATGTTATGAGAAGATAAAATACCTAGTATGGATACTTTTAAATACGGGATGTAGTAATTAAGGAACTTGCAAAAATTGATTCTCACAATAGGTTACCTAAGCGCTTTGAATACCTTTTAGACTCATAAAAAACAGAAGCATGCCTATGGGCAGTGCTACTTTTCAGTTTATTGGCTGTGTTAAATTAATGAATACAACACCTTATTTCTAAAAGTGAAATTTAGTGTAGAGACCTACCCTATGTAAATTCTATCCCTAAAGCTTGATTGCATTTATTGCTTGTAAAACAATTGGGTAAAATAATAATTGCCTGCAGCATTCTGTTTAATACTTATGGCGGTATGGGTAAAATCACCTTCCATCGTTTTTTTATGCGTACTGCTATTATACCAGCCCTCAAAGGCTTCAATTGCGGTATTGTAGTCTTTTGCCACATTTTCGGCTACCATTTCCACGGCCACTTCAGAATTGATACTCGAGGCCCTGGAACTAAAATTATCGTGGCTAATACTGCCCTTCGCTATCATATAATCCGTATGGATATTGGCGTATTTATAAGCCACGGCACTAAACTGCAGTGCGTTCGTATTTAACGATAGCCTATGTTCATTTACAATTTCTAAAAGTTCCCCTTCTACTGCAACTGCATTTTCCATTTCAATGACAGGGGCATCCTCTATCGAATCTCCCGTGCACGAACCAAAAAATAGTACAAATAGGACAGGGATTGCGTGGTGCAATCTCATTTTCATATAGTGTCTTTTTGTAATAAAGCCTTTCGGCGTAGCGCAGTAGGTAAGTCTAATCTGTGTTCTCTATCAATCGGGGAAATTGATACTGTAATATTATCAAAAATTAACTAGTACCGGATAAACTAATTGCTTTTTTCGATAAAGTGATTAAAAATAAGGAATAAAGGTAATTGGTCGTCCTTAAATGGTAATTGGACCCTCTGGAGGTTCTTTTTTTAGTAAATCGTTCTGCAAAACACTGTCAAAAATTAGGGCTCCAATATCCTTTATGGGCTGGTATAGGACGGATTCTTCCTTCATTTCTTCATCAAGCAGGTTGAAGGAACGGTCCATCCGATCAAAGAAAATGAATAATGCACCCAGTAAGATAGCGACCTTGAGTACCCCAAAAATAGCTCCCGCAATTTTGTTCAATAATCCCAACATGGCAATATTGGCTATTTTGGTCAATAGCTTACCCGCTAAATGCACCACAATTATGATAAGGATGAAAGTAATGACAAAGGCGGCGATACTTAAATTGCGTTCATCCCAGTTCATCTGACCTGATAAATAATCCCCTGTAATATATGAAAAGTGAATAGCTCCGTAGATGCCTGCGACCAAGGCAACAATAGAGGCGATTTCCATAAAAAGACCATTTTTAAGACCTTTCCAAAGGCCCCAGACCAAAGGAAGTCCAAGAAGTATATCTAAAAGACCCATTCATAACGCGTTTGGACAAATATAGAACTTTGATTTGTACCTTTGATAGGCAAAACTTCAGTGCTCAAGGACAGAATTTATATGGCAAGGGATATTCAATTAAAAGATAGGTGGGATTTGTTGGTGCAGCAATTGTCTGAAAAGTTTTCTGACGGGGATCCCTTAGAGCTGGACGCCATCATCTATTTAGTAGGCGTCCAGGAACTTGGACAGTATCATAGAAAGTATAAGAAAGATGACAAATTGGATTTGATGCATATTGCCATCTGCAGGTTACTGGAACCGTATGGGTATTATGAGTTCAGTTTTTTTGATGAGGAGGGCTGGCCGCATTACACCATCAAAGAGGAATTACCTTCCTTAAAGGCCGGTGAGCAAACCGTATTGATGAAAGAGGCTATCGTAAATTACTTTGTTGAGAAAGAATTTATTAAATAACGATGACCGAACCCTATTACGCCGTCATCTTTACATCGAAGCAGAAGGGGTGACGACCAAGGATATATGGAAATGGCCAAGCTCATGGAAAATATGGCTAAAGAGCAACCGGGTTATCTAGGCCTCGACAGTGCCAGGCAAGAAACAGGAATTACGGTAAGTTACTGGAAAGACCTTGATGCCATTGCCAATTGGAAACAAAATGCAGACCATCTTCTGGCACAGCGCAAAAGGAATTTCTACTTGGTATGAGCGCTATACCGTTCGTATTTGTATAGTGGAACGCGAATATCGATTTCAAAGGAACGATTAATTTTTCCGCTTTCGTATAGGGGAATATTCGGTAAAGGATGCTTCATCTTTAATCGTTCGCTTTTTTTGAATTGACTTGCAAATCAGCTATATTTAGTGAAATTACACTTCATAAATGGCAAGAAAATTTATTATTTCACTGGACCAGGGAACAACAAGTTCAAGGGCACTATTGGTAGATCAAGAAGGAGCTATCAAAGGAATGGTACAGAAGGAGTTCAAGCAAATTTTTCCTAAATCGGGTTGGGTAGAACATGACCCAAAGGAGATACTCTCATCTCAGATGGGCGTACTGCAAGAACTATTGGAACAGGAAAAGATAGATGCCAAGGAAATAGTGGGCATCGGAATAACCAACCAGCGCGAAACAACCGTTGTGTGGGATAAAAATACGGGAGAGCCGATATATAACGCCATTGTTTGGCAAGACAAACGTACCGCGAGTATTTGCGAACACCTTAAGAAATTAGGGCTTACCGAGCATGTGCGAAAAACAACGGGACTTGTAATAGATTCGTACTTTTCCGGGACCAAAGTGAAGTGGATTTTGGACAATGTGGATGGAGCAAAGAAAAAAGCCGAAGCTGGTGATTTGCTCATGGGAACCATTGATAGCTGGTTGGTCTGGAACATGACCAAGGAGCATAACCATTGTACGGACTATACGAATGCGTCGCGTACCATGATTTATGATATCGTCAACTTGAAGTGGGACGACAAGATGCTTAATGCACTGGATATCCCAAAAAGTATGCTGCCAGAGGTTAAACCCTCTGCCGCACATTTTGGGGATTATGAATACAAGGGTAATAAAATACCGATATCCGGAATTGCCGGGGATCAACAGGCCGCACTTTTTGGTCAAGGTTGTTTCAAGAAAGGAACAGCAAAAAATACCTACGGCACGGGTTGCTTTATGTTGATGAATACTGGGGAAGAACCCCAGTTTTCGAGTAACGGGCTTTTGACTACCATAGCGTACGGCTTGGATGGAAAGGTAAATTATGCCCTGGAGGGCAGTATTTTTATTGCCGGTGCAGCCATACAATGGTTACGGGATGGTCTTGAACTTATTGAGCATGCCAGGGATACCGAAGCTTTGGCAGATTCCATTGAAGGTGAAAATCCGGTTTATGTCGTTCCTGCATTTGCAGGTCTCGGCGCCCCATATTGGGACATGTATGCGCGCGGTGCAATTTTTGGACTTACCCGCGATACCGGAAAGGCACACATTGCAAAGGCAACTTTGGAATCACTTGCTTACCAGACCAAGGATATCCTTAAGGCTATGGAAGACGATTCTGGGATTCAATTGAAGAATTTACGTGTTGATGGTGGGGCCTGCGCCAATGACCATCTCATGCAATTTCAAGCAGATATTTTGGACTCTGAAGTACACCGCCCAGAGGTGATTGAGTCTACTGCCATGGGCGCTGCATTTCTTGCCGGCATCCAAGTAGGTCTATGGAAACAACCGGATATTGATCAAAACAGACCCATGAACCGTATTTTTAAACCCACTTTTGATCGCGTAAAAAGAAAAAGAATGTATAAGAAATGGCAAAAAGCCATAGAACGCTGTAAAGGTTGGGAAGAGGAAGATTAGAAATGCCGATAATTTTACAATTATATAACTTGATAGGGTCAATACTACCCGCCTTCCCCCTATATCTTTGAAGTAAGAAAAAGCTATGAAAAATATAAAATTTACAAATTTAGAGCGTCAAAAAACCATTGATGATATGGCCGGGGAAGCATTTGATCTCGTGGTCATTGGTGGTGGCATCACAGGTGGAGGAATTGCCCTTGATGCGGCATCAAGGGGCCTAAAAGTGGCCGTGCTTGAAAAAGGGGATTTTGCATCGGGTACCAGTAGTAAGTCTACAAAGTTGATACATGGTGGGCTCCGCTATTTAAAACAATTCGATTTTTGGTTGGTGAAGGAAGTGGGATCGGAACGTGCCATTGTTCATAAATTGGCCCCGCATTTGGTACTACCGGAAAAAATGTTGCTTCCCTTGATTGAAAACGGTTCCTATGGAAAATGGCTAACCTCTATCGGTCTTAAAGTTTATGATATCCTGGCCCAAGTTTCGGGAGATGACAAGCGTAAAATGTTGGAGAAAAAGGAAGCCATGAAATTGGAACCACTGCTTCCCAAAAAGATTCTTAATGGCGCAGGGTATTACGCAGAATACAGAACGGATGATGCCCGGTTGACCATCGAGAACATTAAGACAAGTCTCCTTTTTGGAGCCAAGGCCTTAAACTATGCCAATGTAACCGATTTCCTTTATGCCGATGAAAAAGTAGCTGGCGTAAAGGTCACCGATGAAGTTTCCGGCAAAGAATTTACAATCAGTTCCAAATATGTAATTAGTGCCGCAGGACCGTGGGTAGACGAGCTGCGCAGTAGGAACAATTCAAAAAAAGGAAAGCAACTGCACTTGACCAAAGGAGTGCATCTCGTTTTTCCATACGAGAAATTACCGGTAAAGCAATCTGTATATTTTGACGTTCCTGATGGTAGAATGATGTTTGCCATACCTAGGGGAAAAATTACCTATGTAGGTACAACAGATACGAATTACAATGATAACAAGGATAATGTTAGGACCGATATTGCAGATGCAATCTATTTAATTTCCGCGGTAAACAATATGTTTCCGGACATAAATTTAGAATTAGAGGACATCGTATCCTCTTGGGCGGGTCTGCGTCCTTTGATTCATGAGGAGGGGAAATCTGCTTCCGAACTCTCCAGAAAGGATGAGATTTTTGTATCCGATACCGGATTGATTAGTATTGCCGGAGGTAAATTAACGGGCTATCGTAAAATGGCTGAACGTGTCGTAGATCGTATCGCAAAAAAAATGGAGGAGGAGCATGGTACCAAACTCAAGGAATGTTATACCGATAAGATTTTCCTTTGCGGAAACGATGATTTTAAGAAATTCAAGCACGTAAAAAAATATATTGCCGAAATCTATGACCGTATAAAAGGAGATAAGTTTACCGAACATGATGCATGGTTTTTGGTTACCAATTACGGAAAACAAACGGAGATTATATTGGACTATTACGCCAAGATTGTGGAGAAGGATAAACAGGTACGTCTCGCAAAGGCAGAGCTGGCCTTTGGTATTGAATTTGAAATGGTACAAAACCCGATGGATTTCTTCATCCGGCGAACAGGCAGGTTATATTTTGACATTGACAGCGTAAGGCAACTCATGAACCCTGTTCTTATTGAATTTCAAAACAGATTTGGGGTGGCCGATGCAAAAGTAACGGAATGGAGAGCGGCCTTGGAATATGAGCTAAAGGAGCATTCAGATTTTTCTTTGCAGCGCGCTTAATTCTCTTTCGTAAAAAATTGATTATAGATTTTTATTTGTAGCCAGTTCCTATAAATTCCATACTATAGGGTTTCTTTTAGAACCACATGTTGTATCAGGTTTTTTAGAAGGATTATTTAGAAAATTCTCCGAAAGTTCGAAAAAACAGGGATTAAACAAATCGTGACTTTCATCAGGAAAAATAATCTCATAACCGTTAGTTAGATGTATCAATGCACGTGTAGCATTAGCAGGTGGGGTAATAGGGTCTAAACTACCACTGAACATCAATGTTGGAATCTCGGAAATAACAGCTTGGTTCTCAAAAGGTGCGGCTCTGTAAGGATGCCAATTATCCAATAACCGAGCGCTTAAATCAAATACGGCAGGCTCAAAACCTAATTCAATATCCTTTTCAAGGACCTTATGGCTAACGTTCTCGTCATAAAAAGGGAGTTCCTCATAAGCCATTACCGAATAATTCATGGGTAAATTGAAAATGCTGAAAAGGGATTTTATACGATTTAAAGCTTGGACAATAGGTTCGCTTTCCCCTTTTTCCAATGCATTAATCAAAACAGGGAGGTTACCAATGTCATTGCGATTATACAAAGACTGATGTAATAATAACAAAGCATCCTGTGAATTAATTATAAACGGTTTATCTTCATAGATAATCCGTAAGGGAACGGTTCGTAATTTCTGAAGGGTCCTTAGTAAACGAATCTTCAAATTTGGAAATGAATTATTACATTTTTTATCGGCAGCACAACGCGCAATAACCTCATAGAGGGAATTTTCAAAATTGACGGCAAAATCATCAAAAAGATTAGTTTCCGGAGCAAATACAGACAACAGGATGGAACTGCGCACACTACCAGGAAAATCTCGCATAATCGTTAACCCTAACCTTGAGCCATAGGAACCCCCTAATATATTCCATTGGTTGTATCCCAGTACTTTACGTAAATCTTCAAAATCGGCCGCGTTTTCCTTACTAGTATATCCAGCTAGATCAACAGTTTTTTCTCTGATAATTTTCTTGCAGTTCGCTAGAACGTTTGCCGTTTCTTCATATTCAGACTCAACATTCAGATCCATTCTCAGTATACTAAAAATAGCGTCTCCGGAATTCGGACATATTGCATCTGATAGGCCTGTTCCACGTTGGTCCATCAAGACAATGTCCCTATCAATACGAAGTGGATTATTTTTCCAATATTCCTCAGTAATCAGGGTTGCTCCGCCGGGACCTCCTTGTAGGAAAACAATTGGCGATTTGAGCGAATCAATATTCTTGGCCTTTAGTACTTTATAGACTAATTTAAGTGTACGTGAATCAGGATTTTGTCTATTTTCCGGAACTTCTAGGATTCCATCGATTATGTCATCAGGAGCAGATGTACCGCAAGAACTTAAAAACGATACTAGTAGTAAGAGTATCCATGAACGCATACCGTCAAGGTTATAGTATCCTAAATATAGGTATCTTTTTCCTTAGTTCAATTTATCGGTCAAGGCAGTGAATACCTTCTTAGGATTTTTGTTCTCATAAAGAACTTCGTATACGGCGTCAATAATTGGCGCCTTTACTTTTTTCTTAAAATTCTCCTTTATCGCATATGCGCTCTTTGTAGCATAATACCCTTCGGCAATCATGCTCATTTCCATTTGGGCACTTTTTACGGTATAGCCTTTCCCGATCATATTTCCAAACATTCGGTTACGGCTAAACGTGGAATATCCGGTTACCAATAAATCACCTAAGTAGGCAGATTGGTTTATGTTCCGATCTATATTATGAATACGTTTGGTGTAACGCTTCATTTCACGGATGGCGTTGCTCATCAACACACTTTGAAAGTTGTCCCCGTAGCCCAAACCGTGGGCAATACCCGCTGCAATAGCATAGATATTCTTTAACATGGCCGCATATTCGGTGCCTATTATGTCCTTGCTAATATTCGTTTTTATATAGTTGCTTGAAAGGTTTTTGGCTACAAATTGTGCTTTTTCCTTATCTGCACAGGCAATGGTGAGGTAAGAAAGTCGCTCTAGGGCTACCTCCTCTGCGTGGCAAGGACCGGTTATTACACCTATATGATTGAAAGGGATGTCGTAGGTTTCATGAAAATGTTCTCCTACGATAAGGCCCGTTTCCGGAACGATGCCCTTAATGGCCGAGAATATAATTTTGTCTTTGAGCGGTGTTTCCAATTTTTTCAATTCACCAACCAAAAACGCTGAGGGAATTGCAAAAATTAAAATATCCGCAAGCTTTACCGCTTCGTTGATATCGTCGGTCAATAGCAATTGTTCTGTTTTGAATTCAACAGAGGTAAGGTAGTTGGGATTATGCTTTTGTATTTTAAGGTAGCCGATGGCATCGGAATTACGCATGTACCAACCTACTTTTTCTTGGTTGTTGGTCAGCATTTTAACAATGGCCGTGGCCCAACTTCCTCCGCCCAATACTGCAAATTTCGCATCCTTATTCATAAACCGATATTTATTCTTCAAAATTACCAATTATTTAGAAGCTCATTTTATATTGATAATCAAGGTGTTAAACTTTTTGGCACGGTGATTGTTTTTAAGGTAGTAACTCTAAATACGGTCACTATGAAAACAATAAAACTACTTACAGGTTCCTTTCTATTAGCCACTTTAATGGTTTCTTGTTATGCAGATGTGTTAATTGAGGACGATTTTATAGAAGAATCAGCTTTTAATACGGACCAAGTCTTGCAAAGCTATGATTTATGGTATGTGGATATCAATGCCACACGTGGTAACGGCGAAGTACCGTTTTTGCAAAGGGCCTTTACCATTTCCTTTGATCGTGGAGTGGTCTATGCCAATAATAATATTGTTGGAATTGGAAAAACAGGTGGAGGTTATGGAATAGATGTGGGCACTTATGGTACCCTGAGGGGTATTGTTGATATAGACCATGACATAGACGGATTATGGGCATTGGAAGTTTATGCGGCTAATGGCAACACCATAGAGTTATATGATGCTAGCTCGGATACCTCTTATTTTCTAAGGGGATTCCAGACCAACAACTTTGATTATGATATGGTCTTTTACGATAATATCAATTATTTTATGCAGGAATATGATGCTTGGGAGAAAATCTACACTAGCGAAACGGGTGCTTTAAACGATTTCGACAACGAGAACTATCTTCAATTTTTGCCCAATTTCTTCCGGTCCTCCCTAGATGCGCCAAATACGGGAGTGTCAAATTTACAATGGGATTTTGAAGGAGATTATCAAGTGTATGATGTGCAGGGCGATGCTACTTTGAAAACTTTGACCTTGGATTATGATTTCTTTGGTGATGATTATTTTGAGCTCTATGTTATAAATGATAGCACTATAGAACTCTACCACCCAGATAGCGGTACAGTTTATGAGTTTAAAGGAAGGGGTTACCAGCAGTATCTAAAGTCTGGCAAGGGTGTAGAAAGCAAAAAAAGAACAAAATCTTCCAACCCTATTATGAATGTGGTTCGGAAAAAAATAAAGTAGTTTAAAGGTTGATTGTCTTAAGATTGCCCACTTCGCTAAGAAGTTGGGCAATTTTTAATTGAGTAATCCAATATCTTCCATGATAACGGAATCTATTTCAATGTCGTCCGTAGAATGCAAAACAGATACATCTCCCGTGGTCTCAAAAACCACTGCTTTAACTTGCGATAGTTGAAGCACATTGGCTTCTCTTAATTTACCCATTAAATCTGCCCTGCTTACTAAGGCTTTCTTGAGATTATCTTCAAAAATCTCACCATCCTTCATCAGCAGTATTGGGGTATTGGTCAATACCTTCTGGGCCTTATTGGATGCGGATAGCAATTTTGAAAACAAGGCTTGTAATCCTGCCAATAAAGCAAGTGATATAAATGCGGGTACTAAATTGGAAACAGGTTTGTTGACCGCATCGGCCAGGATAGAACCCATAGCTATAGTGACCGCAAAGTCAAAACTGGTCATTTTGGCAAAGGTACGTTTACCCGTTACGCGGGTAATAAACATAATGTAGAGGTAAACGCAAACGGCAGCGATGCACATTTGCATTATAGTCTTTAAGGATAGCGGCTCAAATAGTTCCATTCATTATTTTTTAACAAGTTCCAAGGTCTGAACGCTGTTTGCGCCATCTGTAGACTGCCACTTCTGGTAATCATTTTTATTTTCAATAAAAATCCAGGTCTTTGAAAGTTCAGAATCATCGCCTTCAATGGTGATAAATTCTTCGGTGGCGCTCCACTTGAATGGGGATGCGTCCTTTTTGGAAACTCCAAGTAAGGAATAGTCCAAATTTTTGGTACCGTTTCCATTTTTTTCAAAGGTAATGGTGCCAATGTTGCTTACGGCCATTCCCTGTTCTCCGGGTGTGGCACGTTGGTATCGTTCTACGTTCCAGGTTCCTATCAAGCGGGCAGAGCAAGAGGTGAGCATAAATATTAAGATGACGTAGGTAAATCGTATTGCTTTCATTTTTACAAATTTAATTTATTAAATATAGTGGTATTGCTCGGTTTGCGTTCGCTCTTCTGCCCTTAATAGTATTTCATTCACTATTTTAGATTTAGTTTATGCGTAAGCGTTTTTTAAATGCTGAAGGATTTTCACCCGTCACCTTTTTGAATGTTCTATTAAAATAGGAAAGACTTTCAAAACCGCATTCAAAACACGTCTCACTTATATTTTTACCAGAGAGCAATAAGCGCTTGGACTGACTAATGCGGTACTGATTTAAAAATTCAATAAAGGTACTTCCGGTTGCCTTTTTGAAATACCTGCAAAATGCCGGCTTGGTAAGATTACAGAAACTGGCTACTTCTTCCAACGAAATTTTGGTTTGGTAACGTTCATCGATTAATGCATAAATATCACGAATTCTATCTTGCTCCTTTTTGCTATACCTATTCTTGTAGGGCCTAGTATGTAAAAGCTCAAACTCGTTGCTTTGTGATAATCTCTTTAAGATGTGCATGATTGCCATAAAGTAGTCAAACGGTTTAAGGGTATGCAATTTCTTTAATCCATTACCCACTTCCCTTTTGGTTTCACCATGAAATGCAATTCCATATCTGGATAGTTCCATTAACCTATTTAAACTTTGTAGTTCTGGCAGGGAATCCACAAAATTTTTCTTAAAAGTAGGTTTAATATGAAGCACCTCCTCCCTGTAGTCTGTTTTCACCCCGTAATCGAAATTTAGATGCGGTATGTTGGAGCCTATGAGTACTAGGTCCGTTCCTTCATATTCAGAGATGTGGTCCCCAACATGCCTGGTGCCGTTTGCTCCTTCAATATAGACCAGCTCATATTCTGGGTGAAAATGCCAATAAAAAAGATGGCTAAGTTTAGGGTCGTGCAAAAGCCTGAAGGGACTTTTAGACAAAGGATCTATGGTTTCCAGTTCGATTTTCATCTTGTAATGAAACTAAATTGTTATCAAATTAATGGTATTACGCCTAATAAATCAATATTGTTCAAAATCTGGTCAATATTACGGTAGTCTACGGATTCCACAAAATATAAATTTAAGAAATCAAATAAACGACTATAATGATGCAAAAAGAACAAAATATTAAAATGGGAAATAAGGCCCATGAGGAAATTCCTGGAAATCCATCTACTGCAACGAGCAGTCAACAGCAATTGAATGATCGTTCTAATGGAAAGCCATTGCGTGTACTCAGTGAGGCCGATTGGGACTTTTGGATGCATAACGGGTATATCGTGATTAAAAATGCCGTTCCTAAGAGGCAGGCAAAGGCAACGGCAGATTTTTTATGGGAATTTGACGAAAAGGATGCCAACGACCCATCAACTTGGTACGCACCGCCACGTGCCGAAATGAAAATGAAGGAATTGACCGGCACGGGTATGGTGGAGGTGTACAATCATCAACTCTTATGGGAAAATAGACAGACGCAACGCGTTTACGACGCCTTTGTTGATGTTTGGGGAACCGAAAAATTATGGGTTACCATCGATAGGGCAAACCTTAATTTTCCGCTACCGCCTGGTGTCGAAAAAAAAGGATTCATCCATTGGGATTACGACCCTGAGACGAAACCGCAAAATGTACAGGGCGTTTTGGCCTTGGCGGATCAGGACGACGAAAATATGGGAGGTTTTCAATGCATTCCTTGGTTATATAGAAACTATGATGCTTGGAAGCTGACCCAGCCACAGGATCGTGACCGTTTTCAGCCGAGTCTGGATGGCTTAGAGGACAAGATTGTGAAGGTGAAAATGAAGGCCGGAGATTTACTCATTTTCAATAGTACCGAGCCGCATGGTATTCGCCCTAATAAATCAAAGGATAAAGTACGAATAGCACAGTACATTTCCATGATGCCTGCGGAACCGGAAAATGAAGCGCTACGGAATTGGAGAATCAATTCTTGGAAGAATAGAATTGCCCCAGAAGGCTACGCATTCCCTGGTGATCCGCGCAAATGGGAACAGCAGAAGTATAAAACGGCTACCTTATCCCCATTGGGCGAAAAACTATTGGGATTAAAGGACTGGTAATTAGATAATTTGGTAATAATCAGCTTGTTTGCGGTAAGGCGATTAAATATTACTATTTTTGCGCCCTTGAAATAAAATGCAATGGCCAAGTTTCTAAACTTATTCGATTTTAAGCAGAAAGTAGATTATAAAACTGAAATCCTTTCTGGACTTACCGTTGCGCTGGCCCTGGTGCCAGAGGCTATTGCTTTCGCCCTGATACCTGGATTTTCACCGCTAACGGGATTATATGCGGCATTTGTGCTGGCACTGGTCACTTCAATTTTTGGCGGTAGGCCCGGTATGATTTCCGGTGCAACCGGCGCAGTTGCCGTTGTTTTTATAGGGTTGATATTGGAGTTGAAGCGAAATTTCCCAGGTATTGAGCCGGAAACCATTTTAAACTATGTGTTCGCTACTGTAATTATTGCCGGATTATTGCAAATAGCCGCGGGGGTTTTACGTTTGGGAAAATTTATACGCTTAGTACCGCATCCCGTAATGTTC
Organism: uncultured Flavobacteriaceae bacterium; assembly: GCA_963815225.1. Taxonomy (GTDB): domain Bacteria; phylum Bacteroidota; class Bacteroidia; order Flavobacteriales; family Flavobacteriaceae; genus Maribacter. The sequence continues at coordinate 68,464 of CAWFGA010000007.1, forward strand.
GGATTCGTGAACGGATTAGCTATAATTATTTTTATGGCCCAATTCCCTAATTTTTACCAAAAAGGAACGGATAACTTGTTGACCGGCATGAATATGGCCATTATGTTAGGGCTTACCGTATTGACCATGATTATTATTTGGGGGCTCCCTAAATTGACCAAGGCGGTGCCTTCTACCTTGGTAGCTATCGTAATTGTTTCTGCTATCGTAATCGGGTTTGGAGTAGATACGCTTACCGTTGCGGATACCATGCGGGAGGGTGAAAGTATTAAGGGAGGATTTCCGCCCTTATCCATTCCCCAAATCCCATTTACATTGGAGACCTTTAAAATTATTTTTCCCTACGCTGCTATAGTTGCTGGCGTTGGTTTGATAGAGAGTTTGCTGACGTTAAATATAATAGATGAGATTACTGAAACTAGGGGTAACGGTAATAAAGAATGTGTGGCTCAAGGAAGCGCGAATATCTTATCTGGTTTTTTATCCGGTATGGGAGGTTGTGCCATGATTGGTCAAAGTTTAATCAATACTTCCTCGGGGGCTAGGGCACGATTATCAGGTATCACTGCGGCCGTCATGCTATTGGTTTTTATTATGTTCGGGTCTAGTGTAATTGAACGGTTACCCATGGCTGCATTGGTTGGCCTCATGTTTATGGTAGCTATTGGTACATTTGAATGGGCTAGTTTTAAGACCTTTCGTAAAATGCCGAATTCTGACGTTGTCGTTATGCTATTAGTGACCTTGATTACTGCAATTACCCACAATCTTGCGGTTGCCGTACTCTTAGGGGTTATTATTTCTGCATTGGCCTATTCTTGGGAAAATGCAAAAAGAATTCGGGCACGGAAACATATAGACGAACAAGGAGTAAAGCATTATGAAATCTACGGCCCCTTGTTTTTCGGTTCCACCACGCTATTTGGCGAAAAGTTTGATATTTCTGGTGATCCAGATGAAATTATTATTGATTTTAAGGAAAGTAGGGTAGCCGATATGAGCGGTATAGAAGCGCTAAATAAAATAACGGGGCGTTATGCCAAAGTGGGAAAAAAAATACATTTACGGCACTTGAGTAAGGACTGTATACAATTGCTTGAAAATGCAGAGGAGATTATCGATGTAAATGTTATGGAGGATCCAACCTACAAGGTAATGGTGGATAAACCCAAATTAAAAAAGGAAGAAACCAAAAACCCATTCAAACTCTGGGGGCTCTAAATGCGATCTTTAGTTCTTGCAGACTTTTCAGTTTTTTGAAGATTAAAAATAAGCGTAGCTTAAAATCAATAGTGAGAGCAACAGAAAAATGAATGCGGGCAACGATTTGGTCAACGGGTCACTTATTTTGAAGTGCATAAAGATGGCACCTAACATTAGGATAGCCATTATGGTGGCGGCCGGGATGGCTAGTTGAGGTACCCAAATCGATAAAAGAAGCCCCAAGGCACTTAACACCTTGAGTGCACCAACAAGGTACATCATGGTCTCCGATAATCCGTATGCTGCGAACTCAGCTTTCATGGAAGACGCATCGCCCCCTCTAAACAAGGTTTGCTTGTTAAATCTGAAGAACCAAACATTTATTATGCTTATAAAAATAATTACTTTGGCTCCTATGAGTATATAATCCATGTTGTCTAATATATTTTTAATAAATTTAAACAAAAAATTTCAAACTTGGTTGCATTTCTCTCTTTTGTACAAGAATATAGTTGGTCTACCAGATTACTTTTAATAACTTCTGGTCTATCATTTCTCTTTTTTGGTTTAAGTTGTTTGTTTTCAGAGTTCATGGTGCTTGAATTTAAAAGGTATCAACTTGAAAATTTTAGAATTTTGGTAGGTATTTTGCAATTACTCGGTGCAATTGGGCTTTTCATTGGTTTTTACTCTAAAAACTGGGCAGTCTTGGCCAGTCTTGGCTTGACTCTTTTGATGACATTGGGTTTTCTAGTTAGGATTAAAATTAAGGATAATTTTATACTTGCTTTTCCTTCGCTTTTCTTTGCAGTGCTAAATATGGTTTTATTCCTAATGCTAACAAAATTCGAAGATTGAAAATGTTTAACAAATTATTTAAATAATAAAACAACAAATAGCACTATCTTTTGTTTGAATTAATAATTATATACTAATGTTAGGCAAAAAAAATAATGATTCAAAGGCACTATTGGCCGATATGCACCAAGACGGAATCCGTTTTGACCCAAAAATAGTGGAAGCCTTACGTGCACTACGTGCTAATCAAGGAATTAACAACTTGCCAGAAGATACAGATGAGCACTAATGTACTTGGAAGTTCTTTAATTGCTTGTTGCTATGAACCCGTCACGGGTTTTTACCGCGATGGCTTTTGTAAAACCGGAGAAGAGGATTCCGGTACGCATACGGTCTGTGCGGTAATGACGGAGGAGTTTCTCAAGTATACCAAAGAACAAGGCAATGACCTATCTACCCCTAACCCCCTTTACCAATTTCCAGGATTACGACCTGGGGATAAATGGTGTTTGTGTGCCTCTAGATGGAAACAAGCTGCACTTGCAGGGATGGCACCGCCCGTGTTTTTAGAAGCAACCCATAAAAAAACATTACGCCTCGTGGATTTCGAACTGCTTTTAGAACATAAATTATAGCATTCAATTAGTAAAATATTTTTTTCATCAGTATTGTATTTCATTTTTCTTTAAAAACATTTTATTACAATATATTGTTTGGTATCCTTACAATGAATCGCTATTTGTCCTTATTTTTAGGCTATAAAAATATAGCGCATGAGGTTAAAGTGGCTTATTATCATTTTAGTACCGCTATTAGGAATAGGGTTCATTCAAAGTTGTAAAATGGAAGAAATTAAAAATGAAACTACGCTTTTTGTTGGCACCTATACGGCCGATAGTAGTGAAGGTATATATACTTTTAAGTTCAATAGGGATACGGGTCGTTTATTAAACCAGCAACTGGTGGCGCCTATGGAAAATCCTTCTTTCTTAAGGCTGTCGGCAGATAAAAATATCCTGTATGCAGTCAGCGAGGTGGACGGTTATAATGGTGCTAGTGGGTCCATAACAACCTTTACGGTGAAGGATTCAACATTGGAAAAGTTGGCTACATATAGTACCCAAGGTGCCCACCCATGTTATATAGGGTTAGGTGAAGGTGGAGAATATGTTGCAGTCGCCAATTATACCGGCGGAAATTTTTCTGTTTTTAAAACGGTATCAGATGGGTCACTTAATCCAACTCCACAGGTCATAGACCATAAAGTTTCGGATTCGAGTATAACTGCCCATGCCCATATGACTTCATTTTTAAATGGGGAACTGTTCGTCGCTGACCTTGGGCTGGATAGAATCCAAAAATATACACTTGAGGAGGGAGCCTTTGTACCAAGTGAACAACCCGCATTAATTTTGGAAGAAGGTGCTGGCCCCAGACACTTTACAAGTTCTAAGGATGGTAAATTCTTATATGTTATCAATGAATTAAATTCGACGCTAACCGTTTTTAAAAAGGACGGCCAAAAGTACGTGAATCTTGAAACCTATGACACGGTAGCATCTGATTATACAGGTGAAAGCTTTTGTGCAGATATTCATTTATCTCCAGACGGGAAATATTTATACGGTTCCAATAGGGGTGAAAATACAATTGTAATTTTTGAAGTGGATAAAGTTTCTGGGAAACTAAGATTAATAGGACGGGAATCTGTACAAGGGGACTGGCCAAGAAATTTTGCTTTGGATTCCAGTGGAGAATTTCTTTTGGTCGCCAATCAGCGTAGTAATAATATTGTGGTTTTTAAAAGGGACATACAGAATGGAACACTCAGCTTTACCAGCGAGGTAGAATTGTCCAGTCCTGTATGTCTCGAGTTTTATTAGCTTTCCTTGATTACGGATACTAACTCATGTTTGGGAACCACCCCAGATTGGCGCCAGACTTGTTTTCCATTTTTAAACAAAATTAGGGTAGGTACTCCCCGTACCTGATACGTGCTTGCAAGCGCCTGGTTCTTGTCCACATCTATTTTTACCACTTTAACTGCAGCTCCCAAATCACTTTTTACATCTTTTAGAATAGGGGCCAAGGTTTTACAGGGCCCACACCAATCGGCAAAAAAATCTACCAACACCGGTGTTTCCCCTTTGATTATTTCAGAGAATGATGCTTTCATAAATTTCTTTTTTTAGGTTACACTATAATATACGAAGATGATTAACAAATTCCGTTAGTTGCATCACAACTATCGCCATCAGTAGTGGCAGGCACAGATGAAATTTCCTCAAATGCCTCTAAAAACACTTCTTTGGACTGGGCTCCGCTTATTCCGTATGTATTATCGACTATAAAAAACGGTACACCACGTACCCCAAGTTGTTGGTAGTGGGCAATCTCTTGCTTAACCTTATACGCTACGGTATCATCTGCCAGTACCTGTTTCGTTTTTTTATTGGGCCAACCAAATTCTGAAAGTATAGTACATAATACAGCTTCTTTATTCAATTGTAGGTTCTCCTCAAAATAGGCCTTTAGGAAGCGTTCTTTGAGATCATTCTTAAAACCTTCCTCACCCGCAACGTGTAGCAGCTGGTGTAATGGTAAGGTGTTCACGGCCATCCAGTCCGAACCAAAATTAAATTGTATTCCTTCTTTCGTTCCAATTTCCTTTAGATTTTCCAACATTTCCAGTCTAACTTTTGTTTCGCCAAATTTATTTTTCAAATAGGTTTGTCCATCCAAACCTTCCCTGGGTATCGTAGGGTCTAACTGAAAAGGATGCCATGCCACCTCAATTGGCGCACCTTTCCACTGCGCTATTGCACTTTCAAGCCTTTTTTTGCCAACATAGCACCAAGGGCAAGCCACATCGGATACAACATCAATTTTTATACTTTTATTTTGCATCTATTAGTTTTGTTCGTTTTCGGTTTTATTGGTCGTACAACGTGGGCAAAACCTACTTTTTCTGTTTTACTAGAATTTGAGTAACCAAAGTCTCAAGCCCGTAACCTGCCGCTAATCTCGAATTACGCCAAAAGAAAACCCTCTCAATGGCTTGAAAGGGTTTTATAAAGTATTTGGACAATACTGTGACTTATAACGTTCTTAGGTATTCTGCCAAATTACGCGTTTCCTCTTCGCTAAGGTTTTGGTTCAGCATTATGGCGTTATTATATTCTTTTAACAAGGCCTTTGCAATAGGGTCCTCTTTCAGCATTTTATCCGGATTAATGATCATATTCATTACCCATTCCGGACTTCTTCTTTCATAAACGCCCTTTAATGCCGGGCCTATCATGCGTTGTTCCGCCATATGGCAAGCGGTACAAATCGCCTGAAATTTTTCTTCCCCCGCGGCAGCCATTTCTGCATTAATTTCATCTGGGAAGGTAACATCGGTAAATGGGCCAACGCCTTTGTTGTCCATATCTACAGGAACTCCCTCACTGGCTGTTTCTGCTTTTACTTCTTTTTTGGTACGGTTCATTTCAAAACCTTCCTTCTTTTCCTCCTTCTTCTCGCCACAGCCAATAAACAGGACGCTAAGCGCTAGCAAAGTGAATAAATTACGCATATGTTACTCTATTTTAAGTGTTGTTAACCAATTGAAACACTAAGATATGAATTTTTTAGGCGTTGCCCGTTGTTTTATGAAGTACCCATTTAATTTTTATACACTTTTTCATAAGTGCATATCGTAAATGGCACTAGTGCAATGGATTTCGTTCGATCAAGGTATATTTTTATTGGATTTGGGAAAGAAATTCTAACGTACGTCGTTCCGCATAGGTGAAGTTTTTGGCCCCATGAAAGCCTACATGTCCACCGTATGCAGGTATTTCAAGGTGAATATGCTTGTGCTCCTTAGCAATTTGAACCGGATAACAAGCTGCTCCCAAAAATGAATCGTTTTTGGCATTGATAATCAGGGTGGGGATGGCAATATTCGATAAGTATTGAAGGCAGCTGCATTGAGCATAATAATCCATGGCATCCTTAAAGCCGTGGGCCTTACTTGTGTAAATATCATCAAAATCCTTCAGGGTCTTTACCTGTTCAATATCGTTTTTGGAAATACGATTGGGGAAAAGCTTCCGTTTCACCTTTAGTTTATCGATAAGATTGCCCTTAAATCTTCTGGCATAGAGGCTATTTTTAAATTTGAGTAATTGATGAAGGGAATCTGCCAATTGGCAGGGCACCGAGATACCAACGGCTCCTTTGATCTCCTTTGGGATGGCCCTTTTTTCCCCTAGATATTTTAATAAAAGATTGCCGCCCAAACTAAAACCATGTAAAAATAGGGAATGATATTTTTTAAGCTGCAGTATGTGCGTGACCACACTCTCCAAATCCTCTGTAGCCCCGGAATGGTAGGAGCGGTATAGGGTGTTGGGAATACCACTGCACCCCCTTAAATTTATGGCACAAACATCGAATCCCGTATTGCTCAATAGTTTTGCGCTTCCTTTCATGTACGCTCTTTTTGTGCTTCCTTCGAGACCGTGGATAATAAGGACCACTTTCTGCGGTACTTTCTTTTGCATAGCTCCAATCCAAATCAAGGAAATCGTTATCGGGCAGATGCAATGCGCTCACGTACTTGTTCCAATCCATTGACCTTTCGTATTAGGCCAGAATAAATAGTGGATAAATGTCCATTTTTAAAAAATAGATTGGGAGTGTAGGAAGAACGTATAAGTGGCATGCTAGCTTTTTGGGAAATTAATTAGTAGAGAACGTTGTCTTTTGGAGAGATTGGTTGGGGTAAATCCGTCTCGTTCAGCATATCCCTCAAGTCGATTTCTATAGTACGGCATAAGGCCGTCATTGGAACATCGTTCAACCGGCCCTCAAAGGGATCTTCACTATTATCCCCTACGCTCTCCATGGTCGCAAATATCCAAGAAATAAGGACGGAAAACGGAATCATCAAAAATGTGTACCACTGGTCAATTTCTAAATTATTGGAAAGGTTGCTAATCTCAAAAACATCCAATAACCCAAAAGGAATCAAAAATAAAAATATCCAAGTAAAGACCTTTGAAAAATAACCGTATTGTCTAGGGAAGGGGGTGTTTTTAATACGTTCGCACATTCCCTGTAAATTGTAGAATTCTTCAAGGACCGATTGTAATTGATCTTCTTGAAACCCATCAATAATCCCTTTTGTCTTTAATTCCAAGAGGTCTAAGGCTTGATTTTTAATTAGGTGGGTAGCTGGGTTAATTCGTTTTTTCAAATCTGTAAATTCAGTCTCACTAATGTAATTGATCGCTTCATTACAGGAACTATTGCGCTCGCCATGTTTATCGAACATCTTTTCCAGCATACGGTTCCCTTTAGGAGACCAAGGTTTGGGCTGCCGCAGCTGAACACGTAAAGCGTTTATCCAGGCTATTTGACGGTAAATGAGCCGGGTTTGCATCCTGTGGTCATAACCGGGGTCGTCAGTTTTTATAAGGGTTAACACCTGTAAGGCCCAGGTCCTACTATAGTTGACGATACCGCCCCAGATTTTACGCCCTTCCCAAAAGCGGTCATAACTCTGGCTATTTTTAAATCCGATGTAAAAGGCTACCGCTATACCGATAACACTCAATGGTTGGAAAGGGATTTTTAGGTAGGAGCCTCCCAAAAAATGATAGGCCCAAAAAATAAAGCTGGCATATAAGGTAAAAAAAATCAGATTTTTCCATGCATATCGAAATATTAAACCCCAGCCAATATTTCTTTTAATATACATTTCTACAATTTTTTTAGAGGGTTGTTCAAATCCTAAAAATAATAATTAAATGGGAGTAATGCGTTTCCTTTTTCTGCCTTAAACTTTATCGTATTTTTAGAAAACCGAAAATGGGAGGTACACCCTAAAATGAAATGTACTTTTTTAAACGGATTTCCAATCTATTTTCCGCTAATCACTTATAATATAAGTCCATGAACGACCCTAGATTTCCACAATTGACGCAACGTCAAATTTCTATTTTAAAGGATTATGGTAGAATTGAAACTTATAAAAAAGAAGCACTTGTATTTGAGCAAGGTGATCAGCAGTACGATTTTTTGGTTATTTTAAAGGGTGTCGTACGGATAGAAAATCCGTATAACAACGATACGATTATCGTGAAGCATTTAAAAAATGAATTTGCCGGGGACAGCGGAATGTTATCGGACCGGGGTTCGCAATTTAATGCAATAGCTGAAAAGGGTACGGTATTGCTACATATTGTCCAGGAACGTTTCAAAGAAGCCATTGGCAAGCATAGCGATATTAGTGATGTCTTGCTCAATGCCTTTATCCAACGACAGGACACTATTTTGCAAGACTATACGGGTGGTATAAGACTAGTGGGTTCAGGGAATTCAAAGGAAGCCTATGCCATAAGGGATTTCATGGATAAAAATCATATTTGGTATACTTTTTTGGATGTTGACACTTCCAAGGAAGCGGTAGGCCTGCTAGAGCAGTTCAATCTTTCGAAGGATACACTGCCCATTATAGTTAACAGCAAGGGCCAGGTTTGCCAGAACCCCACAATGGATCAGGTAGCTAGATACTCTGGTGTTTTAATGGATTTTAGAGACCAGATATTCGACCTTTTGATTATAGGTGCCGGCCCGGCGGGTTTAGCGGCAAGTGTGTATGCGGCTTCAGAAGGATTAAACGTAGTTACAATAGATAGTAATGCCCCGGGCGGACAGGCCGGGAAAAGTTCCAAAATTGAAAATTACTTAGGTTTCCCAACAGGCATTTCAGGGAGTGACCTTGCTAAAAGGGCGTATGTACAGGCCCAAAAATTTGGTTGCAACATTTCAATACCACACAGCGCTGAAAGTATAGAACACAAAGAAAATCATTTCATTCTCTGTGCTACCAACGGTAAAACTATAAAATCAAAGGCACTCATGGCAGCTACCGGTGCCAACTATAAGAAGTTGCCGGTTTCGAATATAGAGGATTATGAGGGCAGCGGGGTCTATTATTCGGCTACGGGTATGAATGCGAATTCCTGTAAGGGCGAATTGGTAGGTGTCATAGGCGGTGGAAATTCTGCCGGGCAAGCGGCGCTTTTTTTGGCGGAACATGCTAAAGAAGTCCATGTTATTCTTAGAGGTGACGATCTTGGGGCCAAAATGAGCGACTATTTGGTACAGCGTATACATGCCGACGAAAATATCAAGGTACATCTTAATACGGAAGTTGTGGAATTACGGGGAGCGCACCATCTTGAATCCGTTACTTTGGATAAGGAAGGTGAAAAATCAGAAATGAAGATAACCAACCTTTTTACGTTTATTGGGGCAGTTCCATGTTCCGAGTGGCTTAAGGGATTAGTGCTTACAGATGAAAAAGGGTTTATTTGTACTGGTCCGGAAATAGGGAACGACCAATTGGCGGAGTGTGACATTTACAAGAAAAGAAAACCGCAATCTCTGGAAACAAGTATTCCCGGCTTTTTTGCAGTGGGCGATGTGCGCAAAGGGTCTGTCAAAAGAGTGGCTTCCGCTGTTGGGGAAGGGTCCATGGCGGTTAGCCAGGTCCACCAATTTCTGGGGGAATTGAATACTATTGAACCTTTGGAAATTATGGAGTAGAATATTGATTTTCGTCCAATATTATTTAGGGAAGATTTCCAATACTTTAGCCTGTTCGGCTATGGCATTCCTGAACTCAGATTTTAATTGCGCAACCAATTTGGCTACGGGCAGGGAGTCATCTATGAGTGCCGAACCTTGACCTGCGGACCAAATCGTTTTCCAGGCTTTTGCTTCGGTATCCAATTCTTTGCCAAAATCTATTTTACGGTCCTTTTTAAGGTCTTCTTCGGTGATGCCTGCGGCTTTTAGGCTTGCACCGAGGAAATTTGCATGTACACCGGATATCGCTGCCGTATACACCACATCGCTAGCACCGGCATCGATAATCATCTTTCGATATTCCGGGGTTGCCTTACTTTCATCAGTATTAATGAAGCGCGTGCCCATATAGGCCAAATCCGCGCCCATTTGTAAGGCGGATGCAATATCCCTACCGGTACTTATACAACCGGAGAGTATAATGGTCTTGTTATAAAACTTCTTTATTTCGGCCACGAGGGTCATGGGATTTATTGTTCCTGCATGACCGCCCGCTCCGGCAGCAACCAGAATTAATCCATCTACGCCCGCCTCCGAGGCCTTTTCCGCATGTCTTTTTTTAATGACATCGTGAAAAACGAGTCCGCCATAGCTATGAATGGCATCCACAACCTGTGATACCGCACCCAATGAGGTAATGATTACAGGAACTTTATGTTTTACACAAAGTTTTACATCTGCCTCTAACCTTGGATTGGTGGGGTGTACGATTAGGTTGACCCCAAACGGAGCTGCTTTTTTACCTGTTTCTTTTTCAAAATCCTTTAGGGCAGTTTTAATTTCTATGAGCCACTCCTCAAAACCTTCACTTGTGCGTTGGTTGAGCGCGGGAAAGGTTCCTACGATACCGCTTTTACAACATTCAATGACCAATTGGGGTCCCGAGATTAAAAACATTGGGGCTGCAATTGCCGGTAACGATAATTCTTTTATGAATGCTGCTTTGTTGGACATAATGGCTGTATTTGGTTGAAGATTAAAAATAAGTATAAAAAAGGAGGCTAATACTTCATTAGATTTCAAAACTATACTATTTTTAGGGAGTATTATGCATGCATAACAAAAAATTAGAAATGTATCTAAAAGATTTTGAGATCAGATGGAGCGATGTGGATGCAAACCGGCATATGGCCAATTCTGCCTATATAAGCTTTATAAGCCATACGCGTATCGCTTTTTTGCTTCAATTGGGTTTTGATCAAAAAATATTAGAGGTCAATCAGATCGGTCCCGTTGCTTTCTATGAACATGTGTATTATTTTAAGGAAGCCTTCCTTGGACAACCCATAAGGGTCTCCCTTGAAATTATGGGGATGAGTGAAGATGCCAAATTCTATGAGTTTCATCATAATTTTTATAACCATAAAGGGGAGAACATTGCCCGCTGCGAAATGATGGGCGCTTGGATAGACTTAAAAACAAGGAAACTCACAGGATTGAACAATGAGCTTTTAAGAACATTCAGCGGTGTGGAAAAGGCAGATGGTTTTAGGGTATTGACCAAAGAGGATACACGTAAATATGCGAGAGTGCCAAAGGACCTATGATTATGGTTGCAGGTTCTTTTATAATATGTTGTTTCACGCCTCTTCCTCCTTGATCGTAAAATGACAACTATTTTTTAAATCAACTGTTTAAGTATATTTACGAAATGCTAAGCCAGCCAGAAGAAATTTATCAAGACACCTACGGGAGGGTCAAGAAATTGATCGTGACTAAAAAATTGACACCCGGTCAATTGATAATGGAACAGCGCTTAGCGCACACGTTGAATATAAAGGACGAATCACTACCTATAATTCTGCAACAACTATGCGAAGAATCCCTGCTCGTATCTACGCCAAATAGTGGTTTAATGGTGCGGGAGCTAAGTGAACTTGAAATTTCCCAAATGTTCGATTGTAGATTGGCTTTGGAAACCATGACGGTCAAATTATTTACCCGCAACGCACCCCAATCCAAGATTGATGATTTACGAAATTTGTTGGTTCCCTTTGAAAACGGGCCAAAAAATGGATATGTTTTTCATAAGATAGACCGTTATTTTCATGAATTCATTGCTAAACATTGCGGTAACTTACTTCTATACGATTTGTTTAAAACGGCAAAAATCTTACCATTTATGGACCTGGTTGGCATTGTTAGATCGCTCTCGGAAATAATGCAGGAGCATTTGAATATCGTTTCTGCTATGCACCAAAGAGATGAGGAAAAGGCAACGAAGGCTATTAAGGTACATTTAGAAAATTCACGGCAATCCCATTTATGAAAAAAGGGCTGAGGCAGATTGCGATTATATTTTGGTAGCTGCAGGATTTATGGGCTTTCTACTGGCAAGATAAACTCCTGACAATACCAAAGAGGCGGCAATGACCTTCACCAAAGTAAGCTTATCCTGACCGGTAAAAATAGCGTACGCCTATGCCTAAAATGGGCTGTATGTAAACGAAAGCACTTAATGTTGAAGCCTTTAATTGTCTCAAGGCGAATATATTGAACAAATAGGTGCAAAAGGTAGTCCCTAGAATCACAAAACCAATACCCCAATAGGCCTCAGCAGGAAGATTTGCCCACGCAATTTGTGAAAATTCTTCGTAACCAAAAGGGAGACAGATGAGCACGCCCAACGAAAATAACCATTTCATGAACGTAAAGGGGTGGTACTTGGATAGTAGCACTTTCACCAACACTAAATAGGAACCGTAAAATACCGAGTTCATTAGAATGAAAAAATTGCCGAGGAGGATATTAGGGGCATCTTGGCGTATTTCTTTACCCAATAAAATCAAACCTAAAGCTCCTAATAGGCCAATTCCGATACCCAGGATCTTCCTTGCCATTATTTTTTCCTTTAACACGACCGCCGAAAGAATGAGAACGATAATGGGCGTTGTAGTTACTAGAACAGCACTATTTATAGGAGTTGACAAGGATAGACCCTTAAAAAAAACCAGCATGTTCAGCCCCATTCCCAGCAGGGCACAAACTAACATGCGCAAGTAGTCTTTTTTCGCAATACGTTCTTTAGGCCCCAATGGAGCTATGAGCCAAAATAGAATGGCAGCACCTACCACCCGTAAAACAATAAAACCAAAAGGTTGCACATAGTGGGGCATTACCCCCTTGGCAATGGTATGGTTAAGGCCATAAATGGTCGTTGCCCCAATGGCAGCGAATATGGCAAGTACCCGTTTACTCACGAATGGATGGCCTTTTTAGCGGCCGCTACCACTTTTTTACTGTTTCCGATAAAAATAGTTTCATTAATGAGGATAACCGGCCGTTTTAAAAAAGTATACTGTTCCAATATCAGATTCTTAAAATCGTCTTCACGAGGTTTTTGTCTTTTAGGCCGCGCTCCCTGTAGAGTACTGCCCTTTTGCTAAACAAGTCTTCATAGTTATTGGATAAATCGTACATTTCTTCCAATTGTTCATTAGTGATCGGGTCCGTTTTTATATCCTGTAACTCAAAATCAGTAGGAAGTTCCAGCTCTTTGATTATGCGTTGGCAGGTGGAGCAGGTGCCGAGATGATATATTTTTTTCATGGATGTAGTGTTAAAAGGGTATATTTCCGCCCTATTTTTTCGGGTTTTGGCCGTAAAAAATTGAAACGGGTACTTTCCTACAAAGAAACTTATTTCACTTTAAATGTGCTATTTTTACAGCCCTTTTAAATTTGGAACGATGTCTGAAAACCTATTTGAAATTACTTTGCAAAACCGAAGGAACCTACATGCCATTTTAACCAAAACACCTAAGGAACGCTTGCTAAAAATTCCCGAAGGTTTTAATAATAATATTTATTGGAACATAGCACATACCTTGGTTACGCAACAACTATTGATGTATAAACTAAGTGGTCTTCAAATGAAAGTTCCAAATGAACTTGTCGAAAAATTTAAGAAGGGTACGGTCCCGGACGGTACAGCTACGGATCAGGAAATGAAAAGTGTTGAAGATTTATTACTGACTACCATAGAATGGGCCAGGGAGGATTATGACGCCCAGCTTTTTCAAGATTTTCATGAATATACGACAAGTGCTAGGGTTACGTTGCGAAGTATTGAGGATGTCATACCATTCAACTTGTTTCATGAAGGACTGCACCTAGGGGCCATAATCATACTACAACGGCATACAGCCTAGGGCAGTACGGGGAATTTTAAAAATGTATTTACATCCTTATAAGGTAACGTGAGTAAAATCGCCCCATCTGCATATGGCGCGATTTCGTAGGGCTCATATAAAAGAAGAATACCCTTTTCTGTATATCCAATATTCTCCGGTAAGGTAAACTGTTCTGTCTCGAACATAAAACCAGTACTGTTGATAAGTTCATCCAAAGCAATATTTTCTTGCTTTCTGAAGGCGATTTCGGCAAAATCCTCAAACTTTTCGGCACTGGAAAACAAATCCTGTTTTTCCATTTCTGCACCTAGAAGCTTGTCGAAATTTAAAAATCGAACAGTACTGTAGCCGTGCGCGCCGCCGGTGAATAAATAGGACTCCAGCTTTATGGTCAATAGTTGTTTGCTTTCGTAGGTTAGGCCTCCCTTAATTTTGGCCACCCAAGGCATGGATTCCTCAGGAAACTTATCGTTCAAATCCTTATAATCCTTCTTGAAGCCATCAACGGCCTCCTCAATGGTTTTTGCGCCACTTTCTTCATCAAAATTCAACAGCGTTATAAGCTCTTCCCTTAAAGCACTATTGATGGTCTCACTTAGTTTTCCTTGCCCCAAAGCCCGGGGGATAGCTATGGAAACATTGCTGCAATTTTCGCAATTCTCCGAGGAAATGGTATACGGTTCAAACGTTACAGCATCCTCTTCGGCGCACCCAATAAGCATAAAAGCTAACAGGAGATAAATGGACTTTATTTTCATGCAGAATTTAGATTTTCCGTAAAAATACGTCTTCATTGTATTCTCCAAAGGATAACGATACATTTGTGAGAGAAAAAGTGAACATGGCAAGTAAGGAGTATAAGTTTAACACACGTACGATTCACGGCGGTCAAGAACCTGACAAGGCTTATGGCGCTGTAATGCCTCCCATTTATCAAACGTCTACCTACGCCCAGTCCACCCCGGGCGGTCATCAGGGGTATGAATATTCCAGGAGCGCAAACCCAACACGCACTGCATTGGAAAATAGCCTTGCAAGCATTGAGGGTGGGACATACGGTCTGGCTTACGCAAGTGGTTTGGCGGCTATAGATGCCGTTATTAAATTATTGAACCCTGGAGACGAGGTAATTTCCACGAATGATCTGTACGGAGGGTCCTACCGTATTTTTAAAAAAATATTTGAAAAATATGGTATTGTATTTCATTTTGTGGATATGCAGGAAGCTGCTTCCATTGGAAAGAAAATCAATCCATATACCAAATTAATTTGGATAGAAACGCCGACCAACCCCATGATGAATATCATTGACATAAGAGCCGTTGCAGAGTTAGTCAAGGATACAGATATTTTATTGGCGGTAGACAACACGTTTGCAACGCCCTATTTGCAGATGCCGCTTCGTTTAGGTGCCGATATTGTAATGCATTCAGCAACCAAATACCTTGGGGGCCATAGTGATACCGTTGTTGGAGCTTTAATAGTAAACAAAAAGGAATTGGCAGAAAAACTTTATTTTATCCAAAATGCCAGTGGGGCGGTATGTGGGCCCATGGATAGCTTTTTGGTAGTACGGGGCATAAAAACGCTTCATGTTCGTTTGCAAAGGCATTGTGAAAATGGAAAGGTGGTTGCTGAATATTTGAAAGGACACCCTAAGATTGAGAAGGTATATTGGCCCGGTTTTGCAGATCACCCTAACCATGAGATAGCAAAGGAACAAATGAAGGATTTTGGGGGTATGATTTCTTTTGTGCCAAAAGGGAGCAGTTATGAGGATGCCCTAAATATAGTGGAACGCTTGCAGGTTTTTACCTTGGCGGAATCATTGGGCGGAGTCGAAAGTTTGGCGGGTCATCCTGCAAGTATGACCCACGCCAGCATACCCAAGGAAGAGCGCGAGAAAAGCGGGGTCGTGGATGCTTTGATACGGCTTAGTGTCGGCATCGAAGATGCTGGGGATTTAATCAAGGACTTGGAGCAGGCCATTGGCTAATGGAACTGGATGAAGTAATTCGGTGAGCTCCATATTCCATGTTGCTAAAACAACAATTTTTACCTTATTTCAAAAAAATAAGCTAATAAATTACACAAATAGCATAATTTTGCTGTTATATTTTCGAATCAATAATTTAAATCAATTATAAAGAGCTTTATGGAAGATAAAATAAAAGCGTTTATGGATGAGGTTACCGCAAGAAACGGTCATGAGCCAGAATTCATACAAGCGGTACAGGAAGTAGCAGAAACAGTGATTCCGTATATCGCAAAAAATAAAATATACAACGGTAAAAACATCCTTTTGCGGATGGTTGAACCGGAACGATTACTATCCTTTAGGGTAGCTTGGGTAGATGATGATGGGGAAATACACGTAAATAGAGGCTATCGTATACAGATGAATTCTGCAATAGGTCCTTATAAAGGGGGATTGCGTTTTCACCCTACCGTAAATGCCAGTATACTGAAGTTCTTGGCTTTTGAGCAAGTATTTAAAAACAGCCTTACCACACTGCCTATGGGGGGTGGAAAAGGGGGTTCCGATTTTGACCCAAAAGGTAAGTCAGATGATGAGGTAATGCGCTTTTGCCATGCCTTTATGTTGGAATTGAACAGGCATATTGGTCCCAATACAGATGTACCTGCCGGTGACATTGGCGTTGGTGCACGTGAGATTGGGTTCCTGTTTGGGATGTATAAAAAAATACGGAATGAATTTACCGGTGTTCTTACCGGTAAGGGCCTTTCTTGGGGTGGTTCATTAATTAGACCGGAAGCCACAGGATATGGTACCGTTTACTTTGCACAAAGTATGATGCAGACCAAAGGGAAGGATTTCAAAGGCAAAAAGGTAGTTATTTCTGGATCGGGGAATGTTGCCCAGTATGCTGCAGAGAAGTCGATTCATCTAGGGGCTAAAGTATTGACCTTGTCCGATTCACAAGGGTATATTCAC
Source organism: uncultured Flavobacteriaceae bacterium (assembly GCA_963815225.1). Classification (GTDB taxonomy): domain Bacteria; phylum Bacteroidota; class Bacteroidia; order Flavobacteriales; family Flavobacteriaceae; genus Maribacter. The sequence continues at coordinate 85,197 of CAWFGA010000007.1, forward strand.
GACAAGGAAGGTATCGACGAAAAGAAACTGGCATTTGTCATGGATCTTAAAAATAACAAAAGAGGGCGTATTTCAGAATATGTTGATAAATACCCATCGGCAACGTTCCATAAAGGAGAGAATCCTTGGATCGTGCCATGTGATGTTGCCTTGCCTTGTGCTACACAAAATGAGCTAGGGGGCGAAGATGCGGATAACTTGATTAAAAATGGATGTATCTGCGTTGCGGAAGGCGCAAACATGCCTTCTATGCCAGAAGCGATCCATAAATTCCATGCTTCAAAAATTCTATTTGCACCTGGAAAAGCGTCCAATGCTGGAGGTGTTGCTACATCCGGCTTGGAAATGTCGCAGAACTCGTTACGCATCAGCTGGACAAGAAAAGAGGTTGACGAACGTCTGCAAAAGATTATGTCAGATATCCACGATTCGTGTATCAAATATGGAATGGAAGAAGATGGGTCTTGCAACTATGTTAAAGGCGCGAATATCGCTGGTTTCGTAAAAGTGGCCGATGCCATGTTGGCCCAAGGGGTAATCTAACTGGAATCATTCCGGTAGAATTAGAGTAGGATATTGATTGATTTAATGCGAGGTTTTCTTGGAAGGCCTCGCATTTTTGTTGCTTCCTGCCTCACTCAAACTAGTATATTTGCTTAAACAGTAAGAGAAGCATGCAGTTGACTACAAAGGCTATCGTCCTTTCTGCCCTTAAATATGGCGATACGAGTTTGATCGTAAAAGCGTTTACTGCTTCTGACGGTATAAAATCTTACTTATTAAAAGGGGTATTGTCTTCAAAAAAAGGGAAACTGAAAACGGCCTATTTTCAACCCCTTACACAATTGGAAATTGTAGCCAACCATAGAAATAAGGGAACATTGGAAACCTTAAGGGAGGCTAAAGTGTCCTATCACTACCAGACCTTATATGCAGATATGGCAAAAAATGCAATGACTTTGTTCTTGGCAGAATTACTGGGCAACAGCATACGGGAAGAGGAACGTAACGAGGACCTTTTTCAGTTTTTGGAGGCTTCCTTACAGTGGTTGGACATACACAAGGAAGTAGCAAATTTTCATCTCTATTTTATGCTTTCGCTTACGCGCTATTTGGGCTTTTACCCAGATGTATATCAAATGGATAGGCCTTATTTTGATTTAATGGAAGGTGAATTTACGGTTAACGAGTCTCTGAACCCTACCTTGAAAGGCGAAAATATTTATTACCTCAAGAGCTTCTTAGGCATAAATTTTGATGCAATTCATACCATAAAGATGAAAAAAAACAACCGTCAAGACTTATTGAAATCTCTTATCCTTTATTTTGAATTACATCTACAAGGCTTTAGAAAACCTAGGTCACTTGCGGTTTTAAATGAAGTGTTCAATTCTTATGTGTAGAATTCTCTTTACGTTGATTTTTTTAGTTTCAGCCGTTTGTAGAGCACAGCAGATTAGGGTCTTGGATGCAGACACTGGAGAGGCTATTTCCAATGTGGCCGTCTTTAACAAGGATAAATCCAAGATTGCACTAACGGATTTTGATGGGCATTTTAATGGAACCATATTTTCGGAAAAGGAACGTCTCATCTTGCGTCATGTAGGCTACGAGGAGCATAAAATAAATAAGCAACAAATAGAACGACAGGGTTGGAAAATATTCCTCGTTACAAAGACCCAAGAACTGGACGAAGTGGTGATGTCCGTTTCTAAATGGGAACAACAGAAAAGGGATGTTCCCAACAGAATTATTTCCCTGGATGCACGGTCTATCGCTTTTACAACACCGCAAACAGCTGCGGATTTATTGGAAAATAGTGGTAAAGTCTTTGTCCAAAAGAGTCAGATGGGAGGTGGTAGTCCCATGATTCGCGGCTTTGCCACAAATAGATTGTTGCTTTCAGTGGATGGTGTGCGCATGAACAATGCTATTTTTAGGGGAGGGAATCTGCAGAATGTAATCTCCATAGATCCCTTCACGATTAAAAATACCGAAATCATTTTTGGCCCAGGTTCGGTAATTTACGGGAGTGACGCCATAGGTGGCGTAATGAATTTTTACACAAAAAAACCAATACTCTCCCAAAAGGATAGTGTACTGGTTCAGGGGAACGCCAATTATAGATTTGCGTCTGCAAACTTTGAGAATACGGTACACGCAGATGTAAACTTTGGGAATAAGCAATGGGCCTCCCTAACCAGTGTTAGTTATAACAATTTTCAGGATTTGCGCATGGGCGCCCACGGTCCGTATTCCTACTTAAGGAACTCCTATGTTCGCACAACCAATGGAACGGATGAATTGGTGGCCAATGATAACCCACAAAAACAAATTCCAACCGGGTACGACCAAATAAATCTTATGCAGAAGTTTTTATACCGGCCTAGTGCAAAGTGGAACTTAAACCTGGGCGCCTACTACTCCGAGACTTCTGATTTTTCTCGCTACGATCGCTTAATTCGACCTACGGCGGACGGACAGGGCCTGCGTTCCGCGGAATGGTATTACGGGCCTCAAAAATGGTTTATGGGAAATGCCCAGCTCCAGCGAAATGGTGATGGTACCGTGTATGATGGCTTAAAAGTAGGATTGGCCTATCAGTATTTTGAAGAGAGCCGTAACAACAGGGATTTTCAAGATATAATCTTGAATTCGACCATGGAAAAGGTAGATGCGCTTAATCTCAACATCGATTTGGAAAACAAAAAAATCGGAAATTTTAAATTTTATTACGGCGCCGAGTATATTTTGAACAAGGTGGGTTCATTTGGAATGGATACGAATATTGAAACGGACGAAATACGCAATGCAGCCTCGCGGTACCCCAATGATTCAAAGTGGCAGAGTTTGGCGGGCTACTTAAATGGAGAATATAAGACAAAGCCCAACTTTACGCTAATGTCAGGAATACGCTATAGCCACATATGGGTCGATGCTGTTTTTGGCAGGGAATTTTATGATTTTCCTTTTGATACCGCAGACCTAAGTACGGGAGCCTTAACGGGTAGCATAGGGTTTAGTTGGTTTCCCAGGGCCAATTTACAGGTTACCCTTAATGGATCCACAGGATTTAGAGCGCCAAATATTGATGATGTGGGTAAGATATTCGACTCCGAACCTGGTTCCGTCGTGGTTCCAAACCCAAATTTGGAACCGGAATATGCCTACAATGCTGAACTGGGAATTCAACGCAACTTTAATGACAGGCTAATTTTAAAGGGCACGGCATTCTACACGTATTTGGTAGACGCTCTCGTAAGGCGCGATTTTAGTTTCAATGGGGTTTCAGAAATAGAATACGGGGGAGAATTAAGTACCGTTCAGGCCATACAGAACGCTGCCAAAGCGTATGTTTATGGATTTGAATTTGGGGTGGAAGCCTATTTGACCGACCAATGGTCCCTATCATCTAACCTTACCTTGACAGAAGGTGTGGAAGAGGAGGAAGATGGAACAGAGACACCGGCCAGACATGCAGCACCTACTTTTGGCGATTTCCACGTGGTGTGGAAAAACCATAGCGTAAAGACAGACTTATTTTTGAGGTATAATGGAGAAATTGCCAATGAGGATTTGGCAATGTCCGAAATGGCCAAGGAGTATATTTATGCAATAGATGATAATGGCGATCCGTTTTCCCCCGCATGGTACACGCTCAATTTTCGTTCACAATTCGATATCACCAATAACCTTAAGGCAACTGCAAGTTTGGAAAATATTACCGATCAGCGGTATAGGACCTATTCTTCTGGCATTGTTGCCCCGGGAAGAAATATAATTTTGGGAATTGGCTATCAGTTTTAACCCTAAAAAGACCGTTTAAAGGTGGAAAGAATACGTCAATGCGAATCAATTGAGGTAAGCTATAACCTGACGCCAAATAAAAGGTAAAGACAGCTTCGTTCCATAAAAATTGTCTAATACACTTTTAAAAAAGGTATTAGTCAGTGCTGAAAACAGCTTGGGTTATTCCCCCGGACTTGCATACTACTACTTTTGTAGCATCCCCTATTGCTTGTTTGATTACGCCTTTATTTATGGGTATTGTTTTGGATTTATACACAAACAATTACGGCCAAAAGACCCCAAGGGGTCTATATTTTAATTAATACGATACTTTGGGGTATTTCGACACCCTCAATTCGCCCAACTTAAATCTAAATTTTATAATTTTGCAGCCTTTAAAATCCAGAACCATAAGCATTTTGTATGAAGTTCGCAGAATATGAGGGATTAAATCTACCACAGGTCGCAGCGGAAATTCTCGACTATTGGGAGGCACATGATATTTTCGAAAAAAGTATGGCCGCCCGGGAGGGAAAGGAGCGCTACGTGTTTTATGAAGGTCCGCCTTCCGCAAACGGTATGCCCGGTATTCATCATGTTATGGCACGTACCATTAAGGATATTTTCCCAAGGTATAAGACCATGAAAGGATTTCAGGTAAAACGAAAGGCAGGTTGGGACACACACGGGCTGCCAATTGAACTGGGCGTTGAAAAGGAACTTGGTATTACAAAAGAGGATATTGGCACTAAGATATCCGTAGAGGAGTATAATGCGGCTTGTAAAAAAGCAGTCATGCGCTATACGGATGTTTGGAACAATATGACCAAGCAAGTTGGGTATTGGGTAGATATGGAAGACCCTTATATTACCTACAAGGCCAAGTACATGGAAACGGTTTGGTGGTTATTGAAACAGATTTATTCCAAGGGGCTAATTTATAAAGGGTATACCATTCAGCCCTATTCGCCCAAAGCGGGTACAGGATTAAGTTCCCATGAGCTTAATCAGCCCGGGACCTACCAAGATGTGACCGACACTACCGTTACGGCCCAGTTCAAGGCTGTGGAAACCTCCTTGCCCGATTTTTTACGGAACGAAGGCACCATATACTTTTTGGCCTGGACCACAACACCTTGGACCTTACCTTCAAATACCGCATTAACTGTTGGCCCAAAAATCGATTATGTTTTGGTCGAGACCTATAACCAGTACACCTTCAGACCTATGAACGTCATATTGGCAAAGGCCTTGGTGGGGAAACAGTTTGCCGGGAAATTTAAGCAGGTAAAGGAGAAACATGAACTATTGGACTATGCGTCCGGAGACAAAAAAATACCCTTTTACATCGTAAAGGATTTTAAGGGGAATGATTTGGTTGGTATCAAATACGAGCAAATATTGGACTATGTGCTGCCCTACGAAAATGCGGAAAATGCGTTTAGGGTCATTGCTGGGGATTTCGTAACTACCGAGGATGGTACGGGTATCGTACACACTGCACCAACCTTTGGTGCAGATGATGCGTTGGTGGCCAAACAAGCCGTACCTGAAATACCGCCCATGTTGGTCATGGATGAAAATAACAATCTCGTTCCTTTGGTAGACCTGCAGGGTAAGTTTAGGCCAGAATTAAAGGAATTGGGAGGAAAATACGTCAAGAACGAATACTATGATGAAGGTGAGGCCCCAGAACGCTCCGTAGATGTTGAAATCGCCATTAAGCTGAAGGAAGAGAATAGAGCGTTCAAGGTTGAAAAATATGTACACAGTTATCCCAATTGCTGGCGTACCGATAAGCCAATCCTGTATTACCCTTTAGATTCATGGTTTATCAAAGTAACCGATATCAAGGACCGCATGTTTCAGTTAAACGAAACTATTAATTGGAAGCCGAAAGCAACGGGTGAAGGTAGGTTTGGAAATTGGTTGGCGAACGCCAATGACTGGAACCTTTCAAGGTCTAGGTATTGGGGTATTCCACTACCTATTTGGCGTACCGAAGATGGTAAGGAAGAAACTATAATTGGTTCCGTTGAGGAGTTGAAATTAGAGATGAAGAAAGCCGTTGAAGCCGGTGTTTTGGAGCAGGATATTTTCTCCGATTTTGAGGTGGGGGATATGACGGACGCTAATTATGAAAAAATTGATTTGCACAAAAATATCGTCGATCAAATCACACTCGTTTCAGCTTCGGGAAAACCAATGAAGCGCGAAAGTGATTTAATCGATGTTTGGTTCGATAGTGGCTCAATGCCCTATGCCCAGTGGCATTACCCTTTTGAAAATAAAGATTTGGTAGATGAAGGAAAGACCTTTCCTGCGGATTTTATTGCGGAAGGGGTAGATCAGACACGTGGGTGGTTCTATACCTTGCATGCCATTGCAACCATGGTATTTGATTCCGTTGCGTATAAGAACGTAGTTTCTAATGGACTCGTTTTGGACAAGGAAGGGAAGAAAATGTCCAAGCGCTTGGGGAATGCCGTGGATCCATTTGAGACCATGGACGACCATGGAGCAGATGCTACCCGCTGGTATATGATTAGTAACGCCAATCCTTGGGACAATCTAAAATTTGATACGGAAGGTATCGTTGAGGTAAAAAGAAAGTTTTTTGGCACCTTGTACAATACCTACTCCTTTTTTGGCCTTTATGCGAATCTGGATTCATTTTCCTATGCCGAAAAGGAGGTGCCTGTGAACGAGCGTCCAGAAATCGACCGCTGGATTTTGTCCGAATTAAATTCATTGATCAAAACTGTGGATGTTGCTTATGGGGAGTATGATGCTACCCGCGCGGCAAGGGCAATTTCTGATTTTGTTCTGGAGAATCTCAGCAACTGGTATGTACGTTTGTGTAGAAGGCGCTTTTGGAAGGGGGAATATGCCAAGGATAAAATAGCGGCCTACCAAACACTATACACCTGTTTGGATACCGTTGCAAAATTATCGGCCCCCATTGCTCCTTTTTTTATGGATCGCTTGTATTTAGACCTTAGCAACGCAACAAATAAAGAAGAATTTGAAAGCGTACACTTGGCAGATTTTCCGGTTGCAGATGAAACGCTGATTGATAAAGGATTGGAGGTTAAAATGCAAAAAGCGCAAACAATTTCCTCTTTGGTACTTTCCATTCGCCAAAAAGAAAAGATCAAGGTTCGTCAACCTTTACAAAAAATTATGATACCGGTATTGGATGATAAGGATAGAAAGGATATTGAAGCAGTTTCCGAATTAATAAAATCTGAAGTCAATGTAAAGGAGATTCAGTTGTTGGATGATGCGTCCGGTATTTTGGTAAAACGCATCAAGCCTAATTTCAAGACATTAGGGCCTAAATTTGGCAAAGAAATGAAGCAAATTGCGCAAGTCGTCACTACTTTTTCGCAAGATGATATCCAAAAAATTGAGCAGGATGGCGAATTAACCATCAAATTGGAAAATAAAAGTATTAAATTACAGTTACAGGATGTAGAAATCAGTTCTCAAGATATAGAGGGTTGGTTGGTGGCAACTTCCGGTAAATTGACCGTGGCATTAGATGTTATGCTCAATGATGACCTTAGAAATGAGGGTATTGCCAGGGAATTGGTAAATAGAATTCAGAATATTAGAAAGGACTCCGGGTTTGAGGTGACGGATAAAATCGATATTAAAATATTGAAGGATGGTTTTGTCGAAGGAGCCGTTCAAAATAATATCGACTACATAAAAACGGAAACCTTAACGGCGGAATTAAGTTTTGAAGAAAAATTGGACAAGGGCATGGAAATTGCTTTTGACGAGGTGAACACTAAATTGTTTATTGAAAAACATTAAAAGATGGCAGAAGATTTAAAAGTTAGATATTCAGACAAGGATTTGGCAGAATTCAAGGTATTGATAGAAGAGAAAATAGAAAAAGCTAAAAGTCATTTGGAACTTTTGAAAAGTGCCTATATGAATGACGGTAATAATGGTACGGATGATACTTCCCCAACCTTTAAGGCTTTTGAAGAAGGTTCTGAGACCATGAGCAAGGAGGCGAATACGCAACTTGCCATAAGGCAGGAAAAATTTATTCGAGACCTTAAAAACGCATTATTACGCATAGAGAATAAAACCTACGGTATTTGTCGTGTAACGGGTAAGCTCATAAATAAGGAACGTTTAAAACTCGTTCCGCATGCTACCTTAAGTATCGAAGCCAAAAATATGCAGTCCTGATGAAAACGCCTTTTAAGGCGTTTTTTAATATTCATTTCCTGCGCGCTTTTTTTAGTTTATTATTTTTGCTTTTTTCGTTCGCTTCCGTAGCCCAAAAGAAGTTGCACAAAATGGTATTGGCAGATAACGTAGCTTTAATCCAGCTGAATACCGCCCATTTTTTTGAGGTAAATTTGAATACTGTTTCTGGTAATGAAGTTGTGGTAGAGGCCAACATGGAAGGGGAATATAGCAGGGAACTTGATTTGGACCTAAAGAATGATGGTGAAACCCTTTTTATTGAGGCTAATTTTGTCCCTAATTTTGAGAATCCAAATGATAAGTTGAGTGCCCACAAGGTAGTTTCAATATTGTTAAACATATCGATACCGGAGTTCAAGGCAGTTGAAATATATGGAACAAGCTCTAGGGTTAATGCTGCAGGAGTATTTAAAGACTTACAGATTGTTCTTTCAGATGGTACTATTAACTTAACCAATATTCATGGTACAGTGCAATTAAAAACACAAAGTGGCGCTATTAATGTTAAAACAAGGGCAGCCAATATAGAAGCGGAAAGCAAGTATGGAAAGGTATCCTACAATCCTATACCCAAGGGCGATTCTAGCTATACACTTAAAACGGTCACTGGAAATATTGAATTGAGTAAAACCGAATAATATTTTTATTTTTGCGCACATTGACTGAAGCCCATGAACATTAAAAAATCCATTCTATTTATTGTATTGATTTTAGCCATAGATCAATGGAGTAAAATTTATATAAAGACCCATTTTGTCTTGGGGGAATCCGTTGAGGTATTCAGTTGGTTTAAAATTTTGTTTATTGAGAATGAAGGTGCAGCGTGGGGAGCGAAATTGAGTGATATCTTACCCATTTCAGATTCCATTGGAAAATTGATTCTAACTATATTTAGGCTATTCGCCATTTTTGGTATAGGGTATTGGCTTTTTGATGTTATAAAGAAAAAAGCTTCGGCGACCCTTATCTGGGCTGTTTCGTTAATTTTTGCCGGGGCATTGGGTAACATTTTGGATTCTGTTTTTTACGGCGTCATCTTTAATGATAGCTATAATGAAGTGGCAACCCTTTTTTCGGAGGAGCCTTATGGTAAATTGTTCTACGGCAAAGTGGTTGATATGCTCTATTTCCCACTGGTAGATACGACCTGGCCCAGCTGGGTTCCCAGTTTGGGAGGAAAGAATTTTAGGTTTTTTGAACCCGTTTTCAATATTGCGGATACCGCAATTAGTACCGGTGTAGGTATTTTGCTGGTATTTAATAAAAAGGCCTTTAAAAAAGAGGATGCTGCACCCAATGAGGAGTCACAGGCGCATCAAGATGTTTTGAATGAGTAGGTTTTTAGCGGGGTAATGCAATAATCCAACGGAATATCTAATGGGGAGATATCATCTATAGACGTCTCTGCCTCGAAAAAAGAGAGACCAATTTTAAGGACATCGGGTCTACAATCAAGTAAAAATCGATCATAATATCCTTTCCCGTATCCTGTTCTATTTCCTTTTTTGTCAAAGGCAAGTAAAGGAACGAAAACAACATCTATCTTTTTGGCATCTATGGCTATACCGTCTTCAGGTTCGGGTATACCTAAACGATTCACGTTAAATTTAGTATTATCCGTTAGAAGGTAATGTGCTAAGCTTGTTTGCGAGATTATTTTTGGAACGATTACATTTTTATCAAATCCTTGAAGGACGGAAATAATCCCCTCCGTATTAATCTCTACTTTTTTATCAATGGGGAGAAAAATATGATAATTCTGAAAATCCCAAATGGGTAACTTCAAAATTTCATTTGCAATTTGGATACTTTTTTCTGATACTTCTGCTGGGGAGAGGGTATTACGAAGTTTTGAATATTTAGAGCGCAATTCTTCCTTCAACATGGTGAAGAACTTTTGAGCCTAATGCTATTAAATTTATTCTTTGCCGGCAACGGCAAAAAATACCTTAAAAAATAACATTAAAATAAGGTATGTCCCTAAAGTAATTATATAACTTTCCATAGCTTTTTAAACTTTCAGTTTTAAAAATAGGTAAAAAAAAGAATAAGTAATCCATGAAAGGCACTTTTTTATCGTTTAAAAGCACTTTTTTTGGAAAAAATTAACATAGAAGTAAATATTTTTAAACCTTAGCGGTTATATATAGTTGAAAATCAGAAAATTAAGTAGTTGTTAAAAATCAGGAATTATAAAGTGACAAAACTACTGTCGCTAAATTTAGAATTAAGCAATTAAAACGCTTTAAAATATCAAAATCGTAATTCTATTTTTGGAACGTTAAAAGTAGGATTTTGCTTATTCAATTTGGTTAAAGCATGTAATTTAAACTCAGCTTTTAAGACTAAATTCGTAGTTTCAAATTATGTCTGAAATCCCAATTCATATTCAATTAAGTTCGCTGCCTACCGGCCCAGGGGTTTATCAGTTTTTTGATGATGCTAGTAGCATCCTCTATGTAGGAAAAGCGAAAAATTTAAAGAAAAGGGTTTCCTCCTATTTTAACAAGAACCATGAGTACGGCAAGACTAGGGTCATGGTCAAGAAAATACGGGCTATTAAGCATATTGTGGTGCCTACGGAATCTGATGCTTTGTTGTTGGAGAACAATTTGATAAAGGAACTGAGACCAAGATACAATGTCCTTTTAAAAGATGATAAATCCTATCCTTGGCTCTGTCTTAAAAATGAGCGTTTTCCAAGGTTGTTTCCAACGAGGCGGGTAATAAAAGATGGTTCCGAATATTTTGGTCCCTATACCAGCATGAAGACGGTACGGACATTATTAGATCTTATAAAAAGCGTTTATCCATTACGAACCTGTACCTATGATCTATCCGCAGATAAAATAAACTCTGGGAAATATAAGGTTTGCCTGGAATATCATCTTGGAAATTGCAAAGGCCCTTGTGAGGGGCATCAATCCATTGCTGAATATGAGCGTCAAGTTGCAGACATCAGGGAAATCGTAAAGGGGAATTTCAAATCTTCCATTACCTATTTCAAAGGGCAAATGAAGACGTTGGCGTCAGAAATGAAATTTGAGGAAGCCCAAAAAATCAAGGATAAGCTAGACGTGCTGGAAAATTACCAGGTTAAATCCACTATCGTAAATCCCAAAATCAGCAACGTGGACGTTTTCAGTATTATCTCCGATAATTCATTTGCCTATGTAAACTTTCTTCAGTTGGCGCATGGTTCCATAATTCGTTCCCATACGATGGAAATCAAGAAAAAATTGGAGGAGCAGGACCAGGATTTATTGGAACTTGCCATAGTTGAGATACGTAGTAGGTTTAATTCTGATTCCAAAGAATTGTATGTGCCTTTTAAGGTATCCGTGGCACCGGAATTAAAGATTACCGTTCCCAAACTAGGGGATAAGAAACGAATACTTGAATTTTCTGAGCGCAATGCAAAATTCTTTAGACAGGAGCGCTTCAATCAAATAAAAATCATAGACCCAGACCGCCATACCAATAGGATAATGGCACAAATGAAAAAGGATTTGCGCCTATCTGCAGAACCTAGGCATATAGAATGTTTCGACAATAGTAATATACAGGGTAGCAACCCAGTTGCTGCATGTGTCGTTTTCAAGGACGGGAAGCCTTCCAAGAAGGAATACAGGCATTACAATATAAAGACCGTGACCGGTCCAGATGATTTTGCGTCGATGGAGGAGGTTGTATACCGGCGTTATAAAAGGTTGCTGGAAGAAATGGAGCCACTACCGCAATTAATAGTCATTGATGGTGGAAAAGGTCAATTATCATCAGCGCTTAAAAGTTTGGATCTTCTTGGGCTTAGGGGTAAGATCGCCATAATTGGTATTGCAAAGCGATTAGAGGAAATTTATTTTCCAGGAGACCCTATTCCCCTGTATTTGGATAAAAAATCTGAAAGTCTAAAGATTATTCAATATTTAAGGAACGAAGCGCACAGGTTTGGAATTACCTTTCATAGGAACAAAAGAAGCAAAGGGGCTATTAATTCTGAATTGGAGGGGATTGAAGGGGTTGGTGAAAAGACGGCACAGCAACTTTTGAAAAATTTTAAATCCGTTAAACGCATAAAGGAAGCTTCCATTGATAGTTTGAGTGAAGTGGTAGGAAACTCAAAAGCCAAAAAAATATATGAGTCTTTTCATTAACATACATACTAGTGTTCAGCGCATATGGGGATGTTTTCTAGTGTTCTTTTTTGCGGTATTGGCCATGCAGGCACAGAGCGCCAGCGAAAAGAAAAACCCTAAGATAGGGTTGGTGTTAAGTGGTGGTGGTGCCAAGGGCATGGCGCATATTGGTGCATTGAAGGTCATTGAGGAGGCCGGTATAAAACTGGATTATATTGGGGGGAGCAGTATGGGGGCTATTATAGGTGCCCTATACGCCTCGGGATATAGTGCCTCGGAGCTAGACTCCATGTTCAACAGCACTAATTTTGGTTCGTTGATCCAGGACAATCTTCCCAGAAGCGCAAAAACCTTTTATGAAAAGGAAGACGCCGAGCGTTATTCCCTTACCTTGCCTTTCACTAATTTCAAGGTTTCCGTTCCGCCGGCATATTCGGGTGGGCAGAACATTTACAATGAGTTCGTTAGGCTTTTGTACCACGTTAAGGACATTGATGATTTCAAACAATTGCCCATACCTTTTGTGTGCGTTGCGACAGATATTGAAACCGGTAAACAGGTCGTTCTTGATTCTGGCTATCTCCCCGAAGCCATTTTGGCAAGTGGTACACTACCTTCACTTTTCGAGCCTTCCATAATAGAAGGAAAAGTATTGATTGATGGCGGTGTAGTAAACAACTACCCTATAGACGAAGTTCTAGCTATGGGTGCAGATGTAATAATTGGCGTAGATGTACAGCATGGTCTTTCGGATAGGGATGCATTACTTTCCGCAACCGAAATCCTCTTGCAGGTAAATAATTATAGGACGGTGGCAGATATGAAACAGAAAAAGGCGAAAACCGATGTATATATAAAGCCTGAAATTGAACAATATTCGGTAATCGAATTCAATAAGTTAAAGGAAATCGTTCAGAGCGGGGTTGATGCGGCGAAGCTGAATTTTGAAGCGCTTGTAAAAATCGGGAACGGGAGTCCTAAGGATGAGCAGCCAATACAAGCCATAGCTTCTACAGATCAAATATTCGTGAACAGGTTATTGATCGATGGTAATACCAGTCATACCAGGGGGTATGTGAAAGGTAAATTAAGGTTTGATTTGGATGAACCCATCACCTTTAAAAAACTACAACAAGGCATAGGTAATTTGGCCGCTACGGGAAATTTTAAAACAATCCGGTATAAGCTGCTCAACAATAGTAATAATGGAGAGGATTTGATTTTGCCATTAGATGAAACCCCAAATACAACCTTTCTAAGGTTAGGAGCCCACTATGATGATTTGTATAAGAGTGGGGCACTCATTAATCTTACCAAGAGGCGCATTTTATCTAGGGACGATGTAGCATCTTTGGATATAATTTTGGGGGATAACCTAAGGTATAATTTTGAATATTATGTGGATAAAGGCTCTTACTGGAGTTATGGAATAAATTCTAGATTCAATGATTTTGAACAGGAAGTTGATTTTAATCTGATAAGCGACAATTTTAGCGTAACACCTACTACAACGATCAATAGCATTAATCTTGCAGTTTCTGATTTTACCAACCAAATTTATATCCAAACAGTAGTGAGGGAGGAATTCTCGTTCACGATTGGTGCAGAGCATAAGCTTTTGAAATATAGCACACGGACTTTTGGAGAAATTCCAGACCCAACTATACCAATTAATGCGCCAGATGATAAAGGCAGGTCTTATTTCGAGAAAAGTAATTATACAAGTGTTTATGGAGCGTTGAAATTGGATACGTATGATGACAAATATTTTCCTTCGCGTGGATTATATTTTAATGGCGATATGCATTATTACCTGCTCTCCTCAGATTTTAATAATAACTTTAAGGATTTTTCCGTCTCTAAAGCACGTATGGGCATGGCTTTTCCTATAGTTAAAAACCTATCCTTAAATGTGGAAACCGAAGGTGGTTTTAAGCTAGGAACTTCCAATGTAACGTCTTTCGATTTTGTGTTAGGGGGATATGGTACAGATTTTATTAACAACTTTACCCCATTTGTAGGTTATGATTTTCTGAGCCTACCGGGGAACAGTTTCGTGAAGGCTTATAGTAGGTTGGACTATGAATTTGCACAAAAACATCATGCACTCTTCACTGCAAATTTTGCGAATGTAGACGATGATATTTTTAGGACAGGAGATTGGTTTAAGGCTCCTAATTTCTCGGGCTATGGAATTGGTTACGGTTGGGAGTCCTTTTTGGGCCCAGTTAACCTTTTATATTCTTGGTCTCCAGAAACGGAGCGGTCTCAGTTTTTTGTAAGTGTTGGGTATTGGTTTTAGGCCCCAAACAATCCAAAAATTAACCCATTAAATTCTGTTCAGACCCCATATTTCTTAAGGATTTCCCAAATAAGAGACAGAAATGTGAATAACTGTTAAGTTTAGCGTTAAAGTACGTTAAACCTTAATACCAGTAAGAAATAGTGGCTTAAATTTACAACAGCTAAGGGGTGGTTCCCTTACAACTTTAAGTAGTGGTTTTTCATAATTTAAAGTTTGGTTGGTTATTTAGGAAAAGCCCAGTTTTAAGACTGGGCTTTTTTTTGTGCAATAGTTTGGAATAAATTTTGTTTAAGATAAAGTAGCGTAACGTGTTTGGAAAACTTGAATCGCTAATTTTATATCAAATAGATTACTATGAAAAAATGCATTTTAATATTCTTTTTTATTTTAGGTTTTGGGGTGCAGTCCCAAAACACCCATTCCGCTTTTGAGCCGGGAGAGTGGCTAAAATTTAGGATGCATTATGGATTTTTAAACGCAAGTTTTGCCACCTTACAGGTGAATACCGCCACTATTGACGATAAGCAGGTGTATCATGTGGTTGGGCACGGTGAAACCACGGGGGTAGCAAGCTGGTTTTTTAAAGTGGACGATACTTATGAAAGCTACTTCGATAAAAAGGATGGCAAACCGTACCGCTTTGTTCGTAAGATAAATGAAGGAGGATATACGAAAGATGTAGAGATTAATTTTGACCATAAAAAGTCTAAGGCAGAACTTAATGATAAAAAAAACAAGAAAAAGCTTAATTTTACCCTGCAAGACAGTATTCAGGATTTAATATCGGCCTTTTACTTCCTTCGTAACAATTATGCCTTAGAGGATTTTGAGGAGGGAAAATCGGTAACCCTGAAAATGCTTTATGATGATGATGGCGTTTTTAATTTTAAGCTAAAGTATTTGGGCATGGAAATCCTAAATACGAAATATGGAAAAGTAGAATGCTTAAAGTTTAGACCTTACGTACAATCTGGACGTGTTTTTAAGGAACAGGAAAGTTTGTCTCTTTGGGTATCCAATGATAAGAACAAAATTCCGATCAGAATAAAAGCAGATTTGGCAGTAGGCTCTATAAAAGCCGATTTGGATGGATACAATGGTCTTAAGCATCAGTTCAAAATAATAATGGATTAAGAGTTCATGGAAGATAAGGAGCGGATCACATCCCAAATATCCAAGCTTGAAGAAAAATATAAGGATTCAGGCCAAGATCTTAGCTCCTACCTAGACGGTCTTTTGTACCAACGTTACCTTACCTATTGGGATTATATTCATTTAGACACGCTTCTAAGCCTACAAGTTCCCCGTACGCATTTCCCCGATGAGGAAATTTTTATCATGTACCACCAGATTACCGAATTGTATTTTAAACTGATTCTGCATGAGGAAAAACAGCTTGTGGACGACAAGTCTGACAATCTTAATTTTTTTATTGAAAAGCTAAGAAGGATCAATAGTTATTATACCGCATTAATCTCTTCCTTCGGTATTATGATTAAGGGTATGGAACGGGAGCAGTTCTTGCAATACCGTATGGCGCTACTACCTGCAAGTGGGTTTCAATCCGCTCAGTTCAGGATGATTGAGATTTATGCAACCCCCTTAGAAAATTTGGTCCATGTTTCTGAACGGGCACAATTTTCATCTGAACATTCCGTTGAGGAGTTGTATGAACATATGTATTGGAAAAAGGGAGCTACCGACCTTGCTACCGGTGATAAAACGCTCACGTTAAAACAATTTGAGTATAGGTATACACCACGGTTGATCAGGATCGCAAAGCAGGTGAAGGGTGCAACTATTTATCATAAATATGTAAGTTTGCCAGACGGGTCAAAACAAAACGATGATTTGGTGCAGGCCTTAAAAACCTTGGATGTGAATGCCAATATAAATTGGCAGTTGATGCACATGGGTTCTGCCCATAGGTATTTAAGAAAAGATTCTGTGGATATCGAAGCTACCGGAGGTACCAATTGGAAAGAGTATCTTCCGCCAAGTTTTCAAAAAATAGTATTTTTTCCAGATTTATATACAGAACAGGAATTGAATAATTGGGGAAAACAATGGGTAGACCATTTGTTGAATCCAGATAAAAATAAGTAAATAGGAATGCAAAAATATTGGGGCATAATATTGGCATTGACTGCATTGGTATCCTGTAAGGATGATGCGGTACAAGAAAAAGGAATTGTTCAGGACTTGAATATTCCAAAAAAACCAGAAATCAACGAACAGTTCGGTTTTAATCTAGATGAATTTAACGTACAGTTAGACACGGTTAAGTATGGGGACAGTTTTGGAGAGCTCATGTTGGAAAATAAGGTCGAGTACCCAAAAATCGCAACGATATCAGAAAATTTCAAGGATACGTTCGATGTTCGTAAAATAAGGGTAGGCAAACCGTATCTCATTTTGAAATCCAAGGACACTATGGCCAAAGCACAAGTGTTCATTTATGAAAATGATGCTATCAATTACACGGTGGTGGATTTACGGGACAGTGTAAATGTGTACAGGAATAAAAAAAAGGTGAAATATGTGGAGCGTGAGGTGTCTGGGGTCATAGAAACGAGTCTGTCCGATGCTATTGTTAGTCAAGGCATTGATTACAATGTAACCCACAACTTGGCAAATGTGTATGCTTGGACGATTGATTTCTCCAGGCTTCAAAAGCACGATAAATTCAAGGTAATCTATAAGGAAAAATACATTAACGACACCATTTACGCCGGTTCGGAACCTATAGAGGCAGCCTATTTTGAGCATAATGGCAAGCCCATTTACGCATTTGCGTATGAAAACGATTCCCTTAGGAGTCTCGTAGATTATTTTGACGATGATGCCAATAACCTACGGCGCACTTTTTTAAGGATGCCTGTGGAATATGGAAGATTATCGTCTCGGTATAACCTTAAGCGAAGAATTAAGTACTATGGGTACAAAGTGCGTCCACATAAAGGAACGGATTATGCCGCACCTATTGGGACGCCAATCTTAGCTACGGCAGACGGTACGGTAGTAGAGTCTACCAGAAGGGGCGGTAATGGTAAATATGTAAAGATCAGGCATAATGGCACTTACGATACCCAGTACCTGCATATGAAGGCCCAAAAAGTGAAAAAAGGACAGTTCGTACGTCAAGGCGATGTTATTGGTTGGATTGGAATGACCGGAAATACAGGGGGCCCCCACGTTTGTTACCGTTTTTGGAAAAATGGTAGGCAGGTAGATCCCTTACGGGAAGAATTGCCTCAAGCAGAACCTTTACATGATACGTTAAGACCAGATTACTTTGCATACATAACGCCGATCAAAGAACAGTTGGATTGTATCATCTATCCAGAAGCACTATTGGAAGAAGACGAGGATTTACTAACACTCAATCAGGAAAATGGCCTTACCCAAAATTAATCCTTCACAAACCCAGGTTTGGAATCAACTTTCCAAACATTATACGGAGAGTAAAACGGTGCATCTGCGTGAGCTTTTCGCGGCTGATGAAACTAGAGCGGATAAGTTTAGCATAAAATGGAACGACGTTCTATTTGATTATTCCAAGAACAGAATTACTTCAGAAACGATGGAGCTGCTTTTGAAATTGGCAGATGAAGTGGCGCTCAAGGAAGCTATTGAAAAATACTTTCAGGGAGACTTGATCAATGAAACGGAAGGTAGGCCGGTACTTCATACAGCGCTACGGGCTAAAAAAGAGGATAAAGTTCTGGTAGATGACGTGAACGTAATACCAGAGGTCTACGAGGTAAAAGGGCATATAAGAAAGTTTACGGATGCGATTATAAACGGAGAACTAAAAGGATTTACCGGAAAACCGTTTACGGATGTGGTGAATATTGGTATTGGAGGTTCGGATTTAGGTCCGGCCATGGTTACGGAAGCCTTAAAATTTTATAAAAACCATTTGGCGGTTCATTTTGTGAGCAATGTGGATGGGGATCATGTCCATGAAATTTTAAAAACGTTAAATCCGGAAACTACGTTGTTCGTAGTGGTATCCAAAACATTTACGACACAAGAAACATTAAGTAATGCGACCACCATCAAAAAATGGTTTTTAAAGCATGCATCACAAAAGGATATAGCCAAACATTTTGCAGCCGTTTCCACGAATACGGAAAAAATCGCGGAATTTGGTATTGATGCTGCCAACGTATTTCCCATGTGGGATTGGGTTGGCGGTCGATTTTCGCTTTGGAGTGCGGTAGGGCTTACCATAGCCTTGGCTGTTGGCTATGATAATTTTGATGATCTCTTGAAGGGCGCCAACGAAACGGATGAGCATTTTAGGAACACTGAATTTTCTGAAAATATCCCGGTCCTTATGGCATTGATCAGTGTATGGTACAATAACTTTTATGGTGCCGAGACTGAGGCAATCATTCCTTATGCCCAATACCTGAACAGGTTTTCTGCCTATTTGCAACAGGGCATTATGGAAAGTAATGGAAAAAGTGTAGACCGTTCAGGAAACACCGTAGGCTATGAAACGGGAACGATAATATGGGGCGAGCCGGGCACCAATTCCCAACATGCCTTTTTTCAACTAATACACCAAGGTACCAAATTGATACCAACCGACTTTATTGGGTTCAAAAACTCCCTTCATGGCGATAAAGATCACCATAACAAGTTAATGGCCAATTACTTTGCACAGACAGAGGCTTTAATGAACGGTAAAACCGAGGCCGAGGTAAAAAAGGAATTGAAGGATAAAAACTTATCCGAAGAGGAGATTAGGGAGCTTGCTTCTTTTAAGGTTTTCGCTGGTAATAAGCCAACAAACACCTTGTTGTTATCGAAACTAACCCCTAAAAGCCTAGGTTCCTTAATAGCAGTTTACGAACACAAAATATTCGTGCAAGGGGTTATTTGGAATATTTTCAGCTTTGATCAGTGGGGCGTGGAATTGGGCAAACAATTGGCAGGAACAATTCTTAACGATATTCAAGGTTCAGAACTATCTAAGCACGATAGTTCAACAATGCGACTTCTTCAATATTTTAAGAAATAATTGAGAATACCCGCAATTTATTCAGAAAACAGCTAACCAATTCATTTACAGTTCTTTTTTTTCATTTTTATAGGTATTTTTGCCCTGCTGATTTAACGTTGTCTTAACGTTAAAGGTTTAAAAATAAAAGACTTTTGCAGCGAGTTAAAAACTAACAAATACTTAAAAAAATGAAAAAGATGTACTTTGCAATTGCGGTATTTTTAATGACCGTAACTGCGTTTTCACAGGGGGTTACCACCTCAAGTATGCAAGGAACGGTTTCAGATGAATCTGGGGAATCCCTCTTCGGAGCCAACATCGTTGCAACGCATACACCATCGGGTACCGTTTATGGTGCTATTTCTAATGAGGAAGGGAGATTTTATTTGCCTAACATACGTGTAGGCGGTCCTTATTCCGTAAAAGTCACCTACATTGGGTTTCAAGACAGAACGTTTGAAGGCATTACCCTTGGCCTTGGTCAAAGTTACAATCTAAAGGTCACGTTATCTGAAGGTATGGAATTGGATGAGGTCGTGGTTACCTCACAAAGAGGAGAAATCATTGATCCTGACAGAACAGGGGCTTCGGTAAACCTTTCACGTGATAGAATAGATGCCTTGCCTACTATTAATAGGAGTATTGAAGATTTTACAAGATTAACGCCTCAGTCAAATGGTAATTCCTTTGCAGGGACTTCTAGCCGATTCAATAATTATACTATTGACGGCAATATCTATAACAACAACTTTGGTTTAGGGTCTGCTCAATTTGCAGGGGGAAGTCCTATTTCATTAGATGCCATCGAAGAGGTTCAGGTTAATTTGGCACCCTACGACGTGCGTCTATCGGGCTTTACTGGTGCATCTGTAAATGCTGTTACAAAATCTGGTACCAACGAGTTCAAGGGGTCAGTTTATTACTTGTTGAGAAACGATCAAATGCAGGGCAGCAAACTGCGTGATGTAGAATTGAATCGAGGAGATGCACAAAATGATATTAAAGGAGTTAGCCTCGGTGGTCCCATCGTTAAAGATAAACTCTTTTTCTTCGTAAGCTACGAGGAAGAATCAGAAGCACTACCTAGTTTTCAGCGTCAGGCCTTAAGACCAGGCTTGGTGCCCGATGGACAAAGAATTTCTAGAGTACCTGCTTCAGATTTGGATTTTGTTCGAGAAAGCATGCGCAGCTTGTATGGTTACGAAACAGGACCTTACGAAAACTATCCTTTCTCTTCAGAACAGACTCGATTTAATGCACGATTGGATTATAACCTTGACCAAAACAACAAATTCTCTTTGAGATATAATAGGTATGAATCAGCTGCGGATGTCACCATTAATGGAAATTCCAACCGTTTTCTGCCTACACGTTACAGAAATACGGATAGAGACGAAATTGAAGCCATGACTTTTGCCAACGCAAATTATACCAATGATCGTTTGGTAGAGTCTCTGGTAGGAGAGTGGAACGCTAAGGTAGCGGATAACATGAGCAACCAATTCAATATTGGCTATACGGCTATTAGAGATCCAAAAAGAGGCATACCTGGTGGACAAGCATTCCCGTTCATCGAAGTATTGGAGCCAGATCCATCTGGAAACCTATTGTATTATACCGCTTTAGGGAATGAACTATTTACGGTAGGTAATTTGTTAGAGAACAATGTATTTAATGTAACCAATAACTTCTCTATCTATTCTGGAAATCATACCTATACCATTGGAGCGAATTTGGAATTAATGAGTTTCAAAAACGCTTTCAACCCTGTGTTTAACGGTTTTTACAGGTTTACTACCTATGATAGTTTTGTGGAAACGGTCATTAATCAGACTCCAGGAGCTTATCCTGATGCCTTTGCCAAAAGTTTTGCATTGGACGGTTCTACTACCCCACCATTGGATGAAACCAATTTTGGACAGTTTGGTATATACTTTCAAGATGAATATCAGGTCACCGATAATTTAAAACTTACAGGTGGTCTTCGAATTGATTTTCCATTTTACTCAACGGATATTCCAAGAAACGATTTATTGGATGATTTGAACAAAACCTTTACAGATGGTGATGGCAATACCTTTACCCCAGATGTAAGTCAATTCCCTAAAGTAAGGCCCTTATGGTCTCCTAGGGTAGGATTCAACTGGGATGTTAACGGAGAAGGGAAGACCCAAGTCCGTGGTGGTACAGGGATATTTTCCGGTCGTATTCCCTTTGTTTGGTTAAGTAATCAAGTAAATGGCTCAGGAGTGGTACGGGGCGGCCTTGGTTTTGAGGGTCAGGATGCCGTTGATTTCCTAGGTCCAAACTATGTGTTTAATCCAGATGTAACCTTTGGTAATCCAGAGAATCCTGGACAAACCTTGTCTAATGAATTGAATTTGACAGATCGTGAATTTAAATTACCACAAGTATGGCGAACCAATATTGGGGTAGACCAGCAGTTGCCTTGGGGTATCACCGGTACTTTAGATTTTATTTACTCTAGGGATGTTTCAACACCGATTGTATATAACCCAGTCCTAAGAGAGGCCGATGGTAATCTGATCCGGCCCAGACCAAAGACCCTATTGGGATGGAGGTTATTCCAACGATGGTGATTTTCGAAACGTTTTCTATTTGACCAACGCTGATGAAAAGGCCTTTTCATATTCGTTGACCGCCCAATTACAAAAGCAATTCGAGAATGGTTTCTTTGCAAGTATTGCGTACACCGCTTCAAGATCAAGGGATTTGGATACTGGTGGAGGATCACAAGCTGGTTCTTTATGGCAGGCCGTAGTACAAGAAAATAGGAATCGGCCAGAATTAGGCTTTTCACGTGCCGATCAACCCAATCGATTTATTGCCAATTTGGCGTACCAAAAAGACGGTACTACAATAAGTGTCCTATGGGACGGTGGTGAAAACGGAAGGTACAGCTATACCTATTCTGGAAACTTTGGGGATAATGCAGATCGTTTATTATATGTTCCAAACGATGCATCTGAGTTAAATTTTGAGGAGTATACCTTGGACGGTCAAGTAATCACAGAGCAAAGGCAAATTAATTTACTAAACGATTATATTGAGCGTGATGAATATTTGAGCGCTAATCGTGGTGAAGTAACGGAGCGAAATGGGGCGAAATTACCTTGGGTGAACCGCTATGATATGCGTATTACGCAAGATATTGAGTTAACAAAAAATAGTAAGAACACGATACAGCTGTCCATGGATTTCTTGAACATAGGTAATATGTTCAATTCTGATTGGGGTGTAAGACAAACCTTCCTTCAAAGGAATATTTTGAACTACCGTGGAAGAAATGCCGCAAATGAGCCAATTTACAGGTTCAATACAGTTGGAGGTACTACAGATTTTCCATCCGAAAGTTATCAAGTTCAGAACAATTTGTTAGATGCTTGGAGACTTCAAGTAGGAGTACGCTACTTATTTAATTAAGAATTTTAATGATTAAAAAGGGGTCTTGCATTAGTGCTCGACCCCTTTTTTTGTGCTTAAAAATGAGTATTTTTAGCAACCTAAAAAATTAAAAAATGTACGAAACTATTCAAATGTTACACTCCTATTTGGCTTATGTAGCATTGGCTGTGTTGTTTTTAGCGGTGGCGAACGCCATTAGCGGACTTATTTCAAAACGAATATTCAACATGAACAAAGATTTGAGACTCAGTCTATTTGCCTTGATTTTATGCCATATTCAGCTGTTGGTAGGCTTGGTCCTTTATTTTATTTCCCCTAGTGGTTTAAGTGCGATTCAGGAATTTGGGATGGGCGGTTTAACGGCTTCTGCTCGACTTTTGGCAGTTGAACATCCTTTTATCAACGTTCTCGCGATTGTATCAATTACCATTGGCTGGTCTAGGCACAAGAAATTTGTAGAAGGAGATAAAAAATTTAAAAGTATCGCCATTTTTTATGGAATAGGATTGCTCTTAATTTTAAGCAGGATTCCGTGGTCACAGTGGTTTAATTAAGTGATTCTAAACATGAGGAAAATACTATTATTAGGACTTACCCTATTAATGGCCGTGCCGGTTTTCGGTCAACAGGAGGAGTTGTTCAATGGTGAAAACCTAGAGGGTTGGACGGTCTATGGAACCGAAAAATGGTACGTTGAAGACGGCCTTTTGGTCTGTGAGAGTGGTCCGGATGCCGGATACGGTTACCTAGCGACAGATGAACAGTATAAAAATTTTATTCTCGACTTGGATTTTAAACAGGAAGCGGACGGTAACAGTGGGGTTTTTATTCGGTCTACCGTAGATGGAACTACAGTAAGCGGCTGGCAGGTGGAAATTGCGCCCCCAGGAAACGCTACGGGAGGCATCTACGAATCCTATGGTAGAAAATGGCTCATAAAACCGGATGCTCAGAAAGATAGCGCCTTAAAATATGGGGATTGGAACCATATGAAAATCAAGGTAGATGGTAAAAAGGTTACTTCGTGGTTAAATGGCACCGAAATGGTTTCCCTTACTGATAGGATAATAGGAAAAGGGGAAGGTTCCATCCTGTTACAAATCCACGATGGAGGCGGTATCAAAGTAAAATGGAAAAATATTCAGCTTAAAGAACTGGATTAGTTCAATTTAAGGAGAGCTTCATTAGTTGGATTTTTTTATCAAATAAAGATAAATGGGGAAATGGTCGCTATAACCCCCAATGTAACTGCCTCCTGCGTAAGACCGTAATGGATACCCTTTATATTGACCTTTTGGGTCCCTTAAATAATCCGCCGTAAAAATTCCCGATTTCCAAAACTGATATCCATTGTTCTCCCTGTTGAGCAAATTGGCTGTCATATAGAATTGGTCGAACAGGTTCCATTTATCCCTGTAGGCCAAAGATCCTGTTCCTTTTTTGAATAATTTTTCCATAGGGCCATAGAGACCATTGGCATCAAGTTTATTCAAATTTCCTTCAACTTTAAGTATTTTTTTAAAACTTTCGTTGGTGGGGTCGTCGTTAAAATCGCCCATACTTATAATCTTTGCAGTATGGTCTTGCCGACGCACGGAATCCAATATTTTTTTATTCAGCTTGGCGGCTTCCAATCTAAATGGGCGACTCCGCGCTTCACCGCCACTTCTGGAGGGCCAATGATTGACCAGAAAATATATTTTCTCATTGTCCAATAAGCCTTCCACGATAAGTTGATCCCTTGTGTAGTTACGCTCTCCATCAGCATTGAATAACAAAAGGCGGTGGCTGTTGAAATTTACTGGGATAAATACTTCTTTTTTATAGAGCAAGGCCACATCAATACCCCGTTCGTCCGGGGAATCGAAATGGATTATTCCGTAATTGAATTGTTTTAAATTTTTTTGCTGCACTAAGTCCTGTAACACTTGCAGATTTTCTACTTCACACACCCCAAGGATATCAGGATTTGATGTCTTCGAAGTAGCACCCAGCTCAACAAGTACAGTTGCCAACTGCTCTATTTTGTGCCAATAACGTTCTTCCGTCCAATTGTCCTTACCGGTAGGTGTCCTATCATCATCGAAAATAAGCGTGTCATTTTTGGTATCGAACAAATTCTCCAAATTGTAAAAAGCAATTGTCCGTACTTCATAGGTTTCCGCTTTTTGTGAAAATAAACTGCTACATAGTACGAAAAGCGAGTATAAAATAGAGTGCCTCACAACAATTGATATGATTAATAATACACTAGTATACGAAATTTCGTGTTAATTATATTCTTATGCCTATCTTCATAAACCCCAATAACCTAGAAAGTTAGTATGATTAGGTATTGTTCGGTCGTATTTTTTGTATGCCTAACAGGGTTACTAAGGTCTCAAAGCACATCGGCAATCAAGGGTGTACTTAAAGATAGTAATACGGATGTGGCCATAGCCAATGCGGACATTATCCTTGAGGGGGTCGGCCTTGTGGGAAACTCAGATACTTTTGGAGTGTTCCATGTAGAGCTAATTAATGAGGGAGATTACATTGTTCAAGTGGCGGCTGTCGATTATCAACTTAAGCGGATTCCCATAGTTCTTGAGGGGTCTATTCTAGACTTGGGCACCATCTTCATGGAACATGATGTTACCTTGGACAAAGCCATAAACTTAGTTACCCTTACCGAAGATGAATTACTGGATGATGAAGTCAATTCGAATGCCCTGGCCCTGCTGCAATCTACTAGGGATATTTTTTTAAATAGGGCAGCTTTTGATTTTGGACAGGCATTTTTTAGGGTACGGGGATATGATTCCCAGTATGGCGAGGTGCTATTGAACGGAATTCCGATGAATAAAATATTCGATGGTAGACCGCAATGGAATAACTGGGGTGGTCTTAACGATGTTATTAGAAACCAGCAATATACCAACGGTTTAAGCGCTTCCGACTTTACTTTTGGCGGTATTTTAGGGAATTTGAATATTGATTTACGACCCTCAGGTTTAAGGCCGGGAATGAGAATTTCATCTTCGGCTTCCAATAGAACCTATGGCGGTAGATTAATGGCAACCTATAACTCAGGTTTGAAAAAGGATAGGGTCGCTTATATTGTATCTGCATCCAGACGGTGGGCTAAAGAAGGCTATATAGATGGCACCTTATATGATGCGTTTTCAGTTTACGGATCTTTGGAGTATTTGTTGAACCAGAAAAATACGCTTTCGGTTACGGGAATTCTAGCTTCAAATAGACGCGGGCGCTCTGCGGCAATAACGCAAGAGATCTTTGATTTGGTAGGAAATGAATACAATCCGTATTGGGGCAATCAAAATGGAAAAATTAGAAATTCTAGGGAACGGAATATACAAGAGCCCCTGTTTCTTTTAAATTATGTACATGAATCCAAGGGGGTAACGATCAATGCGGGTCTAGGGTATCAAACCGGCAAGTATACACGAAGTAGATTGGGGTATTACAATGCACCAAATCCAGACCCTACGTATTATCGATATCTACCCAGTTTTTATATCAATAGCCCTATTGGGGCAAATTTTGAGAGTGCTATTTCGGCAAGGGACGGGTTTTTGAAAAGTCCACAGCTAGATTGGGATAAGCTCTACAGGGCGAATGGCAGTAGTTCACAAAATGGCACTGCAGCCTATGTGTTTTATGATGATACGGTAAAGGACAATCAATTTACCGCCCGGGTTAACGTAAACCTAGAATTAAATGATCATTTTCAACTGGATTTTGGAACGACTTATAGACAATTAAATTCCAAAAACTATGCTTTAATTGAAGACTTGCTTGGCGCTGAATTCCATACGGACATTGATCCATTTTCTGAAACCTTGAACGATATGGGAGCAGAAGTGAATAAATTACCTGGAGATATTTTCAATTATAACTATGAACTAAAGGCCAGCACATTGGATGTTTATTCGCAGCTCAATTGGAAATATGGTAATGCCAATGGATTCATAGCTGGAAAATATAGCAGCGGCAATTTTATACGCAACGGACTGTTCCAGAATGAACGCTTTTTGGAGCGCTCCCTTGGGGAAAGTGAAGCCATAAATTTTTCCAATTGGTCCTTGAAAACGGGCTCCTCCTATGCCATAACCGGAAGGCATTGGATTTCTGCAAACGCCGCCTATATAAATAAAGCGCCCGTACTTCAAAATATGTTTATTAATCCAAGGGAATCAAACGCCTTGGTGCCCAATCTACAAAGTGAGCGTATTACTTCCATTGATGCAAATTACTTTATACGAATGCCAAAACTTACCGGAAGAATTACCGGGTTCTATACCCGATTTCAAAATACGACCGATATCAATTTCTTTTTTGTGGATGCCGGCGTGGGGTCAGATTTTGTTCAAGAAGTTTTAACGGATTTGGATAAATTACATTTAGGGTTGGAGGTAGGTTTGGAATACCAATTGTCAAGCGCCGTAAAACTATCCTTTGTATCGTCGATAGCAAAATATCTTTACGCCAGTGATCCGTTCGTCACCATAAATTTTGACACTGCAGCGGCAGATGAGGAATTAATCGATATTAGCGGTTCAAAATCATTGGGGCAAGCAGCCATAAAAGGCTATAAACTGGCTCAAGGTCCGCAAAAGGCCATTGCGGTAGGAATAGAATATAGGGACCCAAAATATTGGTGGGTAAGTGGAACGGCAAATTATTTGGCCAATAATTACGCGAACATATCAACCATTACTAGAACCCAGAGTTTTTTGATAGATCCGGATACCGGAGAAAATTTTCCTGATGCCACGCCAGAGAATGTTCAAGGCCTATTGGCACAAAAACCATTGGATAATTTTTACTTGCTCAATCTCGTTGGCGGAAAATCATGGCTGAAAAAAGGGAAGTATATAAGTGTCTTTGCGAGTATCAACAATGTTTTCGATACTACGTTCAGGACAGGCGGTTATGAACAAAGCAGGAATGGGAATTATGGACAATTGAAACAGGATAATTTAAGTGGAAATCCTTCTTTTGCTCCTAAATATTGGTATGGATTTGGAAGAACATACTTCATTAATCTTGCCTTTAGTTTTTGAATTATAATTAGTGTAGGATGAACTCAAGCTTAAGTAGTACGACGATTTTTGGGGTATTGGGCATTTCCTTTTTTCTATTGGGGTGCGTAAACAATAGCGATTTCGATAGGCCACAACTACTGTGTATTGATGAAAACATTTCCAATAGTACAATAGAACAAGTAATCAATTTATACGTGGACCAAACGATTCAGATTCAGGAAGATTTGATTATAGAAGGGTATGTGGTCTCATCGGATAAAGCCGGTAATTTTTTCAATGTGCTCTATTTTCAGGATAGCCCAACGAATCCTAATGCCGGTTTAATCCTGGAGTTTGAACTAAGGGATTCCCATTTGTTTTTTGGGATAGGTCAGCATATTTTTATAAATCTAAAAGGCCTCTATCTGGGTAAAACAAGAGGTGTATTTAAGATTGGAGGGGTCTTTACTTCCTTTGGTAACCGTAGTGTAGGAAGGCTTCCAAACAATGTAATTTTTGACCACCTATCAATTTCTTGTGAGACGAGTAGTGTGGTTGTTCCAAATTTGGTGTCGGTTTTGGATTTTAATGAAACTATGGTGAACACCTTGGTTAGTATCGAAAACTTGGAGTTTGTGGATGAGGAGATTGGACAACCTTTTGCAGAGCTTGAATTGGAGACTAAAAGGAATCTAGTAGATTGTGATGATAATGAATTGGTACTTTTAAATAGTGGCTACTCAGATTTTCAAGCAGAAACGCTCCCAGACGGTAGGGGTACCCTTACCGGAATTTTATCATTGGAAGGAAACGAATTTCAATTGATCATTCGTGATACGGAGGACATCGTATTCGATCAAGAACGATGTGCTGAGCTTATAGATGAGTTTACCTCTAGGGCTGTTTTTATCTCAGAATTGGCCGATCCAGATAATAATGCCGGAGCCCGTTTTGTGGAAATATACAATTCATCAAGTGAATCCTTATCCTTGAAAGGATGGAGCTTGGTTCGTTATACGAATGACAATACCGAAGTAAGTTCAACCATTGACCTGTCTGATTTCACTATAGACGGGAATGGTTTTTTGGTAATTTCCCCCAAAGCAGATGAATTTGAATTGGTTTATGGTTTTATGCCGGATATAGCCGTAGGTACAAACTCACCAGCAGATTCTAACGGCGACGACAATTTGATTTTGGTAGATCCTTTTGGGTCAATCAATAGATATTTTTGGTATTGTAGGTGAGGATGGTAGTGGAACAGCCCATGAGTTTGAAGATGGAAGGGCGGTAAGAAATCTGGACATCGTTGAGGGGAATATTATATTTACTGGCAATGAATGGCTCATTTATAATGATACGGGAGGCAATGGCACTATAAATTTACCGCAAAATGCACCGGCAGATTATAACCCGGGCAGCAGATAAATTTAATTTTGGGAAGTAATGATTTTGTTGATTTCGGTCTCCGTAAGTGGCTTAACGATATAATCCTTAACCATTTTGTACGCTTTAGCCTTTTCCATAAGTTTCGGACTAATAAATGAACTGGTGATATAAATTTGAATATGTTCGATTTGGTTTTCCGGTAATTTTTCAAATTCTTCCAAGAAAGACCATCCGTCCCGTTTGGGCATGTTTAAATCAAGGAATATTATGCTTGGCAACTTTATATTTTCAACTACTAGACCCACCAAACCGTCCAAGGCTTCTTGACCACCCGAATAGTATAGGATATTATCACTGAAATTTTCTTTTCTGAGTGTTTTTTTACTACTTAGGGCGAAGATTTCATCATCATCAATTATGCAACAACTAGAAAATATTCCCATAAGTAACTTTCTTCAATTCAGCTTTTAGGTAGCTTCCCATAAACTAATAATAATTCCCTTCGTTAATATAAATAAATATCTACTGTTTTAGTAGGAAAAGGGAGGTAAGTTATTAATTATTTTGATTTTTGGTTGCACCCAAGACTGCTTCAAGGTCATTTGGGGTAATGGGTTTTAGAATGTATTTGTCTACTTGCTTAAAATCCTTGACACGTTCCAGATCCCTAGGGTCAACGGATGAGCTAACAATGTAGATGATAATTCTTTTTTCGTTTGGGATTGGAAGCTTTTTAAATTCTTCCAAGAATTCCCAACCGTTCATAATGGGCATATTCAAATCCAAGAAGATGACCTCAGGCATGAATTCTTTTGCTTGGCTTCTCTGGGAAAGTTCTTCTAATGCTTCTTGGCCATTGTTATATTCAAGAATGGTTTCGCTAAAGTTCACCTCTTTCATGATTCTTTTGGTACCATAGATAAATATAGGATCGTCATCTATGATACAGCATATGCGCACTTTACTCATAATTAATCTATTTAAGCCTGTTTAAGTTTAATATAAATGGTTGTTCCTTCGTTTACTTTACTTTCAATTTTAATGCTCCCGTTCATTGCCTCAACTTGATTTTTGGTGATAAATAATCCTATTCCTTTGGAGTCTTTGTGCTTATGAAAAGTTTTGTACATACCAAAAATTTTATCACCATGACGTTTTAAGTCAATACCCTGACCATTATCTTGAAATGATAGGAGCACATTATCTTCCTTCTAGAACTGATTTAACTATAATCTTTGGCGTTCTTTCGGGTGATCTGTATTTTAAGGCATTCGTAAGAATATTCAAGAAAATACTATCCAAATAGGCGGGTACTGCATTTACAAAGTGTAATTTAGGAACCTCAATATTCAATGTTGCATTTTGTTCTTCGAGCAATCCTCCTATACTTTTTTTGATGCGTAGTAGGGTGTTTAAAATACTTACACTTTTTAGATTTTCCAGGGTTCCCGTTTTCACTTGTACTACTTCATTTAAATGGGCTATGGTTTCGGATAAACTTTCTGCCGCATTCGTAATCATTCCGTTTAGATTTGCCCGCTCATTTTCATCTTCTTCCTGTGCTAAAAAGGACGTGAGCATGTTCAAGTTCGTGGAATGGGATCGTAAATTATGGGAAACGATATGGGCAAAATTCATCAGACTTTCATTTTGGCTTTTGGTAACATCCATCAAGGTTCGCAATTTTTTTTCCGCTTCAATCCTTTCTGTAATATCCAGTACCTGGGATACAAAATGGGAAATTGCCCCATTTATTTTTCGTACCACCGTAACGGTGAGGATAACATGAACCAGATGCCCCTTCTTATGAAAATACCGCTTTTCCAATTGGTAACTTTCCCTTTTATTATTGATGACATCATTTAATAGTCCTAAGTCTGTACTTAAATCTTTGGGATGTGTAATATCTTGGAAAGTTAGTTTTAGAAATTCTTTTTCAGTATACCCTAAACTTTTACACAAACTATTGTTCACTTTTATCCAAGAACCATCCAAGGCTACCAACGCCATACCGGTTGCAGAATTTTCAAAGGTATCCAGGAAAGATTCCTCATATTTCTCTAACTTAAGTTCGGCCTTTCTAAGTTCTGAAATATCCCAATTGGCACCAATCATTTTTAAGGCTTTCCCCTCTTTATCCCTTTCGGTCTTCGCTATCGCCTTTATATTTTTAATTTTTCCAGTGGGAAGGACAATACGGAATTCGGTATTAAATTCCTTTACGCCAGAAATGGCCATTTCAATAGCTGATTTCCCTTGTTCCTTATCGTCTGGATGTACTGTAGATTCCCATGCGTCAAAGACTCCGGAAAACTCATTTTTTTGAATGCCGTAGAGCTTATACATACTATTGTCCCAAACCAAAACATTTTTTTGAATGTCATATTCCCAAATACCAATATTGGCAGTGCTCGTGGCAACTTTAAGACGCTCTGATATTTTTTTGTGCTTTAATTCCGCCTTTTTTTTCTCATTAATGTCTTGAAATGTGCCGAAAATCCGAACACATTTTCCGTTCACCATCTCGGTTTCTCCTTTTGCCCGTACCCAAACCTCATTATCTTTCGCAGTAACGATGATGAGTTCTGTATCCCAAGGTTTTCCTTTTTCAATGGCGGCACTTACCAATTCGGTAATTTTTTCGCGATGGATCCCTTTTTTATAAAAGTTGATTCCTTGTTCCAAATCGGGCATGAAGGTCTTCAGCCACTTCATGGATTTGTCTGGTGGTCTTGGTCCAGTAAATGGTGTTCTTTACTAAATCCACTTCCCAGCCACCCACTCTGGCAACAGATTCCGCTTTATGGAGCAATTCAATTTCTCGTTTATCCTCGGTTATATCCTCCAAGAAAATAATTAACCTAGAAACTGAATCCTTCGTTATTTTTCAAAGGTGAAATTTTCCACTTCAGCCATTTTACGTTTCCGCTAGGGAGTATAAATTTTTCCCCTTCGTTTACGCTTTCCTTTCCCCCTAAGCATTTTTTCATTGTTTCTATGAAGGCGGTAGGCATCTCTAAGGTGACTTCAAGAAACGGTTGTCCTTGAATATTATTTTTATTCGATGTAAAATGCTTCAACCATTGGTCTGAATAGTTAATAAAGTTTAACTTCGTGTCAACCATTGCGATAGCAGTTGGGGCATTTTTTATTAGAAAGTTTAACGATACTGTTTCCAAAAGTTAGGATTTTATTTTAAAGGTACATATTTAAAATAATGTAGGAAAAATAAGCAGTAGTTATGTAGTTAATTTATATCTAGCTATTGCCTGCTTTTAATGTTTCTGAAACAAAGGCTAATACCGTAATTATGAACGAATTTTTTTTCAAGGAAATCAGGGAAGGTAATTTTAAGGAGGTAAAGGCGATGTTGGAGAAAAATCCTGTTCTTATCAATAGCAAGGATGCCAGAGGGTCTACGCCACTGATTTTGGCTACCTATTATGACGAAATTGAAATAGCCGAACTCTTACTGGAGCATGGCGCTAAAATAGACGCGGTAGATGCATCTGGTAATACGGCCTTAATGGGGGTTTGTTTTAAAGGGTATTCAGATATTGCAAAACTTTTGATCGATAGGGGCGCTCACTTAAACGAGAAAAATGCCATGGGCGCTACTTGTTTAATATATGCTGCGCAGTTCAATCGTTTGGATATTGCCAAATTATTGATAGCCAAGGGTGCGGATAAAACTATTAAGGATAATAGAGGGAGTACCGCTTTGGACCATGCCAAAACCCAGGGCTTGAGTGCTTTTGTAGATTTGTTAGAATAAATGCCAATGGAAAGTGAGGGTGTACGTCTTAGAGTTGCACTGATCCAATCCCATTTGCATTGGGAGAACCCAATGGAGAATAGGGCAATGTTCAATACAAAAATAGAGGAAATCGGTAATTCTGTAGATGTTATTGTGCTTCCGGAAATGTTTACTACGGGTTTTACTATGAACCCAGATCATATTGCGCCGATCGAAAGTGGGATTACCTTGGATTGGATGAAAAACAAGGCCAAAGAAAAACAATGTGCTATCGTTGGGAGTATTGTCTATAACGAAGAGGGTTTTTATTACAACAGACTTTTTTTTGTGGAACCCAACGGAGCGTATAGTTCGTATGATAAGAAGCATACATTTACTTTGGCCGGTGAACAGAAAAAGTACAAGGCAGGTACAAAAAAACTAATCGTAGCGTATAAAGGGTTCAAAATTTGCCCGCTGGTGTGCTATGATCTTAGATTTCCGGTGTGGAGCAGGAATACGGAAGATTACGATGTTTTACTCTATGTTGCAAATTGGCCGGCTCCCCGTATCAACGCTTGGGATACGCTGCTTAAAGCACGTGCAATAGAGAATATGGCTTTTACGATTGGGGTAAATCGTATTGGTGTTGACGAGGAGGGGCATAAATATTCTGGCCACTCTGGCGCCTATGATGCTCTTGGAAACGTATTGTCATTCTCTAACAAAGAGGAAATTCTGCAATTGGAACTCATAAAGGACGAATTAATTCAGGTAAGAAGAAAACTTCGGTTTTTAGAAGATCGAGATGATAGATGATTTTACTCTATTAAATTAAAGGTTTCTATTTTTTCCCAATTGGCGCGTAGTTCAATGAGCGTAGGATAATAACTTATTCTTTCGGGCTGTATTTTTTTCAAAAAATCCCCTGTATCCCATTTTTTGTTTTCATTCGCATCAAAAATTACCCGGGCCATGTATTTTCCCGGGTTTAGATTAGTGAACTCAAATGCACGGGCCTCCTTCGCATAAATTTCACGCTGTACCTCCCCTTTTTCATTGGTAAGCTGCACGAGTAAAGGATAAGCAATGTTATTCCCACTTAAATTGAGTGTAAGATTGCCGTAATCGGCAGCACTTTTGGTTCTTAGATTATATACTAAAGTATCATTGGTGTTTTCAAAAAAGTCTGTAATAGCTCCCGGCAAAAGCTCAAGCTTATAATTTTGGCTCGGTTTAATTTCAAAATCGAAATTCAGTTTATTTTCAAAGGAATCCAAAACTATCCTATAATCGACCAAGGAGGAATCGATATCGATCAGCCTAATCTTAGAGCTGTCGAAAGCCATTAATGGTGAATTTATAAGTAGATCCAAAGGTTTCCCAAATTCAAGGTTGCTCGTTTGGTTCAAGGATAATTTTAGGGAATCAAATTCCACTTTCCTGCCTTTTACATTAAAGGTATCCGATACTTGTAACCGTTCATTGGTAATCGCAAAAAGTATAGAATCCATCTTATAAGGGGTAAACCAGAAGTTCAAGGTATCCTTGTCCCTTTCCTTTGTCACAATTGTACGAACGGTATCGGGTAATTGGGTAAGAGTTTCTATTATTGATGATTCACCTTCGCCAAAGTATCCAAAGCTAATTTTATTGCTGGCCACCATACTCGGTACCGCAACACTATAATCCGGTATTTCCTTGAAAAGGTTTAAAAGATAAATGGAGTCTGTAGGTAAATTGACAGTATCGTTAATAAACCCGATTTTATCGGTTTTTTGGTCAAATGTATTGTTGCCAGAAGCATCCTTAATACCAACTAAGGCGTATTTACCTTCCTTTAGATTTTTTAACCGGAATACTACGGCACTATCCAAGGTGTTGGTAATATAATTGGGCGGCTTTATGTAAATCGTTGAATCTGTGTAGGTACTATCTATTTTATAGAGCATTACA
The DNA here is from genome assembly GCA_963815225.1 of uncultured Flavobacteriaceae bacterium. Lineage (GTDB taxonomy): Bacteria > Bacteroidota > Bacteroidia > Flavobacteriales > Flavobacteriaceae > Maribacter. The sequence continues at coordinate 120,205 of CAWFGA010000007.1, forward strand.
CTCACAAAATCATCTACTTTTTTGTTATAGGCATCGGTAACTACACCCGCCAACTCCAACGAATCAATATAGTCTCCGGTTGAAAAAACGTAGGTAAAAAATGGAATTGGATTTTCCTCGTTGTTATCGACGATTCCCCGCCCAAAATTAAGGGTGTAGGTAGTGTTTGGCTCAAGGGTATCTTTAATCGTTATTTCAACAAACCTATTGGCATTACCCATGGGCGAAAGTACTGGAGGGTATTTTAATGGGGGAGAAACGATAAGCTGTTTTTGGATATCCTTTAATTTTACCAATTCATTGAAATACAGCCTAATCTTCTGATCCTTAAAATTGGTCGTCATATTGGGGGGGTCTGCCCGTTCCAATTCGGGGGGAGTAATATCTTTGGGACCACCGGTAGGAGTGCCTCTTTGGGCGCATTGGTAGGATACCAAAAGGATAATAAACAGGAATAGAATTCCTAGAAATTTTTTAATCATATGGGCAATTCTCAAGAACAAAGAAACAACTTATTTTAAAGAAAACGATACCTAATCTACCACGGCCATACTTGTTATGTAGACGTTTATCCCATCTATTTCCATGAAGATTTTTGCGCAAATCTCCATTGTAGCACCAGTTGTAATTACATCGTCTACCAATAAAATAGTTGTGTCGACGAGTATTTCTTTAGCGGTAATTTCATAAAGGGAACGGTTGTCATACCACCTGCTTATCCTGTTCTTCTTCGTTTGTGTTTTTGTATTTGCTGTCTTTATTAAAATGCTGTCTGCATATGTACTGTTTAGATGATAAGCGATGCGCTGGGCGAAAAGCGCCACTTGATTGTAACCTCGCTGCTTCAGTTTCTTTCGGTGTAAGGGAACCGGAATAACAAAATCAATTTTTGGTAAATGAAGTTGCTCTTTTAATTCTTGTCCATGCCAATCACCTAGAAAACCTCCTATTTGCTCTTGGTTCCTATACTTGAGGTTGTGGATAAGGTTTTTTACGATTCCAATATCGGTAAAGCGCAAAAAGGAATTGGCCTTTTTAATGTTAATTCTACCATAAAAGATACGGTCAACGGCATTTTCTTCGTTAAAGGTGTACTCGGTGAGTGGCAATTGATGTCGGCAAGAGGTACAAAGAATGACCTCTCCTCTATATAATCGCGCATTACATCCAAAACATGAGATGGGCAATAGAACGTTGGTTACATCATTTAGTATATTTGAGATTCTGTTCAGTAACAAATCTTACAGATAAAATTAACCTACAAAGGCCCGTTGTTTAAATGGATAGTCAAGATAATAAATTCAATTATAAAATCCTCCTTGCTGCTTTGGTAGCGGTTATAATTGGGATTCTTATTGCGTTTTATTACAGTTATGCCCAATCCAGGTCACAAATAGGTTTTTTGGAGCAGGAGAAGGCAATCTTGGTTAAGGATTTGACGATTATGAAGGCAGATGTGGATCGCTTGTCCGCAATGAATGAAATGAACGAAATTGAACTTCAGGACTCTAAGTTTAGGGTGCAGGAATTGTTGGATTCCGTTGGTCGACTGAATTTTACCGTTGATAAATTACGGGAGTTCAAAACCGAATTACGTAGGTTGGAATCCAAAAACGATAGCCTCCTTTTAAAAAATAATTTTCTGCGTTACAATAATATGCTCCTGACCGATAAATACGAAGAATCACGCAAACAAATCGAACAGTTAAGGGCAAATAGTAGTTCTTTGGCAGAGGCAGAGGCCTTACAGCGAAGAAAGATATTAGAGCTGAACCAGAAGCTAAGAACCAAAAGCTACTTAAAAATGGCCAATGCCGAGGGGAGCGGTTTTCGCATTATCAGGAACACGAAACCAACCAAAACGAATAAAGCTTCCATAATAGAGAAATTGAGGGGTTGCGTTACCATTTTGGCAGATCAGAGTGAAGCTAATACGGAGAAAATCATTTACCTACAGTTTTTGGACCCCAATAAGCAAATTATAGAAGATAATGCCAATACCATTACCGTTAACGGTAATATCTACAGTAAGCGGGTAGAATTTGTATTTACAGGTATGGAAACGTATGTCTGTGAGTCCATTACTATTCCAGAAGGTTCCTTGGCAGAAGGGAATTATACCTTGAACGTTTTTGAAGACGAACGATTGATTACATCTTCAGAATTTCAGTTGAAATAATTATCCATTTTTTGGCCTAATATTCTATTTTTGCCGCATGGCAAAGCAAGACGATGATTTTAAGCGTGTAATTTCGCACGCAAAGGAATACGGATACGTATTTCAATCCAGCGAAATTTATGATGGGTTAAGTGCTGTTTATGATTATGGACAGAACGGTGCTGAACTTAAAAAAAATATTAGGGACTATTGGTGGAAAGCTATGGTTCAGCTCAATGAAAATATTGTTGGTCTGGATTCGGCCATTTTCATGCACCCTACTACTTGGCAAGCTTCTGGTCATATCGATGCCTTTAATGATCCATTGATCGATAATAAGGACTCCAAAAAGAGATATAGAGCTGATGTTTTGGTAGAGGATTATGTAGCCAAAATAGATGCTAAGATAGAAAAGGAAGTAAACAAGGCTGAAAAGCGTTTTGGGGAATCCTTTAATAAGGAAAAGTTTTTGGAGACCAATCAACGGGTCGTAGAATACCAAGAACAGGGAAAATCTATTTTAAGCAGGTTGGCAAAATCTCTTCAGAACGAGGATTTGGCAGATGTAAAAGCGCTTATCGAAGAATTGGATATTGCCTGCCCTATGTCTGGTTCTAAAAATTGGACCGATGTAAAGCAGTTCAACCTCATGTTTGGCACCAAGTTAGGGGCAAATGCTGAAAGTGCTATGGACCTCTTTTTAAGGCCCGAAACCGCACAGGGTATCTTTGTCAACTTTTTGAATGTCCAAAAATCCGGTCGAATGAAAATTCCGTTCGGAATTGCCCAGACCGGTAAGGCCTTTAGAAATGAGATTGTTGCCAGACAGTTCATTTTTAGAATGCGCGAATTTGAACAGATGGAGATGCAATTCTTTATTCAACCAGGAACCCAAAAGGAATGGTATGAGGTGTGGAAGGAGAAGCGCATGAAATGGCATCTTTCCTTAGGTCTGGGTGCCGAAAATTATCGTTTCCATGATCATGAAAAGCTGGCACATTATGCAGATGCAGCCGCTGATATTGAGTTTCGTTTTCCCTTTGGTTTTAAGGAATTGGAAGGAATCCATTCGCGTACCGATTTTGACTTGGGAAGTCATGAGAAATTCTCTGGCAAGAAATTGCAATATTTTGATCATGAGGTCAACAAAAACTATGTTCCCTATGTACTGGAAACATCTATTGGCTTGGATAGAATGTTCTTGGCCGTTTTCTCAAATTCGTTGGTCGAAGAGGAGTTGGATAACAATACCACAAGAACGGTTCTAAAACTACCCGCGGTTCTTGCACCGGTAAAAGCCGCTATTTTACCATTGGTAAAAAAGGACGGTCTGCCCGAAATTGCCCAAAATATTATCGATGACCTTAAATGGGATTTCAACGTAAGCTATGATGAGAAAGATGCGGTAGGGCGGCGTTATAGAAGGCAAGATGCCAATGGAACCCCGTTCTGTATCACCGTTGACCACCAAACCTTGGAAGATGAAACGGTAACGATAAGGCACCGCGATTCCATGGAGCAGGAACGTGTGGCCATTGCTGCCTTGGCCAGTATAATTCATGAAGCTGTGGATATGAAGACCTGGTTGAAAAAGATGGAATAGCTCAAAGGATATAGCTCAGTTTTAACGTACCATAATAATTTCGGTCATTACCCGGGTAAAAATACCTAGGGGCATTGCCTCCAAAGCTGCTGGCATTGATCAAAACGGATTGGGCGTATTTGGTATCCGCTAGGTTATTTATGCCAAAATCCAAGCCTAAAAGTAAACTGGAATTGATTTGGACCTTATATCCAACTTTCAAATTGATGATATTAAAGGCTTCGCTGCTCAACGAATTGGCATCGGTCAAAGGTATTTCATCAACAAATTGATGGGTTAGGTTTGTGTAGAGCCCATTTCCAAATTTAGTCTGTATCCCACTATTCAAGGTGTGTTTTGGGACTCCCGTCAAGGGATTTCCAGAATAGTCGGCATTGGCCTCTTCATCCTCGAATTCTATAAATGTATGGTTGTTGAACGTGTAGTTTACAAATGGGGTGATTTTGATTTTCTGCGATAAATCAAAGCGGTAACTTGCGTCCAAATCAATACCTTGATGCCTCGTTTTACCTGCGTTTCTTCCAATATACTCATCATCGCCAACGCGTTTGGCGACCAATAGGTCGTTGATGGGCATCAAATAGAAGGCTACGGTAAACTGTAAACGATTGTCAATACTGTTGTGCTCCAGGCCAAGTTCATAGTTGGTACCGGTCTCTTGAACGATATCTGGATTGATGACCCCTGCCGGTGTCAAGGTTTCCTCCAAGCTGGGGTTGGAAAAACCCCTACTTACATTGGCATAGATTTGGCTGGAACCGGATACCGTATACCGTACATCTAAACTTGGTAAAAATAGGGTTTTGAAATTCCTGTCCGCGCTTGTATTTAGGCTATCGGTATTGAACAAATCCCTAAAATCATATCGGGTTTTGTTCATATTAATTCCAATTTGTGCAGTAAGTTTACTGGAAAAAGGATAGGAGAGCGTGGCGAAACTATTTAACTGACTCCGAAATTCCTTGTTTTTCGATAACCGGTTTCCCTGTAGGCTTCCGTTGCCGTTATTGCTCTCATATAAGTTCTCAAAGGTTCCCCATGCATATTCATCCTTATAGAGCTCTCCCCCTAGGGTGTAGGAAATTGTATTTTCTGAAAGTAAAATAGTGCCGGAAAACAGTGTCCTAAATCCAAATCCACTGGTATATTCATCCAAAATATTAAAGGGCCTTGGTTCGTAATGGTCTAGATAGGTATAGAATAGGCTTGTTGTGTTCTTCAACTGTGGACTAGCCTTATAGGTGTGGGTAAGACCAATTAAGCTGTAATTATTATCTTCAAACCCTTGTGAAGCTTGCCACGTAAAAGCCGCTTGTGTGGGGTCTTCGTCAAAATCTTCTTGATTGATCGAACTTGCAATTTGTGCCGAGTAGTCGATGTGGTTTACCAGCAGCCCTATCTCACTTTTTTTCGATAAAGTAAAAATGGAGTTTAGCAGTATGCCGTCGCGCTCGAACCTATTATTCTCACGGTAACCATCAATTTCCATATGTCCGTATTGTAGGGTCATGTAAAAATTATCCGCAGTATGGGTAAAACCCAGGCTATTTTTCAATAGGCCGTAGGAACCTAGGGTAGAGGAATTGGTAAATTTGGTAGGTTGTTTTCGAAGCTGTTTGGAATTTAAGATCAAAGCGCCTCCCAAGTTGGTTCCAAAACTTGTACCCTTGGGGCCTTTGATGACTTCAATGGAGGTTAGATTTTCAAGGTCATAGGCCTCGATAGTGGAAAACCCTGTTCCATCAGTAACAGGAATATTATTGTAATAAAGTCTTATTTTGTCCGTACCAAAAGGCGTTCTGGAACCCACACCGCGTATCGTAATCCGGTTTGTGTTTAGCGCACCTGATAAGGCGTAAACACCAGACAATTGGTTTAAGGAGCTAATAAAATCGATAGGACTGTAATTTTCAAAAACAGTAGCACCAATTTGCTGGGAGGGTATGATGCCAATCGCATTTTTAGCGGTCAATGTATCGATTACCACAACCTCATTTAGCATCGTAATACTATCTTTCGCTACGGTAGTTTGTGCGGCGGCATAGCATACGAAAAGCGAAAAAACGAATGTGGAAAGATTATTTTTCATAGGGAATGTAAACTTCAAAAATACCTATTAAAAACGAAAAGCTAAAGATTGGTATACGCTAAACATAACGATGCTTTGAATACCCTAGGAATTCGTATTGCTTCCTTTCCATTTATTGATTTTCGGGATAAAAGTTTAACTAGGCGTCGTTCAGTTAGAGCATGCAACATAATCAATGACCCCCCTATGTTATTGTCATTAATTTGTGCGCCGAAATTTTGAAATATGCCCTTAGTTTGGGATAAGCAGCAAAGGTTCCAGGGGTATCTGCAATAGCTCAAAATTGTCCTAAAGTGCGCTTGAATTCCTACCTATTGTAAGTAGATCGGCGGGCGTGCCTTGGATTAAATAGAACCCAACTGTCAATAGCTTTGCAAAAACAATTCTGTTTATGGACGTTATTTTTGGTTGTTACTAATGAATCCTGTTTCCAAATGCCTGGAATCGGAATTTAATCTGCGCTAAGGGTCTTTAATCGAACGTACTTTTTTATTTTTGAAACAAATTAAAAACGGATGAAAATCGTATCCTATAATGTGAATGGAGTAAGGGCAGCTTTGAATAAAGGACTTTTAGAATGGTTGGGCCACGTTTCCCCCGATGTCGTCTGTCTTCAAGAAATTAAGGCCATGGAAGATCAACTAGACCTTTCTGTTTTCGAAGAGGCCGGCTACGCTTACACCTATTGGTACAGTGCCCAAAAAAAGGGATATAGTGGCGTGGCTATTTTGTCAAAATCCAAGCCAGACGCGGTCGTATATGGTACTGGAATTGAATACATGGATTTTGAAGGAAGGAATATTAGGGCAGATTTTGGGGATTTGTCCATCATGAGCATGTATTTGCCTTCCGGTACCAACATGGATCGGTTGGATCTTAAATTGAAATACATGGCAGATTTTCAAGAATATGCCAATGAACTGCGTAAAACAAACCCCAATCTTATTGTTTTAGGAGATTATAACATTTGCCACAAGGCCATCGACATCCATAACCCGGTAGGATTAAAGAATGTTTCGGGGTTTTTGCCGGTTGAACGTGAATGGATCGGTAGTTTTATAGAGAGTGGTTTTATCGATAGCTTCAGGGAGTTTAATGATGAGCCTGATAATTATACCTGGTGGAGCTATAGGGCCAATGCCCGAAACAATAATAAAGGGTGGCGTTTAGATTACGGAATGGTAGCTGAACCGTTGAAGGATAGATTAAAGCGCTCCGTTATTTTATCTGAAGCAAGGCATAGTGATCATTGTCCTATATTGATAGAGGTAGAAAGTTAGCAATTAAGGTGGCGCCGGCGCTAATTATATTCAGTAATTTCGGTCCTTTATTAATTTAATAAGAAGTTTAATGATTTTTACAAAATTACCCCATACAGATATCGAAGTAAGCAAAATATGCTTGGGAACCATGACCTGGGGCTACCAAAATACAGAAGCCGAAGCCCACGAGCAGATGGATTATGCGTTGGACAAGGGGGTAAATTTCTTCGATACGGCAGAGTTGTATCCAATACCTGCCCATAAAGACCGGTATGCGCTTACAGAGAAGATAATTGGCACGTGGTTTAAAAAGAGTGGAAATAGGGAGCAAGTTGTTTTGGCATCGAAAATGGCCGGTAAAGCGGAGATGACCAAGTTTATCCGCACTACGGGTTTTAACAGGGAGTCTATTATAGAGGCGGTAGAAGGTAGTTTAGAGCGATTACAAACAGATTATATTGACCTCTATCAATTGCATTGGCCGGATCGCAACACCAATTATTTTGGAAAAAGAGGGTATACCCACGACATTAGTGACCATTGGGAGGATAATATCCATCAAATTCTGGAAACTTTACGGGACTTGATTCGTGAAGGAAAGATACGGCAAGTAGGAATTTCCAATGAAACGCCATGGGGAACGATGCGTTTTTTGGAGGAAAGCAAGGTTCATGGAACATTACCAAGGACCATCACCGTTCAGAATCCGTATTCACTTTTAAACCGATTGTATGAAGTAGGCATGGCCGAAATTTCTGCACGCGAGCAAATAGGGCTTTTGGCATACTCCCCATTGGGCTTTGGGGTTTTAAGTGGAAAATATTTAGGTAATCGTTTGCCCGAAGGGTCGCGGTTACATCTTTTCCCACAATACAATAGATATAGTGGTACAACTGCAATTGAGGCTACCCAAAAATATTACGAGCTGGCACAGTTACACGGTCTTACCTTAACACAAATGGCATTGGCCTATGTAAATTCTAGACCTTTTGTGACCAGTAATATCATAGGTGCAACTACAATGCGTCAATTGGAAGAAAATATAAAAAGTATTGATAAGGCCCTAACGGAGGATGTTCTTAAGGAAATAGAAGCAATACATAACCTAATGCCAAATCCCGCACCGTAAAGAATGGAAAGCCTTATTTTTTTAAAAGTTGGTTTTTGGCAAATAGTTGTCATCATTGCCGTAATTATCGTAATTATGGTTTTTGCGAGGATTATGAGAGACAGGCGTTAACCAAATAAGTTGGCCGCTACTTCCTCGATTTTGGAAGCAAGGAGAATTTTGATTTTTGTCGATTTAAGACCTATTTTATTATTCTTGGAAACGATTATAGTCGTATAGCCCAATTTCTCCGCCTCCAAAATACGCTGTTCCACACGTTGTACGGGTCTAATTTCTCCAGCAAGCCCTACCTCTGCGGCAAAGCAGATTCCCTTCTCAATTGGTATATCCTCATTACTTGAGAGGATTGCGGCTATAACCGCTAAGTCTATTGCAGGGTCGTCAACGGAAATACCTCCGGTGATATTGAGGAAGACATCCTTGGCCCCTAGTTTAAAACCGGCTCGTTTCTCCAAGACCGCCAAAAGCATATTTAGACGCTTGGCATTATATCCGGTAGTGGAACGCTGGGGAGTGCCATAAACGGCGGTACTCACTAAAGCCTGAATTTCAATTAGTAAAGGTCGCATTCCCTCTACGGTAGAGGCAATGGCCGTACCGCTAAGCCCTGCATCGTTTTTGGAAATTAGTACTTCAGAGGGGTTATTTACCTCCCTTAATCCGCTTCCCTGCATTTCGTAGATACCCAGTTCAGCGGTTGAGCCAAACCTATTTTTTAAGGATCTTAGAATACGGTATACATAATTGCGATCCCCCTCAAATTGCAAGACCGTATCCACCATATGTTCCAATATTTTAGGCCCTGCAATAGAGCCGTCTTTGGTAATATGCCCAATGAGAATGACCGGAGTGTTGGTCTCTTTTGCAAACTTGATGAGTTCTGCGGTACATTCCCGTATTTGGGAAATACTACCGGCGGCGGACTCTATGTAATCCGAGTGAAGCGTTTGGATGGAATCTATGACTACAATATCAGGTTCTGTAGCTTCTATTTGTTTAAAAATATGCTGTGTCTTGGTTTCTGTAAGGATAAAACAGGTGTCGCTATTTGGGTGAATTCTGTCTGCCCGCATTTTTATCTGTTTTTGGCTTTCCTCCCCAGAAACATATAAGGTCTTGTAGGGGAGTTTAAGCGCAATCTGAAGCAGGAGGGTACTTTTGCCCACACCGGGTTCCCCACCTAAAAGGACCAATGCCCCAGGAACCAAACCGCCACCAAGGACCCTATTGAACTCAAGGTCGAACGTGTTTAACCGTACCTCTTTTTCAATATTTATTTCATTGACCAAAAGTGGTTTAGAGACTCTTTTTGTGGTTTGGGAAGGTGGTTTCCAATTAACTTTATCCTCTTTTTGTACTACCTCTTCCACCACGGTATTCCACTCCTTACAAGCGGCACACTGTCCTACCCATTTTGCATATTGGGTTCCACAATTCTGACAAAAAAAAGCGGTTTTAGTTTTGGCCATCCTTAGCTTTTATCCTCTAGGCCAAAGGTAACAAGAAGTTTTAAACGGGTCGGTTTATGTTTATAATTTAAACAGTTCAACCATTTTGGGACCTTTCCTTGTTTAACGCGCTAAAGGCTAAAAAAAAGGAGGCCCAAGCCATAAATAGGGCAATTCCACTATAGGGCATAACAAATTCTCCCTTTAATCCGTAATACGTAAACAGTACTCCAGAAAACATGAAGTAAATAGCATCAAATTTAATCATAGTAGGTCGTAGGTTGGGCTAATTTGGGAACTAGCTTGTTTATGTAATCAAAATCCGAAATCTGCTTTTAATGCATCCATTTTTTCAAGTGCCATTTCTTTGGTCAAAAAATCGATTTCTTCCATTTGAAATGCTTTTTCAAATGTTTTCAATGCTTTTTTTGGTTCACCCAGTTGTTCATAATATTCCCCTTCAAAATAAAAACCAAGCATAGTGTCTGGGTATTCTTTTTTACAAAGATCGGATAAGGGTTTTAAGGACTCAAAATCCTCTTTTTTCCTAGAGGCGGCGTATATAGCCATGATATCATTTAGTTCAACAGGCTTACTAAATCCAAAAAGGTCCACAATACCCTGATATTTCTTTTCTAAATACACGTAAACCGGCTCTTCTGATGTTAAGATCTGGGTTTTGTATTCCTTTGGACTGATTGGTTTGAACATACCAAATATATTATCAAAGGCTTTTCCCATGCCATAGGTTACCACAGAAATATGATCCGCATTTTTATATTCATCAAAGAAATAGTGGAGCGACTCCTTTTCCAAGGCTTGTATGGCTTGATCTAAAGCCATTACTTTTGGAGTATCCTTACTTTGCTCACCTTCTACAATAAGTTGATAAAATAGTTGCTTTTCAAAGGTATTCAATCGCATGGGTACCCTCGTTTCCATTTCAGGCGCCAAGGTAGGAGAAATGCTTACGTACGCATCAAAAACAGGATTGTCCTTGAACAACCAATAGTTTTCGAAGTTTGCCGTAATATCATAACCCACAATCATTTTAAATGGTGCCGTGCTAAAGTTTAGATCCAAATAGGGAATTAATTCCATACCAATAAACTCAAAAAAGTTTTTCCCTTTTTCCGTAGGCAGGCCACTTTCCGGATCAAACGCGCAATCAGCAAATCTTAAATCATTTTTACTTTGATTGATACCTACAATTATACTTTGTGGCATGCCATGGAAACGACTATAAAATTTTGAGGTCGCCACAACTTGTTCAAAAAGGTAATCCCCATCGAGAACAATAATTAAGGGATACTTTTTACTTTCATCCATTTTCTCGGGAAAGTAATACTGCACATCCCTTCGCTCTTGAAGCTTAAAGGATTCAAAGATTTCCTGTTTAACTTGCGCAAACGAGGTAACTGCAAACAATAAGGCAAAAATTAGTGATAGGTACCGCATAAAAAGACTTGAAAATAGTACTTGGTACTATTTGTTTCTGTTCAATAACGGTAATAGCAGAAAAGATATTGCACCAAAAACCACGATCATTAATGTCTGTGCGATCCAAATTATCCAACCAAAGGCATCTCCAGATACGGCGCTAATGCCAAAAATGGTAAGGGCGCTTCTAACCGCAATGGGATACAGGCCAATACCACCATTGGTGGTAGCCATTGCAAAAGCCCCAGCCACGAAGGCTACCAGTAGCTGGCTTAAGGTAAGGTCCATAGTTTCCGGTACGGTAAATTTAATGACCCAAAGCATACCTATATAGCAGGCCCAGATAAGCAATGTATGCAATAAAAAGAGCCATTTTTGTTTCATTTTAAAAATGCTAAAAACACCAGCCATCAATCCCTTTACAAAACCTTTAATTTTTTGGGCCAACTTCCCTTTTGATTTTTTAATTCCAAAAAAGAAGAGAAGTAATGCCACGATACCTACCCCGGCAAGAATTAAAAGTCCATTAATATCGAAACCACGTTTTAGGAGAATATCCATAATAACTTCCGTCTGCAGTAAAAATGTAACGAGAACAACGAGTAATAACATAATTACATCAATTACCCTTTCTGTGACTATGGTGCCAAAACCTTTTTCAAAGGGTACCTTTTCGTATGTAGTCAGTGCTGTGGCCCTAAGCACTTCACCCGTTCTTGGAATTCCTAGATTTGCGAAATAGGAGGTTAAGATAATTAGAATATTATTTACCAATTTGGGTTTATACCCCAAGGGCTCAAGCAGGTAGTTCCAACGGATGGCGCGTGAAACGTGACCTAAAATACCCAAAAGAATAGAAAGTGAGACCCAAAATAAATTCGCTTCCTTAATATAAAAAAGTATTTCCTGACGATTTTCTGGAGTAGTTGAATTATAGGAATACCAAACCAAAAAAACTCCCAATGCAATTGGGAGTATTGTTTTAAGGCTTTTTTTTAAGGAATTCGTCAAACTTAGTTCAATAGATTTGTTTTTTCGTTTGGAAAAACCAGTGATGGATTGAATTTTTTAGCTTCCTCAAAACCCATCCAAGCGTAGGCAATTAGGATGAGAACATCCCCAACGGCCACTTTTCTTGCTGCGGCACCATTTAAGGTTATTTCCCCACTATTTCGAGGCCCAGGAATAATATAGGTCTCCAGGCGTTCCCCATTGTTATTGTTTACAATCTGTACTTTCTCCCCGCGTATTAAGTTGGCGGCGTCCATCAAATCCTCGTCAATGGTTATACTGCCCACATAGTTGAGGTCTGCGCCGGTAACTTTTACCCGATGTATTTTTGATTTAACTACCTGTACTTGCATCATGCAAAATTAATTAATTAAGGGCCAAGTTGTCTATAAGCCTTACCTGTTCGGCATAAACGGCAATAAAAGCCCTGTATTTTAAATGATCTATTTTATTTTTTATTGGGGTTAAGGTTTCTTCGTCCGCTATCTCAAAATATTCTAGTCGTAGATCTTCGTTTTCCTCAAATTCATTCATTACCCAATCCTTAATGGATTGCGCATTTTCCATGCCAAATTTATTTTTGGCAGTTTTTAATATTTTATAAATAAACCCGGCCTTTTGTCGTACTGAAGTGCTTAACCTTTCATTTCTTGAACTCATGGCTAAAAAATTATCCTCCCGAACAATTTCGCAGCCTACTATTTCTACGGGAATTTTTTTTATCTCAACTAGTTTTTGAATGATGCGTAGTTGCTGAAAGTCCTTTTCGCCAAAATACGCCCTCGTTGGCTTAATAAGCTGAAAAAGCTCTTCAACTATCGTTGCCACCCCATTAAAATGATTTTCTCGAAACTCACCTTCCATTACTTTATCCAGGCCGGCAAAATTATATTGATTAGGCTTTACATGCGTTGCATAGATTTCGCGTACGGAAGGGGCAAAAATGATTACATCCTCGGCTATTGTGGAAATTAAACGAATATCATTTTCAAGGGTTTTCGGGTACTTTTCTAAGTCCTCTGTGTTATTGAATTGGGTTGGATTCACAAAAATACTTACTACGACATTTTTATTCTCCGCAATCGCTTGCTTTAATAAGGATACATGTCCAAAATGAAGCGCGCCCATGGTTGGTACTAAGCCTAGGTCATTTGAATCCCCAATTTTTTCCAGTTTGTCCCTAAGATCATTTTTGGTCTTTACTACCAACATCTAAAAGTGCATTAGCGAGCAAACTTACTATAATTACTGCTAATCTCTATATTTTTTGTAATTTTGCGGCTACGTTCCAGTGAAAAATTAAATATAACCTCTATGAATGGTAAAAAGATATTATTTGTATCTTCTGAATTAGTTCCATATTTACCCGAAAACGAAGTTTCCCTAATGTCTTATGAAGCCCCTAGAATGGTCAACGGTAACGGTGGCCAGATAAGGATATTCATGCCAAGATATGGGAATATTAATGAAAGAAGGCATCAATTACATGAGGTAATACGTCTTTCTGGAATGAATTTGGTCATCAACGATATGGATATGCCTTTAATCATTAAAGTTGCATCCATTCCAAAGGAGAGAATTCAAGTTTACTTTATAGACAACGAAGAATACTTTAAGCGTAAAGCTACATTTACGGATAAGCAGGGCAAACTTTTTCCTGATAATGATCAACGCGCCATCTTTTTTGCGAAGGGGGTAATGGAGACGGTCAAAAAATTGAATTGGTCTCCAGACATCATTCACGTGCATGGTTGGATGGCGAGCTTACTTCCTTTATACCTTAAGAAGCATTATGCGGATGAGCCTCTTTTTGCGGATAGTAAAATTGTACTATCGGTGTACGGAAAGACTTTTGAAGGTTCCCTAGATAAGGATATGATCAAGCGAATTGCTTTTGATGGTATCCCCGAAGAAGAGATTGCGTCTTTGGGAGAACCCACCTATAATAATTTGTTAAAGGTTGCCGTAGATTATTCCGATGCGGTTATTTTAGCTTCGGAAGAAATTCCTGAGGAATTGGAAAACCATATATCTAACCAAGAAAAACCAGTGTTGCAATATGTTCCCGTGCAAGAATTTGAGGAGGCATACGCTAATTTTTATAACACCGAAGTTTTAAAATAATCTGAATGAATTTTTTGAAGAAATCCGTTATTCCCACTTCTTTGGGTATGTTTTTGGTATTGGGTATTTTGATTTCCTGTGAACAGGATTTGACCACCGTTGGTTCTGGTGTTGTTGGTAATGAACCCTTTACCACGGGTCAGGAAGTTTACGATGTATTTGCTTATAACAAAAATATTGAGGCAGTACAGACAAATAAGTTGCCTATATATCAATTAGGAACCTATCAAGACCCTATATATGGTAATACCCGGGCTTCTGTAACTTCGCAACTGTTCTTATCATCAAACAATCCTACTTTTGGCATTCTAAGCCAAGACCAGGAAAATGATGCCGGGGCTACCGGAGAAGCTGTTACCATTATCGATGAAGAGGAAACTGTAAAAGAGGTATTTCTCTATATTCCATTTTTAATTAAGAATACGTCTAGAGATCGCGATTCTGATGGGGTGGATGATGAATTTGATTTGGAACCGGATAATCCTGACAACGACAATGATGGCGATGGGGTTTCGAACAGGGTCGAAACGGCATCCAATACAGATCCGCTAGATATAAATAGTGTAGATGAAGATAGGGATGGTTTTAATGATGGTGACGGTGCGCGCATTTTCACAAATAATTTTGCGCGTAAAGTTGAATTGGATAGTATTTATGTTAATGGTCTTAACTACGATGATATAAATGAGGCTACCGTAACAGCGTTCAATTTAAAAGTGGAACGTTCTACGTTTTTTTTAAGGGATTTAGACCCAAATTCAAATTTTCAGGAAGCACAGAGTTACTTTTCATCACAGGAGTTTTCACCAGATTTTGTGTCAGATGTTTTATTTGACAACGTCGTGGAAATTAGCAACGAGCAGATTCTTATACCAAATGAAGATGATCCAACCACAGATGATGTGGATGAATCGCTAACATTTCGCAGATTAGACCCTGGTATACGTATCGCCTTGGATAGTGATTTTTTTCAGACAAATATTCTGGACAAGGAGGGAAGTTCAGAATTGTTGAGCCAATCCAATTTTACGGAATTTATTAGGGGCTTACATTTTTCGATCACGGACGAAGAAGGTAATGATGTCTTTTTTCTTTTTGATTTAAAGGATTCCCGGGTAACAATGACCTACACTTATAAGAATTATGATACCAATGGAACACCGGAGGATTTAACAGATGACAACCCTAATGCCACGGAAGAAAGGGATTTTACTTTTTCTTTTTTAACGCAGGTAGGTACCGGACCTGTCAATGGAAACGCTGTAAATACCTTATTAACTGAAAATTACGGGCCCCAAATACTTCAAGCTTTGGACTCAGATGAGAACGCTTCACGGATATATTTAAAAGGTGGCCCCGGCATTTACGCAGAAATCAATCTTTTTGAAGAAAATGGGGGCGAGGCATTAATTGAACAGATAAGAGCTGAAAATTGGGTGGTCAATGAAGCCAATTTGGTTTTTTATGTAGATCGAGAACAGTTGGATATTAATGGTAATATGGTAGAGCCGCCACGATTATACCTTTACAATACGGAGAATAATTTCCCCTTAATAAATCCCAATACGGAACAAAGTGTGTCACAAGATTTTTTCGGTCTTTTCCTAAATTATGACGGAATTCTGGAAAAGTCGAATGGCAAGGGAATAAAATATTCGGTAAAGATTACCGATCATATTAATAATTTAATAGTCCGCGATTCTGCAAATGCTACATTGGGGCTTACATTGACCACAGATATCCAAAATTTTGGTGTTGCGAATGCAATTCTGGAAAATGGAGAAAAGAGGATTCCAACTACGTCCAGGATTACGCCTCTGGGAACTATTCTATATGGAAGCAATCTCCTAGCCACCGACCCTAATTTTGACAAGAGATTGAAGCTTGAAATTTTTTACACCAAACCAGATTAAATTTGTAGTAATAGCGGTTTACTAGTTAATTTTCAAATACTTAGTTCATTTTGAAGAGAATTTAAGTTGTTTACCTAAATGGAACATAGGGTCCGTAATATTGGATTATCTTCGTGTAGGAAAATTAGTAGAAATCACCAATCATAAAATAATATGTGTGGAATTGTAGGATATATAGGTCATAGGGATGCGTATCCCATCATCATTAAGGGTCTTCAGCGTTTAGAATATAGAGGATATGATAGTGCTGGTATTGCTTTATTCGATGGAAGTCAAATCAACCTTTCCAAAACGAAGGGGAAAGTTGAGGATCTAAGACAAAAAGCAAAAAGTATTTCTCAAAAAGGTACCATAGGTATTGGGCATACCCGCTGGGCAACCCACGGTGTCCCCAACGATGTAAATTCGCACCCACATTATTCGAATTCCGGTGAATTGGTTATTATACATAATGGTATCATTGAAAATTATGAGGCCATAAAACAAGAGTTGACCAAACGAGGGTATACGTTCAAATCCGATACGGATACGGAGGTTTTGATTAATTTAATCGAAGAGGTAAAGAAGACAGAAGGCGTAAAATTGGGTAAGGCAGTTCAAATTGCGCTTAACCAAGTGGTAGGAGCCTATGCGATTGCCGTTTTTGATCGTGAAAAACCTGACGAGATTGTAGTGGCGAAGCTTGGGAGTCCTTTGGCGATAGGGATAGGGGACAATGAATTTTTTATTGCTTCTGATGCTTCCCCTTTCATTGAATTTACCAATAATGCGGTGTATTTGGATGATGAGGAAATGGCCATTATACGGTTGGGCAAAGAAATTAAGCTACGAAAAATTAAGGATGACGCGGTAGCCTACCCACGTATTTTGGAACTACAGATGAACTTGGAGGAAATTGAAAAGGGGGGTTACGAGCACTTTATGCTAAAGGAGATTTATGAGCAACCAAGAGCCATAAAGGACACCTATCGTGGAAGGTTGCTTGCCGATCAAGGCTTGATACGCATGGCCGGTATTGATCAGAACTTAGAGAAATTCCTGAATGCCAATAGAATCATTATTGTGGCCTGTGGTACTTCCTGGCATGCAGGTTTAGTGGCAGAATATATTTTTGAGGATTTGGCTAGGATACCCGTAGAGGTCGAATATGCCTCAGAGTTCAGGTACAGAAATCCGGTTATAACCGATAAGGACATTCTCATTGCAATCTCACAATCCGGTGAAACTGCAGACACCTTAGCTGCAATCAAGCTAGCCAAGGAAAGGGGAGCTTTTGTTTTTGGGGTGTGTAACGTAGTTGGTTCCTCCATCGCAAGGGAAACGAATGCCGGTGCTTATACCCATGCGGGTCCTGAAATTGGTGTTGCTTCGACCAAAGCCTTTACAACTCAGATTACCGTGCTTACCTTAATTGCCCTAAAATTGGCCAAAGCTAAAGGTGTTTTTTCTGAATCCAGGTATCATGAATATTTAACGGAATTGGAAACTATTCCTAGCAAAGTGGAAAGGGCATTGGAATCCAATTCCCTTATCGAAATTATTTCCAAGGTTTACAAAGATTCCACGAATTGCCTGTATTTAGGGAGAGGTTATAATTTCCCGGTGGCGTTGGAAGGAGCGCTGAAACTCAAAGAAATCAGTTACATCCACGCAGAAGGGTATCCTGCAGCAGAAATGAAGCACGGCCCTATTGCGCTTATAGACGAACAGATGCCTGTTTTTGTAATTGCGACCAAAAAGGGACATTATGAAAAAGTAGTAAGCAATATCCAAGAAATTAAATCGAGGAAAGGAAAGATTATCGCTATCGTAACAGAAGGTGATGAACAAGTTAGGGATTTGGCAGATCATGTGATCGAGGTGCCAGAAACCTTGGAAAGCCTAACTCCTTTATTGACGACTATACCATTGCAGTTGATTTCTTATCATATTGCTGTAATGCGAGGTTGTAATGTAGATCAACCACGTAATTTAGCGAAGTCGGTAACGGTAGAATAAGGTTTTTAGAAAATGAAATAAAAGGGCGATGGATTTTTCCATCGCCCTTTTATTTTGGATATTTCCCAATTTAAGGGGTTTAAAATTACCATACTAATACTATGCATGCATAATTTTTTTCAAATTCCTATTATCGATATGAAATAATCTGTATCTTCCGCCCAAACTAATTTTAAACTTTTACTAAGAATGAGAGCAATACTACTTTTAGCATTGATGTCTATTGGGGCCTTAGGGTTTTCCCAGACCACGATCAATGGTAATGTTGTTGATCAAAACAACGAGCCTATCCCCGGGGCCAATATTGTTATTGTTGGCAAAACAATTGGAACCGTAACGGATTTTGATGGAAACTTTACCTTACAGACTTCTGAGGTGCCCCCATTCAGACTGGAAATTTCCAGTATTGGATATTCAAACGCTACGGAAACCATTACGAGTACAAACCAAACCATTACAGTGGTCTTGAATGAGGCGCAGACGTTTTTGGACGAAGTGGTAATTTCGGCCTCCAGAACACCGGAACGTATCTTTGAATCTCCCGTAACAGTAGAACGGATGGGACTCGAAACCATTAAGAGTACTACGGCTGCCGATTTCTATGGCGGACTCGAGAATCTTAAGGGCGTAGATGTAAATACGAACAGTTTAACCTTTAAATCGGTCAACACAAGAGGTTTCGCCTCTTTTGCAAATACGCGTTTTATGCAATTGGTGGACGGAATGGATAACTCTGCCCCGGCATTGAATTTCCCTATAGGAAATTTGGTAGGTATGGTTGAGACCGATGTATTAAGCGTGGAATTATTGCCAGGTGCTTCTTCAGCCCTGTATGGAGCAAACGCCTTTAACGGAATTTTATTCATGCGGAGTAAAAGTCCATTCGATTATCAAGGCATCAGTGCCTCTATAAAACGGGGTATGACAGTACAAGATGCAGCGGGCGATAATCCATATACCGATGTAGGAATTAGGGCCGCGCATAAATTCAGTGATAAGTTTGCCGTAAAAGTAAATTTTGGATACTTAAAAGGTACTGATTGGGCGGCTAATAATACGGAAGGTAAGAACGAGAATAATTTCATCGCCTCCGGCCTTACTAGGGCCAATGACCTAAATTATGATGGGGTCAATGTATATGGTGATGAGGTTGCTACCAATATCAAGGATGTAGCCCTTACGCTAGAGGGTCTTGGCCGTATACCTGCCGGCGCTAATGCTTTAATCCCTTCTGTGGAAGTGAGTAGAACTGGGTATAATGAAAGTGCTCTTACCAACTATAACGCGGAAAGCATTAAAGCCGATTGGGGTTTATATTACAGGCCAATAGAAGGGAATAGTTTAGAACTCTCCTACGTAGGTAAGGTGGGAACTGGAAATACCATTTATCAAGGAACCAACCGCTACAATATCAATGGCTTCTTTCAGGAGCAACATAAATTGGAAATCCGTAATGACAATTTCTTTGTACGAGGGTATTTGGTTGGCGATAAATCTGGGGATTCCTATGATATGGTCTTTACTGGGATTAATATCAATAGAGCTTGGAAAGGAGACCAACAGTGGTTTGGTGAATACACAGGGGCTTATTTGCAAGCAACCCTGGCTGGCGCTACGGATGAAGCGGCACATGCAGCAGGTCGTGCTCAAGCAGAGTCAGGTAGGTTCCTTCCAGGAACTCCCGAGTTTCAGGCAGCGTTTGACAGAAGCGTTAACGATCCAGACTTAACCACGGGGTCTAAGTTTCAGGATGCTTCCAAGTATTACCATGCCGATGCCAATTATAATTTTAGTCATTTGATCGATTGGGCAGAAATTCAAGTTGGGGGATCGTTTAGGGAATACGAATTAAATTCTTCAGGGACTATCTATACAGATTCCGATGGACCTATCAATTACTCTGAATTTGGGATCTATTCACAAGTTCAAAAAAATCTACCATTGGCGGGCGAAAAAAGTGTTAAGCTGACAGGTTCCGTACGTTATGATAAATCTGAATTTTTTGACGGCTTCTTTTCTCCAAGAATATCGGCTGGATTGACATTAAATAGAAACCATAACATTAGGGCGTCGGCACAAACAGGGTTTAGAAATCCTACGACCCAAGATCTTTTTATTGGATTGGATGCAGGACGAGCAATTTTGGTAGGTTCGGCACCAGATAATTTAGATCGCTACACCACGCGCCCTTTGAGCGTTAGCCAGGCAGGTCAGGATAATTTTGGTCAACCCGCTACAATAACACAAACAGGTCGAGTAGCGTATGAAAATTCGTATACTTTAAGTTCTGTAACGCAATTGGGTCAAACAGGAAATCCGGCCGATTTGGAAATCGCGAATCCGGATATTATTACACCGGAACAAGTGGCCTCCTTTGAAGTGGGTTATCGCGGTAAGATAAACAAGTTGGTGGTTGATTTTAGCACCTATTACAACAGTTATAAGGACTTTATTACGCAAGAAGTTGTCATCGCACCGTACTACGGAACGGTTGGGGATGGATCTCTTTCCGTTGCAGCGATAGCAAATAGCGATTTTCAGGCCTACAGTACCTATACGAATAGCGACGCCGACGTAAACTCATACGGTGCCTCATTAGGCTTGAGCATGAAAGTATTGGGTAATTATGATTTGGAAGGTAGTTACACCTATACTAAGCTTGACTTTGATCGTGCCGCGAATCCAGATTTACAATTGAACTTTAACACGCCTGAACATAAGTTTAAGGCTTCCTTTGGCAACACGGAGTTATTCAAGAATTTCGGCTTTAACGTTTCTTACCGGTTTAGTGATGACTATTTCTGGGAAGCAACATTCGCACAAGGCGTTGTACCTGAGTTTCACAACGTTGATGCACAGCTAAATTATACCGTTCCAAGCATAAAATCTACGTTTAAAGCGGGTGGTACAAATATACTCGGTGATGAGTACTTTACTGCTGTAGGTACGGGTTTCATTGGATCTATGTACTATCTGTCTTGGACTATTAACAACTAATTTAAATTTAAGGTTGAAATGAAAAACTTAAAATATATATATCTTTCTTTAGGAGTCCTTGCTTTTACAGCCTGTAACGATCCTGAGGATGTTGACATTACTCCAGAAATAATCGTGGAGGAACAAGTAGAATTGACTGCAGGTTCTGCTGACTTTTCAAATTATGTAGCACTAGGAAATTCCCTAACTGCCGGTTTTACGGATGGCGCCTTGTTTCAAGCAAGTCAATCGCTCTCCTTGCCTAATTTGCTGTCCCAAAAGTTTAGTTTAGTAGGTGGTGGTAGTTTTACCCAACCTTTGACAAATGATAATTTTGGAGGCCTCGCACTGGCAGGTACAAGAATTGCTGCGCCAAGATTGGTGTTTGGTGGTGCCGGCCCAGTTCCATTAGAATCGGTGATAGGACCGGTTACGGTTACTACGGATGTGGCATTAAATAACCCATCGGGACCATTTAATAACATGGGTGTCCCAGGAGCCAAAAGTTTTCACTTATTGGCACCAGGATATGGAAACATTGCAGGTCTATCGTCAAGTCCACCACAAGCCAACCCTTATTTTGTAAGGATGGCATCTAGCCCTACGGCTAGTGTATTGGGAGACGCTTTGGCGCAATCTCCCTCATTCTTTTCGTTATGGATCGGGAATAATGATGTTTTAGGCTATGCCACTACAGGTGGTGATGGTACCAATCCGATAACACCGGTTTCAGGTATGCCAGGCGTTGGCTTTGACGGTAGTTACGGTGCTTTAATTGCTTCCCTTACCGCTGGTGGGGCGCAAGGCGTTGTAGCCAATATTCCTAATGTTGTTGACATACCTCATTTTACGACTGTACCCCATAATCCGCTAGACCCCACTAATCCAAGTTTTGGACCTTTAATACCAACCTTAAACGGAATTTTTGGACAGCTCAATCAAGTTTATGCATTTTTAGGAGTACCGGAACGTTCCATCGAATTTTCTACAACAGGGGCCAGTGAAGTGGTTATTAGGGATGAAACCTTAACCGATCTTTCTGCGCAGATTGCTGCAGTGCTCAATGGAAGCCCTACATTTCCTGCGTTTGTCCAATCCTTTGGTTTACCAGCCCAAGCAGCACCATTAGTTGCTAATTTGTTGGGGATGACCTACGGGCAAACTAGGGAGGCTACTGCCGATGATCTTTTTGTGTTGCCAAGTTCTTCAATTATTGGAACTGTAAACACATCATCTGTTCAGGCCTTGGTCACTATGGGACTGCCTCAAGAGCTTGCAGGTCAATTTTCAGTGGAGGGAATCACCTTTCCGCTTGCAGATAAATGGGTTTTATTACCTAGTGAACAGGAGGAAATTGCAACTGCTACAGTGGCCTTTAATCAAATTATTGAAGCCGCAGCCGCACAGGCTGGTCTGGCTTTGGTTGATGCGAACGGTCTTTTGAACCAACTCGCTAACGGAGGTATTACCAGCGGTGAATTTACCCTAACGGCTAATCTGGTCGTCGGTAGTGCATTTTCTCTAGATGGTATCCACCCTACGGCCAGGGGCTATGCCTTATTGGCCAATGAGTTTATGAAAGCCATCGATGCCACCTACGGTTCTAATTTTGAGGCGTCCGGTAATTTATTGAATGTTGGGGATTACCCAAGCAATTACTCCCCTGCATTACAATAGAAATAAATAAAATAATGAGACAAAAAAGACACCTTTAAGGTGTCTTTTTACTTTTGTAAAAAAGCGAAAAAACAATTTTTGTTTAAAATTGAATACTATATCTTTGCAGCCTGAAAATGAGCCCATTTTTAAGCTTATATTAAACGTAATACATAAACATAAAAGTAATGTCAAAAGTTACAGGTAAAGTTTCGCAAATCATTGGACCCGTGGTTGATGTAGAATTTCAATCAGGTGCCGACCTCCCAAAAATCTATGATTCTTTGGAAATAACCAAAAAAGATAAATCCATTTTGGTATTGGAGGTACAATCACACGTTGGCGAAAATACGGTAAGAACTATTTCTATGGATTCTACCGATGGTCTCAGTAGAGGTGCCGAGGTGGTTGCTACAGGAAATGCGATTCAAATGCCGGTTGGTGATGATGTGTATGGTCGTTTATTTAATGTAATTGGTGATGCTATCGACGGTTTGGGCAATTTGCCTAAAGCGGGTAAAGACGGACTTCCCATTCACAGGGATGCTCCGAAATTTGAAGACCTTACGACGACTACAGAGGTTTTGTTTACCGGAATTAAAGTAATCGATTTAATCGAGCCTTATGCAAAAGGAGGGAAAATTGGTTTGTTTGGGGGTGCCGGTGTTGGTAAAACGGTATTGATACAGGAATTGATTAATAATATTGCCAAAGGACACGGTGGACTTTCCGTTTTCGCCGGTGTTGGGGAACGTACGCGTGAAGGAAATGACTTGCTTCGTGAGATGTTGGAGTCGGGCATTATAAAATACGGAGACGCTTTCATGCATTCTATGGAAGAAGGCGGTTGGGATTTGTCCAAAGTGGATAAAAAAGCAATGAAAGACTCAAAGGCGACCTTCGTTTTTGGTCAAATGAACGAACCCCCCGGAGCACGTGCCCGTGTTGCACTTTCAGGATTAACGATCGCCGAATATTTCCGTGATGGAGCAGGCGAGGGTCAAGGAAAGGATGTACTTTTCTTTGTGGATAATATCTTCCGTTTTACGCAAGCGGGATCGGAGGTTTCTGCATTATTGGGGCGTATGCCATCTGCAGTAGGATACCAGCCAACCTTAGCCACTGAAATGGGTGCAATGCAAGAGCGTATTACATCGACAAAAAGAGGGTCTATTACCTCTGTACAGGCGGTTTACGTACCTGCAGATGATTTAACGGATCCAGCACCGGCTACTACCTTTGCACACTTGGATGCTACTACCGTATTATCACGTAAGATTGCGGAGTTGGGTATCTATCCAGCCGTTGATCCTTTGGATTCAACTTCTAGAATCTTAACCGCTGATATTTTAGGAAAAGATCATTATGCATGTGCACAGCGCGTTAAGGAGTTGTTGCAACGTTATAAGGAATTGCAGGATATTATTGCCATTTTAGGTATGGAAGAATTGTCCGAAGAGGATAAATTGGCCGTAGGTAGGGCAAGACGTGTACAACGTTTCTTATCGCAACCTTTCCACGTAGCGGAACAATTTACAGGTATACCTGGGGTTTTGGTAGATATTAAGGAAACTATTAAAGGATTTAATATGATTATGGACGGAGAGCTAGATCACCTGCCAGAATCTGCCTTTAACCTTAAAGGGACCATTGAGGAAGCGATTGAAGCAGGAGAGAAAATGTTGGCAGAAGCGTAAACCGTTTAGAGTGATGAATTATGAGTTCAAAAGTGCTCATAACGCATAACTCATAACTCATAACTTGAAAAGATGTATTTAGAAATTGTATCACCTGAGGCTACCTTGTTTGCCGGAGAAGTTACTTCTGTAACCGTGCCCGGCGTAAACGGCGAGTTTCAAATGTTAAAAGATCATGCCCCTATTGTTTCTTTATTACAAGAAGGAAAAGTAAAGTTTGAGGGGAATATTATCTTGGATAAGGAACATGCCGCTAAATTCAGCAAGGATGAGAATGGGAATACGGTATTGCCAATAGCAAGTGGGACTATTGAATTGAAGGACAATAAAGTTATTGTCTTGGCAGATTAACGATTTGTATATTTTAAACTATAAAGGGCCATGCAAGAATGTATGGCCCTTTTTTATTCTTTTTGATATTCTAAAATATCACCCGGTTGGCAATCCAAAGCTCTACAAATGGCTTCCAAAGTTGAGAACCGGATGGCCTTTGCCTTTCCAGATTTTAAGATGGAAAGGTTGGCCTCGGTAATACCGATTATTTCCGCGAGTTCTTTGCTCTTCATTTCCCGTTCTTGGAGTACTACATCCAGATTAACAACAATAGCCATAATTATATGGTTAAGTCGTTTTCTGACTGTACTCGATATCCTCTTTTAACAATGTGGGTAATGAATAAGGCAACCACACCAAAAATTAAATGCAAAATAAGATTGTGGATATCTGTAAAATTGCTTTTTTTCATTATTGGAAAATGAATCAGTAGATAGAGAATAGGACCTATAATTAAATTTAGTATTGTGAACAACCTTAAGTGAAGAATGGTTCTTTCATTAAAAATTATGGACCTGCTCAGGGCTTTAAAAATATTTGAGAGGATAAAAAAGAACAATGAAAAATAAAATAATACTAACGAAACCGTCAGGATGACGTTCAACTGGTAATCACCCTGGATATACGTGCCTGTAAATGGGATATCCATATGATACCTACCGTTGGTATTGGTGAAATTACCGGTAATAAAGGCAAGGTCTATGTAAATTAGTAATGAAAGTATAAGGGCTGCTACTATTCTAAAAAAATAATAGAGGTAGCTTGAAAACGATTGTGGTCCGAATATTTTCATAGTTCCTAATTTAAATTGTTAAATCGTTTTCAGTTTTGATTAAATAGCCTTTTTCAATCATTTCGGAAAGTAAAAGGATTAACTGGGAAATAACTAAAATGGGAACAAAGGTAATAACCGATTTTGCCAATGCACGGCCATAGTTGTATCCCTTACTATATGCTATGTCATTGTGAAAGTATCCCTTGGCAGCCTCTAATTCGGCACCCTCTAAAAGGGATAATGAATAAATGACTAAAAACAGTTTAAAAACTAGCAGAAAAATAGCAAAGTATAGCACACCATTTGCCACCCGTTTTAATTGAATTCCATTCTCTGGGCTAAAAAGTAGGTCATTAAAAAATTCAGTCAGTACTTTTCTAAAAATATTCATGTAGTATATGAGATACATCAATGACAAGCAATAAAGTCCTACGATACCCTTATAATAAAAAGGGCTTGTAGTAGAGGGTAGCGTTTCTCCAAGCAATCTAAATTCCAATTCGGAATCATAAAAGATAATTGCACTCCAGATTCGGGAAACTATTATTATTAGGCTCCAGATTATAAGCACCCAAGTAAGAAATCTGATATTAAAAGCTATACTTTTCACACGGATATAATTATTGTTTATCAATAATAAAAATACAATAATTATTGATAAACAATAATAAATTAGCTAAAAAATACTTTTTAATTTGTTTTTAGGGAGAGTACGGCCCAGCACTGCTCAAAGGAGTGATACATAAAGACTTTTTCAAAACCGATGTTCAAATATGCTGCCAGCAAGCGTTTGTTATGGATATCCACCTCGGTAATAATATAAGTATAGTGTTTGCGGTATTCCTGCTGCACTGCGGTATAGAGCCCTCTAAAAATACCCGTTTTTCGGTTCGGCTGGGCTATGCATATTTGTCCCATAATCAAGTAATCAGCTTTATTTCTTTGTTCTAGTTCAATAAACAGGGGTTTTAAGACTGCTATCTCTTCCTTAAAGCTGGGGTCCATGGAAAGGGCCTAACCAACAACGCAGTCTCCATCTTTTGCAATGATATGCGCACAGACCTTGTTCATACGCTTTAGAAGTTCGTAAGTATGTTCTACAGTAACAAAGCCTTCTTGCGTCATCTCCAATTCTGAAACTGCGGATTTTAGATTAATCCGTTGTAAAGAAAGTACTTGTAAAAGCTCTACTCGCGTAGTAGCCACTGTAAAGACTGTATGTATCTATTCCGTTTTAAGCCAGTCTTTACGCGCTTTTAGAACTTTTTTGGATGGAATTACTGTAGTCGTTTCCTGAAGACTTATAAGGTAAGCTGGGTCGGCCTCCAAGGTAACCGTGGTAGTTTTCCTTTCACCAAACCGTTCAAAGACGATCTCAAGCGCATCACCTACCTTGAATTCTTTGATAAAGGCATCAAATTGTTTCCCGCTGGGGAAAGGTTTCCCATTGATGCTTACGATCAAATCACCTTTATCCAATCCTGCACTGTAAGCTGGGCTTCCAATTTTTGTATGGGCTCGCATTTCACCTTTAAAATCATCGGTGATGTAAACCGCAGCTCCAAAATAGGCCGCACTGGTATCTTGGGATAATGTTACGCCAACTGATTTAAACAGTTCAACATAGTTGGGCATTCCACTAGCATAGATGTATTGGTTAAAGAAGGCATTGCCAAATGTTTTACCTGCATATTCGTTTAATGTTTGATTTAGATTCTCAATGCTATAGGGGAGTGCAGTTTTACCATAGGTGTCCCATACCATTTTCATATAATCATCTAAATTCAATCCTTTTTCACGCAGCGCTAAATCCAAGGCCAACCCCAGAACGCTGCCATAGGAGTAATATGAAATAAAGGTATTTTCTCGATTTACCGGGTCAACCGATGACGCAGCATCCACGAATGGCGCCTGAAAACTCATTGCTATAGGATTAAAAAATTGTCGGGCCGGTGAATTCCAAACATAATTAAAGGTGCCGTTAAGTCCTTCCACATAGTTTTTCTGTGATATTAGTCCGGCTCTACATAAAATAAGATCTGTATAATAACTGGTAAATCCTTCGGCGAACCATAGGGCCCCGCTCATATTGGCTTCTTCAAAATTAAAAGGTTCCAGGGTTTTAGGCCGAATGCGTTCCACATTCCAACTGTGGAAAAATTCATGCGAAAC
The DNA here is from genome assembly GCA_963815225.1 of uncultured Flavobacteriaceae bacterium. Taxonomy (GTDB): domain Bacteria; phylum Bacteroidota; class Bacteroidia; order Flavobacteriales; family Flavobacteriaceae; genus Maribacter. Next base: position 147,989 of record CAWFGA010000007.1, read on the forward strand.
AGTTCCAATATTATTCTCCATACCCCCATTGGCCAAAGTTCGTGTGCTTGTTAAAATGGTAGAATTCCGATGTTCCATACCATCACCTGAAGCATTAGGAACATAACAGGCCAAAAAGGTATACGCACCGTAATCAAACCTAGGAAGTTCCCCAAATACTTCCTTTTCGGCCAAAACTACCCTTTTCACTTTCTCGAAGTAAGCATCGGCCTGCTCTTCGCTGCCAGGATCATGTAAGGCAAGTTTAATGGTCTGTCCTTCAACCACGAATTCCCGTAGTTTGAAGTCGCTAATTTCTGTGGGACTATCCATAAAGTAGTGCAAGTTAGGAGCCATATAGGTGGCACCTTCTACCCAAGGCAACTGTGTTGCTACTTTCCAGTTTAAATCCTCACGAATATTAAAATCGACGCTAATTTCACGTCCGCTGAGCGAAGGTGCATATAGAAACGTGGCCGGTATATTCAGATGGGCATGGGTCTCATCTATTTGCGAGTAAGTACCGTCCCCTCTATTGGCAAAGAGGGTATAGGTTATGGTCACTTCCCCGTCATGACCCGTAATGGCCCATGAATAGGGGTCGGGTCGTGTTACTTGTAAATTTTTTCCAGTACTGTCCTGAGCTTCAAAGGCATATACATTTTTTGCAAATTCATGTAAGGCATACCTTCCTGGGGAGGTTCTACTCATACGTACGAATAGCGTATCTGTAATAATATCTGGGAAGTGGGCACTTATCTTTGCTTCGTGGTGTACCGCATTTTCAAAGGAAATAGTGTAGGTATTGGTTTGGGCAGTTACCGTGTTTAGGAAAAATAAGAAAAAAAGTACTGGGAGAAAGAGGCGCATGGTAGATTTTCAAGCTAAGATAATAAAGTGTTAGCTTCTACATTCAACGATTTCTAATTTAATAAGACTTGAGTTACCTACTCCTCAAACTTGGCGCTAATCATGTTTTTAATATTGGAAATAATTGTATCGGTTATTGGTTTTGTAATAAAATCTGCCACCAAAGGATTTTCCATGAGGATTTCAATATCTCGTGGGTTATTGGAGGATGTTACGATAAAAACGATACAGTTAACCGGATTGGCAATGGAATTGAAGGATTCCATAAATTGCCACCCATTCATTACCGGCATATTCAAATCTAAGAAGATAATGTAATTTTCTTGGTTGTTGTATACTTTTTTGAGATGCGTTAGGGCGGCCAAACCATCTTGGAATGGAGTTATATCCCCTTCAATATTTGAACTTTTTATTGCTTTTTCCAATAAAAATGTAAAAATGGGATCATCTTCAATTAGTATGAGCTGATGTTTCATTCAATTCCGTCTGTTTCTATATTATGTGTAGTGCTCTCGACAATGTTTTTGATACTGTCATCGATTTCCGTTGCAGATTTATAAATAAAATTTAAAACCTCCTCTTTTTCCTCTTCATTTAACGCTTCCTTTTTCATCAAATCCACCAATCCCATTAACCGAGCTACCGGGGCACGCATAACGTGCGATTGGGTCCATGCAATGTCCTTAAGTTTTGAATTTTGTTCCTTTATTGCTTTAAGATACAATACGCGCTCTGTTACATCCCTAGAATTGGCAACGATACCATTTATGGTAGGCTCATTTGTTTGATTGGTCGCTACAGTCTCTATCCACCTCCACTGGCCGTCCTTATTTTTAAACCTAAAGGGTTCTATTTCTACCTGCGACTCTTCTAAGGCATCCTTAAACTGCTTAAAAACCGACTCCTTGTCTTCTGGGTGAATATAATCAAAAGCGTTGGTGCCAATAAAATCCTCAGGAGGAATTTGTAACACTTTTAAAGAAGTAGGACTTACATAAGTATAGTTTGCCTCTAAATCTAGAATCCCAATAAGATCGCTTCCTTCTTGTACCAAGGTTTTAAACCGACGTTCACTTTGTTCTAACTGTTGTTCCGCCAATTTTTTCCCGGTAATATCCTTTGCCACACAATAAATGATTCCATCTCCCGTATTACCGTTTGAAGACCATAACATGGGTATTAAACTGCCATTTTTGTGAATATACCGATTCTCAAAATTGGTTTCCTGTTCCCCAGAAATTACTAATTTCTCGGATTTTAAGGTAGCGAACCGGTCTTCAGTATAAACAAAATCGATATAATTCTTGCCAATCAATTCATCAGGTGAATATCCCCATATTTTTTCACTGGCTTTACTTACTGTCTTAAAAATACCATTTTCATCAAGTGTACAAATAATATCCAGGGAAGTATCCAAAATTTTCTGCAAGGCAAGATTTTGCTTTTCAATTTCCATTTTGGCCTTTCTATATTCAAACAATTGCGTGACTTGGTGAGCAAGGGTTTTTAAACCGTCAATTTGATTTTCACTAAGCTTCTTTGGTTGGTTATCAATAACACAAAGGGCACCAAGCTTAAAACCAAGGGGCGTGGTCAAGGAGACACCTGCATAAAAGGAAACGTTTGGGGCATCATGTACCATAGGATTATTTGAAAAACGAATATCCTTTTTGGCGTCCTCTATAATCAATACATCTGAGTCATCTTTAATGATATATTGGCAAAAGGAGTGTTCTATGGGTATTTCGTTGATAGCTATACCTTGCGATGATTTGAAATATTGTCGTTTATCGTCTAACAAGGTTATTAAACTTACAGGCGTATCACAAATTGCTGCCGCTAGCTTGGTTATCTCGTCATATACACTCTCGGGCAAGGTGTCCATCAGCTCATAGGATTCCAAGGCTTTTAATCTATTGCTATTTTTAATTCTTGTATTGGACATAAAATTTGGGATTGTTATTCTAAATTACTTTACCGGCTACCAAATAGTAGTAGGAAAATACTTTAAAAAGGCGGCAAATTTATAATTTTTCTACTCACTTTAGTTCAATTAAGAATACTTTAATTCATATTTATGAAATCTATAAGGTTTTAATTAATTAGTAATCAATTATATACATTAGTTATCTTAATTGTGACTAATTGATAGTTGTTTTTAGGACCTAGGTCATCAGTAGTTCAGAAGTAAAGGACTTTTTTCGCAAAGTCGGGTTTTGATTGAGTAGAAAAGTTATTTTTGCGAAATGAGTAAACTTCCCAAAAAACTTTTGACCTTAATGGATGCCCGGAAGAAGGAGGATACCTATCGTCAATTATCCACTAATAACGGACTAATAGATTTTTTGTCCAATGATTATTTGGGATTTGCCACGAATGAAACGCTGTTTTCCAAAACATTTCAATTATTGTTGAATGAAGGCGTTACCGCCAATGGATCAGGTGGTTCTCGTTTGCTCTCTGGCAACCATATGCTATTTCACAAGTTAGAACAATTATTAGGTTCCTTTTATTCCTCTGAATCGGCACTGGTTTTTAATTCGGGGTATGATGCCAATATGGGTTTTTTTAGTGCTGTTCCGCAACGGGGAGATTTTATCTTTTATGATGAATACATTCATGCCAGTATACGGGAGGGTATTCGAATGAGCCATGCCAAGGCCTATAGCTTTTCCCATAATTCAATTGAAAGCTTAAAGGAAAAAATTGATTTAAACCTAAAACGAAGCGGAAACGAGGGCGATTCAGAACTATATATTGTTACGGAAAGTGTATTCTCCATGGATGGGGATACCCCAGATCTTAAAGCTTTTATAAAATACACCAAACAGAATGGGTATCATCTGGTTGTAGACGAGGCCCATGCAGTTGGTGTTGCAGGTGAATCTGGAGCCGGTCTTGTGCCTGAATTTGGTATTCAAGAAGGAGTTTTTGCCAGAACGGTCACTTTTGGTAAGGCTTTCGGGTGCCATGGTGCAGCCATCTTGGGATCGACTGTACTAACAGAATATCTTGTTAATTTTGCAAGACCCTTCATTTATACGACCGCCTTACCGCCGCACACCTTGTGCACAATTATTGCGGCACACACTTTTTATGATGAATTGGGGAAGGCGCAAAAAATAAAATTAAATGAGAATATAGACTTTTTTAAAAGTCAAGTTCTAGCCCATGAATTGGAGAAGCATTTTATTATTAGTAATACGGCCATTCAATCCTGCATTGTAAGCGGTGCTAAGCAGGTAAGATCGGTTTCCAAGAAATTGATGGATAAGGGCTTTCATGGTAAGGCCATTGTTGCACCCACGGTTCCCGAAGGTCAGGAACGACTCCGGTTTTGTATCCATAGCTATAATTCAAAAGAAGAAATTGGGCTGCTGATTAAGCTTCTTTCTAGTTATCTTTAGACGTTTATGGAATCGAAATTTTATCAACTAGCTTCATTTGAGTATGTTGCCGATGTGCAGATTGTAAAGGGGAAGTTGGAGTCTGAAGGTATCCCCGTCTTTTTAAGGGATGAGAATACCCTAAATTCCGATCCTCTTATCAGTAATGCCATTGGGGGCGTAAAATTGCTTGTCTATTCCAGTGACAAAGACATGGCCATTGATATTTATAATGATATTAGGGCCTATGCCCAGGATAGTTTTGGAAACCCTATCGTTTGCCCAAATTGTAAGGCCCAAAAGTCTGAACCCTATTATAACAGAAAGGGGATTTTTTATAAACTTTTTCCCTTTTTTGAGAAAAGAAAATATAAGTGCCTAAATTGTGGCATAATCACGAATTCAAAGTAAAACGTAATGCAAAAGATTTTTGTAACCGGTATTTCTACAGGAGTTGGGAAAACCATTGCTTCTGCCATTTTTACCGAAGCCTTAAAAGCCGATTATTGGAAACCGGTTCAGGCGGGCGATTTGGACCATACGGATACCGATAGGGTAAAAAGTCTAATTTCAAACGATAAAACACAATTCCACCCCAGTAGTTATGAGCTTAAGTCGCCCATGAGTCCCCATGCGGCAGCGGAAATCGATGGGTTCAGAATAGATAGGTTCCATATCAACGAACCGGAGACCAAAAATAATTTAATTATTGAGGGAGCCGGTGGAATTCTGGTTCCGTTGAACGAGGAGGACACGATGTTCGATATTATAATGCCAGATTATAAAGTGGTAGTGGTATCTAGGCATTATTTAGGGAGTATAAATCACTCTTTGTTAACGATAAGCTGGTTGCAGAACAAGGGGTATGATGTAGCGGTATTATTCAGTGGTAATAAAAATCCTCATACAGAAAATATAATCCTGCATAAGACGGGCGTTTCCTTATTGGGCAGAATTGAGGAAGAGAAAGAATTTACCAAAGAAGTAATTAAAAAATACGCCGATAAGTTCGATGGCATTTTGGAAACCTTATAAGCGTTGTAAGATACCGGCATTCTCTACCGTATCCAATACCCTATAGTGTTTTTCCAAATACGTGTCCAGATACGCATTCTCCTCGATTTCTTTTTTATCAAAGATTCGCTTTCCATTTCTTACAATTATGGTCTTTGGTTTTAAGACCTCTAGAATATATTTTAGTTCTGCTATGGAGTTTTTTCTGGGATTATCGAAAAAAGGATAAAGCTCATCCCTGCAAATATTACTTGGGTGCGTCGCGGCAGTGGTTGGAGGTAGAGTCTCCAAATTCCAATAGCCAATATGGTATTCAAAAAAAAGAATATTTTCAGTATCCAAGCGATGGTCTTTTATGTATTTGGGAACGGAAAATCCTTCTCCATTGAAAAACGTATTCCGTTCATTTTTATTTTCAACGATATTCCAGTACTCCATATAGCTCTCAACTGGCAGGGCCATTAAAAATAGTAAAACAAGAACCTTGGGTAGCTTAGGACGGTATTGCTCGACTAAATTGAAAACAACTACACCAACCAACACCAATAATAGGGGATGTAGCTGAATTAAGTAATGCCCATTTATTCTGCCCCCTTTGATGAATGAAATTAAAACTCCACACACAGCGACCAATAAAATCTGTATGGTTCTATCCTTAAAATCCAGTCTTTTAGTTTTTTGGGCATATAGTAAGAATAGGCCTATTACCAAAAAAACTGGGGCTAATTTTAAAATGGGGTACCTTCTAGCTTCGGTATATTCTAAAGGGGCAAGAACCACAGATTCCCACCAAACCAATAATTGGCCAGTATCATAATAGGGTAGAATGGTAGCTAAGATGGCCACTAGACTACCGATCAAAAAAAAGAGGATGTTAGAAAATCCTATACCGTTTCTTTTTAGCAGCATTTCAAAGAACAAGTAGAGCCCAACGGTTAGAATGGGGAAAGCCATATTCAATTTTACCATTACCGAAACACCCATTAAAATCCCTGAAAGCAAAAACCAGCGATTGTTTTTTTTGGTTATCAGAATATACAGGCCCGGCACAAAAAAGGCGACACAGATATGTTCAGACATGACGCCTTGCAAACTACCAAAGAGGCTTAATAGCGCCACACATGAGAGGCTTATCCATAGTGCTACTTTTTTCGGCATCAAGGTTGAGGCTATCTTATAGCTAAAGTAGGCCGTTATGGTAACCAAGAAGGCTCCTGCAAGGCGTATCGCAATAAAGCTTTTCCCAAAAATTGAAATTAGTGCAGCAAAAAAAGCAAAGGTCAACGGTGGCTTCAAATCCCACAATTGGGTATACGGTAAAAATCCATCAGCCCAAGATTGGCCTAAAAGTATAAAGGTGCTTTCGTCGCGATCTATATAATCCCTAAAGAAAAACGGAAATCGTATAAAAAAAGTGACAAGGGATAGGACTAAAAATACGGTACTATTCTTTATTTCGGAAAAATTGAAATAACCTTTATGGGTTCTTTTAAGGGACATCTTTTAATTGTAGTTTATTTCCCGATCTTTGCAAGATAGATAAAATGATGAATCTTAATTTCCATGGCAGTAGAAAATCTAGCTTCACGAGACAAAAAACACCTTTGGCATCCCTTAACCCAACATAAG
>CAWFGA010000008.1:0-2500 GCA_963815225.1 uncultured Flavobacteriaceae bacterium
CCTTGCGTGTTTGGAAAATGGTTTTACATTTGCAGCCCGTTACGGCGCAAGGTTTTCGGCCTTGTGTTTCGGGGGTACGTTCATATAGTTACTGTGGTTTTGTTCGGCTGGAAAAAAGATTTATTTTTTTTTCGAAAAAGGTTGCCGGAAGAAAAAACAGTTGTATATTTGCACCCGCTTAGGGAAACACCTAAGGGAAAAGGGGCCTGGACGCCGTAGGGCGGAGGGTCTTTTTACAGGAGTTCATTGAAATATTGTGGAGATAAGAATCGAGGGCGGGTGAGGACCTGTCCGAGAGGAACAAGAATTAAGGAAACATAACAATACTATATATGTATGGCCTCGGCCATATGTATACTAAGGAATTGAATCGAGAGTCGGGGCCGGGATGGGAACGAGCTTCGTTGGGACGAATATTTACAGAACAACGATGAAGAGTTTGATCCTGGCTCAGGATGAACGCTAGCGGCAGGCCTAACACATGCAAGTCGAGGGGTAACGGGGAGCTTGCTCCGCCGACGACCGGCGCACGGGTGCGCACCGCGTATGGAACCTACCTTCTACAGGGGAATAGCCCAGGGAAACTTGGATTAATGCCCCGTGGTACCACATTATGGCATCATTTTGTGGTTAAAGCCTTCGGGCGGTAGAAGATGGCCATGCGTCCCATTAGCTAGTTGGTAAGGTAACGGCTTACCAAGGCTACGATGGGTAGGGGCCCTGAGAGGGGGATCCCCCACACTGGTACTGAGACACGGACCAGACTCCTACGGGAGGCAGCAGTGAGGAATATTGGACAATGGAGGAGACTCTGATCCAGCCATGCCGCGTGCAGGAAGAATGCCCTATGGGTAGTAAACTGCTTTTATACGGGAAGAAAAAGGGGCACGTGTGCCCTGTTGACGGTACCGTAAGAATAAGGACCGGCTAACTCCGTGCCAGCAGCCGCGGTAATACGGAGGGTCCGAGCGTTATCCGGAATTATTGGGTTTAAAGGGTCCGTAGGCGGGCCGGTAAGTCAGGGGTGAAAGTCTGTAGCTCAACTATAGAATTGCCTTTGATACTGCTGGTCTTGAGTTATGGTGAAGTTGCCGGAATATGTAGTGTAGCGGTGAAATGCATAGATATTACATAGAACACCGATTGCGAAGGCAGGTGACTAACCATATACTGACGCTGATGGACGAAAGCGTGGGGAGCGAACAGGATTAGATACCCTGGTAGTCCACGCCGTAAACGATGGATACTAGCTGTCCGGGTCCTTGAGACCTGGGCGGCCAAGCGAAAGTGATAAGTATCCCACCTGGGGAGTACGTTCGCAAGAATGAAACTCAAAGGAATTGACGGGGGCCCGCACAAGCGGTGGAGCATGTGGTTTAATTCGATGATACGCGAGGAACCTTACCAGGGCTTAAATGCATTTTGACAGGGGTGGAGACACCTTTTCCTTCGGGCAATTTGCAAGGTGCTGCATGGTTGTCGTCAGCTCGTGCCGTGAGGTGTCAGGTTAAGTCCTATAACGAGCGCAACCCCTACCGTTAGTTGCCAGCATGTCATGATGGGGACTCTAGCGGGACTGCCGGTGCAAACCGTGAGGAAGGTGGGGATGACGTCAAATCATCACGGCCCTTACGTCCTGGGCCACACACGTGCTACAATGGCAGGTACAGAGAGCAGCCACGTCGCAAGGCGGAGCGAATCTATAAAACCTGTCACAGTTCGGATCGGGGTCTGCAACTCGACCCCGTGAAGCTGGAATCGCTAGTAATCGGATATCAGCCATGATCCGGTGAATACGTTCCCGGGCCTTGTACACACCGCCCGTCAAGCCATGGAAGCCGGGAGTGCCTGAAGTCCGTCACCGCAAGGAGCGGCCTAGGGCAAGATCGGTAACTAGGGCTAAGTCGTAACAAGGTAGCCGTACCGGAAGGTGCGGCTGGAACACCTCCTTTCTAGAGATTGTCCCTTTACGGGACGGTCCCCAACGGAGCGACGACCTTTCACGGTCCCGGTCTTTTGATTTAATATTATGTTCCTTGATAGAAAGTTCTTAAATAAAAACATCTCCATAATAACGATATATAAGTAATTGCTTTTTCAAGGCAGGTATGTATACCGAGAGGAAAGAGTAGGGACAGTCCCATAGCTCAGCTGGTTAGAGCGCTACACTGATAATGTAGAGGTCGGCAGTTCGAGTCTGCCTGGGACTACGAGGCCCAAAAGGGCCTACGTTCATTAAGATTGTAATATTGAAGGAAATTTTAGAAGTTGGGATACCCCAGTTGGCGCATAGTCATCAATTAACCGATAACTGTTAACTGATAACCGACAACTGAAACATGGGGGATTAGCTCAGCTGGCTAGAGCGCCTGCCTTGCACGCAGGAGGTCATCGGTTCGACTCCGATATTCTCCACGACGGCGAAAGCCGAGAAGTTCATTGACATATTGGGACAGGTGGCAAGATTTTATCTTGCCGACCTAAAAAAGAAAGAAACACG
>CAWFGA010000008.1:7500-121579 GCA_963815225.1 uncultured Flavobacteriaceae bacterium
CTTTTCTTCACAGGAAAGTACGAATTGTTTTCGCTACTACTTTATTTGATTATGGGATGGTTAATTGTGCTTGATTTTCAAAACCTGTTAAACCGTTCAACCGAAGAGGGTTTGGTACTCCTCATGCTGGGCGGGGCGTTTTATACCGTAGGTATTTTATTTTATGCAGTTAGAAGGATACCCTACAATCATTTTATTTGGCACCTTTTTGTGCTCGCAGGTGCAGTAAGTCACTGGGTTTATATTTATGTGGATGTAATTTGATTTTACAGGCCAGAAATAATTTCAGGCGTATTTGTTTAAGACGTGGACGATTGAGCTATTATTAATTTTATATTAGTAACACGTTTAAATTTAGGCTTACCAATCAAAAATTATAATGAATGAAGGATTTATTTTCCATTAAAAATAAGATTTACGCGCTGTCGGGTGGAACTGGAACATTGGGAGGCTCGATTGCCGAATATCTTATTAAGCATGGTGCAACGGTTATTTTATTGGGCCGTACCCAAAAAAAGCTCTTGGAAAAGAAAGGAGCGCTTAATGCTATTGCGCCAAATTCTACATTTACTTTTGAAGTTGATGTAATGAACGAAGAGGCCTTGATTGAAGTGAAAAAGGAAATTGCGTCTGATTTTGAACGCTTAGACGGTCTTGTTAATTTGGCCGGAGGTAATATCCCGGCGGCTACCCTTTCGGCAAATCAGAGTATTTATGATATTGCAATATCAGATACGCAAAAGGTACTGGATATTAACTTATTTGGAACTGTAATCCCTACAATTATCCTGGGAGGCTTGATGACACAACAAGGCCACGGTTCAATCATCAATATATCCTCAATGGCATCCAAGCAGGCTATTTCAAGAGTATTGGGTTATTCCATGGCCAAAGCCGGTGTGGATACCTTTACACAATGGATGGCCAACGAGATGGCCTCTAAATTCACCGATAAAATAAGGGTAAATGCTATTGCACCGGGTTTCTTTATTGGTAATCAGAACAGACGATTATTGACAAATGAAGATGGCTCGTATACGGATCGGGGCAAAACAATAATCAGCAATACCCCAATGGCCCGTTTCGGTGATGCTTCTGAACTAAATGGCATGGTTCACTATCTATTAAGTGATGCCTCTAGTTTTGTAACCGGTGTATGTTACGATGTTGATGGCGGTTTTAATTCCTTTTCTGGCGTATAATGAAGTATTTAAAAAAAACATTTCGGTGGTTTGGACCTTCCTTTGGGGTTTCATTGCAAGATATAAAACAAGTGGGTGTAGAGGGTATCGTGGCGGCATGTCAAGAAGTCCCCTTAGGGGCAATTTGGCCCATGGAAACGATTTCGGCATTAAAAGCTGAAATTGAAAACCAAAATCTTGAATGGTCTGTCGTGGAAAGTGTTAATGTACATACTTCCGTCAAATACGGTCTGCCCGATAGGGATACGTATATAGCCAATTATATCCAAACCCTAAAAAATTTAGCGGCCCATGAGATAAAAGTGGTGTGTTATAATTTTATGCAGTTGATCGATTGGACCCGGACTAATTTGGATTTTGAACTTCCCAATGGAGCTTCGGCATTAAAATTCGACCCCATAGCGGCAGCGGCATTCGATCTCTTTATTTTAAAAAGGGAATATGCAGTAGATACCTATACGAAAGAAGTTGTAGAGCAGGCCACGGCGTATTTCAATCAGTTGAACGCAAAGGAAAAAGATACTTTGGAGCAGGCTATTTTGGCGGGTATGCCCGGGTCCAGGAAATTAATTTCAATTGCAGAATTCAAACGAAACCACGCGGCGGTTTTAAGTATTTCCAAAGCGCAGCTCCAAGAGAATTTGGCTTATTTTTTAAAAGCGGTAATCCCTGAAGCTGAAAAAGTGGGTGTAAAAATGGCTATCCATCCAGATGATCCCCCATTTTCTGTTTTTGGAGTGCCGAGAATTGCATCGAATTATGAAGAATTGAAATTTATTTTAGATGCCGTTCCCTCCGCGAGCAATGGCTTAACTTTTTGTTCAGGCTCCCTGGGAGCGTCAACCGATAATGACCTGTTGAAAATGATAAACGATTTTGGCGAACGTATCCATTTCATCCATTTAAGAAATGTAGAACGTGCTGCCGATGGAAGTTTTTATGAAGCCGACCACTTAAATGGATCTGTAGCCATGGACAAAGTTATGAATGCTTTGATTTTGGAGCAGCGAAAACGCGCAGCTTCCGGGGTAGGGATAATCGATATTCCTATGAGGCCTGATCATGGTCACGTATTATTGGATGACAAAAAAAGGCAGTCCGCTTTTTATTCGGGATACTCTATGGTAGGAAGGGCTTTAGGTTTGGCTCAATTGACCGGTTTGGAAAAAGGCTTGCGTCTAGGTTTGGGCCTGTAAGAAAAATAGTCTAGTGTAAAATGGGTTACGAGTTCCTCACAGAGACTAGTTGTCCAGTATGTCCCGATATTCCAAAAAGAAGGCTTCTACCTTTTCCATTGTGCCATAAAAAAATACCATCGTTTCCTGCCACGTATTTTTATTGTGAATGGAAACGTTTTCTAGGGTAATATAAATTCGCGATAGTTCCTTTTCATTATCCAAGGCATAAAAATCTTCGTAAACGGCATCGGGTAAAAATTCTTCTTTGAGTATCGATTTCAAACCTGTTAGTTTATCCCATAAAAGTACCCGTTGTTCTAAATCGGTATCCACATCTATGGAAACCATGGCTCCTTTTTTGTCAAAATGAAATTTGAATGAAAGGCCTTTTATTTTTGTCTTATATAAAATCCATTTTCGTCGGATAGGATTTTCCAAAGGCTACCCAAAAATCTTCCCTAAGCTTTCGTGCTTCTTCCCTACTGAACATCTATAAAAAATACGCTATGGTTACTCCAAGTATAATGACCGACAACTTTCTAGAATTGAATTTATGACCTTCAGAGCTTTCAAATAAAATGACTGTTGATATATGTAAAAATATTCCAATGACCAAAGCATTTAGAAGGGTCATGTACTTATTAAGCAGGTTAACGTGTTCTACCAAAAACGTTCCAATGGGAGTCATTATCGAAAACAAAACCATAAAAATGCCTGCATACAATGGTTTAATTTTAGAACCTAATAAAAATATACTTAAAATTAGGGCTATTGGAATTTTATGGATGAGGATACCATAAATAATGGTTTCATTTGAACCAATGGGCATCCCCTCCAAAAGCGCATGTAGACAAAGACTACTAAAAAGAAGCCACGGAAAATGTTGATGCTCCTTAGATAGATGAACATGGCCGTGTTCTGCACCCTTTGAAAAGAATTCCAGGAATATTTGGAATAGGATTCCCATCATTATGAAAATACCCACTGTTTTTGGGTTTGAAACCGTATAGACTTCTGGCAATAGCTCAAAAATTGTCAACGCTAATAAGAATGCACCGCTAAACGCCAATAGGAGTTTATAATACTCGTTTTTTTGAGGTTTAACAATGAGGACAAAAAGGAAGCTTAAAAGAACTCCCAGAACAGGTAATAGATAAATCATGTTTTATTGGTTAGGCTAATGCAAAAGGAAATACGCCGTAAATTAATGAAACCTCAAAATTAGCGTATTTTTGCGGTACGTGAAATATAGGTTATGAGTAACAATTTTAAAATGGTGGCCAAGACCCTTTTTGGGTTTGAAGAACTTCTTTCAAAGGAATTGAGGAACCTAGGTGCAAGCAATGTAATGGAAGGTGTACGTAACGTTTCCTTTGAAGGTGATACAGGTTTTATGTACAAGGCCAATTTGTGTTTAAGGACCGCTATAAAAATCATTAAGCCCATTCATTCCTTTTCCGTTAGGGACGAAAACGACCTTTATAAAAAAATATATGCGATGGACTGGACAGCGTATTTAGCTGTGGACGAAACCTTTGCTATAGACACGACCGTAAATTCAGAAGCCTTTACCCATTCCTTATATGTATCCCAAAAAACCAAGGACGCCATTGTGGATAAGTTTAGGGATACGGAAGGTAAGCGACCGGATGTAGACATTAAAGACCCGGATCTACGGATCAATATCCATATTTATAATAATGAGTGTAATGTGGCTCTGGATAGTTCAGGAAATTCTTTACACCATAGGGGATATAGAACCGCAACCAATATAGCGCCTATCAATGAGGTCTTGGCTGCAGGACTTCTTTTATTGAGCGGTTGGGATGGTCAATGTAATTTTCTTGATCCCATGTGTGGTAGCGGTACCATGTTGACAGAAGCGGCCATGATTGCCTGTAATATACCGGCCAACATCAATAGAAAAGGATTTGCTTTTGAAAAGTGGCCTGATTTTGATGCAGAGCTCTATGGGAAAATTATTGACGCGAGTCTAAAAAAAACAAGGGAATTCCAGCACAAAATTACCGGATACGACAAAGCACCTTCCGCAGTTAGAAAAGCCTTGGATAATATTGAAAATGCAAACCTAACGGATTATATATCTGTAGAGCAAAAAGATTTCTTTAGGACTGAAAAAGAGACGGAGGGACCATTGCATATGTGTTTTAATCCGCCATACGGCGAGCGCCTGGATGTTGACATGGAAAATTTCTATAGCGCTATTGGAGATACGCTTAAACAAGGGTATCCAGGCACAAATGCTTGGTTCATTACCAGCAACCTCCAGGCACTAAAATTTGTAGGCTTAAGGCCGTCACGAAAAATAAAGGTTTTTAATAGCCATTTGGAATCCCGACTTGTAAAATACGAAATGTATGAAGGAAGTAAAAAGGCGAAGTACCAATCAAATAAAGAAGGATGAAACCTAAGTATAAAGTACTAATTTATAATTTTTTGGGTTTTGCTATTCTTTTTATCATCTTCAGATTTGGCTTGGGCCTACTACTAGAATCTGGAGACGTTTTATCTGGCACTCATCGCCGCTATATTGGCTTCTTTTTTAGCTCCTAAGTTTGCTGTAGTCAAGAAAGAAGGCAAGGATTTAACAGTAATGAAGTGGATATTTATCAAGGGTTTTAAGGAATTTTGAGCTTTATTTTTCGCTGCCCGATTCCTGTATTTTTTTCTTGATCTTATTCTCTTTTTTATACAATGGTAAAAAATACGATATGCTATAGTTATAGCCAACACCAAAACGGCTATCGCTGGTGACCTTATTAAATCCTGGAATCCATAGATTTGGGAAGCGTTCATCTTCCTTTTGGGAGAGTAATAAGCCTAAGCGGATGCTTGCTCCCATATAAATATTGGGGAACAGCTCTACCTTGGTGCCGAATACGCCCTCTATCCAAGTAGCGGATAACCCAGAAAAATTCTCAGGCACCTCTCCTGTACCTTCGGGAAAGTTCTCAGGGTTCCAATAGCGGTTTGTATTGAAATACTGATAATTGTTTAAGGTGTTTTCAAAGGTGCTAAATGCCAATCTACCCCCAATATAGATAAGGTTGCGCTCTCCGTACCAGTTGGTGTAGTTGTTTTTGTTGACACCCACTTTTAGGTAACTCCCAGAGGTTGTAAAATTAAAAAGATCTTCCTGTCTGGTTTTTTTTTCATTACCTAACTCTGCGGCAATATATAGGTTTTGATTAATCCTGTAATCCGCAACAAGTTCCAAACCGGTATAATTTTCATCCAGGAAGGAGGTTATGGGTCTACTTAAATCAATGCCTATCCGTATACCATAGGACTGCTTATAGACGACGGTATCTTTAGGATTTAGGTCTATAGGTTTACCTTGGCCAAAAACCAAGCAAAAACTTAAAAGGAAAAAAAGATTAGTGATAAATCTTGACATGTGTAGAATCTGAGTTGATGACTTGAGACCTTATGATTTGTATATCTTGAATCCAATTAGAACTGTCCGGCGTAGTGTTGGCACTCAAACTATCGTAATTGACCACAAATCCACACCCACGGGATAAAAAATCCTCGGTTCTTCCGTAAGAAAAATTTAGGGTATCTATATTTCCTGTTTCCAAACCATCATCATTGGTCGCTGAATTGGAAATCAGTATAAAGCTGGTCGTGTTCACAGTAGTTTTTAGGGGAATAGCGATTTGGTTTAAGGCAGACCTATCCGCTATGGTGTTGACCGTTACAGCTTGGCCCAAACCAACAACCCTTAAACTAGGTACATTTTTCAAGGTAGTAGTATCAGCGATATCATAAAATTCTAGGACCAATAAGGGGGTGTCTCCTTCAACACAGATATCATCCTTTTCACAGGATGCCGCACAACAAATACCCAAGAAAATAAGAATTCCTATTCTTAATTTATGCATAGTTTTCTTTCTTTTCTAAAAGTACGACATTTTCTACGTGATGCGTTTGTGGGAACATATCCACTGGTTGCACTTTTGCTACCGTATACAAATCTTTCATGAGTTCCAGATCTCGGGCTTGGGTGGCACTATTACAGCTCACATAAACTACTTTTTTGGGAGCAATGTGCAAAATTTGTTGTACAACATCTTTGTGCATGCCATCTCTGGGAGGATCTGTAATAATCACATCTGGAACGCCATGGGCAGCAATGAATTTTTCATTAAAGACGTTTTTCATGTCGCCCACGTAAAATTCCACGTTACCAATCCTGTTTCTTTCAGCATTGGCTTTGGCGTCTTGGATTGCTTCGGGTACAGATTCAATTCCCACCACTTTTTTTGCACTTTTGGATACGAATTGGGCAATTGTTCCAGTGCCTGTATACAGGTCATATACAAGTTCATCTCCCCTTAAATCCGCGAAATCCCTTGTAACTTTATACAACTGATATGCCTGTTCAGAATTGGTTTGGTAAAAGGATTTGGCATTAATTTTGAATTTTAGCCCTTCCATCTCTTCAAAAATGTGATCCCTGCCCGTATAACAAATTACTTCCTGATCATAAATGGTATCGTTCTGTTTAGGGTTAACAACATATAACAAGGAGGTGATTTCTGGAAATTTCCCGGAAAGATGGTTTAATAATAGATCCCGTTTTTCACGGTCATCCTCAAAAAATTGGACAAGGACCATAATCTCGCCTGTAGATGCTGTTCTAATCATCAAAGTGCGTAATAATCCATATTGATTTCTGGGATTAAAGAAACTTAAACCATGATCAACGGCAAATTTTTTGGTTTCCAAGCGTATTGCGTTAGAGGGGTCTTGTTGTAAATGGCATTTTTTGACATCTAAAATTTTATCCCACATACCAGGGATGTGAAAACCCAATGCATTTTTATCCTCAATCTGTTCTTTGGATTGTATTTCGTCCAAGGTCAACCATCGACTATCCGAAAATGAGAACTCCATTTTATTGCGATAGAAATAGTTTTTTTCCGAACCCAGTATAGGACTTATGGCAGGCAAATCTAAATGTCCTATTCTTTTTAAGTTGTTTTCAACCTCCTTTTGTTTATAGAACAGTTGGTGTTCATAGCCCATATCCTGCCACTTACAACCTCCGCAAACCCCAAAATGTTGGCATACCGGTTCTACACGTTTTTTGGATCGGGAATGGAACTTTATAGCGACCCCTTCAAAATATGCCTTTCTTTTTTTTGTAGTCTGTACATCTACCACATCACCAGGTACGGTATTGGTCAAAAAAATAACCCTACCGTCTGGTGCTTTACCTATAGTCTTTCCTTTTGCCGCAGCATCTATAACTTCAACATTTTCAAAAATCTGTCGCCTGTTCTTTTTTCGCATAGCGCAAAAATAAAAGGTTTCTTTGGATTGGGAATAGACTTGACACCAGTATTAACAATGAATTAAATCCATTGGGACATATCCTTTATTTTCATAGCTTTAATTTGTATTTTTGGAGTTCTACAAGGATGATTTCTCTCCTACGCTGAATTTTCGTTCCGATGGTTATCGGGAGTACGAAGGGAAAAAGGTATAGAAGGAATTGCTAAAGTTTTATTTAAAGTAATTTTTATCATGTCAGTTTTAGAAAACATCACTTCTGAAGATGCAATTGCATTGGAAGAAAAGTACGGAGCACACAATTACCACCCATTACCAGTTGTCTTGCAGAAAGGCGACGGTGTATTTGTATGGGATGTGGAAGGAAAGAAATATTATGATTTCCTATCTGCATATTCTGCGGTCAATCAAGGTCATTGTCACCCTAAGATTGTAGGGGCCATGACGGCACAGGCACAGACCTTAACATTGACATCGCGGGCATTTTATAACGATATGCTCGGTAAATTTGAAAAGTACGCCACGGAAACGTTTCATTTCGACAAGCTTTTGCCAATGAACACAGGGGCCGAAGCTGTTGAAACCGCCTTAAAAATATGTAGAAAATGGGCTTATGAGAAAAAGGGAATCCCTGAGAATGAGGCCCAAATCGTTGTTTGTGAAAATAATTTTCATGGGCGAACTACTACGATTATTTCTTTTTCTAACGACCCCGTAGCCCGAAAGAATTTTGGCCCTTACACTGCAGGATTTATAAAAATCGAATATGACAACCTTGCCGCACTGGAAGAGGCTTTGAAAACCAACAAGAACATTGCCGGATTCCTGGTAGAGCCCATACAGGGAGAAGCTGGGGTCTACGTGCCGTCTGAAGGGTATTTAAGTAGGGCAAAGGCCCTATGCAAAGCAAACAATGTATTGTTCATTGCGGACGAGGTGCAAACAGGTATCGCCAGAACGGGGCGTTTATTGGCAACCTGCGGTAATTGTTCCTGTGCAGATAAACACTGTAGTGGAACCCCAGAGGTGAAACCGGATATCCTTATTCTAGGGAAAGCCTTATCCGGTGGAGCATATCCGGTATCGGCCGTATTGGCCAATGATGCTATTATGGGGGTTATACGGCCCGGTAACCACGGGAGTACCTTTGGTGGTAACCCAATTGCAGCGGCCGTGGGAATGGCAGCCTTACAAGTGGTCAAAGATGAATCCCTGGCAGAAAACGCCTTTGAATTAGGGGAATTGTTTAGGGACGAACTGAATAAATTCATTCCTTCCTGTGATTTGGTGAAAAGTGTTAGGGGTAAGGGATTATTGAACGCCATTTTAATAAACGACACTGAAGAGAGTTCCACGGCGTGGGATATCTGTATGGCCCTCAAAGGGAATGGACTATTGGCAAAGCCCACACATGGTAATATTATTAGATTCGCCCCGCCTTTGGTCATGACGCGGGAGGAGCTTTTGGATTGTGTTTCCATAATTATAAAAACACTTTCAGAATTTGAAAAGTAGCAAATAAAAAATCCCCGACGTAGGTCGGGGATTTTTAGTTACGCTCTACGCGATATTAAAAGATTCTGAGCTAGCTTGAACTACAAATGGTTAATTACAAATTAATATTGAAAGTTGCCCGAATTAAAAAAGGCAATAATCAATCCAAAATAAATAATAGAAAACACAAGTAGAATGGCAGACAAGGCAATTCCTATATACGAGAGTATTTTCGCCGTCTTTACATTCTCATAACCACTATAAAGCTCAGGATTCATCTCATACGCACGTTCCGCAGTTTTTGCGTTGCTAAGCCCTATGATACTAAAGATGGCACCAAATGGGCCACAACAGAATAAAGTCAACACAATGGATAGAATACCAAAAGTGAGGGCGTTACTTGCGCCCGGTAAGGATTGATTGCTCATGCCGTTATTGTTCTATTCCCCATTGTTCCATAATTTCTTGTTGCTGCTCCATAAGAACATCCCAATCGCTCGTCGTTAAAACATAGATAAATCTTACGATCATCAAAAGACAAAGGATCAAGGCGATTAAGGCAACTATCTTTCCTGTCTTTATCTGACTATAGTTATCATACAATTCAGGATTTTCTTTATATAATTTCTCCGATTTAGTGGCTAAATAAAATGCAATTGCTGAAGGAATCACTCCTAATCCTGCAAAGCAGCAACATAAATAGCCAAAAATGCCTAAAACGATAATCAAAATTCCATTAGGTAATTTTTGTTGTTCCATAATTTGATAGGTTTGTTTAGATGAATTTTAAAATATAATTGGTTACTATAAAACCTACGGTGGTCACCATAAGTGCAATCGTAATTTGATTTGAATTTTTTACTGTTGCGAATTTGGAAATGATTAAAAATCCAAACAACAAAAGCATGGGGAAAATTGCTGGATAGATTTCAAAAGCTGCTTTAAAATCTCCTTTAATCAAGAATAAAGCGGAACGCTGTAATCCACAGCCTGGGCAGTCAAACCCTAAGATTTTTTTGGTAAAACAAGGAAGCATATAGTTTTCCAGTCCCACAAGAAGTACTAAGGAAGAGTTCTGCATCTTTGATTTAAAATTAGTAGTTGGAAAATTACCATTATTTTTGTCCCTACAAAACAAAAAGATGTCCAATTTTAAGTTAGGTGATAGTGTAGAGACTATAGATGATATTGTTAAGGGTGCTGTTTACGCAATTGACGGAGAAACTATTACCGTGCAGACTTCAGACGGCTTCCCACTCAAATTCAATGCAAAGGAATTGGTGAAAATAGAGGATGGTATCCGGGTAAATAATTTTGAAATTGCCCAAGTAAAAAAAGAAAAGGAGCTGCCCAAAAGAAAAAAAACAACCGCATTGAAACCGAAAGAACGTACAGCACCCAAAATGGAGGTGGACCTGCACATAAACCAATTGGTGAAAAACCCTAAGGGCTTGGGTAATTATGAGATGCTTAATTTACAATTGGAAACGGCCAAACGTCAATTGGACTTCGCTATTGGTAAAAGAATACAGAAAGTTGTATTTATCCATGGCGTAGGGGAAGGAGTTTTAAAGGAAGAACTGGGGTATTTATTCAGTAAATACGATAATGTCAAATATTATGACGCGGAATACCAAAAGTATGGCCTCGGTGCGACCGAAGTGTACATCTTCCAAAATTTTTAGCTTAGTTATTAGTTGTAACTTGGCCAAAATCATTTACCTGTAGGTCTGTAATTCTACTTCCATTTTCGTTCACGAAGGAAATGCCGCTCAATCTGATGGTATGCAAAAAGCTTACTGAATCTTGCTGAATGGTAGTAACAAAGACCGTTCCCCCTTCTGCTGTGATTTCCTCACTAACGGTTGGCGTCAAAGGAGGTGGGGTAGCACAGAAATAAGCGTTGGTAACATTATCAGAAAAAACACGATAGCTCACTTGGGAGGCACCGGGCACGGCACTACTACGTTCATCCGTTGTTACCTCATTCGTTAGTAATCCCGTAGGTAAAGTGAGAATTAAGGCTTCATCACCATTAATTTTGAACAAGACATTTGTTCCGGAGGCGGAAAGCGTACCACAGTTCTGTACCTGTGTAATGCTATCAAAGTCTACGGTTTCAATTTGCAAATTACCGTCATCGCATCCAAGGAAAAACAAGGAAAGGCCAAGTAAAAAGTATTTTTTCATGATTCAAATTTAATTCAAATATTGCTAAACCCTAGGAAGGACCAACTGGTATTATGGGTAAATTAACTTTATTTGGGCTATTTTTGTATTCTATATTTTTAGCAGTGCACGAAAATGAAACATGTATATTTAGACAATGCAGCCACTACACAAGTACATCCTGGTGTCATTTCAAAAATGCAGGATGCATTAGCTAATTCTTATGGAAATCCATCTTCTACCCATAGTTTTGGGCGAACGGCAAAAACGGCCATAGAGCGTGCGCGCAAGACCATTGCCAAATATATTAACGCACAACCTTCTGAAATCATCTTTACCTCTGGCGGTACAGAGGCTGATAATATGATTCTGAGATGTGCCGTACGCGATTTAGGTGTGGAGACCATTATTACCTCTAAAATTGAGCACCATGCCGTTTTACATACTGTTGAAAATCTACGGGATAATGGCCTTATTACACTAGAGTTTGTGAGCTTGGACATGTACGGCAACCCAGATATAGATCATCTTGAAGCATTATTGCAAAAGGACGACCGTAAGAAATTGGTTAGCCTTATGCACATCAACAACGAAATAGGGAATAAAATAGATTTGGAGGCCGTTACACTTTTGTCCAAAAAGTATAATGCACTTGTGCATTCGGACACGGTACAGTCCTTGGGTCATTATGAGTGGGATGTAAAGGCGTTTCCAGTTGATTTTTTAGTTGCGGCAGCACACAAGTTCCACGGACCAAAAGGGGTAGGATTTGCCTTTATCAGAAAAAATTCAGGCCTCAATTGTATGATTTCAGGCGGCTCACAGGAACGTGGGTTAAGGGCAGGAACGGAATCTTTTCACAATATCGTAGGCTTGGAAGAGGCGTTCAAACACGCTTATGAGCATTTAGAAAAGGAAAAGGAATACGTCTCTGGCCTAAAGCGGTATTTTATTGAAAAGGTAAAAAATGAAATTCCTCAAGCTAAATTTAACGGTCACTCCGGGGATTTGGAGAAAAGTACGTATACCCTAGCCAATGTTTGCCTTCCCATTTCTGAAGAAAAGGCCTTGATGTTATTGTTCAATTTGGATATAAAGGGTATAGCTTGTTCAAAAGGAAGCGCTTGCCAGTCTGGAAGCGATACAGGATCTCATGTTCTTTCGGAAATCTTGTCTAAAGAAGATTTAAGGAAACCTTCCTTACGGTTCTCTTTTTCTACTTATAATAGCAAAGCGGATATCGATTATACGGTAACGGTTTTAAAGGAACTTATAGGGTAGTATACTAGTCTTTCTTTCTGTCGCGCTTACGTTCGCGTTCATAAGGGAATTTTCTTATGGCCAACTTCATCATCCGATCAATAAGGTCTGTAGTGTTCTTTCCTGTTTTTTTATTGATTTCCTTTTCATATTTCCATAACAGTTTACCAGAATCCCCATCGCTTATTTTTATACCAATACGACCATAATCTGCACCGCCCGAAAAATAGTCCGTAAAACTAAACTCTGTTGGTACACCGCTAGACAATAGGATATTTAAATCCAAGGTGCCACTAATAATGCCATTTACACCTAAAATTTCGCTGAGCTGCTTGGCGGTGTACACATCGATATTATCATAAGAAATATTGTTTTGCGCAAGGATAGCGGTAGTATTTTTTATATTCTGAAACTCTACAGGTAGTTTTTTCTTTTTACTGCGGTTAGAAAAATAAGTTTCCAATGCATTTTGTACGGCATAGCCTTCGTTCTCTTCCAAGCGTTTTTGTTCTTCCTTGGAAATTGTTTCGTTAAGTTCTAAATTGGTTAAAAACGGAATAATGGCCAATACTTCATGATCCTCGCTCAGTTCATCAAAATTAGGACTTTCATAAATATTTTTCTGTGCGGTAAGTAGTACACTAGAAAAAAGGATGATTATAAAAAGAAATTTTTTCATTCGTTTTTTTTAAAGCCGCATGGCTAGTCTCAGGTTCAAAACCCGGGAAGTTAAATAATTGGGGACAGCAAATTCATTTTTGCTATCCGCATCCCGTACCCAGGTATTTGTTATGGAATTTTGATTGTTGAACAGGTTGAATAGTTCAAAGCCAAAACTCATTTCCTTAAAACGATGCAGCCAATGTGTTGTCGGATAGCGTTTATCCTCACTTACAAAAATATAGGAAATTCCTAAATCTGCCCGTTTATAATCTCTTAATCTATTCTGAAAAATATAGGGATCCGCATAACTGGGCGATCCTCCCGGAACCCCGGTTTGGTAGACCAAGTTCAAATACATTTTTAAATCTGGGATAGTAGGAATATAATCCTGGAAAAGTATGCCCAATTTAAGGCGTTGATCTGTGGGCCTGGGTATGTAGCCCCTATTGTTTCTATTTTCCTCCGTTTTCAAATAACCAAGGCTTATCCAGGATTCCGTACCAGGAACGAAGGCCCCGTTCATTCTAATTTCGGCACCATAGACATATGCTTTGGTGTCATTTGTAGCGGAATACCGAATGCGAACATCTTCCAAGGTGTAAGGATTTACGTTGTCCAATTTTTTGTAATACGCCTCGCTTATCAGTGTAAAGGGTCGCTCCCAAAGTAAAAAACTGTATTCATTGCCCGCTACCAGATGAAATGATCTTTGGGCCTTTACGCTTGGTCTAACTTGGCCGAGACTATCCCTCAGTTCCCGGTAAAACGGAGGTTGATGGTAAAGTCCGGCAGATAACCTAAAAAGCATATCACGGTCCCCGTTGGGTTTAAGGGCAAATTGCGCCCTTGGGCTTATAATGGTTTGTGCTACTTTTTCAATACCGGTACCACTAACCGTCCAATGCTGGCTGCGTATGCCCAAATTGTAATACACATCGGCATTGTTCCAAGTATATTGATTTCCTAGCTGTAGGTAACCCGAAAAACGATTGGTCTTGACAAAATTCTGTGCGCTTATTCCGGTATATGGAACCAAAGGGGCATCAAAGGGTATTTCCGGTTGATTGTTTATGAACTCTGGCCTTGGCGGCCGAAGGGAAAAACCGGCAGAGTCAATAAATTCAGATTCCCTTAATTGATCACGAATATCCTCATGCGTATACTTTACACCCCATTCCAAAAGGGAATTTTCGACTTTATAAGTTCCCTTGTGCGAAAGATTAAAGATAAGCGCATCCAAATCATTTCGGGTTCTATTGAATTGGGAACCAATTCCACGGGATGTTAAAACCTCCCCAGCTGTATCACTACCTAGATTGCTGTCAATTTCGCCCAATTCATACGAGGCAATCACATCAGAATACTCTTCTTCCGTGGTATGGTAAATTGATGCAATTATCTTTAAAGTGGTGTTTTGGTTAAGG
Source organism: uncultured Flavobacteriaceae bacterium (assembly GCA_963815225.1). Lineage (GTDB taxonomy): Bacteria > Bacteroidota > Bacteroidia > Flavobacteriales > Flavobacteriaceae > Maribacter. Next base: position 22,210 of record CAWFGA010000008.1, read on the forward strand.
TAATAATTACCTTTCAAGGCCCCCAATGCTGTTGTGTATCTATTTTCTTCCCGGCCTTCGTAAAAAACCACCAAGGCCTGAGGATTATCGATGGTACCAAAATTGGTCTGTCTGTTCAAGGGTTCATTAACATAGTCGTTGACCCCAATATTTCCCAAAAAGTTGAGATGGAATTTATTTGAAAATCGGTAGGTTGTATAACTTTGAATATCCGTAAACGCGGGGTTGAAATTGCTTTGTGTTTGTTGGCTATTCACCAGTAGGGAATTATTGCGATACCGAATGCCGGATACCGTGCTGAGCTTCTTACTTTTAGAAATGGTCTCTATACTGCCGCTTGCACCCAAAAAGCTCAAATCTGCCCGAAATGCAAATTGACTCGGATTCTTGTAGGTAATGTCCAGAACGGAGGCCATTTTATCGCCATACTTGGCTTGAAAACCGCCAGCTGAAAACTTAACCTCTTGCACAAGATCACCGTTAACAAAACTAAGTCCCTCTTGTTGGGCAGAACGTATTAAAAATGGTCTATAGACCTCAATCTCGTTTACATAGACCAAATTCTCATCATAGTTTCCACCCCGTACAGAATATTGGGTGCTGAGCTCGTTATTGGCCGAGACACCTGGCAGTAGCTTCAGAATCGTTTCTACCCCCGCATTTGCTCCTGGTATTTTTCGGATATTTTCCGGACTGATGTTCAAAATATTGCTCACCCGTTTTTCACCGGTGGCAGAAACGGTTACTCCGTCTATTTGAATGGCATCGTCTTTTAAAATAGGGTTAAACTCAAAGGTTTCGTTCGTAGTAAGAATAAGATTTTCTAAGGTTACCTGCTCATATCCAATATGGGAGAAAACGATGGTGTTTCCAATATCCGCAACGATTTGGAAATTATAAAAGCCATTTACGTTGGTCGTAGTCCCGGTAGTGCCTGTAGAGATATTGGCATTGGCCAAGGGTCTATTCTGCTCATCTAGAACGACACCGGTAATGGTGGCACTTTGCGCAATACCTAGGGTACTGAACAGCAACAAGACAAGAACCGGAATGCGGTTAAAAAATTTCAACTACGTTATTTTCTGTAAAAAGAAGTGGTAAGCGTATTTTCATTACCTACATTATCAGTAACGGTAACTTTTAGGACACATTGCGTTTGGTCTGCAATCTTATCATCAAAATTGTAAGTCAGTGTGTTGTTTTTGGGCTCGTACTCCATAAGGATCCATTCGCCATTCAAGGTAGCTGAATAGCTGTCCACCCCGCTTAGATCATCCGCAATGTAAACACTAAGGTATTTGTAATTGTTGAGCCATTGTTTGTCCTTAAAATTTTTAGTGCGTATGGTGGGCGCTATGGTATCCATTGCCAAGGTATAGGTGCCTAGGTATCTAGTCCTTGCCGTAAAAACCTCTCCGCGCTTATAGGTATTGGTGTAATTTGGCCTTGCCTTATCATCAAGCCTTGCAATGAACAAGTGCTTTTGTTCCTCCTCGGAAAAAGAGGAAGCATCAAAGGTAATGGTGAAGTTTCTATGGGCGGGTACGGTGTTATTATGGATGGTAACCGTATCCTTGCCTTTTTTCAAATCGATATAAAAATCCTCATAGAAGGTATTGGTAGGAAAATATACTTTGGCTCCCCCCAAATCATAATTATTGGGCTTTTTGGCAATCACATAAGTATCCGTTTTATCCGAGGTACGATGGAGCGCTTTCTCAGTTTTCACCCCTTCCACGGGGATGTTGAGTTCTACCTTGTTGCCCGCATAATCCTTTATCAGTAAATTAAGTGTATAACTCAACCCTTCATTAATGGCAATTTCTCCGTTATTATAAAGTTCCTTGTAAATATTGAGGTAGTTACCGGGCGATTTAAAACTTTTTTGAATCCGTTGTCGGTATCTTCCAAGGTAATCATAATCTACAAGGGTATTTATGTAACGGGTCTCCCCAAAGGAGAACGATTCAAAGTCGTATAAGGAATATACCTTACCATTTACACTGAGTGCAACGGAATAAACGCCGTTTTTGTTAGCGGCCATGTCCAGCCTATCAAAACCAATAAAGCCCACTCCCAGCGTACCCAATGCGGTTACTTTATCTGCTAGGTAGGTGCCATCGCTTTGTTTGCTAAAGTTTATCTGGGTGCGCTCGCCATTTCCGTTTATATGGGATTTTTCCGTAAGCGGATATAGAAAAAGCTTCTCCAAGGTAGGGTTGGTGGCATCGGGTACCTCTAATCCATAGAGGAGCGGATTCGTAGGTTTTTCAGAAATGCTACTGCGAATTTCAAAATGAAGGTGTGGACCAGCTGAGCCTCCAGTATTTCCACTATAGGCGATAAGTTCCCCCTTGTTCACTTTAAGCTCCCCATAGTCTGGGAATACCTCTACCTCAAATGATTTTTTATCGTACTGTATCTTTTTTATGTACGCCTCAATTTCTGGTGAAAACTTTTGGAGATGACCGTATACGGAAGTATAACCGTTTGGATGCGCTATGTATAAAACTTTCCCATACCCCCAAATCGAGACTTTGATTCGTGTAATGGTACCATCGCCAATGGCCATGACCGGTATCCCTTCGCGCTGTTGGGTTTTTATATCGATACCTGCGTGAAAGTGGTTGGAACGTAGCTCACCAAAGGTACCCGCCAATATGATGGGAATATCCAAGGGAGGTCTAAATGCATCGTTTGGATATTTTTCCTGCCCTGCTAACGTAAAACAATACAATACCAATAGGACTAGGACGGTTTTTCTCATAAGTAGCAATCAATTGGTGCGAAAATAATTAATCCACAACAATTCCTTCAAGTTGACAACACTAAAATTTTGATAATGATCTTTTGCATACCGGTTCATCCCAGTTCGGTACACCTATTTGCGAATATTTCATAAAACTATTGCTAAGTCATCCGATCTATGTTAACTTTGTGTAAATAGCATTGACTTTGTGGTATGGGCGAGTTGATAAAAATCGTTGATTCTTTAGAAGATAAAATTAGCAAATTGCTACATAGATTGGAGGTCATGAGCACCGCTAATCAACAATTGGAGAAGGAATTAACAAACATCAAGTACACTCAAGAAAATACCAGTAAGACGGTATCTGAATGGGAAGAAAAATACAACTCACTTAAGCTTGCAAATTCAATGTTGGGCAGTAATACCAATAAAACTGAAGCTAAGCTTAAAATAAATACATTGATACGGGAGTTGGACCATTGTATTGCTCAATTGTCGGAATAATGTTTAAGATACGATGTCGGAAAAGCTCAAAATAAAACTTTCAATTGCGGATAGGGTCTACCCATTAACGATAGATCCCTCGCAGGAGGAGGGTTTGCGAAAGGCAGCTAAAAACATAGAGCAGCTGGCCAAAAAATTTGAGCAAAATTATGCCGTTAGGGACAAACAGGATGTTTTGGCCATGTGTGCCTTACAGTTTGCCTCCAAAATCGAGCAAGGCGGCATTGAACAGACCGAAGGAACCAAAGAGGCCGAGGAGCGTTTAAAGGCGCTGGATGATTTGGTGAATTCTAAGCTTGCAATTAAATAAATACGTTCTTTTAAATATAGTAAGTTACTGCCCACATTGGTAATACCTTTTGACAAACTCAACATTTATTTTTTTAAAAAGGGTGAGTTTAGATTGTAAAAGCAGGCCCTACTTGTATAGGGATCCTTGATCAGTCTGTTAGCCCTAAACCTGTTTTACGGAGTTTGATCGAAACTTCTCCAATGTGGGCTTTTTTATATAATAAATTAAACTATGGATAGTACAATGATAATTATTGCCGCAATAGTTGGGCTGGCAATTGGTTTTGCGATAGCAAAATTTCTGGAAAAAGGGAAAGCCTCTAAGACCATAATAAATGCTAAAAAGGATGCAGATCGCATTTTGAAGGATGCCAAACTGGAAGGCGAGAGTATAAAGAAAGAAAAGCTCTTACAAGCAAAGGAAAAGTTTTTAGAGTTGAAGGAGGAGCATGAAAAGGTAATCAACAGCAAGGATAAAAAAATCAACGAAGCGGAAAAACGAACCCGGGATAAGGAGTCCCAAGTAAGTAGCGAGCTTGCCAAAAACAAGCAGTTTAGTTCACAATTGGATGGTAAACTGAAGGAAGTTGACCAGAAAATAGAACTTTTTGAAAAAAGGCACGAGGAATTGGATAAAATGCATAAGAGCCAAATTCAGCAGCTTGAGGTTATTTCCGGCCTGTCTGCGGACGAAGCTAAAAGTCAATTGGTAGAGAGTCTAAAGGAGACCGCCAAGTCAGACGCGATGGCATACATTCAAACTACGGTAGAAGAATCCAAGTTAACGGCACACCAAGAGGCGCGTAAAATTATTATAAATACCATTCAGCGAATTGGAACAGAAGAGGCAGTGGAGAACTGTGTCTCTGTTTTTAATATAGAATCTGATGATGTCAAAGGACGTATTATTGGTAGGGAAGGACGTAATATTAGAGCTTTGGAAGCTGCTACCGGCGTGGAAATTATTGTGGACGATACACCGGAAGCCATTATTCTTTCTTGTTTTGATTCCGTAAGGAGGGAAGTTGCCCGATTATCACTACACAAATTGGTTACAGACGGGCGAATTCATCCTGCACGTATTGAGGAAATCGTAAAGAAAACCGAAAAACAGATTGAAGCGGAAATTGTTGAAATTGGAAAACGAACCGTTATTGATTTAGGTATTCACGGTTTGCATCCAGAATTAATACGGGCGGTAGGTAGAATGAAATATCGTTCTTCCTATGGTCAAAATTTATTGCAGCATTCAAGGGAAGTGGCCAAACTTTGTGGCGTAATGGCTTCCGAATTGGGTCTTAATCCCAAGATTGCCAAACGGGCCGGTTTATTGCATGATATTGGTAAAGTACCCAATACGGAGAATGAGGTGGAAACCCCACATGCTATTCTGGGAATGCAATGGGCGGAAAAATTTGGTGAAAAGCCTGAGGTCTGCAATGCAATTGGTGCGCATCACGACGAAATAGAAATGAAGACGCTAATTGCCCCAATTGTGCAGGTTTGTGATGCCATTAGTGGTGCTAGACCCGGCGCTAGAAGGCAGGTACTGGATTCCTACATTCAACGTTTGAAGGATTTGGAAGAAATTGCATTTGGCTTTAGTGGAGTTCAAAAAGCCTATGCCATACAAGCGGGTAGGGAACTGCGGGTTATTGTTGAAAGTGAGAAAGTAACCGATGACAGGGCGGCACAGTTATCCTTTGAAATTTCACAGAAGATACAGACAGATATGACCTACCCCGGTCAAGTAAAGGTTACCGTTATTCGTGAGACACGGGCGGTAAACGTTGCTAAATAGGAATATATAATTCGACAAATTCAACAAGAAAGGAAAGAAGGTTATTTAAAAAGTCCTGTAACACGTATTTTAGAACGAATGAAGTAATCTGTAACTTAAAGTAAATCGAGTAACAGTTTACTTCACTTCGTTCGTAATGGCGACATAAAAGGTTTTTTGGGCAGTTTTTTCCAATCTCTATAAGCTCTTTAGCCAGTGCTTAAGGTGCTCTTTTTCCCGTTCACTCAATGCATTTTTCCTTCCCTTAGGCATTCTTTGTTTGCTAAAGACCTGTTCGTTTATCAAAGCAGACATACTATCCATATTTTCAAAAGTGAATACGGAAACCCTCTTGCGGGTGGCGTGGCATGTATTGCATCTTTGATTTAAGACCTCAAATGCCATTTCCTTCACTGGTTCTTGTAGAGTATTTGCATTTGTATAAACTGGATTAGGTAGCGGGTTAATCCAACCTACACCTATACAAAACATCAGCCCCACAAGGATTATGTGCCTCATCCTGTTCAAAATTAATTTGAGTTACTCCTAGGGGATTTCTATTTTTTTGAAAATCACGTTTAGTTACTTATGTCTTTTTGCCAAAGAAGGGATTATTGATCTTCTGAAGGGGTTTCCTCCTCATCCATTTCTTTTTCAAGGTTGTTCTTAAGGATATTAAGCTTCTTCATTTTGCCTTTCCAGGCTGCCAATGCCTCCTTGTGTTGTTCCACCCTTTTTATGACGTCCTGTACCAGTGGATTACTTTCAGATGCATTAGAGAAAAATTCCAAGTTATTCTCTAGCTGCCTAATTTCCGTTTTGCTCTCGTCTATTTTCTTTCTAATAAATGCGCGTTCGTTTTGGATGAGGCGCTCCTGATTATCCTCGTTCTTTAATTGCTGAATTTTATTGCCGTATTTCAACAATTCCGATTCTTGTTTGCTTACACCAAGCTTTTGAAACAGCGCATCAATAATTTTATCGAATTTTTGGTTGATGCTTTTCTTTTTAAAGGGCACCCTACCGTATGCCTTCCATTCTTCGGTAAATTCCTTTATAGCAGCAATATCTTGGTCTTTTTTACCACTTAATTTAAAGGTTTTTAGTCGTTCCAAAAGGGATTCTTTTTGCTTAAAATTATCCTCTTCCTCCTTAAAAGCATCATTTTTAAGCGCATTCAATCGGTTGAAATAATGGTTGCAGGCATTTTTAAAGTCTTTCCAGAGCTTATCGGAATATTTGCGGGGAACATGTCCTATTTTTTTCCATTCACCCTGTATGCGTTTCATTTCTGAAGTGGTGCTATCCCAATCTTCACTATCCTTTAATGCAAGTGCAGTTTCTAAGAGTGCCCTTTTTTTATCAAGGTTGTCTTGTTGGTCCTTTTTAAGATTTTTATAAAATGCATTCTTGTTTTGGTTAAAGCTTCTTACGGCCTGCTTAAAGGAATTCCAGGTCTTGGAATTTAATTTTTGGGGTACTTGCCCGGCTTTGAAAAAAGCCTCCCTAAGCGCTTCAACCTGCTTTATTTGTTGCTGAAGTGTGCCATGATTGTTGGATACGTTCTCAGCAATTTCCTTAATTTCGGCAATAAGCGTATTTTTTCGCTCCAAATTCTGCTCTTTTAAGGCATCTAGATTCTTATAATATTCCTGCCTGCGCTCATGGATCAATTTGGTCGCGGCACTGAACCTGTCCCAAATTTCTTCCCGGTTCTCTTTTCCTACAGGCCCTAAATCCTCTTTCCAAATTTTGTGCAATACCTGTAACTCCCTAAATGCCCTATTTAAGTCCGGCTCCTTGGCCAACTCTTCGGCACGGGTAACAATCTTACCCTTTTCTTCTAAGTTGTGCTTAAAGTCAAGATCACGTAACTCCCTATTTATATTTAGAAAGTCATAGAATATTTCAATGTGATGGTGATAGGTTTTCCAAACATTGTTGTAATCCGCCCGCGGAATGGGTCCTGCATTGCGCCATTTGGCTTGTATGTCCTTGAAATTGTTATAGGTTGTATTAATGTCTTCCTCAACATTAACCAAGGCTTTTAACTGCTCGATGAGGTCTAGACGGTAGGCTAAATTTTCCTTATGGCTCTTTTCTAAACTTTTATAATGCTGATTGCGCTTTTCCCGATATTCCGAGTATACTTCGTTGAACTGTCTCTTAGCAACGGAGTTGTATCTAAAATCAATTTCATTTCCGCCAGATGAAAGAAATTCTTCTTTTTTTCCTTCTAAAAATTCATCAAATTTCTGGTTGAACTCATCCTTGATGGCATCTACATGTTTTCTAATGGCCTGTACTTTTTCGTTCTTTACCAAACGCTGTAGTTCACCCACTAAATTTTCCATGCTCATTTCGTGGTAATCAGGCATGGGGATTTCATGCCTTTTTACGGTATCGGTGTCCTCGGCATCCTCGGCATTGGATTCGTCAATTTCCTCCTGAACATCCGGTTCAACTGCTACATCTTCATTTTTATCCTTAGTTTCTCCTGTTTCAAGTTCTCCTTTTGATTCATTTTCAGGCACCCCTTTCTCGGTTGAATTCTGCGCTACTTCAGTCGAATCTTTTTCTACCGATGAACTTTCTTGTATGGGTTGTTCCTTTTCCTCTGACATAATCCTTTATTAGATGTTTACAAGATAGTGACAACCCTAAGAATTGCAAAGTATTGCCCATTCTTTTTAATTGTGTGCAACCCTTGTTAAACCCTTATATATCGTATTAAAATTGGTGTAACTGTGCCCATGCAAGAACCGATAAACCTTACCTGTTCCATATTTCCCAAGCCTTTTCGGCCTGTAGTTCGAGCATGTTGAGGCCATTACATGTAGTGGCCCCCTTTGCTTGCCCTTCCTTAAGAAATGCTGTCTCGGTGGGGTTGTATATAAGGTCGAACAATAAGTGCTGAGGGCCAATTTCATGATAAGGTAATGCTGGTTTTTCCTCGATATTTGGGAAGGTTCCCACTGGCGAACAGTTTATGATTAGGGTATGTTCCTTGATAAGTTCATCGTTTAAGGCTTCATATGTGAAACCGTCCTTTCTACCACTTCTGGATACAAAGGAAAATTCGATTCCTAATTGATCGAGAACAAACGCAATTGCTTTGGAAGCCCCTCCTGTTCCTAGTATCAATGCCTTTTTATGATGCATTTTTAAATAAGGTTCCAACGATTTTTGAAAACCATAAGCATCCGTATTAAATCCTTTCAAGCCATTTTCTTCAATCTTGATGGTGTTTACGGCCCCAATGATTTGGGCGGACTCATCTATTTCGTCCATGAACGGAATTATTTCTTCCTTGTAAGGTATGGTCACATTTAAACCTCTGATATTCTTGACTGACGTAAAAATCGATGGAAATTTGGAGATTTCAGGTAAATCAAAATTTTCATAAACATGATTCGTTAAGTCCAGTTCATTAAATTTCTTCTTGAAATAACCTCTTGAAAAGGAATACGAGATATTTCTGCCTACCAACCCGAAATTAACGGCTTGTCTTTCTGTTTTTTCCATACCAATCTAAAAGTAATAAAATACCAATACCCAACAGTACGAAAAAAATCGCAGTCCAATTTTCTAAGGAAGACATGTCTGGGAGAAAACGCTCATAATTCATGATAATCTGTTTTCCGTTAGAGTCCAAGAAAATCTGCCCATTGGTACCCGTCTTATAAATTGTTTTTTTCCACGGCCATACCACTCCTAAAGAGCCCGTAATAAACCCAAGAATAGTTGCTGTTGTAATGTGCTTGTAATGTTTCAACACATAACTCAATAGGTGCGATAAGGTTACCAAACCTGTTGCAGACCCCAATGTAAAGACGGCTAAAATTTTTAGGGTATGTAGCCTTTCCGTGTTTGATATAAAGCTGAAATCACCAAGGATCATTTCTGAAAAGGTATCGTACAATGCATTGACGGAGTCTACTAAAAGTAGGACATAATTCCCCAAGAGAATTAGAATAAACGATCCCGAAAGACCTGGCAAGGTCATACCGGATACGCTTATCATACCACAAAGAAAAATGAACAACAAGTTATCGTTTTCCTTTGCCGGGCTTAAAAAGCTTATAGCGACACCAATGGCTAAACCAATAAAAGCCGCAACAAAGGTCTTTTTTTTCCAATGATCAAAATCCTTACCAATATAATAAATCGAGCCCAGGATCATTCCAAAAAACGCTGCCCATACGTAAAGCTCTTTTTTGACCAAAAAATAGTCCAGTACCTGGGAAATGCTGAAATAGCTTACGAGCATACCAAATATGAGGAGGGTAAGAAAAGCGCCATTGATATAGCGGTAGAAGCTATTAAACCTTCCGTCAATGAGTAGTTTAAAGGCCTTGATATTTACTTTTTGAAGGGAATATATGAATTCTTCATAAAAACCACCCACAAAGGCCACAATGCCTCCCGATACACCGGGGACCTTGTTTGCAGCACCCATGCAAAGCCCCTTTATAACCAGGAAAAACTTATCCAATAAGGTGCGGGGATGGTTCATGTGGGTTTGCGCTTACTTCTTGGAAGCTGTTTTTTCCAAGATAAAAATAAGGGAAAAACCGATTATAGCAGCTACAATGGCAAAGGATAATTGACTATCTCCTTGGAATGCGAAGGGTGAAATATTTTCATCGATAATGATTTCTTTTTTTCCTATCTGTATTATTTCGGTTATGTTTTTCCAAGGCCAAATTTTATTCAAAGAGCCCAATATAAAACCGGTCAAAACTGCAAGGGTCGCATTTTTATAATTGACGAACATCCACTTTAACACGCGGGCAAAGCTTAAAATACCAAAGAGGGCACCCAATGCAAAGGTTACAATAATCCCAAGGTTTTTGTCATTTAGGGCTTCAAGTACAATTTTGTAGGAGCCTAATAGGACTAGAATAAAAGAACCGGATATACCGGGTAGCACCATGGCACATATCGCTATTGCGCCAGAAAGGAAGATGAAGGGCAGGCTGCCTGTGCTTGTGGATGGGGGCAGGCCGGTAATATAATATGCGGCAGCGGTTCCGGCTATAAAGAGAGCTAGCGCCAGGCCTCCCCATTTGGTTATGGATTTGGCAACAAAAATGACACTGGCCAATACCAGGCCAAAGAAAAATGCCCAAGTAGGAATAGGGTGCGTATCTAAAAGCCATGCTATGAGCTTGGACAGGGAAAGTATGCTTATCAACATACCAATGACCAATGCAACTAAAAAGTTGCCGTTCAACTTCATCCAAAATGCCTTGAAGCCCTCTGTTTTCAAAACTTTGAAGTTTTCCAAGCTTACATTGTTGATTGCTGTAATGAACTCTTCATAAATACCGGTCACAAAAGCAATTGTACCTCCAGAAACCCCAGGTACCAATTCTGCAAGGCCCATTGCCATACCTTTGAGGCCAATAACGACATAATCCTTTACTGTTCTTTTTTTCATGAAATGTAGAACCTTTTCTATGAGGCCTTATTATACTTGTTCACTATTTTTTGAGTCCATTCAGAAGTACCGAACTCTGGAAACCTTTCTGTGAATAGGTATAATTTTTTTTGGTTCTTGTCAATTTTTAAGGCATCCATCAGGGTAATTCTAGCGTTGATAAAGTCTTCCGCTATAAGTTGATAGCCGACGGATTTATATAAAATCTTAAGATTCTCAGGATAAAATTCCCGCCCTTGTGCCAATATTTGTATAGCGGCCAGAGTCTCACCATTCGCATGGACAACATCGGCCCATTTTAACCAAGTATCCAGTTCGTAGTTTCCCAGGTCCACCGCCTGTTTAAAGGCAAAATCGGCTTGGTCAAAATTACGCAGGGCGGTGTGTATTTGAGCACACTTTTTCCAATACAAAGGGTTTTCCCCATCTATATTCAACGCTTTATTGATGTAATAGACCGCCTTTTCGTAATCCCCAATACTGTAATAGAGATTGGTAATGGCCAACCATCCTTTGTCCAACAATGGGTCCTCATGAACCGTTTGGTAAAAGTAATACTTTGCCATTTCCGTATCCTTCAATTTTTCATAACACTTTCCTATTCTCAAAAAAGCATGTGACGTTGGATCCTCTATGGAAATGGTCGTTTCATAATTTTCAATGGCCTCCTTATACCTGCCCAGTTTTTCCAGCACCTTCCCTTTTTCAAAGTAGGCGCCAATAAACGTATCATCAGAGATAATGGCAAAGTCGAAAGCAGCGAGGGCTTCTGTATATAATTCCTTATAGTAATATTGCTTCCCCAATTGGTGCCAAGCCACTTCGCAATAAGGATTCTTTTCAAGGTAGTCGTTCAAGTAAACAATCGCCCCGTCATAATCCTCCATAAACTCAAAGCAGTAGACCACATTATAAAGCGATGAGTAGTCCTGTTCATCAAACTCAACGCATTTCATAAAGCTTTGTTTGGCGAGGTCAAAATTGTCCATGAACAAATATTCCATGCCCAAAAGGCTATAGATATCAAAACTATCTGAAGTTAAGTCCAAAGCTCTTTGCAGCAACGCCACCGCAGCTTCGTGATTATCCTTTTTAGAACAGATATTGGCCCTTTGAATATAGATTTCCTCGTTCTGGTTATCGAGGAACTGTAACTCATCCAATAATGCTTCCGCTTTTTCTAGTTGGTTTTCAAAAACCATGACCTCTACCTGAAGTAACTTTAGCTCTGTGGATCCAGGGTGCTGCTGTAAGCCAATTTTAATGCCTTTTTTGGCAAGGGAAATTTTGCCATTATTTAAATAGTGGTGTACAATTTCCTCAAAATCCTCTGCATCAAAGAAATAGACATCATCTGTCTTCAGCATGGATTCAAATTTGGTGATAGTTTTGTCCGGTCTCTCGTTAGATTCTAACGCCATAGAAACTTTTTAGTTTATCTATATAATTAAAAGTAAGTGTTTGAAAAGGGTTTAAACCTGCGTTTGGGTCTATATTATTAACAAATTAGTTAACAACATAGTGTTATAGACTATCCAAAACCTTCATTATCAAGCTACAACCTTTTCTTATTTCATCTTCAGAAATGGTAAGTGGCGGCGAAATGCGTATGGCCTTGGCCTCAAATAACAACCAAAACAGAATTAAATGGTTGTCCTTAGCTTTTAACACCAAATCATTCGCTGTTTCGGATGAATCCATGATGAGGGCGAGCATTAAGCCCTTACCCCTGATTTCCTTTATTTTGGAATGTTTTAGTAGTTCCCGGAACAGATTTTCTTTATTTAAGGTATCCGCTACCAATGACGTTTTAAGAAGCACCTTAAGGGTTGCCAAGCTTGCGGCTGCAATTACAGGATTACCTCCAAAAGTTGTAATATGACCTAATTTGGGCCTATCACTTAAGGACTGCATAATTTGTTTACTAGACGTAAAGGCACCTACCGGTAGACCGGATGCCATCCCCTTTCCAAGTACCAATATATCTGGAATACAATTAAAGTGTTCAAAAGCGAACAGTTTTCCGGTACGGCCAAAACCGGGTTGTATCTCATCTAAGATAAGCAGTGCGCCCACTTCTGTGCAGCGCTTTCTTACTTTTTCCAAATAATTGTTTTTGGGTAATATGAATCCCGCCCCGCCCTGTATCGTTTCCAAAATGACACATGCGGTCCTTTGGGTAATTTTCTCCAAGTCTTCTTCACGATTGAATTGGATATGATAAATATCCGGTAAAAGTGGCCTAAACACACTTTTCCGCTCTTCAAAATCCATAAGGCTCAAACTACCCATGGTGTTGCCGTGATAGGCTGTTTTTGCCGCTATAATTTGTGACCTCCCCGTAAATCTTCTGGCTAATTTTAGGGCACCTTCTATAGCCTCGGTACCAGAATTTACCAAATAGGTTACTTCAAGTGGGTCAGGTAAATTGTTTACCAATAGCTTTGTATAGGTTGTGGCCGGGGATTGTACGTACTCACCATACACCATTACGTGCATGTATTTTTCTGTCTGTTCCTTGATTGCCGTAACAACTTCCGGATGGCAATGTCCCAAACTACAGGCGGATACACCGGCTACAAAATCTAAGTGGGCGTTTCCCTTGGTGTCGTAGATATAGCTCCCTTTAGCATGGGAAATTTCCATGCCCAAGGGGTAGGGTGTCGTTTGTGCCTGGTATGTTAAAAAGTCTTTTTTCATGTGAAACCGCTAGTTCACTTTTTTTAGTTTTGAAGGCTTTTTGGTTGGGTCTGTGGCATTGTTATTTGGTTGGATATTGTTAATGGGGTCCGTTTCATTTTTGCTCCGTTGTTGTTCTTCCGCATCAATATCTATAGGATTATCGATTCCTTTGATCACTACCAATTCCAAATTATTATCATCTTCATCAAAAATACCTTCCTTGGTCAAAATACGCTCATCGCCACGCCATATGAAGCCTTTTAATATTCTACTGTTTTCGGGTAAATCTTTTTCTGGAAATATGTCGCCATCCGGATTCGTAAAGAAGGTCAAATCCTCAATGTCATTGTCGACCATGGTAATGCGTATTTTGCTACATACGGTTTTATCGATACCAATGAGTTCGTCGTCATCGTTATACATGTAGTAAATGACTTCCGTATTTTGGATTAAATCGATAATTTTCAATTCATTTTCCACAAACTGGCCATACAGGTTTATCCCTTTGGCCTGGTTATACCCCGCCATGCTTACGCTGTCCAAGGAAATGATAAATGCATTTTCCAACACCTTGAGCGAATCCAGTTGCTCGGTTTCAAGGTTGGATTTGAGATGAATGCTGTCGCCCGTCATTTGGTTGGCCCCGTTCCAGATAATGGGATTCTTGATCAATTGGGTAATTCCTGTTTTTTGTTCGGAATGGATGCTATCGCATTTTCCGCTCAAATCGGTTTTATAAAACTTGGCGTTTCGGAACGCCCTTAGGATACGGTCCTCTGGTTTCCCGGTTACCATCAAGGTATCTCCGTGTACGTAAAGGGAGTCCTTTTCCTGCACAGAAATGGAGACTGCCCGGCGCGTGGCAAAAACGGAATCCTTGGCCTTATATACTTCCGCATAGTGTGCTCTAATAATGCCTTTGTTTATGGTATCCGTAACGGTAATGTTGTTTGTAGCGGAAGCAAATTCATTTACTTTATTGAAGTAAACACTATCACCCTCTATGATACGATTATTGTAGTCTATACGCGTATTTTTAATACCGTAACCACTTTCCACCTTAGTGTCATAGAATCCACGCTCACAGTAGATTTTATAGGTATCCCCAACAATTGTTGAGGGTCCGTACATATATGCATTTTTCGAAGTGGTATAATAATCAAGCTGTTCCGAGTCTAGCGTGTATTCGGGATTTTGAACATGGACACTGTCCAAAAACTGATATTTTTTCAGTTCCATAAAGTACTTCCCAATTCTACTGGTGAGTGTATTGGCCGAATCTACTACGGTGCCATTATCTTGGTAGAATGCTTCCTGCTTTTCACGATCCAGTCGTAGGGTGTCCGTTTTAAGGGTCATGTCCGAATTCGTTAAAACGACATTTCCCCAAGCCTTTGCGAGTTTTACATCGCCCAGATAGTTAATTTTTTTACTGGTCATTTGTATGGAATCGCCTTGTTTTAACACTACGTTTCCAATGGCTTCCAATCTATTTTCACGTTGAAAATAAATAGCTACATCACACCATAAATCTGCACCTTGATGCTCAAACTGAACCTGTCGTTCGTCTTTGCTAAAGATAGAGGCACCAGGGTAGTCCACCTCATTTTTTGTGAAATTGGCACCATAGACAATATTGATCTGCTTTGGTTCCTCTTCTGTTTCGTTTTTTTGGGCTAGACCAGGGGAAACAAAGCCAAGAAATAGGCAGACAGGTAGAAAAATAGTTTTCAATCCGAAAAATTTTTTCAAAAATAGGATATTTTAGTCGAGACCATATCGGCTTATGATAGTTTTGGGAATAAGTAGGGGAAACTCCCTTAAAATAACTACAGTTAAAACTATAGTGTCGAATGCGCTTCTCCCAATTCTGGTCACTGCCAAAAATTCATCAAATTACTTTTAGGATTCCCCTTATATACCCAACGGACTCGGCTAGGCCTAAAATGGCATTTTCCGGGTCCTTCTCATACTCTATGGCAACGACTCCGTCATACTGTATTTCTATTAAGGCGGAAACTATTTTTGGAATGTCCATTTTACCACGTCCAATTTCTACGTTTTTTCCTGTTGGTACCTGTTCATCAATATCCTTGATGTGTACATCAAAAAGACGTTCCCTATAGTTCTTTAGCGCTACCGATGGGTCCAAGTTTAAACGGAAGGTATGTCCAGTATCGATACACATCCCGATACGGGAATCTAGATTTTTTATCTTTTCATAAACACTTTCTGGGGAGGGGAAGATTGTGTCCTCGGGACCATGGTTGTGAATGGCCATTTTTATGTTTGTTTCCTTTACCTTTTTTTCTATCAAGGGTAGTAATTCGTGATTTGGAGCACCAATAATCATCTTCAAATCTGCGTTCTTGGCATAGTTGAAATAGTGTTCTACTTCAGCCGGCGTTTTTATATAAATGACTCCACCACCGTATAAATTAAGCCCCCTGGCCTTTACTTTTTCCTGTATAAACTGAAGTTCCTTTTCTGTTGCGGTATACGGTAGGTGAAAGCTTTTGAAGGATACATCTGTGAGGCCTAAGCGTTCCATGATGCTAATGAGCTCGTCCAAACTATATTTTCTTAAGGTGAAGGATGTAAGCCCTAACCGAAGGTTGTGGGTGCCTTCTAACCTTAAACCGCCCTCTGGGTTTTTACCAGAAAACGATACTGTACCCAAGGCTAAAGCACTTAAACTACCAATTTTTATAAAATCCTTTCTTGAAAGTGCCATTTACTGAATGGGTTTTGGTTTTTGATTTGGTTTGAATTTAGTCCCGAAACCAGAATTATTGGGTTCATAAGGCGTGTCCAATGCAACATCGACACCCTCTTTAGGGATTTCATTTTCTTTACCTAGGGCCCAAAATATTCCATTCAGGGCTATTTTGCGGACTTCGGCAAGTTTGAAATCATAGGGGTGGCCTAAAGTTGTAAAGAAAACCCGGGCTTCCTTTCCTGAAGATCCGGTGTAACTTTTGGTCCAAGCCACTGGATTGTCTAAGGGATATTCATCAAGGTTCCCATCAATTTCATGTTGCGATTTTGTGGAATGCCCCATCAAAATGGGCTCACTATCCCCTTGTAGCTTCCAGTCCCCACCATCAACATGGTACAGCCAGGAGTAGGCTTGAAAAGGTTTAAAGCCCCTAAGAATAATATGATCTTCCTGGCCCTGTTTCATTGAGATATCCGTAACTGGAAATTTACCATCGTCAAAATGTCCATGATGCGTAATCCATTGTTGTCCAAATACCTTCGCCGGCCATGCTTCATTGAATTCGAACAAGGTGGAATCCTTCTCATACATAAAGGCATGCGTAGCCGTCCTAAAACCAACTATAGGTTTTCCAGACTCAACATAAGCTGTAATCAAACCTCGCTCATCGTCCGGCAGGTTTCTAAAACGTGTAAACAGCACCAGTAAATCTGCAGTTTTCAAAGCTTCCAATCCAGCTATGTGGTCCGTTCTATTGGGGTCAATAAATCCCAAGGAATCCAAGGCATAGGCTACACTTACATCGGCATTCAGTTCCCGTTTTGCCAATTTCGCAATCATGGGCATGGACTCTTCTGAACGGTATTCTTCATCTCCTGTGACAAAAACGATGTGCGTGCGCTCCACGGTTTCGGTCTGGTTTTCGGGTTTATCCGTTTTTGTTTCATTGCAAGCCAGTGCCATGAAAATAAGAAAGGGAGTGATTGGTTTGCCATACTTTAGTTTAAAATCTTTCATGAATTTCTTCGTTTTAATATTAGTTCATGGGATGCTCTTTCAATAATTCATCAGCCGTATAAAAACTGTTGCGGTCTTTCGTGGCTTCTCGAATTTCCTGAACTTTATCGGGACTGATAACCGATGCCTTGTTACCAAACGCATTACGTGCGTAGGTAAGCACTGCAGCGATTTCTTCATCATTTAATAAGCCCTTAAAAGCCATCATGGGTACTTGGCCCTCATAGTGGTTGCCCATTACATCCATGGGCCCATATAGGCCGTGGAGTGCCAGTTTAATCAATCGTTCTTCATCTCCCAATACCCATTCCTGACCCACCAAGGTTGGATAACCTGATTTTTGTAGGCCCGTACCGGCCTCTTGGTGACAGGTTATGCAATATCCTTCCGTTTCATATATTTTTTTACCTTTTGCAAAAACTTCAAGTTCATCCCCTTTTAAATGTGATGCCAATATTTTTTCGCCTCCTTGCTCTTGGAAATTGCTATTCAACCTTGTCTCGGCAAAATTGAAGGAATCCAGCATCCAACTGTCCAGTGGGTGTTGGCGCGCTATTTCAAGTAGCTGCAATCCATCCGTTTGAGGCAACCAAGATGCGGCAGTAATGGCTTCCAGGCGTACCCTGCCGTGAGTATCTGCGGCGGCAGATTTCAATAACTCAAGCGAGTTGTCCACTTGATGACCCATATAACGTAGCACCCGTACCGATGCGGCCCGCACCCTGTGGTCTTCGGACGCCAATAAATTCTTCAGTAAATCCGTATCTACCTTATTCATGCCCCAAGATACCCACAAGGCCTCTAAACGGTGGTGTTCGTAATTAGCGTCTTCCATATTTAGATTGGCAACCCAATTTCCAAGGGCCGTCAAAACCTCTTCCGTATTACGTTCCCGTAGTTCTCTTCTAGTCCTGTATCTAGTCCTGTATTCCGGAAGTTTTAAATTTTCCAATAATTCAGTTAGGGGTGCCCCATAAATATTGGGAGGTTTAACCAAAGGCCTGGAGGGGTAGGTTATTCTATAAATTCGTCCATGTACATGATCACGTAAAGGGTCCCTGGCGTTGTGCTGCATATGACCGATCAACACATTATGCCAGTCTACAAGGTACAATGAGCCATCTGGGGCGAACTCCATTTCCACGGGCCTAAAATTGGGATCTGTACTCGTAATCAAATCTTGGCGGTGCTTGGAACTATATCCCGTTCCATTTTCCATCATTTGGTGTTGCTTAAGACCTAGAAAACCAATGGAGTTTGCAAGTAACATATCTCCTTGCACCTCATCTGGGAAATGTCTACTGGAAACGAATTCCATGCCGGATGTGGGCCGTACGCGATGTGCCTCTTCAATCAGTTCCTCTGTCAACGGTGAAGAAATTCCATAAATGGGCTTCAGGGAACTGGGCATCATCCAGTTCACTTTTGGTCCGGAAGTATGGAGGAAGAAATCCTGCCCCCACTCATCAAAGGCAACCCCCCAAGGGTTTGGGATAGAAACTTGTAGGGTACGCTCCAATCGTTTTCGTTGTGGGGAATACCGGTAAAAACCACCGTTGGTTGCCCTTATGGGCCCGTAGGAGGTCTCTACGTTGGTATGTAGAAAAATACCTTCAGACATGTAGAAGGCACCGGAAGGATCTGCACAGAATGCGGATATGGCATGATGCGTATCATGATCGTCAAAGCCGCTTAGAACAATCTCCACGGTATCCGCCTTATCGTCACCATTCGTATCCTTGTACAATTTTAAGTTGGTTCCTTGGCTAACATAAACGCCCTCGGCAGCAAATTCAAAACCAATGGGGAGGTGCAGGTTTTCGGCGAATATAATTTGCTTATCCGCCCTACCGTCATTATCGGTATCCTCTAAAATGAGGAGTTTGTCATTTGGTTTGGGGTCACCAGGTCTGTAATGGGGATAGGAGGGAAGCGTAGCCACCCAAAGGCGCCCCTTATTATCGAAAGAAATTTGGGCAGGGTTCGCCAGGTCTGGAAATTCTTTTTCCGAAGCAAATAATTCCACTTTATACCCTTCAGGGACCGATAATGTTTTCAAGGCTTCCGCACCGTATTGGTACTGCATCAGGTTTTCCCCATTGCCAAGATTATAATTGGTTTCTACAGGGGGTAGAGCTAGGGTTTTAGCGTCCGCAGCTTTGAGGTCATAGGAATTGTTTTGATTCGTCGCCCAAATCAAGGAATCCCTATTTGCCGTCAACTGCCTCGTTTTTTTAATCTCGAACGGATAGTTATCCGGGCCGTAAGGCGCATGCCTTCTGCCAAAGACATGTACCCCGTTCGGAATTTTATAATCGTTATGCCAGTAAAAGTTCTTTTCGTCAACAGCCTCGTTTATAGCCACTCTCTTGTTTTTCGAAACTATTTTTTTGGTTCCGCTGAGTTTATCCGCTAACAGCGTCGCAAATTTTTCATACCCTTCTTTATTCAATTGGGAACCATCAATAGTCAAATCTGTATCCTGATTTTCAAACCAATTTTTGGTGGGTCCATATACATCTATGAAAGGAACATTGTTCGCTTCACAGACCTTTTTCATGGCCTTGGAATAAAGCAATAAATTTTTATTGTTGGGTTCCCCATTGGGGACGTCCATATGATCGGATACGTCTTCAAATGCAATAGGGGATACCAGGACCAATTGTGGAGCGGAAACGCCGTTATACTCTTGATTTTGGGTATGCCTTATAAAAGCATCCAGTTCCCCTTCGTAATTTTTCAAACCTTCCGGACCTTCAAATGACTCATTAAATCCAAAAAATGCGATAATTATATCGGCACCCAAACGGGTCAACCATTCATCGGGAGTTTCGAAAACTCCCTCACTGCCAGAATTTTGGGCTAATTCCGTTTGAAATTTTTCGGCACCCGGGAAGGCCCACGGCGATACCCTACCCGAGTGTGGCCTAAAGCCCGGGGTGTCACCCCCATCGCACATATTGCGAATAAATAAGGAATCTGAAGGATAACGTAAATGCATTTCCGTTTCGAAACTACCATAATTGAGCATTCTTGAACCTAAATTGTTACCTATCAAAACAATTCTGGAATGGGGTTTAATTGCTACCAAAGCGTCCTTATCATTGGTGCAGCTTAGTGCAAAAAACAATAGAATCAGCAGGGATGGATAGTAGCTGGAAAAGTACTTTGTGTTCGTTCTCATGCGCGGTGTTCGGTTGGGAAATAAAAAGTTCTTTTAAATATAAGTATAAAAAAACCACTCGAAAGTGGTTTTTAAATTTTTGATGCTTGACTTAGAAACTGCGGTAGTCACCCTCCAGATAGGCATTTGCATCCTCTTCGGCAAATTTGGCATTTTCACTGTCCCAATGTAGAACCTGATTCGGAAATCTCCCTGCAATGACCCCCAATAAAATGGTCTCGGTAAGTCTTGCGGCGTATGAAAAGGGTGCCGTAGCTTTATCGGTCCCAAGACATGCATCTACAAATTGGTGGTAATGCTTTACGCCTTCGGTATCGTAATTCCGTATGGGTTCTCCCATACTATTGGCTTTTTCAATGGCCGCGATCTCTTGAGAAATATCAACATATTGCCCCTCTACAATTTTTCTTGGGAGCTGCATAAAATGGGGCAATAACAACCTGCCTTTTTCCCCAATGAACATAGCGCCCTGTTCTGGCAACTCACCGGCGCCGGTTTCTTTTGTGGCCAAGGACATTTTATCCTCCATAGATTTCTCTTCCGTGTCCTTTTGGGTCATGTTTTGGCTTTCACTACCCGGTAATCGAAGATCTTCATGATCTTCCGGTGCACCAGGGCCATCATACCAGACCCATTTTAAGGTTTCTGCCGTATGCTTGGTCTGGGGAAACTCGTAGGTGACGATATTGTTTTCGGGAAAACCAAACCCATTGGGTTCCCTACATTCATTTTTAATGGTCATGGGAACGTCCAATTCCAAGGCATTGTAAGGAGTGTCAAATATGTGCACACCCATGTCCCCTAGGGTACCACAACCGTAATCTACCAACTTCCTCCAATTTCCCGGATGGTAAAATCCGTCCTTATAAGGTCTTTCCGCAGAAGTTCCCAACCAAAGATTCCAATTTAAGGAAGCGGGAACGGGATCCGCTCCTACCGGCTCCGGCCCATCATAGCCCCAGTTTTTAGGGGACCATGCCCTTACGGTATGTACTTTGCCTATAATCCCTGATTGAATCAAAAGGGTGGCCAACTTATAATCGTAAAAGGAATGCACCTGAATACCCATTTGGGTAACCAAGCCCTTATCGGCCGCTAATTTGTTCATCGCCCTTGCTTCGGAAACATAATGCGTAAGTGGTTTTTGACAATAAACGGGTTTATCCATTTCCATCGCCATCATGGAAGCTGGTGCGTGCGTATGGTCTGGAGTCGAGACAATTACTGCGTCAATTTCATTTTCCATTTCTTTAAGCATGACCCGGTAATCTGTATAAGTCTTTGCTTTTGGATGTAATTTTTTGGCCGCTGCCAAATTAGTTGCATCAACATCACAAAGTGCCGTAACTGCTACTTTTTTATGTGAGGCAATGGCTTTGAGGTCTTCTGCTCCCATGTTGCCGACTCCTATATGAGCAGTCCGCAGCTTTTTCTCCTTCGTAAATGCCCAAACCCCTGAAGGTAATAAGGCAAAAGAAGAGAGGGTAGCGGCATTCTTTAAAAATTCCCTTTTGTTCATTTTGACGGTGTTATAATTTTTTGATTTTTATGTTTCGGAACCAGATGGGGCTAGAGTGGTCTTGCAAGCCTATGTAGCCCGACTTATACTTTCCATAATCCGCGCTATTCTTCCATTTATCGGAATTCTTTTTCTCGTACCAAGCATCGTCCCAAGGAACAAAAGATACTACTTTTTTACCGTTTAACCAGTGTTCCACTTGCTCTGGGGTGAATATGATGCGGGTGGTATTCCACGCTCCAATGGGGTTCAGTACTTTTTTAGTGGAATCCGCCGCATGCATGGCATAATCAGAGGCCGTCTTTTGTAATGCCTTCAACTCTTCTGGCTTTTCAGTGTACCCCAAACTTAGGTTATATTCGGTAAGGTCATGTATACGGGCATAGTTCTCGTCGTCGATCAATTGATATTCTGGGGAAACTTCGGGTGGGCTGTCATACCCCTCTTTTAAATGGTAGAATATACCACTATTACCGCCCTCTGGGAGTTTCCATTCCAAGAAGAGTTCAAAATTATCGAACTCCTCGTCGCCATAGATAATATCCGTTCCACCGGTATAGTCCTGTTCCATCCCCAATGCTGTGTCGAATGTCAATTCCCCATTTTTAGCTACCCATCCTGGGGGGAGTTCCTTTCCGTTATAGGCACGCCATCCCTTTGTGGAGGTTCCATCGAATAACGTAATCCATTCGTTTTGGGTTTCTTCCTGAGTGTTAGTTGCATCGGTAGATTTTGCGGCTTTCTGTTTATCCGTTTTACAGGAAATGGTAAGGCATAACAGAAATACGGCAATAGGATATATTGTGTTTTTCATTGGTTGGTTGATTAACGTTTTTTAAAAGAAAGAAAATTACAAAAAAAATAATGGCGATTAAAGGAATTCCCTTTATCGCCATTTTTGATAGCTGAGCAACCAAAGTGGTTTGCTACTTTTTTATCTGTGAATAGTCTGGGTTCTATCCGGACCCACGGAAACTATTTTGATTGGTACTTCCAATTCTTTTTCTAGGAAATCAATATACGCGTTTAATGCTTCTGGCAATTGTTCGGGGGAAGACATCTTGGTCAAATCCTCTTTCCAGCCTTTCATCTCCATATAAATGGGGGTTACATTTTCCGCTTCAATGTTATATGGGAAATGTTCAATTTTCTCTCCTTTATAGTGGTACGCCGTACATACTTTTAATTTTTCAAAGCCACTGAGCACATCACCTTTCATCATCATTAATTCCGTAACGCCATTTATGCGAACGGCATATTTTAAGGCAACCAAGTCTAACCATCCACATCTTCGTGGTCTTCCTGTTGTTGCGCCAAATTCATTTCCTACCCGACCCATAGTTTCGCCATCTTCGTCAAAAAGTTCCGTTGGGAATGGTCCACTACCAACCCTTGTCGTATAGGCCTTAAAAATCCCTTTAACTTCACCAATCTGGTTTGGTGCTACACCAAGGCCTGTGCAGGCCCCGGCAGCGGTCGTATTTGAGGATGTTACGAAAGGATAGGTTCCAAAATCAATATCCAATAGGGAACCTTGAGCGCCTTCCGCCAATATTTTTTTTCCTTGCTTCTGGGCCTGGTATAGGTACTCTTCACTATCGATAAAGGTCAATTGCTTCAGCTCCGTAATGGCCTTGAAGAACTCCGCTTCCAATTCTGCCAAGTTATATTGGATATCCACATTATAAAAATGGATCATGGCCTCATGCTTATTGGCCAAGCTGCGGTATTTTTCTTTCCAATCACTTAATTCCAAATCTCCTACGCGCATTCCGTTTCTACCGGTCTTATCCATATACGTTGGGCCTATTCCCTTGAGCGTAGAACCAATTTTTGCCTTTCCTTTAGAAGCTTCCGAGGCGGCATCAAGCAACCTATGGGTTGGTAAAATGAGGTGGGCCTTTCTAGAAATAAGTAGTTTTTGCTTGATGTCTAAGTCGAATTTTTTTAAGGCATCAAGCTCTTTTTTGAAAATTACCGGATCTATAACGACACCATTACCTACAACGTTAACCGCATTTTTATGAAAAATCCCCGATGGTATGGTGTGTAACACATGCTTTATTCCGTCAAATTCCAAGGTATGTCCCGCATTGGGCCCACCTTGAAAGCGCGCAATGATGTCGTAATTTTGGGTTAGTACATCTACGATTTTTCCTTTTCCTTCGTCACCCCATTGCAGGCCCAACAATAAATCTACTGCCATCTAAATAATATATACTTGATTAGTTATTTGAGTTTTCTGTATTCGTAATCTCTTTTGTAGGGGTATTCTTGGTTCCATAAAAATAAAGTGAGTGGGTGTTGATTTTGATGTCGAACACTTCCTCAATGGTTTTCTTTATGGATTGAATCCTGGGATCGCAAAATTCCATTACCTCCCCGGTGTCGGTAAGGATAACGTGATCGTGTTGCCGATCAAAATAGGATTTTTCGTATTGGGCTTGATTTTTCCCAAACTGGTGCTTACGAACCAATTTACATTCCAACAATAGTTCTATGGTATTGTATAAGGTAGCCCTACTTACGCGGTAATTCTTGTTCTTCATTTTTATGTAG
The DNA here is from genome assembly GCA_963815225.1 of uncultured Flavobacteriaceae bacterium. Taxonomy (GTDB): domain Bacteria; phylum Bacteroidota; class Bacteroidia; order Flavobacteriales; family Flavobacteriaceae; genus Maribacter. Next base: position 46,657 of record CAWFGA010000008.1, read on the forward strand.
AGCGATTCTATATCAAAATGTTCCTCACTCTCATAAATTTCCTGAAGTATAGCGTAGCGTTCCGGAGTTTTTCTATGTCCGTTGTCCTCTAAAAAAGTGGTGAAGACATTCTTAACAATTTCTTGGTTTTTATCGGAAGACATATATACTGCGTTACTGTGCAAATGTACAGTTAAATTTTAATTTCCTTTTCTAAACACGGGTTACTTTGTCAATTCCGTTTATCTGTGCAAGGCTATCGGTCAGTTTCTTTAAAATGGCCTTGTTTTTTACCACGACCGTAATTTTACCTTTAAACGTACCGCCGTCCGTACTAAAATTTAGGTTGCGCATATTTACATGCATAATATCTGAAATTACCTCGGTAATATCGCTCACTAGGCCTAAATTGTCAATCCCTGTCAATTCAATATCTGCTTGGTATTCTTGTTGCGATGAATCGATCCATTTGGCACTTATGATTCGGTACGCATAGTTTGACTGCAAGGAAATGGCATTTGGGCAATTTTTCTTGTGGACTTTAATTCCTTCGGATACGCTAACAAAACCAAATACTTCATCGCCAGGAATAGGATTGCAACACTGTGATAGTTTGTATTCCAATTTCTCCTCCTCCTTTCCAAAAACCAGCATGTCATACTTGGAGGTTATTTCATCTTTATTGATATCCTCTGGCACCGGGGTACGGCGCATTCGGTTCTTGAAGAAACTGATGAAGGCATTGTTATAGGACGATGCAAAGTCCTTCAACATGGCATTGTCTATAGACCCTATTCCTACCCTATAAAACAGGTCTAGACTGGTCTTTAATTTGAAAAAACTGACCATTTTATTGATCGAGTCTTCATTCAGGCTAATTTTTTGAGATTTCAATTTTCTGCGAAGAATTTCTTTTCCTTCTTCGCCAACAGATTTCTTCTCTTCCCGTAAAACCGATTTTATTTTGGCCCTTGCCCTTGCGGTCGTGGCATAATCCAACCAGTTCTGGTTGGGCTTTGCCTGTTCCGAGGTAATGATTTCAACCTGGTCGCCACTGTGTAAGGTTGTGTTCAAGGGTACCAACTTACCGTTGACTTTTGCGCCTCTGGTGCGCATGCCAACTTCTGTATGGATATTAAAGGCAAAGTCTAAAGGTGTGGCGCCCTTTGGCAAGGATTTTAATTCCCCTTTTGGCGTAAAAACAAAAATTTCCTTTGAGTATAAATTGAGTTTAAATTCTTCTACAAAGTCCACTGCATTGCTATTGGCATTTTCCAAAGCTTCTTGGAGCTTATTCAACCAAACCTCTATACCTTGTTCTTTTTGATCACCATGCTTGTATTTGAAATGGGCCGCATACCCCTTTTCTGCAATCTCATGCATACGTTCACTGCGGATCTGTACCTCTACCCATTTACCCTTAGGCCCCATGACCGTAATGTGCAAGGCTTCATATCCAGTCGATTTTGGGGAGGATATCCAATCCCGTAAGCGTACCGGGTTAGGGGTGAAGTGATCCGTAACGATGGAATATATTTTCCAGGCAAGAAATTTTTCGTTCTGCGCGTCGGATTTGTAAATGATCCGTATCGCAAATTTGTCATAAATCTCTTCAAAGGAGACGTTTTGGGTTATCATCTTTCTTCGCATCGAGAAGATAGATTTCATACGCCCTTTTATAACATAATTAAGACCTTCCTTTTTTAGGGAATTATCTATGGTATCCGAGAATGCATCAATATAGGCTTGCTGGTCTTCCTTGCTTTCTTCGATTTTGCTTTTGATGGAATTGTAGACTTCCGGCTCGGTGTACTTTAAACTAAGGTCCTCCAATTCGGTTTTAATATTGTACAGCCCTATCCTATGGGCCAAAGGCGCATAAATGTATAGCGTTTCCGATGATATTTTAACCTGCTTATGCTCTGGCATGGATTCCATGGTAAGCATATTGTGGTAACGGTCAGCAATCTTAATGATGATTACACGAACATCATCATTGAGTGTCAAAAGCATTTTTCTGAAATTCTCCGCTTGCTGGGAGATATTCATGTCCTTTTTTAAGTGCGATATTTTTGTAAGCCCGTCAACGATCCGCGCAACGGTCTCGCCAAAAATACGGTCAATATCGTCTAGCGTATACTCCGTATCCTCCACAACATCATGCAGCAATGCCGATGCAATGGAAACGGCATCCAGTCCAATTTCCGATGCTACTATCTTAGCCACGGCTATGGGGTGGAAAATGTAGGCTTCCCCAGATTTACGGCGTTGATTTTTGTGCGCATCAACGGCAACCTCGAAAGCACTGCGTATTAATTTCTTGTCCTCATCCGTTAGGGTTTGGTAACTAATACGTAGCAGCTCCTTATATTCCTGAGCTATTAGTTTATTTTCTTCTTCTATCGCAGCCTGTGTCATACTAGATTAAAAATAAGATAATCTTAAACGATGAACAACAAAAATTATGCCTTTAAATTACGGATACGATCGATGAGTGGTGGGTGGGAATAATGCATAAAAACATATGCAGGATGGGGGGTAAGATTGCTAAGGCTGTTTTTGGTCAGTTTCTTTAGTGAGCTTACCAACGGTGAGGCTGCGTAGGTGTCCTTTGCAAAATTATCCGCTTGATATTCGAATTTTCTCGAGAAATGGTTCATCAATAATCCTGTTATTTCAGATATGGGACTATATAAAATACCAAAACCAATTAAGGCCGCATGGAAACTTGGGCGGTCCACCCCTATGGCCAAGGATAGTTCCGGATTGTTGATGAACAAGGATAGTAAGAAAAGCATGAGGCCGGTCAGCAGAATGGAGATGGTAAGATTGAAAACAATATGCTTGCGCTTATAATGCCCAATTTCGTGGGCCAAAACTGCTACAATTTCATCTTCTTCCAGGTCACTGATTAGGGTGTCGTACAAGGTAACGCGTTTTTCCTTTCCAAATCCCGAAAAATAAGCATTCGCCTTTGTGGACCTTTTACTCCCGTTGATTACAAATATATGCTGCAAATCAAAACCTACATTTGCTGCGTACTTTTCAATCTTTTCTTTGAGACTGCCTGTTGCCAACGGCACTTGTTTGTTGAACAACGGCACTATTAATTTGCTGTAAAATAAATTCATAAACAGAATAAAAAGCCCAACAAGGGCCCACGTATACAACCAAAAATCAGCGCCGGCCCATTGAAAGAACCAAATGACCAAGGCTAGAAGGGCGCCCCCTATGAGTATAAGCATTGCCCACTGTTTTATCTTGTCTAGAAAAAAGGTCTTACGTGTACTTTTATTAAACCCAAATTTTTCCTCGATTACAAACGTCTGGTAATAGGAGAAAGGAATCGTTAGAATATCATTTCCGATCAAAATAATTCCAAAAAACACCAAGGCTTGAACAATGATACTATCCGAAAAACCCATGGCTATAGCATCTACCCATGCAAAACCTTCAAAAAACAGGAATCCCAAAATAAGAAGTAATGAAAAAAGGGAAGTAACAATGCCAAATTTATAGTTGGTCTGCTTGTAGGCCTGCGATTTCTCATAGGCTTCCCTGTCGTATACATCATTTAAATCGGCAGGGACAGGGTCTTTAAACCGCTTCGCGTTGAGGTAATTCAGGACGGTGTCAAGGGTGAAATCCTCGAGCAGAATAAAAATAATTACGTAAAATACAAGCGTTTTATCCATAGTTGGTTTTCAAGACCTGAGCTATTAGCAAGGGGTCTAATCCCTAATGCTCCGTTGCCTTTTGGCTTCAAAGATAAGTATTGCCGCGGATACGGATACGTTCATGGAATCTATTTTGCCTTCCATGGGAATAATGATATTTTGCGTGGAATTTTTTAACCATTCGGCACTCAAGCCCTCATGTTCCGTACCTACTACAATAGCGGTTGGTCCTTTGAAATCCACCGTGGTATATTCTTTGGAAGCCGTTAGCGCGGCGCAATAGATTTGAAAGTCACGCGCCCTTAAAAAGTTGATAATCTCCGCGGTGCTCCCCATAGCAATTTTTCTCGAGAAAATACAGCCTACACTGGAGCGAATTATATTGGGGTTATATAGATCTGTTTTGGGATTGGCAATGAGAACAGCGTCTAGGTTGGCTGCATCCGCCGTTCGCAATAAAGCCCCAATGTTACCCGGTTTTTCTGGTGCTTCGGCCACAAGGATCAAAGGGTTGGGGTTAGCCAATTTTACCTGTGACAGAAGATGTTCCTTACTTTTTGCGAGAGCCAAAATACCCTCGGTGGTATCTCTGTGCGCAATTTTCTTATACACCTCCTGACTTATAGAAATTAAGATATCCGTAGAAAAGGATTGCATAATAAAATTTCTCTGGGCCCCAATTATAATAGACTCGCAATAGAATATCGTTTCAATTTCATACCCTGCAAGGTGTGCCAATTCCAGCTCTCGCATACCTTCTAGAAGAAACCGGCCCGATTTCTTGCGCTCCCTAGATTTCTCTTTGAGCAACAATGCCTTTTTAATTAGGCTATTTTGGGTACTGCTAATATGTTTAATGGACTGCATGATGTACAAAAGTAATCTAATCCGGTAAGTAGTCCTTAATTTTTAGACTAAGGACCTACAGTTACCTACTACTAAAAAAGTAAACGATATGAACAACAAACTTTTAGGGGGCTTGTGCTTGCTTGCTGTTGCGTGCCAAGATACGCCCAAACAAGTTAAAAAAATGGATGCAACCGAAAAGCTGCAAAAGCAGATAGCAACGGATACCTACCCTGAAAATTTTTTAAAGGTACTGGATGCACACGGGGGCCTGGAAACTTGGAAAACGTATAACACCTTAGGTTTTGATTTACCTAAACCAGATTTTACGGAGACCTATACTATCGACCTTTCTAGGCGTTTGGATAAAATTACGGCATCCTCATTTAGTTTAGGATACGATGGTACCGATGTTTGGCTGTTGGATTCCTTATCCACGTATGAGGGAAATCCAATATTTTACCATAACCTGATGTTCTATTTTTATGCCATGCCCTTTGTTTTGGCCGATAAGGGCATCAATTATGAAGAAACCAAACCTTTAGAGGTAGCTGGTGTTTCTTACCCAGGATTCAAAATAAGTTTCGACACTGGTGTGGGCACTTCGTCAAAAGATGAATATTACCTTCATTACGATGCAGTTACTTTTAAAATGAAATGGTTGGGGTATACGGTAACCTATTTTAGCAATGCGGCTTCCGATAAAATAAGTTGGATCAACTATGGGGATTGGATTGAAGTTGAGGACGTCTTACTTCCTTCTGCAATTACTTGGTATACTGTTGAAAATGCTAAAATAGCAGGACCGGCAAAAACGGTAAATTTTGAAAACGTTACGTTATCAAAAAAATCAAAACCCGATACTTTTTATTCAAGGCCTGAGGCTGCCAACATAATAGAAGAGTAATTTCTAACCCATGTTAGAGGTCTGTTAAAATGGGGTACCCATCTTATTGGCACCTCATTTTTTATAAGTAACTTGAATTTAATAATTAGTAGAAGTAGAAAATAGTAATGAATGTACTTTTTTTTGGAATTGCGAGGGATATTGTTGGAAGTTCGGAAATAGTCTTTTCCGAGGAACTGAAAAAGCCTAGAACGGTGGCAGCCCTTAAGAAACAGCTAATTGATTCGTACCCAGCGTTTTCAAAATTGACTTCGATAGCGGTCGCCGTGAATAGTGAATATGCCGAAGATGATGTAACTTTGAAAGGCACGGAAGAAATTGCAATTATACCACCTGTAAGTGGGGGCTAATGAAAAAAATAATCGAAATAGTGGAAACGATTGATGCCGCACCGGTTTATGCGGAACTTAATGATGACAAAAGTGGCGGTATTTGTGTTTTCGTGGGCACGGTGCGGAAATTGACCGATGATGAAGAAGTGGTAGCATTGGAATTTGAAACCTATAAATCCATGGCCTTAAAGGAGATGGATAAGATTGCGGATAGGGCTATTGAAAAATGGTCGCTGAATAAAGTAGTAATGCGGCATGCCATAGGGGAGAAGGGCGTTATGGAACCAGTGGTTGTCGTTGGTGCATCTTCTGCCCATAGAGATGCATGTTTTGAGGCTTGTAGGTTTCTGATCGATACCTTAAAAGAGACCGTTCCAATTTGGAAAAAAGAAAAGTTTAAAAATAAATCGGTTTGGGTTTCGGCACATCCTTGATTTAGTATAAGGGTAAGTGAAAAAAAGTATTCGGTAAGGAGTGCAAAGTATGTAGTAAAGGTTGATATTAGTTTAAGGGAACGTAACAATGCCCTTTTGAACTTGATTTTTTGAACTTGAATTTATGTTGATAGACAACCATAATAGGAAAATAAATTACCTCAGGCTTGCGGTAACGGACCGTTGCAACTTGCGCTGCAATTACTGTATGCCGGAAGAAGGAATCAATTTCGCAAAAAACGATAAGCTGTTTACCATAAACGAAATGGTGAAACTGAGTGAGATCATGGTGGGTCAGGGTATCGATAAGATTCGAATCACCGGTGGTGAGCCTTTTGTACGGAAAGATTTAATGGTTTTATTAAGGCATTTGGCTCAACTAAAAGGTCTAAATGAAATTTCTGTGACGACCAACGCAACGTTGATCGGTCCCCATATAGACACCCTAAAAGAATTGGGCATCAGAAACATCAACGTAAGCATGGATGCCATTAACCGTGAAACCTTTGAGCGTATTACGCGGCGTAATCAATACGACCTGGTTTACAATAATATGATACGGTTGATTACGGAGGGGTTTAATGTGCGTATCAATTTTATAGCCTTGGATGGTCAAAATACAGAAGATATTCTACCTATGTTGGAGTTAACGAAACACTATAATGTATCTGTGCGTTTCTTGGAAGAAATGCCGTTCAATGGTGGATCTAAAGAATTCCAGACTATAAAATGGAATTTTAAAACCATTTTGGAGCATATCAAAGCGGCCCATCCGGCATATTATAAATTACAATCACCAAAAACATCGACTTCCATCAACTATAAAATACCCGGCTTTAAAGGAACCTTTGGGGTTATCCCGTCCTTTAGCAGAACCTTTTGCGGCAGCTGTAATCGCTTGCGTATATCTGCCACCGGCGATGTCATAACCTGTCTTTATGCAAAACCGAGTGCCAATCTAAGGGATATAATGCGGTCCGAGAATGCAGAAGCGGAAATCAAGACCGCTATACTTAAGGCTGTGGGCAGTCGTGCAAAAACGGGTTTTGAAGCCCAGGAAAAATACGCGGGTGTTTTCAATAATTCAATGACCTCTATTGGCGGATAATGGAGAAAAAATTATCACATATAGATGAATCTGGCGGTGCTGTCATGGTCGATGTTTCGAAAAAAGAAGCCTCGGTACGTGCGGCAATTGCTACTGGCAAGGTAGTTTTTCCAGAAGAAGTTTTTAAATCACTTTCCGACCACGATTTTATGGGTAAAAAAGGAAGTATTGTACAAACTGCGGTTATTGCAGGTATTCAAGGGGTAAAAAAAACAGCCGAGCTTATTCCGCTATGCCATCAGATTAACCTTAGCAAAATAAAATTGGACATCGTACCAGGCAACAATGAGCTCAAAATTTCTTGCACGGTACGGTGTACCGAAAGGACAGGGGTGGAAATGGAAGCGTTGACAGGAGTATCCATTGCGGCCCTTACTATTTATGATATGTGCAAGGCCCTTTCGCATGAAATCAGTATTATGGCTATTCAACTAGAACAAAAAACAGGTGGTAAGAATGACTTCCAGCGTTAACATTTATGGATTGGTCCTATCTGGCGGAAAAAGTACCCGTATGGGTGAGGATAAGGGATTGATAGGCTACCATGGTCTACCTCAAAGAGAACATCTTTATAACTTGTTGGATCAAGTATGTGACCGTACTTTTTTAAGCATACGCGACGACCAAAAGGATGAAATCAATGATAATTTTGAAACCGTCGTTGATAAGGATACGTACAGGGGTCCTTACAATGGCCTATTGTCAGCATATAAGGAATATCCCCAAGTGGCTTGGCTTGTCTTGGCCTGTGATCTTCCGTTGATGGATCAGGGGGCGCTCCTGGAATTGATTGCAGCTAGAGATTCAACTAAAATAGCCACTGCCTTTGCTGATGAAGAAAATCCGTTGCCCGAACCTTTGTGTGCCCTTTGGGAACCTAGGGGACTAGAGGAATCAATAGCTTACCTTGGTGCAGGAAACGGAACTTGCCCCAGGAAATTCTTGATCAATAATGATGTACGTTTGGTTTTTCCCAAAAGAAAGGAAGTCTTATTGAATGCCAATTCTAAAAAGGAATACCAAGAGGCCGTATTTAAACTTGCACAATGAACATGGAACGGTACCAAAGACAAACCATTCTTAAAGGTTTTGGACCAGAGGGCCAGCAAAAGCTGAAGGCCGCCAAAGTTTTGGTCATAGGTGCCGGCGGCTTGGGAATACCCGTACTTTCCTATTTGAATGCCATGGGGGTAGGTACTTTGGGGCTTGTCGATAATGATATCGTTTCAAACTCCAATTTGCACAGGCAAGTTCTTTATACGGAACAAATGGTTGGGATACCTAAGGTAACGGCTGCGAGAAATCAGTTATTGGCGCAAAATTCCAATACCCAAATAGAGGTGTACCAATGCTATTTGTCTGTAGGGAACGCCCTGGAATTAATTGAATCCTATGATGTCGTTGTGGATGCCTCAGATAATTTCCCTACCCGTTATTTAATCAATGATGCCTGCATTATTTTGGATAAGCCATTTATCTATGGAGCACTGCACGGTTTTGAAGGACAAGTGAGTGTATTCAACTATAATGGTGGTCCTACCTACAGGTGTTTGTACCCCAACATGCCAGACGCTGGTGAGGTTCCAAACTGTAACGAGCACGGGGTATTGGGAATACTTCCAGGAATCGTGGGGAACCTTCAAGCCTTGGAAACGATTAAGGTCATAGCTGACATTGGGGAGGTACTTTCGGGTGTTTTGTTGCTGTTCGATGCTTTATCGCAGCGGACCCAGAGAATCAAGTTCAGGCCCGTGCCTAAGAATAGGCAAATTAGAAAGTTGGCCCTAGACTATGATTTTGATTGTACTCTAGAAATGAAGTCAGTGGAAGCCATTGGTGTACAAAGGCTATTGGTAGAAGGCGCTATTGAATTATTGGATGTAAGAACGAATGAAGAATACGCAACCCATCATTTGGTTGGAGCCATACACATACCGTTAAACGAATTGGAGGAACGCGGAACTGAGTTGCGCTTTGATAAGCCGATTTATGTTACGTGCCAGTCAGGGATTAGAAGTCAAAAAGCCATACATACGTTACAAAAAATGTACCCGGGAAAACCTTTTATGAATGTAACAGGGGGAATGAACCATATCGATACCTATGCTAATACCTATTGAACAGTTAGTACTTCTGTGGTTCGGTTTTTTTCTTGTAGCCACCTTGTACTCTTCTGTTGGTTTTGGGGGTGGGTCAAGTTATCTCGCACTACTTACGCTATTTTTAGGAAGTTTTTTTGCCATACGCTCCATAGCATTGGTATGCAATTTAATTGTGGTTTCTGGTAGTACCTTTCTCTATTTTAAAAATGGCCATGGAAGATTGAAAGATTTTTTTCCTTTTGTGGTCGCAAGTATTCCAATGGCTTATTTGGGAGCATCCTTTCGCTTAAAGGAGTATCTATTTTTTATCATATTAGGTTCTTCCCTTATTCTATCCGCCATATTCTTGGCATCACAGACCTTTGGCGCACTTAAAGGTACAAAGGAAACCAAGGGGTATCCCCATTATCTGAGTTATGTACTCGGGGCAGGTATTGGTTTTTTATCCGGTTTGGTGGGTATTGGTGGGGGTATTTTTCTCGCACCGGTGTTGAACCACTTGCGCTGGAGCACTGCGATTAAAATAGCGGCTTTGGCCAGTTTTTTTATTTTGGTAAATTCGGTCTCAGGCTTGTTCGGTCTATGGAACAGTGGTGCATTGGTGCTTCCTTGGAGGGAAACATTGGCTTTGGCCATTGCAGTCTTGTTCGGCGGTCAATTAGGAATTCGTATCAGTTTAAAGAAATTATCGGCAAATGGAATAAAGCGCGTTACAGCCTTGTTGGTCTTTATTGTTGGGGTAAGGGTCCTCTTGGTCAACGGCTTGGGGGTTTTATGACCCTCTTTTAATAGAATCTGTCAGAATTAAATTTTCGACCCAATACTATATCTTTAGAACTATGATTACATTTAAGGAAGCCTATAATTACGTAATGGGTAACACCATGGATTTGGGAACCGAAGAAGTTTCCCTGTTGGAAGGCTTGAACAGAATTCTTGACGAGGACATCTATGCCGATCGGGATTTCCCACCTTTTAACCGGGCAACCAAAGACGGTATTGCCGTCTGCTATTCTGATTTGGTAGCTACAGACCACCAGTTTAAAATCGAGGGGGAGGCTGCTGCCGGAATGCCACAACAGTGTTTAAAGGATAATGCTAATTGCTTGGAAGTGATGACCGGTGCAGTATTGCCGCTACATACCGATACGGTTATTATGTACGAACACTTGACCTTGGAAAACGGTGTTGCGAGGATTAATGAACCCGTTACCAAAGGTCAGAATATCCATTATCAGGGGAGCGATGAAAAAAAGGGTACAAGGCTATTTGGAAAAGGTACGAAAATAACCCCTGCGGCTATTGGGGTTATGGCTTCTGTAGGTGCATCGAAGATTAAGGTAAAAGGATTACCCCGTATTTGTACGATAGCCACAGGGAATGAATTAGTGGATGTGGCCGATAGTCCAGAACCGCATCAAATTAGAAAATCCAATGGTATTACATTGGAAGCGGCCCTGAAAAATTTTTGTATTGGTTCGAGTTCCCTTCATTTATTGGATGAAAGGGAATTCATAGAAAAAGAACTCGAAAAGGCCCTCATTGAAAATGATGTACTGTTATTGAGCGGTGGGGTATCAAAAGGGAAGTTTGATTTTATTCCCGAGGTGATGGAACAATTGGGCGTAGAAAAAGTATTTCACCGCGTTGCACAACGGCCCGGAAAACCTTTTTGGTTTGGGGTTCATAAGGAGCTGAACACTACAATTTTTTCTTTTCCGGGTAATCCTGTATCCACTTTTGTAAACTTTCACATTTACTTCACCCCATGGCTTTATAATTGTTGGAAGATACCGGTCTATCAAAATTTTGCTAAGCTATCAGAAGAACTTCAGATAACACCACCACTAACCCGTTTCATACAGGTAGAGTCTACTAGTGAACATGGTACACTTTGGGTGCAACCCGTTGTTGAAAATGGATCAGGAGACCTGACAAGTTTGGCCAAAGCGGACGGTTTTATTCTTTTGGAACCGCGAGCCTTACCGTACCAAAAAGGGGAAGTAGTTCCATTTATAAAAACCCGTTGAGGTTTTATCAGGGTATTTTTGTTAAAAGGAATATTTTGTAATTTGAAGCAATTCCCTATTGAAACCGAGAATCTTTTAATCCCTTAGTTTATTTTGGAAGTCGTTTGGAAAGGAGCATATTCAGTAGTATACCCACAGGGCAAATTTCTATGTTTATAAGGGATGAGCGTAATCAATTAAAAAAACAAACTGAACTATGAACCTAATTGTTAAAAATATAGTGGCCGTGGTCGCAGGCCTTATTGTTGGTAGCATAGTAAATATGGCAATCGTTATGGTTAGTGGTTCAATAATTCCGCCCCCACCAGGTGGGGATATTACAACGATGGAAGGTTTAAAGGCGACCATGCATTTATTTCAACCGAGGAATTTTATATTCCCTTTTTTGGCCCATGCCATAGGTACACTAGTAGGGGCATTGGTAACTGTGAAAATAGCGGCAACGAGTAAATTGCTTATGGCGATGACCATAGGCCTATTTTTTCTTGTTGGGGGTATTATTAATAGTATTATGCTTGGAGGACCGGCATGGTTTACGGCAGTAGACTTGATTATCGCATATATTCCAATGGCCTATCTGGCTTGGAAATTAGGCACAAAACTGTAACTTTATTTAACGGGCACTATTTTTGTCTTGCTTACTGCTACAGAATCAATCTTAGACCTTGAGTAATACACTGGAAAATATATATCCCTGGCCCAAGGCTCAAAGAGGTTGCCGTAAAACGAACTTTCAGGATTTCCGGATTGTCCGGGTCCATTGGTTGCTACCCCGGCATCCCAATCGCCTGTATTCACTATCATACGGAAGGATGCGCCACTACTTTGGCGTAGGTTGCCGCCTGTAGAGCCAGGGGTATAGGAATTACCACCTCTGGGCAATGGCCCAAGGTCCAATTGTTTTCGAGCCTCTGCATTTACCGCATCGCTTAGGGCATGTTGCATATAGGTATGCTTGTTCTTTTCCTGTCCGTATTGCCATTTACTCATATCCGAGCCCAAATTTTTCTCCAAATCCGCCACGGCATTGTTAAAAGCGTCGCTTAAAAACTGGTTTCTTCCCAAAACTGGGTTGTTCCCAAATTTTGAATCGGGTTCCTTTAGCCAATCGATAACACGCTTTATTTGGATCCAGCTGATAATGTCTTTTGCATTTTCCGGAATAAATTTTTCATCGGCCATATCACTTAATTGGTTTTCCCACGCCACATAAATGGCAGCTGGAATGGAGTTCGCTTCCAAACGATAATCCCATTCGTTAAATTTTTTATAGGCTTCGGCGGCTTTTCCTTCAAAGGCGATTCCCTTTAGCATAGGAACAAGCGTTTGAGCAGGAAGGGAGAGGTAATCGGTTTGTAAGGCCTTCATATCTTCCATGGTCAGCTTTTCGGCAGTGTTGCCCAGAACTTCATTAACACGGTCGCCACGGTAAGGGTCAGCCCAAGTAAAACCAATGGCATCCCACTGGGTATACTCCTCTGGGGTCACATTTTGGTTGGCGGTTGCTATAAAGCCCTTTTCGGGATTAAAATCGTTAGGTTTTTCAATAATGGGAAGATATCCGTCCCACTCGTAACGTCCATCTCCGGGAACGGGAACAAGGCCACTAAAATTTCTTCGGATGGGGGCAATCCCCACCGCTTGCCATCCAATATTTCCTTTTTTATCCGCCCACACCATATTTTCACCGGGAATATGACTATAGTTGCAAGCCTCGCGGAATTCTTCCCATGTTTGGGCTTGGTCCATGCGTAGGGAGGCCAAATAGGGCGAACCTCCAGGTTCCAGCCAGGCGCAACGTACCGCATAGGCAACATTATTTTCCGAATCTATATAGGTTACAGGACCGTGCACCGTATAGGACAACTCCACGGTATGGTCTTCCATGCCTTTTACTTTTATGGTTTCCGTGATGGTCTTCATAGCCACCCATTCCCCGTTATACTTGTATTGATTGGCATTTTCGGGATTTAGCTCGTAGACCATTAAATCTTCCCCATCCGTTTCAAAAACGGTAAGTCCCCATGAACCGTATTCATTATGCCCAATGGAAATCCCCGGGATTTCCGGTTCACCGCCTCCGATAACATTCCAACCCGGTGCGACTAGATGCGCCATATAGCGCAAGGATGGTACTGCAATCCTCCGATGAGGGTCATTGGCCATATACGTATTGCCATCCTCCATAAGTTCGCCTTTTACCACCCAGTTGTTACTGCCAATGGATAGCGAATCGTTCTTGCCCTCGTTTAGCGATAGTACTGCTTCAGCTGCATCTTCTAGGTTTTGATATGCAGGAATGATATCTCCTTTCTGGAATGTGACCGTTTGCCGATAGGCTTTGTACAGCTCCAGAATATCGTCCGAAAGCAGGTCGGTATTGATGCTCGGGTCAATGCTGAGGTCGGGTTCCTTCGGATGAAACCAAAATAAGTCTTTTGCTTTCGTTTCGCCTAGTGTCGCCACCGCTCGGCCAATTTGTAGTTCCTCCTCAATATTTCCCAAGAGGCCTTGGTGTCTGGATATGACTACTTCTGGAGTCCATTTTTTTGGTTGGATATTTAAAATTTTAAATTCGATGGGCAATTGCTCCGGAGTTTTGAGTATCTCATCAATGTAGGCGTTTACACCATGTGTATAAGCCGTGATTATTTCTACTCCATCTTCGTGATAATGGTTCATTTCTGTGGTCAAATCACCTCTAAATTTAAAGAGTCGTGTGCCAATATCCCTTTTTAGTTCGCGTTCCCCAAGTATTTCAGCTACTGTACCCGTAGCTTGTCTTCTCCAAATTTCAAACTGAAAAAGACGGTCCGCCGCAGCGGCGTATCCTTGGGCAAAAAATAGATCTTTCTGATTATTGGCATAAATATGATTAATACCCCATTTATCCCTAACAATTTCTACTGGTTCTTGGAGTCCGTCTGATACAAGTTCATCTGAAGTTTTAGTCTGTGATTCTTTGCAGGAAAAAGAAAGTAATAGTAGGGTTAGTAAAAGTAATGGTCTCATAGTAGTTGGTATTTATTGGTGATAAAAAAAGCCCGATAATACACCGGGCTTTAATTCTAATACATTGCTTTTAAAACTATGTTTTTATGCCGATGCGTATCTGCTTAAAATTACAGTTTTAAATTGGTAATCAGTAGCATGTTTTACTTTCCTTCATACTTACCCATATACCTTTTCCAAAGTTCTGTCTGGTGCGTTTCTAACGAAATATCACGACCATCTATAAATGCACGCGTCAATTGATTCCCTTTCATATCTAAAGCATCACCTTCTGAAATAAACAGGGTTGCGCTTTTTCCTGTTTCTAAGGTACCATAAGCATCATCAATACCTAAAATTTTTGCGGTATTGCCGGTCAATAATTGAAGGGCTACTTCTTTATCCAATCCTTGCTGCGCCACTTGGCCTGCATAGAACGGTAAGTTTCTAGTTTGAAAGTTGGACGCTTCGGTATTTTGAATACCAACCAATAGGCCGGCATCAACCAAAAGTTTTGGTAATTTATAAGGAAAATCATAATCTTCGTCATCGAAAACGGGAAGGTTATGGGTGTATTGAACCAAAACAGGAATTGAATTGCTTTTTAAGAATTCAGTTATTTTATTGGCATGATAACCACCAACCAAAACAACATCCTTGGCACCTGTAGCCTTTACGGTATTAACGGCATCAATAATTTCCTTTTCTCCATCGGCATATACATATAGTTTTTGAGAACCGTCAAAAACACCTTGCATAGCGGCGAAGGCTGGGTTTAATTCTTTTGCTGTTCCCTTACCATATGCGAAAGCGTTCTTCATAAAGGTTACCACAGCTTCGGTTTGTTCTGGGTATTCTTTATTGGGTTGGTACCCTCTTTCCTCACCTTGCCACCATCTTCCTTGTCTAAAGGACTGGGGCCAATTTAGGTGTATACCATCATCAACTTTAACAGCAGCATCTTCCCAATTCCAAGCATCGAATTGAACAATAGATGAGGTTCCTGAAATTCTTCCTCCTGAAGGAGCTATTTGGCCCAGCAAAACTCCATTCGGGCGCATACTCTCCACCACTTTTGATTCGGCATTATAGGCGATTAAGCTACGTACATGAGGAATGAGATCTCCAATTTCATCATCATCTTTGGTAGCCCGTACAGCGTTTATTTCAATGAGGCCTAATGTCTTTGCGGGTGCTATAAAACCTGGATAAACATGTTTTCCGGTAGCATCGATAACTTTACCTACACGGGCGATTTTCATTTTGGAATCCCCTACGAAGGTGAGTTTACCATCTTCGAACATGATCAGGGAACTTTCAATCACTTCTCCATTCCCCAAATGTGCGGTAGCACCTTCAATGGTAATAGCTTCGGTCTGTTTAGGTGCAGGCGTTTGTTGCGCGAACGTGGGTGAACACATCCCTAACACGATTAATAAATAAATATATTTTTTCATTTTAATTTGTTTTATGTTTTTAAATACTGGCATTAAAAAAATTACATGCTATCACAAGTAAAATTTCGCTTAACACTTTGTTTTGGACCTTGCATTTTTTTGCCTTCACCCTTTTCTTTCAGCATCATGGTGACCAACTCATTTCGTTCTTTTTTGATGTCTTCGCGTTTTTGCTTATCGATTTCCAAGTCGAAATAGGTGGTTCCTTCAATTAAGGTTTTTTCTGCCTTCGAATACACGGATAAAGGATTACCGGACCATAAAACAACATCAGCATCCTTACCTTCTTTTATACTACCCGTTCTCTCGTCTAAATGCAATAATTTGGCAGGATTGATGGTCACCATTTTCCAAGCTTCCAATTCTGTCATTCCTCCATATTTTATGGTTTTACCTGCCTCTTGGTTTAATCTTCGCATCATTTCACGGTCATCACTATTGATTGCGGTAACCACTCCTTGTTTTTGCATGATTGCTGCATTATATGGTATGGCGTCATTCACCTCGTATTTATAAGCCCACCAATCACTAAAAGTACCTGCGCCTACTCCATGTTCCGCCATTTTATCGGCCACCTTATAACCTTCCAAAATATGCGTAAAGGTGTTGATTCTAAAACCAAAGTGTTCTGCTACCTTCATCATCATATTAATTTCGCTCTGCACATAGGAGTGGCAAGAAATAAAACGTTCCCCGTTTATAATTTCGGCCAAAACCTCCATTTCCTCATCATACCTGTAAGGCTCACCACTTTTCTTTTTAGTGTCATATTCTTTTGCCCTCTGAAAATAGTTCATGAAAACTTGTTCAACGCCCATACGTGTTTGCGGGAAACGTGAATTACTACCCCAGTTACTCTGCTTTACGTTTTCACCTAGCGCGAATTTTATGAATTTTGGAGAATTGTCGTAAATTAGTTTATCGGCTTCTTCTCCCCATTTCAATTTTAAAATGGCTGATCTACCTCCAATTGGATTAGCGGAACCATGAAGTACTTGGATAGAAGTGACACCGCCCGCTAAGGAACGGTAAATACCCATATGTTCTGGGTCTACCACATCTTCCATTTTTACTTCAGCAGAACTGTTTTGGCCGCCTTCATTTACTGCCAATGCAGCAATATGACTATGTTCATCTATAATACCTGCTGTTAAATGCTTCCCGGTAGCATCAATAACTTTAGCACCGCCTGCACCTAAATCCTTTCCTATTTTTGAGATTTTACCATTTTTGATCAATACATCTGTATTTTCTAAAATCCCGGCTTCTTCACTTGTCCAAACTGTTGCATTCTTGAACAAGACACTTTCTTGTTTAGGCTTTGTTTTGAAACCGTATCCTACGTTTGGAAACGTAACTGGCAACACCATGGGCGCTTCATCATCTTCGGATTCTTTATCTAATTTAGCTGTAAAGGCTTTTGATTTGGTTGCGGTAAATTGTGTTTCTGTACCATCAGGTAATACCAAACGACCGGTAAGATTGTCCGAAGCTTCTGTAATAGCTGCCGTCATTCTAAACGTTTTCTCTCCCTTATCCGTGGCGAAAGAAAGATTGATCCAATCATTATCATACGATAATTTGGAAGTTAATTTAGTCGTGTCTAGTTTTACCTCTATTTTTGGTTTTGCAATTTCACCAGTTAGGGATACGTCATAAGTTTTGCCCTGGGCAGTCAACTTATAATCACCACGAATATCTTTAACATTCATGTCGTTGATCACATTTTTAGTTCCTTGTACCCAGTTTTCATAGAGTGTACTCTCCTTTTCAAAAATATCTCCTGAGGTTATCAAAAAGTTAGCGAACGATCCGTTTTTCAAGGAACCAATTTCATTTGACTTTCCTAAGATTTGTGCTGGCGCTAATGTCAGTGCCTCTAACGCTTTTGTTTTTGAAAGACCATATTCAATGGCTTTCATTAATTTTTCTTTAAACTTATCGGGGGATTTTAACTCGTAAGTAGTCAATGAAAAAGGAATTCCGTTATCGGCTAGAACCTTAGGATTCGTTGGAGCCTGATTCCAAAAACGCATATCCTGTAAAGAAACATAACCTACAGCATATGGGTCAGAGACATCATAAGCATCTGGAAAATTTATGGGAATAATAAACTTTGCGTTGGTCGCTTTAATTTCATCGATGCGCTCAAATTCATTTCCACCCCCAACAATAACGTATTGTATGGCATTGGCATCTCCAATCTTATCTGCACGAAGGTCATTACCTTTATCTTTAGCTTCAAAAATCTGCACCAAATTTTTATTAGCATTTAAAGCTTCTAAAGAAAGGTCCGTTGTATTGGAATTTCCTTTGGAATACCAATCTGCATCGTTATACATTTGGCGTAAAAGGGCCAAAGATCCCATAAGCGAAGATGGATAGGATTGTTCTTTTACGACGCTTTTGTCCAATGAAAAATGTTGTGAAGATGCGTCATCTAGTATGCGGTTAGCATCTGTTCCAGCCCCGTTTAAGGCTATAAGTACCCCAGTTCCTCTAGCGATACCATCATGGATGTGAGAGTTAACGACACCAAATCCAACCTCTCGAAGTGTTTTGGCTTCCTTATCATCATAGGAATATTTTTCGATTGCATTCGCTTCTGGCATAATATGATCGTTCCAATAATATCCCTCTCGTGAAGGTTGATAATCAGATGATCTTCCACCACCCGGCTTTTTTTTGGGTTGCTCCACACCAAATTTTGAGTATACATCGATAAAGGATGGATAAATAGATTTTCCTTCCAAATCAACAACGATGGTATTTTTTGGTAGGGTTACGGAGCTAGCTGCATTAACCACTTTACCATTTTGAATCAATAGTGTTCCCTTTTCAATGACTTGAGTGGGCGTAACATAAATCTTGGCATTGGTAAAAGCAGTGTAGTTGTTATTCGACGCTTTAACGCCCGCATTTTCAGGAAAATAATCCTGTGCAAAAAGTGAGGCACTACACCACAGTAGGCACAGTGCAAAAAGTGATTTTTTCATTATTTTTGAGTTTGAATAAGCTCTTAAAAATAACGGGAATCCATAGTAATTTCGGTCTATTTCACTTTTTTTTAACAATTAAGGCCAATTATTTTTGAATATGGATTTGGGGAGTAGAATGACTACAAAAAACACAATGCAGTCTCATCTTTAACGGGTTTAGAAGCTGGATTGATAGGTCAACTACTAAAGTTTGACTTTTTTTCAACTTTGTCTTCCAGATAGAAGCGGATAGAGCTTGAATGGGATTACAGGGGGTACTGCTTATGATAGGCGACCAATAAAGAGACTACGGCATTGTAGCTTTTAATACCCTGGGTTTGGTTGTTGGCCTTTAGAAAGGAATTGAAAACAGATTTGAAAACGGGTTCCATGGGATTTTCGTATCGGTTCCAAAAATCGTTCATTTCTTGGAAGTTTGCTTTAACACCGGGATTCAACTGATTTAGGATTCTTTCAAATACGTCCTTATCGCCGCGCCGTATATCGTTTAAACAATAACCTAATGCGTATGCATAAGCCGCGTATTTAAAATAGTTATCCTCATTGCTCGCCGTTACCAAATAGCCAATAAAGTTCGTTTCGTTTTCGGCAGAGTATCCCAATTGATGCCCTATTTCGTGGCCGGCCACGACCGGAAACCTAAAATTGGGCAGTAAGCCGTTTACCTGTGCTTCGTTGGTGAACGGATTTAAATAACCTGCATAACCCATATAGGTCAGTCCTTTGCTGAACAAGGAAGTTTTTATACTGGGCGTCCTATACCCCAGAAAGGGATGCTTTTTTTCAAAACTTTTATATCCAGAAAGGGTAATGGCAAACATTTCTTTTTGGGAATAGGGAATATGTACGGCACTGCTACTATCTTTTGTTATGATCAATTGGGCCTCATTGGTTTTTTGAACCAGTTGTTCCGTAAAAAAAACTAAATCTTCATAGTTCTTGGTTTCGGTCAATTCTAGTTTTACCGCCAAAGGTTCCCTGTAGTAGTTGAGGCCCCACATAAAATGAAAGGTGAAATAGGCGACGGAGAGTACTAGCAATACATCCCTCAAAAACTTCAGTTTATAGTGAAAAATACGCTTCCAGTTTTTGAACAGATAAATGAGGGTGAGAAGGAGTAAGACAAAGTATATCAAATCGCCTACAGAAAAAGGAATCCAGCCAAAAACAAGGCGAAATACCTTGGATAGTGCAGGATATAAACCGGTACTGTAAAATTTTTCGATGATATCCGTGTAATAACCTAACCATTTTACCAGTATGATTTGAGGGAATAGGGAAAAGGCCACACCGTTCTTTAAGGATATCTTCATTGGCCCAAAAATAGCGAAATCCTTTTTCTATCTGTATTTTTGACGGCATTAACTA
The DNA here is from genome assembly GCA_963815225.1 of uncultured Flavobacteriaceae bacterium. Classification (GTDB taxonomy): domain Bacteria; phylum Bacteroidota; class Bacteroidia; order Flavobacteriales; family Flavobacteriaceae; genus Maribacter. The sequence goes on from CAWFGA010000008.1 coordinate 66,887, forward strand.
TGAATTCTACTTGTAATGATTGATCAGCTGGAACCTAAATCAGTATGGAATAATTTTGCGAAGCTAAACGCTGTCCCTAGGCCTTCTAAAAAAGAAGAACGGGTCATAAATTTTATGCTCGATTTTGGAAATAGCCTACATCTGGAAACCTTTGCCGATGCCACGGGAAACGTGATCATTCGAAAAAAAGGGACCAAGGGAATGGAGGACCGTAAAATGGTAACACTACAAAGCCATTTGGATATGGTCCACCAAAAAAATAGCGATACCGTTTTCGATTTCGACGAGCAAGGTATCGAAATGGTTATTGATGGAGATTGGGTGAGGGCAAAAGGGACTACGCTGGGAGCGGATAATGGTATGGGTGTTGCGGCAATTATGGCCTTGCTTGAACGCGAAGATATTGCACACCCACCTCTGGAAGCCCTTTTTACGATTGATGAAGAGACGGGAATGACCGGGGCTTTTGGGTTAAAAGGTGGGGTATTGCAGGGTGATATCTTATTGAACCTAGATACCGAGGAAGATGATGAAATAGACATAGGTTGTGCCGGCGGTGTTGATGTTACTGCGGAACGAAGGTATAACGAAAAAGAAGCTGCACATGGCGATACGGGTCTCGAAATTCGTGTGCACGGTCTCGCTGGCGGGCACAGTGGTATGGATATCGACAAAGGTCTTGGTAACGCCAATAAGATTATGAATCGCTTGCTTTATTTGGGCCTTCCCTACAATATGCGAATTGGTTCATTGGCAGGTGGAGGATTACGTAATGCCATTCCAAGAGAAAGTGTTTGCCACTTGAATATAGGTAAACGACATGAACTTGATTTCAGTACTGCCTTTCGTTCATTGTCCGATGCAATTATTGAAGAATTAAAAGTGCAGGAACCAAACCTCAAAATTGAGCTTATACCGGTGAAACCTGCAAAAAAAGTATTGGGCCTTGGCGTTCAGGGAAAGTTGATAAAGGCAATTTACGGGGCGCATAATGGTGTGTACACTATGAGCGCTACCATGGCCCATTTGGTTGAAACCTCCAATAACGTAGCCCGCGTCAACGTTAAAGACGGTGAAATAAGTATAGGTTGTTTAACACGGTCCTCCGTGGAATCCGCGAAAATGGATTTGGCCCATTCCCTTCGTTCAGTATTTGAATTGGGAGGTTTTGAAGTCGAATTCAAGGCGGAATATCCTGGTTGGAATCCAAACCCCAATTCTGAAATTCTAAAGATTGTCGAAAAGACATATCTTGATTTATTTCGCAAAAAGCCCAGGGTCGTAGCCTGTCATGCCGGTTTGGAATGTGGTATTCTAGGCAAAAACTATCCGGAGTTGGATATGGTGAGTTTTGGGCCTACCATTCTAGGGGCGCATTCGCCAGATGAGCGGGTAAGTATACCATCCGTTCAGAAATTTTGGAACCTACTGTTGGAAATCCTCAAGAATATACCAAAAAAATAAAGCGCAGATTTTATTTTTACGAACGCTCCTATTTGTTTACAGACCATTCAGAGAACAGTTCAACCTTGTAAAAATATTAACAGCCTGTTTTGGTGCGGAGTTCTAGCCTACTATACTACTTTTAGATTTGAGGCTAGTATACCTTATGCGGAGTTATTTGGTTTCGAATGCCAATGATGCTGCATCTAATTAATTTTAACTGGTCCATTAGGTTCCTAAAACCTGTGTAATTTCCCTATACCGCACCAATAGAAACAGTGTTGGATGCTTCTAAATGGGTTAAAACGTAAAAAGACTGTCCAAAAAAGTCCGTTTTTTAAGTCAGGAGAAAAAAGTGCAGCACGCTTAGTGGATTTTAAACCGATTGCGGCAATACTTTTCAACTTGTCAGACTTACTTATGAACCAATTTGGACAGCCCTATTCTTTTTAATAAGTCATGCTTATTGAGCCAACCCTGTAATCTCCAAATCAAAAACCAAATCGGCATTCGGTGGAATTGGGCCGCCACCCTGTGGACCATAACCAAGGTGTGACGGAATGAACAAGCGAACTTTATCACCTACTTTCATCGTTAAAAGCCCTTCCCGGAAACCTGCAATCAAACGTGATTCTGGACTATAATCCATTGGTATTGGCATATAGCCACCTGCCTGGGCCCTATTGGTATCAAAAACACCATATTTCCGCGCTACCTCTTCATAGTTGCTATCGAACAAGGTGCCATCCATAAGGTAACCCGCATACATCACGTTCACTTGTTGTCCAACCTCAGGCTTGGTTCCCGTTCCTTCCTCCAATACCAGCACCTTTAATCCAGAAGGTAAGGTGTTTGCTTTTTCTTGTTGGGCTTCTAAGGTAGTGGCGAATTCAGCTTTCATTTTATTTACGATTGCCAATTTTTCTGCCTTCTCTTTTTCAACTGCCGCCAAACGCTCCTCTTCCTTGTCAAAATAATCGGTCATTATGGCTACCGCATCAAATTTACGGGCCTCCTTACCATTACGTATAATTTCTATGGTATTCATGGTAACCGGATTTACCGGTTTGTTTCCAGGTCCAACTTCAACGTTGGCTATTGAATCCAAAACATTCATGCCTTCAACTACTTCACCAAAAACCGAATGTTTATTGTCTAACCAAGGCGTTGGTTTGTGCGTTATAAAAAACTGACTACCGTTTGTAGTCGGTCCGGAGTTGGCCATTGAAAGGATACCTTTTTTATCATGAACCAGGGAATCATTGAACTCATCCATGAATTTATAGCCAGGATTGCCAGTTCCGGAGGCAGTGGGGTCCCCACCCTGAATCATGAAATCTTTCATTACCCTATGGAATGTTAGTCCGTCGTAATATTTTTTCCCTTTATAGGTTTCGCTAACAAAGGGGTTTGTGCCCTCGGCTAGAGAAACAAAATTTGCGACCGTTACCGGAGTTTTATCTTGCTCCAAACGAACGATTATATCGCCTTCGGATGTTTTTATATCAGCAAATAAACCATCTCCTAAATCTGCCCTTTTGCTGGTTTTACAGCTTGCCATTAAGAGTGCGACTAGTGCTAGCAAGTACATTTTTTTAATCATAACGTTCAATTTTAATTTTCTGGGTTTTTCTCTTGTTTTTCTATTTGTAATATGGTAATTGTAGATTTTAGGGGAACGTTGGTGCCAATTTTATTTTCATCGCCGTGATAGCCGTAGGCCAAAGACGAGGGGAACAAAAAAGTGGCCCGTTCATTTTCTTTTAGAATTTTGATGGCATCGCGCATTCCTTGAAAAAGTTCCTGTTTATCAACCTTGTAGGTTACAACGCCTATATCTTCTTTTGTGTAAATGGTATCATTGTCAAGGGTAAGTATATCGTAATTAAAGACGACCAGGTCGTCTGTTTGTGGTGTGTAATCGGTAGCATCGTTCACGGCCAAATAGTGATACCAGGAACCGGATGCACTGTGTGAATAATCCTTAAGAGAATCCATTTTAATAATTTCCTGGATTTGGGCTTCCTCGGCTTGCAATAATTTCCGACTCCGTTCTATGGATTCCTTAAAATAACTACCGCTTTTGGTCTGTACCGGTTTTCTCGGTTCCGGTCCGTCACAGCCGCTTAAAGCGACTAGAAGAAAAATGCAATAAAATAATTTCATGAGAATAACAAGTTCTTGTATTGTGGTAATAACGAAGTAAAATAAGTGATAGTATCCGCAATACCATCGTCACTCTTGCCACCTGCCGCATTGGTATGGCCGCCCCCGTTAAAGTGCTTCCTAGCAAAATCGTTTACAGAAAAATCACCTACAGACCTAAATGAAATCTTTAAGATGCCCTCTTCCTTATTTTCAATAAAAATTACGGCAAACCGGATGCCTTCCAGCGTTAACCCATAGTTCACAAAACCTTCCGTATCTCCTTTTTGATAGTTAAAGCTATCCAATTCTTCTTGGCTTAGTGTGATATAGGCAGTGGCATATTCTTTTAGAATCACCATGTTTTTCAGCGCACATCCCAATAAATGTAACCTACTGGGGGAATTAGTGTCATAGATACGATGGTGGATTTCCGTTCCCTCTGCTCCAAGGTCCAGTAGGTCTGCTACAACCCTATGGGTATTACTCGTGGTAGCCGAGAATTTAAAAGAACCGGTGTCGGTCATAATCCCCGTGTAGATACAATTGGCCATTGCGGGAGTGATGTGTTGAACATCCCCTAATTTCTGAATTAGGTTATATACCATTTCACAGGTTGAGCTCATGGCTACATCAGAATACATTATCGTTGCATAATCCGATGGTTCTTGATGGTGGTCTATCATTACAAAAGTAGCATCCGCACTCTCTAAAGTTTCGGTCATTTGACCCACGCGGCCCAAATGATTGAAGTCTAAGGTGAATATCACATCGGCATTTTCAATTTTTGATTTGGCTTGTGAATTTTCCTTTTCAAAATTTAAGATTTGGTCGGCACCGGGCATCCATTTCAAAAATTTAGGGAAATCATTTGGAGAGACAATGGCCGCATTATGGTCACTGTTCGTGAGGTAATGCCATAGTGCCAAGGTTGATCCAATGGCATCCCCATCCGGATTTTTATGAGGTATTATCGCGATATTCCTTTTCGTAGAAAGCAACTTTTTAAGCGTATTCAGGTGCTCTAAATTCATGGCGGCAAAGATACAATTTAATAATATAGGCTTTAAACCGAAAACCTTAATTTTGCAGAACAACATACTAGTTCATGAGATACTCAGTTTTAGGGGCATTTATAATTTTGTTTTTGTCCTGCGCTACCCAACAAAAGAAGCCCGTAAATGTAGATAACAGTGCCGATTTTACGCTTGCTTTTGGGTCCTGCAATAAAACGGATATTCCAAATTTATTGTGGGATGACATCTTAAAAATAAAACCGGATGTTTGGGTATGGGGAGGCGATAATATCTATGCCGATACGGATGATATGGTCAAATTAAAGCATATGTATGCTGCCCAAAATAAGATTGATGGGTACAATGCACTTCAAAACGCGACTACTATTTTAGGAACCTGGGACGACCATGATTACGGACTCAATGATGGGGGAGAAGAGTTTAGCGCCAAGGCGGAAAGCCAGAAAATGTTTTTGGATTTCATGAACGTTGCCAAGAATGACCCTATATGGAAACAGGAAGGTATTTATACAGCAAAGGAATTTAAACTGGAGGAAGGGACCATCAAGATAATTATTCTAGATACCCGTTATTTCAGGACCCAGCTAAGACCGGATACGGAAACCGGTAAACGAATAAAGCCAAACGAATATGGTGAAGGCACTTTATTGGGTGAGACGCAATGGAAGTGGCTGGAAAAGGAATTAAATGAAACAAGGTCTGATTTTAATGTAATCGTGAGCAGTGTACAATTCTTATCCAATCAACATGGTTTTGAAACTTGGGGAAATTTTCCCCACGAAGTGGACCGATTAAAAAAACGTATAGCGCAATCCAAGGCAAAGGGTGTCGTCATTCTTTCCGGTGATCGGCATATATCAGAATTCTCAAAAACAACCGTTGCCGGTATGGAATACCCATTAATCGATTTTACAAGCAGTGGGCTAACCCATGCCTATAAAAGTTTTACTGGTGAGCCTAATCCGTTTAGGGTAGGGGAAGTTATTTTTACGGAAAGTTTTGGAGTTCTACGATTCAATTTTGAGACCAGTACAGTACAATTTACGATAGTGGGGAATAATGGGGAAGTGTTACAAGAGCTTGAACAACGCTATCAATAGTTGTCATTTATAGGGAAAAATGTATTTTTGCGCAAAATTTAAGATATGAGTACGAACAGAACGTTTACCATGATAAAGCCAGATGCCGTAGAAAATGGACATATTGGGGCAATATTAGAAAAAATAACCGCTGCTGGATTCAAAATAGTGGCCATGAAATATACGCAACTAAGCCTTAGGGATGCCCAAGAATTTTACGGCGTGCATAGAGAACGCCCTTTCTTTGGGGAGTTGGTTGAGTTTATGACCAGAGGTCCTATTGTATCCGCTATTTTGGAAAAGGACAATGCGGTAGAGGATTTTAGGGCGCTTATAGGGGCAACGAATCCGACTGAAGCTGCTGAGGGCACAATCCGAAAAATGTTCGCGAAGGATATTGCGGAGAATGCGGTTCATGGTTCTGATAGTGATGAGAATGCAGCCATAGAAGGTGCTTTCCATTTTGCTGGAAGGGAAATTTACTAGCTAAGACCCAAAAAATAGTTTACTAGTTACTAGGACCAGTCGCATTGGCTGGTCTTTTTATAGGTTTACATACGGCAGAAAAGTAGTGCAAGTTTCATGTCCATCAGTACAGCTTCAGCCAATTCTATATCCACGCACGGTATAGCTTGCTTAGTTGTCATTAAAGTTTTAGTGATTTGCTATTCGTTCTAGTTCTCCCAGTCCTGAAGCCGCTCTAGATATAAATAACCTTCAACAAATGCCCTATGCTGTGGATCGGTCATTTTTTCCAAAAGGTTGAGGGCAGAAATGTAACTTGCTAAATTACCGTTAGAGGAACTGAATTTACCATCTTCCACGAAAGTCACTAAGCTATCGTCCTGTACGTCCAATTTTGGATAATCCTTTTGTAGCTGTTCGCCTCCACCAATCCATGTCACAATTTTCTTTCCGTCCGCAATACCGGCCTCACCTATCAATTGGGCTCCGGCGCAATTGCTTACCACATAGTCGGCTTCCTCATTTTTATTCCTTATAAAAGTTACCAAACGTTCATTATGGACCTGGGCATACATGTCATATGCGCTGGGAACAAAAAGTGCGGTTAATTTTGGGCAGTTCCCAAAAGTATAATCCGGAACGAACCGCATACCTTCCTCGGTGGTTATGGCCTTGGCGGTTTCTGCTATTGCTATTACATTAAACAATTGTTCCCCCTCTTCGTTCGGTTTTGAAAATACGTCAGACGTTGCAATGACCTCACTTTGCAGCACCCCATTATACATTAGAAGGCCTATGGTGGGCAAATTAGGAATAAATGGTTTTAGGTGGGTCGTAAGCGTATCGTTTGATTTTTCTACGGAATATTCTGGTTCATTTTCAGGAATATGCTTTGAGGCCTCCGTTTTGCAACCAATGATCAAAATTGCCAATAGGAGAGGCATTAAACCTTTACTTGTTCCCATATGTTATTTCAGTTTTACTTTTAATTTAGAAATTAGCGCAACACCAATTTTTTTACCAAATCCTTTCCCAGCTCCTCATTGATCATGGTGATAATCTTGGACTTACCCAAACTCAATTCTTCCCGGAGCACGGAAGAAGAAAGGGATACATAGAGCGTATCGTGTCGCAGTTCAATACCCGTGGTATAATTATTGACCCCGTTTCCCATTAAGCGTGCCCATGCCTCCCTAGCTTCTACCTTATCCATCCCCTTTTCCAGTTTATTTTTCTGTATGAAGGCATTAAGCGCTTCCTTCATGGATAAATTGTCGTTTTCCCTTTTTGACATTATGGCGTTATTTTTATGGGTTGAAACCGTTTGTAACTGTAAATGATCCCCTGTTCGCTCTTCACGGAAAATTTTTCGGTAGAAAGGGATAATAGCGCCTCTTTCCAAGCGTTTAATGGGGTTTCATAGTTCATGAAAATGGAATCGTTTTCAAATGCTATGGAGAAGGATTCCGCATCGTCAGAAGTTTCAAAGGTGCCATTAAATTTGGGGTCTACCTTTTTTCTAAATCCCTGTAGAGAATCCAAACGAATGTAGTCAACGGTCGTGCTCATCGTATACTCTTTTTTAGTTCCGTCGGAAAAGGTGACCTCCTTAATTTCCCAATATCCATTGAGCAAATCCAATTCTTCCCTGTCCACTTGTGTTGAACAGGAAATACAACATAAAAGCCCCAGCAAACCAAAGTATTTCAGCATTACAGTTTAAATATTTTATACGATTGATGAATTTTTTTTACCACTTCCTCCGTTCGTTCCGCGTGGGTGTCGCTAATAAAAATTTGACCAAAATTTTCGTCGTTTACCAATGCGATAATGTGCGCTACCCTATGCTCGTCCAATTTATCGAAAATATCATCCAAAATCAATAAGGGGTCACTTGGTTTTGTGCTTTCATAAAATGAAACTGCGCAAATTTCAAGGCAATAAGAAAAGATTTTTGCTGACCTTGACTACCAAATTTTTTAATGGGATATTCACTTATTTCAAAGTTGAGGTCATCTTTATGAATGCCTACGCTGGTGTATTGAAGGGCTCGGTCTTTATCAAGATTTTTTTCTAATAGATGCAGTAAATCGGACTTCATTAATTTGCTCTCGTAGGAAAGGCCCACTTCCTCCGTATTTCCGGTAATCGCTTTGTATTGTTTTTGAAAAATGGGGATGAACGCTTTTAAAAATGCGGTCCGCTTTTCAAAAATCACCGTTCCGTAGGTGTTCAGCTGCTCATTATATACACCTAGGGTATCCTTGTTGAAGGTCCTGTTCGCTGCAAAATATTTTAAAAGTGCATTGCGTTGGGAAACTACCTTATTGTAGTTGATGAGTTGCTGCAAATAATTTTTGTCTGATTGGGAGATTACGCCATCAATAAATTTCCTACGCGTCTCGCTTCCTTCAATAATTAAATCGCGATCTGCTGGTGAAATAATGACCAAAGGAAGAAACCCAATATGGTCTGCAAAGCGCTCATAGGCCTTGCCGTTTCTTTTGATAATCTTTTTGTTATTCTTTTTTAGGCTGCACACTACCTTTTCTTCCCTCCCTTCCTTTTCAAAAGTTCCTTCTACCACAAAAAAATCAGAACCGTGCCTAATGTTTTGCGAGGAAATGGGATTAAAATAGCTTTTGCCAAAGGACAGGTGGTATATGGAGTCCAGGATATTGGTTTTTCCTACACCGTTATCACCTACAAAACAATTAATTTTAGCATCGAACAAGAGTTCCTTGGATTCAAAATTTTTGTAATTGATCAACGATAATTGTCTCAGTAGCATTAAAATATTCCAATTTTGGATTTGGCGGGATGAAAACTACCCTATAATATCCAAAAATAACGAATAAATACCCTCTAGGATTTCAATAAAAACTTTATTTTTGCGCGACCAATAAAAATAGAGATGGCAACATATAAGAAAAGAGGATATAAACCCGAAACAAAAGCTGAAAAGCAAGAATTCGATGAACAGGAAAGTACTACCGCAGAGGTATTTAGCTCTTTGGACGAAGGCGCTTCCAGGTCAGAGGAATGGGTTTCTAAAAACCAGAACTATATTTTGGGGACCATTGGCGTTATCGCCATTAGTGTTTTGGCGTATTTAGCGTACAACCAATTTGTAATCAAGCCAAAGGAAACGAGCGCAGCAAATGAGATGTACTATCCACAGCAATATTTTGATCAAGCTTTGGCGAGTACAACCGCCAAGGATTCTTTATTCACCTTGGCTTTGGAAGGTGCGGAAGGCAAATACGGTTTTTTGGATATCATTGAGGAATACAGTGGAACCAAAGCCGCCAACTTGGCCAATTATGGTGCGGGAATGTCCTATTTAAATATGAACAATTACCAAGAAGCGATTGCCTATCTAGAGGATTTTAGTTCAGATGATGCCATTCTTGGTGCCTTGGCAAAAGGTGGATTAGGGGATGCCTTTATGCAATTGGAGCAGCCATCCGATGCTTTGGGCTACTATGAAGCTGCCGCAGCACATAGTGAAAATGAATTTACTACCCCTAAATTCCTGTACAAGGCAGGTGTAACCGCCTTGGAGATGGGGGAAAAGGATAAGGCATTGGGTTATTTTCAAAAGATTAAGGATGAATATCCACAATCTGAAAATGCAAACACAATCAACGCATTCATAGGAATGGCCAAAAGTGGGGCATAATGGCGACCAGCACTAAAAATTTATCAGTTTACGATAAAGCAACAATCCCAAACGCGAAAGGTCTTCGGTTTGGGATTGTTGTTTCTGAATGGAACCATGATATTACGGAAGGTCTGTATACTGGGGCGGAAGAAGCCTTGCTGGATTGCGGGGTTGATAAAGGGGATATTATTAGATGGAATGTTCCCGGCAGCTTTGAGTTGACCTTTGGTTCCAAAAAAATGATAAAGTCAAAAAAGGTGGATGCAGTCATTGCCATTGGTAGCGTTATCCAAGGCGAGACAAAACATTTCGATTTTGTCTGCGAGGCTACGGCACAGGGCATAAAGGATTTGAACGTACTGTACGATGTTCCCGTTATTTTTTGCGTTCTTACAGATAATACCATGCAACAGGCTATTGATCGCAGTGGTGGGAAACATGGTAATAAAGGTACGGAAGCCGCCATTGCTGCGATAAAAATGGCCGTGCTTGGCCATTGATTTGTAATTGGGTTTCTATCCAAAGAACTTTTCGCCTCTAAGTTTTAGGAACCGGTTTTGTTCGTTTCTTTAACCAAACTTCGCGAATCGCTGTTCAAGTCCTATAGCTGTTAACAAATTTTGGCATTCCTATTACGCCCTATTTTTCTAATTTAAGTAACTTTGAACTTATGGGAATGTTGAGCAAAATAACGCGGTTACGAAAAAATAGGAAGTTCGAATATAACCCTAGGTTTTATGATAATAAGGATAAGCCAAACCCATACAAAATAGAGCCTAAATTTGACCAGTTCCGAAGCACACTTAATCCATCACGTGGTTTAAAGAGTAAAATAAACAGCGCATTGGCAGACGCAAAGCGCAAGGGAGACCGTAATATTAAAATAAGAATGGCGGTAATTCTTGCTATATTAATACTCGCTTTCCTCTATATAATCGATTTTGACCTCTCAATATTTTTTTCCTCCTAATGGCCGATATTATCAGATTGTTACCGGACCATGTGGCCAATCAAATAGCTGCTGGTGAAGTCGTTCAGCGTCCAGCCTCTGTAGTGAAGGAGCTAATGGAAAATGCCATAGATGCCGGGGCTACGGAAATTCAACTAATTGTTAAGGACGGAGGCAAGACCTTGATTCAGGTTGTGGATAACGGTAAGGGAATGAGTGGTACGGATGCTCGCTTAAGCTTTGAACGGCATGCCACTTCCAAGATACAATCTGCAGAAGATCTTTTTAATTTGCATACCAAAGGATTTAGGGGCGAAGCACTTGCTTCCATAGCGGCAATTGCACATGTAGAAATGGTAACGAAGACCCATGAGGATGAAATTGGTACCCGTATAAAAATCGAAGGGAGCAAGGTAACGGCGCAAGAAGTGGTTGTTGCTCCCAAAGGGACTTCAATGCTGGTCAAAAACCTTTTTTTCAATATTCCAGCAAGACGTAATTTTTTAAAATCGGACCTTGTAGAGTACAGGCACATTACAGATGAATTTCACCGTATTTCATTGGCCCACCCGCAGGTTGCGTTCAGTTTTTATAACAATGGGAGTGATGTTTTTCAATTGCCATCCAACGATTTTAGAAAACGCATCGTTCATATTTTTGGAAGAAAGACCGATGAGAAATTGGTGCCGGTAGAAGAGGATACGCAGGTCGTAAAAATAGCGGGGTATATCCAAAAGCCAGAATTCGCAAAAAAGAGTAGGGGGGAGCAGTTCTTTTTTGCCAATAACAGATTCATTAAAAGTCCGTATTTGCATCATGCTATTCTTGGCGCATTTGATGGCTTGATACGCCCTGGGACCCACCCGGGGTATTTCATCAATCTCACGGTAGACCCGGCTACTATAGATATCAACATCCATCCTACAAAAACCGAGGTTAAGTTTGATGATGAGCATACACTATACGCTATTTTAAAATCTACTGTCAAACATAGTTTAGGGCAATTCAACGTTATTCCAGCTTTGGATTTTGAGCAGGATCAGAATTTGGAAACGCCGTATGCCTATAAAAATAAAGAGGCCGATATTCCTAAAGTAGTGGTAGATTCTTCCTTCAATCCCTTTGAGGGTAGAGAAACCGCTCCTAGTTTCCGTACAAGAAGCTACACCAAACCGGATACCAAAGGTTGGGAAAGTATGTACGAAGGTCTCGATATTTCTCTGGACAAGGGACATTCCAGTAATTTAGAGTTTGAGACCGAGGTTGTCAACAGTACTATTTTTGACAGCGGTAAAGATGCTGGCGAAACTACAAGTACCACTTTTCAATTACGAAAAAAATATATTATAACCACTATAAAATCAGGTATGGTGGTCATTAATCAAAGTAGGGCCCATCAACGGGTGCTCTATGAGAAATTCTTGAAGAATATAACGATTAAGGAAGCTGTTAGCCAACAATTGTTATTTCCGTTATGTCTTTCATTTACCCCAAATGAAGTCGGCATTTTAAACGAAATAAAGGAAAACTTATGTACGGTAGGTTTTATATTTGGCGAAATAACAGAAGAGGCGGTAGAAATTAAAGGGGTGCCGGTTTTGGTTGCCGAAAGTGAGGTGCAAATGATTATGGAACAACTGGTTTCTGATTTTCAGCAGGAAGTTCCGGGCGATAGTTTTTCGCAAAGCGATATGCTGGCCAAAACCTTGGCCAAAACCTTATCCGTTAAAACGGGGGAAACACTGGATGAGTTTTCCCAGGTAAAGCTGGTCAATGATCTATTCGCCTGTAAGGAAACGACCTTAAGCCCGTTTAACAAGAAAGTGTATATTACCATAACCGAAAATGATATTGACAGAAAATTTATTTAGATGGGTAGATTAACAGAGACCATTAAGCATTTATTGATAATTAACGTACTGTTTTTTATTGCCACTAGTCTTTATGGTGATCAAATGTACGAGTGGTTTTCCCTCTTCTTTCCCAAGAACGAGCATTTTCAATTTTGGCAGATTATTACCCATATGTTCATGCATGGGGGCTTTATGCACATCTTGTTCAATATGTATGCTTTATGGGCCTTTGGGACTCCGTTGGAACGCATGTGGGGCAGGAATAAATTTTTATTTTTCTATCTATCCGCCGGTCTTGGTGCGGCACTTATCCATATAGGCGTCAATTATTACTATTATAATGAAGGCATGAGTGCCTTGATCAGTGCAGGCTTATCTGAAGGTAATATTTTAGAAATCATCAATAATGGGCAGTACAATACAGATTGGTATTCCATAGCCGGTAAGTCCACGATAGATAATTTTCTGAGTGCTTTCAATACACCGGTCGTGGGTGCTTCTGGAGCCATTTATGGTATTCTCGTCGCATTTGGGATGTCCTTTCCCAATAGTGAATTATTTTTGATTTTTTTACCTGTCCCAATAAAGGCCAAGTTCTTTATTCCTGTTTTAATTGCCTTGGACCTCTTCTCTGGCGTTACGGGTTATAGTTTATTCGGGCAGGGAATTGCGCACTTTGCACACGTAGGGGGCGCGCTGTTCGGGTTCTTGATGATGTGGTATTGGAAAAAGAACCAGTTTAATAAAAATAGGTGGAATTAAGGTATGTCGCAGCCAAATTTAAGATATCAGTACAGTAGGTTGAATATAGCGGAAAAGCTCATTGTAATTAATGTCTTGGTCTTTATCCTAAATAGTCTGGTACCTTTTTTATTGGGTATTTCCAAAAATAGCATCGTGCAATGGTTTCAACTGCCCAATGATATTGTGAATATTGCCATGCAGCCGTGGTCCCTTTTTACCTATTCCTTTTTTCATGGGGGTATAGGACATCTTTTTTGGAACATGTTGCTCATTTATTTTGTAGGCCGCATCTTTCTCAATCTCTTTGATACAAAACGATTTCTAAATGTGTATCTGCTAGGGGTACTATTAGGGGGCCTATTCTTTGTTGTAGGGTACAACATTTTTCCGGCGTTCTTCAACACCAATGCGTATCTTATTGGTGCCTCTGCGGGTGCCAGTGCTATCCTAATTTTTGTTTGCACCTATATCCCCAATCAAGAGGTGCGGCTTATATTCTTTAATGTGAAGTTGTGGTACGTTGGTGCTTTTGTGGTGTTGACAGATTTGGTACAGCTACCACTAAGTAATTCTGGGGGACATTTGGCACATCTGGGGGGTGCGTTTTTGGGATATTTATATGCAAGTCAATTACTGAAAGGAGCTGATATAGGCTCAGGATTTTCAAAATTCTTGGATGGCATAGCCAACCTTTTCAAAAAGACGGAAAAAAAGGCCTCGATGAAGACCGTTTATAAGAATCAGGCTTCCAGTACAAATGCGGCATCAAAAGCTGATTATGACAAGAAAACGCATCAAAAAAAGATTGATGCAATATTGGATAAGATCAGTAAGTCCGGTTACGAAAGTCTAACCAAGGCAGAAAAGGATTTCTTATTTCAAGCCGGTAAAGAAAACTAGGTTGAAGAAAGTAAGGTCTGTTTTTCGAAGGCTCATGACAGCCCTAGGGCTATTTTTTTCTTTTTGCCTCTTGCTGGCCTGTATTGTTCCCTATACCAACTCTGCGAGTCTCGCTTTTATTAGTTTGGTTGTACCTTTATTGGTTTTCTTTAATATACTCTTCTTTTTGTATTGGTTGCTTCAAAAACAAATTTGGTCCGTTTTCCCGCTTTCTATATTAATTTACGGTTACTTTTCTTTAGGTCCTTTCATCGCTTTCAATGGCATCAGTGCTGCTAGGGGTAGTGAAGAGGAGGTGTCTATAATGAGTTTTAATAGCTTGGGTTTTGTTGGAAAGCAGAGGGAATGGAAATATGTTACGAATGATTCTATTGTAAAATTTTTGAAAAATGAAAATCCAGACATCATTTGTTTTCAAGAATTTGACCACAGGGAAATCCGATCAAAAACATTTGCCAATTATCCTTACAGGTATATTGATTTTGAGTTTGGCACGCCTAGAGAGCGGGTCATTCAAGCAATTTATTCCAAATATAAGATTATTGATAAGGGAATATTACAATTCCCAAACTCATATAACAGTGCTGTTTTTGCAGATATTCAACTTACAACAGACACCGTACGCGTTTACAATCTACACTTAGAGTCGCTACGGGTTAGGCCTGGCAGTATGAAAAAGGAACGTTCAGATCTACTTTTTGGCAGACTAAAGGAATCCTTTCGAAAGCAACAGGAACAGGCGACGCTCGTGAGCAACCACATAAATGATAGTCCGTACAAGAACATTGTCTGCGGGGATTTTAATAACAATCAATTTTCCAGACCTTACTTTACTATAAAACAGGATTTAAAGGATAGTTTTTTGGAGAAGGGTAGGGGTTACGGAACAACCATCAATTTTTGGAAAATTCCCTTACGAATCGACTTCATTCTTGTAGATTCGTCCATTACCGTGCTATCCCACAAGAATTATAAGGTAAAGCTATCTGACCATGAACCGATTATGGCTTCATTTAAAATTAGCACCAATGAATAGGCAGTCTACACTATCCGCAATAATGTGAATAAGTAGCGCAAGGCCTAGTATCCTTGTTTTTTTTAGTGCAAAAAGTAGGGCATAGACTCCTATAGCCCAATAACTATGCAGGGGATGAAAATCAATACTGCATCGGTTGGTCTCGAAAACAGGGGTTGCCAAGAGGTGGTCTAGATCAATGAGTATACCCAGCAATAAATATATGGAAACACGTATCACGCTTTCCTTATAGAAATAAAATGCGATTAAAATAGGGGCGATAAAATGTATTCCGTAATGTGCGATAAATTGAATCATCATCATTTTTTAGGATGAAATTCCTGTTTAAGGTAGGCTACTGAATTGGGTCCCTCATTAAATAGTAAATCCAGAATGCTCATGTTTGGAATAAAACCATGTCTATCACCAAATACCTGCACATAAGGCTCCATGGTAGGTTCGTTATTTGTTTTGGCATTCACCAAGAACCTATAATCGGTTTTATTGGTAGGCTCTACCTCATAGGTGGTTGATGTTGCCTTGGGCATTTCTAGCTGTAGGCACTCAAAAACGGTGGCTATCGTCTTTAGATTGAAGTCCAGCAATAGCTCGAAGCTATTCGTATATAAGGGCTTCAGGTCGTCTTCGTAGAACTCGAAAAAGGGTGAGGTCCTGTAGGCGGTCTCCAATGTTCGCCAATGTTGTCGTTGCCAGGGGTATGAATTGTCAAGGGCTACCTCCTTGTATTTTTGCCTGCCATTATTTTTACCTACATGTACGATGGGTATGCTCATAAGGTGTTTACCCCTATCCGTACATATATAGGTGCGGTTCCTATACGTTTGCTTTTGGTAATTATCCTCAACTTCCCATAAGATAGGGTGATGTAAAATATAGCTGAAGGTAACGATACTCGGAAAATATGCCGGATGGATCAATTTCATAAGAACGCCTATTTCTTAGCCTTTCTTCGCTTCCAAAACCAGTTTCCAACGAAATAGGCCCCCAATAAAATAAGGAAGTACTTAAAGTAGGATTGCGGCTCCCCTTCACTGTTTACGGTTGTGAAGATACGGTCCCATCTAGGTCTCCAATTGGCTATCCCTTCCGTAAAATTATCAAAGCTCATCCAGATGAAAATAGGCGTACCTACAATATGGTTTTCTGGAACATAACCCCACGCCCTGCTGTCTTCAGAGTGGTCTCTATTATCCCCCATCATCCAATAATAATCCTGCTTAAAGGTGTAACTATTGGCGGGTTGGCCATTAATAAGGATTTGGTTGCCCGATACGCTTAGTTCGTTTTTTTCATATTCCCTAATTATTTTTTTATAAAGCGGTAGTACCTTAAGGTTCAATGCTACGGTACTCCCCTCGCTAGGGATAAAAATGGGCCCCAACTGACTATAATTCCAAGGATAATCTGGACTTTGGGGGAAAAGATTAACACCCCTTCTGCCTTTGGGTGTTACATTTTGTACAACGGAATCGATGCTCGGATCGTTTCTAAGGGTCGCTACCATTTCTGAAGTCAGGGGCACCATACGCTCACGGTCCGTAACTTCCCTTAGGGACAAACCGTACTTTCTTATTAGGGTGGGGGGAATACCGGAACTTTTGGTTTTCAATTCAATTTGCCCATTTGCTGCTTGGTTGTAGCCAATGAGATAATTCCTTAAGGCATTCACCTGTTCCTGGTTCAATGGATTTGAAAGGTATTTACGCGTATAATCCGTAACACCAATTTTTTCGAATACCCTGGAAGAAACACCCTTGGAACTATAAACAGTGTAATCGAACTGTGGTTTTGCACTGCCGGGCAATTCTAACTGTTCCCCGTTGATAAAGACATAACCATTTCTTACCTCCAAAGAATCTCCGGGTATACCTACGCATCGCTTTACATAGTTCGATCTTTTGTCAATAGGTTTATTCACCCCTTTCTCCTTCTTGAAAAATACCCGAACGGTATCTGCGGGCCAACTAAAAACGACAATGTCATTACGGTCTACTTTCGTAAAACCGGGTAGCCTGAAATAGGGTAGCTGAGGTTTTTTCAAATAGGACGGAACCCCTAAAATGGGTAAGGTGTCATGAACCATGGGTGCAGCCACCGTCGTCATCGGCGTACGCGCCCCGTAGTGAAATTTACTTACAAAAAGAAAATCGCCCACGCGTAGTGTCCGCTCCAAGGATCCCGTAGGGATAACGTAGGGTTGAATAAAGTAGGTGTGTACCAAGGTGGCCGCTACAATTGCGAACAGAATAGAACTTACCCACTCCCCTGTAGCTGTTTTAGGTTGTAAGCTACGGTCCTCTATGTACGCGACGTCTAATGCATAGTTTACATAAAAAATATAGAAACCCAAGGTGAGAACCACCAACCAGGTTTCCATTCTACTGTTTCTACCAAAACTACGAATGGTCTCTACCCAGATAACCGGAAATAGCAATAAATTGATGATAGGAATGAAAAGGAGAAAAACCCACCATTTTGGTCGGTTTATAATTTGCATCAAGACTATGGCATTATAAATTGGGATAGCTGCTTCCCAAGCTTTTCTACCAGCTTTTACATAGAGTTTCCAAGTGCCTAAAAAATGTATTACCTGTACGATTAGGATGAAAATAATCCATTGGGTACCGTTCATAATCTTTGTTTTTTAAAGTAAGAAGAAGAATTTTTGTTCATATGATTTGAATGCATCAATTAACAATCAGTCTTTTTGAATTGTATCTGTTACGTTTTTTAACCAAGGTTTAACACATCACGCATAGAGAACACCCCTGTTTTTCCAATAATCCACTCTGCTGCGGTTACGGCACCTAATGCAAATCCTTCCCTGTTGTGGGCCGTATGTTTTATGGCAATGCTATCGACGGGGCTGGAATAAGTAACCGTATGTGTGCCCGGGGTGTTCCCAATACGTTTGGCGGTAACGGGCAATACCTTATCGTTCTGGGCATCCAATTTCCATGTGGTGTAACCGGTATTTGAAATTATTCCTTCCGCCAAGGTAATGGCAGTGCCGCTCGGGGCATCCAGCTTTTGTATATGATGTATTTCTTCGAGATCTGCCTTATATTCCGGTAATTCTTGCATCATTTGAGCCAAATAATTATTCAATTCGAAAAGAATGTTTACTCCAAGGCTAAAGTTTGACGCATAGATAAACGCACCGTTTTTATCCTTACATAATTGCACGGCATCGTTATAGCTATCCAACCATCCCGTAGTTCCCGAAATTATGGGTACATTGTTGTTCAAGCAGCTTGAGATGTTTTTAAAGGCTGCTTCCGGTAGACTAAAATCTATGGCCACATCCATGGTGTTGAAGTCTATTTCTTGTTGGTCGGCATCTATTTTAGCGACAATTTCATGACCACGATTTACTGCCATCGTCTCAATCATCTTCCCCATTTTACCATATCCAAAAAGCGCAATTCTCATTCTTAAAATTTAATGGTTAAGGCCATCCCATAGTTAGGTGTATTCGTTACCTGGTTCAAATCTAAAAAGGGTTCAAAATCGAAACTTAGGTCATCATCGATATTAAACTGCTTTAAATGCGCATCCACGTTCGCATCAATGATATTCAAGGCATAAAGTCCTATGGTAACTACCAACCACAAATCACGGTCTCGTTGAAAACGTTCCTGTTGGTTTTCCAAATCGCCTAAATCAAGATCTGGGGCGGTGCCTGGAGCATTATCACCGTTAATGTCATAAAATTCATCATTGGTAAACCCCGCTTGCCTGCTTTTAAAAGCGGTCCTAAAACGTTGATAATTATCGTTGTTCCACGTATAGGCGTAAATACTACCTCCAATGGCCCCATACACTATCGGCAGTTTCCAATAGCGTTTGTTGTAAATCTGACCCAAGCCAGGTAGAACGGCGGATAAAAAGGCGGCCTTGCTTGGCGCCAAAGGGTTCATGACTTTTTTTTTGACAAATAGCGAATCTTGGATAATTGCACCTTCTTCACCAATGGAAGCCTGTATACTATCTTTTTTTGTACTGACAATGGTATCGTTTTCTACCTGTGAAAAGCAAAAATTGATACTCAAAAGCAGCGAAAAAAAGAGTAGGGACCTGTTACGCACCGGTTATCAATTTTTTGATACGGTCAAATTCTTCTTGGGAGTTAAAAGGAATTGTAATTCTTCCTTTTGCCTTATCCGATGCTTTAATGTCCACTTTTACGGATAATGCATCAGTCAATTCCTTGATGCCCTTGCGTACAAAAACCGCAGGGTCATTTTTAGAACTTTTTTTAGGCTCTTTGGGTATATCTTCCGTATGATAGGCTTTTACAGCACTTTCTGTATCCCTAACCGATAAATTCTGACTTATAATCTTTTCATATAAGGCAAGTTGGTCTTGCTTTTTGTCCACATTTACCAAGGCCCTTCCGTGCCCCATGCTTAAAAAGCCATCCCTCATACCAGTTTGGATGATGGGGTCTAATTTCAAGAGGCGTAGGTAATTTGCTATCGTCGATCTCTTTTTACCAACACGGTCACTTAATTTTTCTTGGGTAAGATTAATTTCATCTATCAGCCTTTGGTAGGATAGGGCTATTTCTATTGGATCTAAATCTTGACGTTGTATATTTTCTACCAGGGCCATTTCCAACGATTCTTGGTCATTGGCAATTCTAATGTAGGCGGGTATGGTTTCAAGGCCCAATAGTTTGGAAGCCCTGTAACGCCGCTCCCCTGAAACTAGTTGGTATTCATTAAAACCTAATTTACGAACGGTTATGGGCTGTATAACGCCAAGTTCCCTTATGGAAGTGGCAAGCTCCTTTATGGATTCGTCATTAAAATTGGATCGTGGCTGAAATGGGTTTACCTCGATATGTTCCAGGTCCAATTCAATTATATTCCCAACGACCTTGTCCGCATTTTTGTCCGTTGCAGATTTTATATCATTCTCCGGATCTTTTAAAAGTGCCGAAAGTCCTCTTCCCAAAGCTTGTTTCTTTGTCGCTTTTGCCATATTAAACCGTCTGCTTATTTTTTTTGACTATCTCATCTGCCATGTTCAAGTAATTGGTAGCTCCTTTGCTGGCAGCGTCATATTTTATGATACTCTCCCCATAGCTGGGTGCTTCACTTAAGCGCACGTTTCTTTGGATGACCGTATCAAAAACCATATCTCCAAAGTGCTTACGTACCTCATCAACTACCTGGTTAGATAATCTTAATCTTGAATCGTACATTGTTAACAACATTCCTTCAATATCAAGGTCTGGATTATGTAAGCGTTGTACGCTTTTAATGGTATTCAATAACTTGCCAAGCCCTTCCAGTGCAAAATATTCGCATTGTATGGGTATAATTACGGAGTCTGCCGCAGTCAAGGCATTTAGCGTCAACAATCCTAGGGAAGGCGCGCAATCAATAAGAATATAATCATAGTCATTTTTAAGGTCTATTATCGCCTTTTTCATCATGTATTCCCGTTGATCCTTATCCACCAACTCAATTTCGATGGCCACGAGATCTATGTGTGCGGGAATCAAATCTACGTTTGGGGATGTGGTGCCAATGATGGTTTCCTTCGCAGTTTTTGTATGTTCCAAAAGTTGATAGGAACCCAATTCAATACTATCCACATCTATGCCAAGGCCAGAGGTTGCATTGGCCTGTGGATCGGCATCAATCAACAACACCTTCTTCTCCAGTACGCCCAGAGAGGCTGCTAAATTTACTGTGGTTGTAGTTTTGCCCACACCTCCTTTTTGATTGGCTACAGCAATAATCTTGCCCATATTCAAAGTAAGTTAGGCCGTAAAAATACGATTATTTACGGGGCTAAGGAAAGGATTTTGTTAACACTAGGTGAATAACCAAAGCCTTTTCATTAAAATTGCGTTAAACTTTTAAGTATGAAATAGTTAAGACGATTGGGTAGTAAGGGGAAAACAGGTCGATAAAAATAGATGTGGTTCTCTAAACGCTATTCTTTTTCCTTAAGCCTGAGGCTGTCTTCATATTCGATAAGATAGATTTCCTCGTTCTTTTTCTTGAGGTAGTATTCTTCCCTTGCAAATTTTTCAAGCTCCTCTTCGTTCGATAGTTTTTCTATGATTTTTTTGTCTTTTGCTATCTCATTTTTAAGAAAGTCCTGCGTCTTTTCCAGTTTTTTGATTTCTTTCCTTAATTCCAAATGTATGAGCAGGGAGTTGGTATCAAAGAACAACATCCAGACTACGAAAATGGTTAAAACAAGCACATACATATTTGTCATGAGCTTGAACCATTTCTTCTTTTTTAAATCTTTTAATCCCATTAGGATTCCATTAATTTTTCATTGATTGTACTTCTTACAATATCAACGGCAACCGTATTGTACTTATTATTTGGGATGATGATATCCGCATATTCCTTAGTAGGCTCAATAAACTGTTCGTGCATTGGTTTGATAACAGACTGGTATTTTTCCAAGGTCTCGTCCAAATTCCAGCCCCGTTCGTTGACATCCCGCTTTAATCGTCTTATGAGTCGTTCATCCGTATCTGCATGTACAAAAATCTTGATATCGAACATTTTTCGAATTTCAGGGTTGGTCATGATCAAGATGCCTTCAACAATCATTACTTTGGTAGGGTGGGTAAGTACCGTTTTTTCAGTTCTGTTGCATTCCAAAAACGAGTAGACAGGCTGCTCAATCGACTCCCCATTCCTCAGTGCTTTGAGGTGTTTTTCCAAAAGTCCGAAATCAATGGAGTTTGGGTGGTCAAAATTGGTTTTGCGCCGCTGCTCCAAGGTAAGGTGCGATAAATCATTATAATAGGAATCCTGGGATATTACGCCCACTTTCTCATTAGGCAATTCATTAATGATTTGATTGACAACCGTAGTTTTTCCGCATCCTGTTCCACCGGCTATCCCTATAATCAACATACTTGTTTCTTTGCCCCAAAAATACATATTTGAATTTCAAAATTCCATAAAACTTAAAATTGAACTTTAATTAACATGGCTTGATTTCATAAGCCGTATTTTTGCCGGATGCAAAATGAACAGGTAAAACCCAATTTTGAGTTTGTAGCCTTAATGGCTTCCTTGATGTCTATCGTAGCCCTTGCAATCGATGCCATATTACCTGCAATGGCAGATATAGGAATCGCGATCAATAGTTTGGACCCTACACAAAACCAGTTATTGGTGACGATGATATTTTTGGGTTTAGGGGTCGGTCAATTGTTTTTTGGACCATTATCCGACAGTCTTGGTAGAAAACCCATCGTATATTTTGGATTTTCCATTTTTTTGGTAGCAAGTATCATTTGCCTGATGGCACCTAACTTGGAAATTATGCTTGTGGGACGGGTGCTTCAGGGTATAGGACTTTCTGCGCCCAGAACAATAAGCATATCCATTATTCGCGATACCTATCGTGGTGATTATATGGCCAAAATCATGTCTTTTGTAACTGCTTTTTTTATTCTAGTTCCTATAGTGGCTCCTGCCATTGGAAAAGGAATCATGGAAGTAATGGGCTGGGAGGGAATTTTTTATATGCAACTGTTCTTTGCCCTGGCGGTGGGTATTTGGTTCTGGCAACGGCAGGAGGAAACCTTGAACCCTGCCTTTAAAGTGCCGTTTTCCATGAAAGTTTTCGTTAAGGGAACAAAGGAAATTTTCAGGTATAAGGAAACGGTGTCCTGTACTATCATTTCAGGATTGATAACCGGCGCTTTTTTGGTTTACCTAAGTTCTGCTCAGCATGTCTTTGAAGAATTATATGGGCTCACGGAATCTTTCCCCTATATTTTTGCCGGCCTTGCCTTTTCCGTGGGATTCTCCACCTTAATGAACGGCACCCTCGTTTTGCGTTTTGGGATGCGCAATCTTTCTTTTTTGGCCCTAGTGGTTTTTACCACCATTGGTTTGGGCTACAGCTTAATCTTTTGGAATACGGAAGACCCAGGGCTGGCAGTCCTTTTAATTTCTTTGTCCCTTTTGTTTTTGTGTTTGGGCTTTATTTGGGGAAATATGCGTTCCATTGCCATGGAACCTATCGGTCATATAGCCGGTATAGGCGCAGCGATCACGGGTTTTATTTCTACCATACTTTCCATTCCCATTTCTATTTTCGTGGGCAGTTTCATTGAGGATTCCGTTTGGGCCCTCTTTGCCGGATTGGGAGTATGCGGCCTTTTGTCCGTGTTTTTATTTATGGCCTTTAAAACACGCCCTTTGTTTGCTAGAAATTATGCATATTCCAAGTCTTAAAGTGCATTATCCATAATTTCATCGACCACCTCAGGATTTAAGAGCGTGCTCGTATCCCCTAAATTGCTCGTATCCTTACTGGCTATTTTACGCAAGATACGGCGCATGATTTTTCCACTTCGGGTTTTTGGAAGTCCGGATACGAACTGTATTTTATCCAGTTTTGCAATCGGACCAATATGCTCGGTGATCTGTTGGTTTATTTCCTTTCTCAGGTTCTCACGATCTCTGCCTTCCCCTGTTTCCTTTAAAATAACAAAGCCATATAAGGCATTTCCTTTTACCTCATGGGGGAAACCAACGATGGCAGATTCTGCAACTGCCGGATGTTCATTGATAGAATCCTCGATAGGGGCCGTACCAAGGTTATGCCCGGATACGATAATGACGTCATCTACCCGACCCGTAATTCTATAGTAACCTACGGCATCACGAAGGGCACCATCGCCGGTAAAATACATATTTTCATAGGCTGAAAAATAGGTGTCCCTGTAGCGGTCATGGTTGCCCCAGATAGTTCGTGCAATGGCCGGCCACGGAAATTTGATACACAGGCGCCCATCGACTTGATTGCCTTTGATTTCCTTGGCATTTTCGTCCATGAGTGCCGGCTGTATACCAATAAACGGCAAGGTAGCATAGGTGGGAGCCGTTGGGGTAACGTAAGGTATAGGCGTAATCATAATGCCACCTGTTTCGGTTTGCCACCAGGTATCCACGATAGGACTATTTTTCTTACCAACATTGTTATTGTACCAGTGCCATGCTTCCTCATTGATAGGTTCCCCAACGGAGCCCAAAACCTTGAGACTGGATAAGTCATATTTTTCAACGTAATCTAAATTTTCTTTCGCTAGTGCTCTTATCGCCGTTGGGGCGGTATAAAATTGGTTTACCTTATGTTTTTCGACTACTTCCCAAAAGCGCCCATAATCCGGATAGGAGGGAACCCCCTCGAACATCAATGTAGTAGCCCCGTTGGCCAATGGTCCGTATACGATATAGGAATGACCGGTAATCCAACCAATATCTGCCGTACACCAATACACGTCGCTTTCCCTATATTGGAATACATTTTTAAACGTATA
Source organism: uncultured Flavobacteriaceae bacterium (assembly GCA_963815225.1). Classification (GTDB taxonomy): domain Bacteria; phylum Bacteroidota; class Bacteroidia; order Flavobacteriales; family Flavobacteriaceae; genus Maribacter. Next base: position 91,521 of record CAWFGA010000008.1, read on the forward strand.
GGCAGTATATACCATGTAACCTGCCGTGGTATGTACCATGCCTTTTGGTTTCCCGGTTGATCCGGAAGTATATAAAATAAACAGCGGATCCTCGGCATCCATAATTTCTGCTACACAATCCGCATAGGCTTCGTCCAACAAGGGTTGCAGCCACTGGTCCCTTTCTTCTTCCATATGAATTTCAGAACCGGTGCGTTTCACGACGAGAACGTTCTTTACACCCGGGCAATCTTCCAAGGCTTTGTCCACGATACCTTTAAGGTCGATTGATTTCGCACCTCTAAATGAACCATCTGCGGTAAGTACCATTTTACAATCGGAATCATTTATTCTGGTGGATAGCGCATTGGCGGAAAATCCAGCAAAAACAACGGAATGGATTGCCCCAATGCGAGCACAGGCGAGTAAGGCCACGGCAAGCTCTGGAATCATGGGAAGGTAGATGCAAACACGATCTCCTTTTTTGACACCATGGTCCAATAGCACATTGGCCATACGGCAAACACGTTCATGCAATTGCCTGTACGTAACATGAAGTGCTTCTTCCTTAGGATCGTTCGGTTCAAATATAATCGCTGTCTTATTGCCCCTTGTGGGCAAATGACGGTCTAAACAGTTTTCGGTAATGTTCAATTTAGCCCCTTCGAACCATTTTATTTCAGGCTTTTTAAAGTCCCATTCCAATACATTGTTCCAACGCTTACGCCACACAAAATGCTCTTCGGCAATTTCCTCCCAAAAAGCTTCTGGATTACGTACCGATTTTCGATACACCTGAAAATATTCCTCTAAATGTTTAATGTGGTAATTACTCATTTGATGTGCTTGAATTTTATGAATTAAAAGGAAGACCTGTTCCGCCTTTATAAATAAATTTAATGTCCTGTTGCTTCTCCCGCGCCACTAGGGATGCGTATATCTTCCACTATTTCCTGTACAGCGAACGGGGGCTCGGGCGTAAATTGCAATGTAATAATGGCTACTATAAAGTTAGCGATCATGGCAATACTACCAAAACCTTCCGGTGAAATTCCAAACCACCAGTCTGCCGGTGTCCCACCTCCAAACCAACCAAATTTAAATTTGGTCATGTAAAAGAGCATGAGAAGGATTCCTACGACCATGCCGCTAATTGCCCCTTCCTTATTCATCTTTTTATAAAAAATGCCCAGTACTATTGCGGGAAAAAAAGATGCTGCGGCCAAGCCAAACGCCAAGGCAACTACCGCGGCGACAAAACCTGGGGGATTTATACCAAAATAGCCTGCAATGACAACGGCAACCGTTGCGGCCCCTCTAGCCACCCATAATTCCGCTTTGTCCGATATGTTCGGTTTGAATGTTTTTTTTACCAGGTCATGTGACACCGAAGCGGAAATGACCAAAAGTAGACCGGCAGCCGTGGAAAGTGCGGCCGCTAGACCACCCGCGGCTACCAATGCAATGACCCAAGCCGGTAAGTCTGCAATTTCTGGATTGGCCAACACCATGATATCATTATCAATGGTAAGTTCATTTTTTTGTTGATCTGCCACATATTGAATTTTTCCGTCACCGTTCCTGTCGTCAAAAGACAAGAGCCCGGTTTCTTCCCAGTTTTTGAACCAGACGGGCATAGCGCTGTAGTCCTTATTGCTTACCGTATTGATTAGGTTAGTTTTTGCAAAAACCGCAACGGCAGGGGCTGTGGTATATAAGATAGCGATCAAGAGTAAGGCCAGTCCTGCGGATTTGCGTGCATCCTTCACTTTTTTCACGGTGAAGAATCTGACGATTACATGCGGTAAGCCGGCAGTACCTACCATGAGTGCCAACGTGATCGCAAAAATATCCACTAGGGATTTTGAGCCTTCGGTGTATTCGTTAAATCCGAGTTCTGTGGATAGTCCGTCCAACCGATCCAAAAGAAAGGTTCCGGAACCGTCATTAAGGGTGTCGCCCATGCCCAATTGGGGAATCGGGTTCCCGGTCATTTGTAGGGAAATAAAGATGGCGGGAACCATAAAGGCGAAAATCAAAACGCAATATTGGGCTACCTGGGTATACGTGATACCCTTCATCCCCCCTAAAACCGCATAAAACAAAACTATGACCATGCCTATAATGACGCCTGTATTGATATCTACCTGCAGGAATCTTGAAAATACGACCCCTACGCCACGCATCTGGCCGGCTACATAGGTAAACGAAACAATCAATGCACAGATTACGGCTACAATACGTGCCGTTTTGGAATAGTAGCGATCGCCAATAAAATCAGGAACGGTGAACTTCCCGAATTTACGCAAATAGGGCGCCAACAATAATGCAAGTAGAACATAACCACCGGTCCACCCCATTAAATAAACAGAACCGTCATAACCTGCAAAAGCGATGATGCCTGCCATGGATATAAAGGAAGCTGCAGACATCCAATCCGCTGCGGTTGCCATACCGTTCGCCAAGGGAGAAACGCCCCCGCCTGCGACATAAAAATCACTGGTGGACCCAGCCCTGGACCAAATTGCGATTCCAATATAAAGGGCAAAGGTAAGTCCTACTAAAATATACGTCCAGGTTTGAACACTCATGCGATGGTTGGTTTAGGTTTTGGTTAAATTTTAATTGTCGTATCCGTATTTTTTATCCAATTTGTTCATTAATCGTACGTATACAAAAATGAGGATGACAAACACATAAATGGCACCTTGCTGGGCAAACCAAAATCCGAGTTTAAAACCGCCTATTTTGATGGAGTCTAGTGCGTCCTTGAAAAGGATTCCGGCCCCGAAGGAAACCAAAAACCAAATGGACAAGAGAACGAAAAGATATTTTACATTTTCCTTCCAATAGGCAGTTGCTATCTTTTGTTTTTCGGACATAATTAATTGCTTTATGATCTTGTAAATTAGGTAAAAATGTTTAATTGGGCAGGTAAATAACCCCGCTAGAGGAATCTTTTCTTGCTCCCGTAACCGATGAAAGTACATTGATCTGGCGCTCTATCCGTAACACGCCCATCAATGCAAAAATTAGGGCCTCCTTAAATTCGATAATGATTTTCCCAGGAACCACTAGGCTGGTATTAGATGCTAATTTTTTCTGTAAGGTCTCCGTAAGAAAGGAGTTTAAGGCACCACCTCCAGTAACCAATACCCGTTGTTTTCCTCCTTGTGAATGCAAGGCTACTTGCTGCGCTATTTTGTCGCAAATATGATGTATGGCGGTATGGAGCAGATTTTCAATGCTATCCGTAGTCTCATCCACGATGGGGACCACTTCTTCCAAAAACCATTCATACCCAATGGACTTTGGGTGGGGTAATAAGTAATATTTAAGATTATTCAAGCGATTTAACATCGTTGTATTTAACTGGCCACTTTTCGCCAACTGTCCGTTTTCATCGTAATCCAAGTCCACCTTTCTTGTGATATAGTTTAAGATCATATTGGCCAGACCAATATCATAGGCAATGCGCTTATCCTTAACTTCGAAAGAGATGTTGCTGATACCCCCAAGGTTTAAGCAAAAATCATATTCACTGAAGAATATTCGATCACCAATGGGAACGAGCGGTGCCCCCTGTCCGCCCAAGGATAAATCGTTGGTCCTAAAATCTGAGATAACGGTATGGCCACTTGTATTTGCTATATGTTGCCCGGACCCCACTTGAAACGTAAGCCCCAATTCTGGACGATGATGGGTAGTGTGCCCGTGACTTGCTATGTAATCCACTTCTAAATTATGATCCTGGATAAAAGCCAAGGCCTGTGCGCCAAGCCAAGAGCCGTAGACATTATGAAGCTCAATTAATTGTTCTGCGGATAGGCTAATCGCGTCCTTTAGCTCATCTTGCATTTTTTTAGTGTAGGACACGCTTTTCGTTTCTATGATTTCAAATGCCCAAGAACCGCTTTTTTCCCAGATATGGCAGTAAGCCAAATCCAAGCCGTCTAAGGATGTGCCTGACATTAGGCCTATGATTTGATGCTTTTTCAAGATAATTTCTTTTAATTTGAACGGTCAATAATTAATTTATAGCAGTGCTACGGGCAGCTTGCCTTTTGCCACCAACTTCCCTAAAAAGTGCGCTGTAGCTACATCTTGAAATTCCTTAAAATTCTGATATACGATTACGGTGGCCATCGTTTTCGCCGTATTGAATAATTTTAAGGCGTACGGATTTCCGAAATGGTAGAGCACTACATTTTTAGAATTGATGATTTCGTTTACAAACGCAATTTCCGCTGGATGAAAACCAAAACTAGTATTCGGTTTCACTTGTGGGGGCGTCAATAATAAAAGAATATCGGTCTCTTTGCTCATCTCAACTTCCATCTCTTTTATAGATGTCCTAATTTCTGTCTCCGTTTGGTCCGCACCATTTCTATTTAAAGTACAAGTGCAATAATTCGTTTCCCTGAATTTGGCTATTTCCTCAGAACTTCCTTTGAATAAGGTAAGGGAACGTTCCGCTATCTTTTTATTTAGGGTACCTGGGTCTGTTAGGTCTTTTTCTGTAGAACTTGCTTTAAATGCTTTTGTTTTAAGGTTCCAAATACGTTTCAGGCTTTTATTGATTTGAGCTTCTTTAGCATTATCCAAGATAAACTGTATGCCTGCTTCAACATGTTCGGCAAAACATAATATGTCGTTACCCGCATCAAAGGCCAACCACTCCAGCTCACCGGGAACGGGATAGTTTTGGGAAACCGCATGCATGTTCAGCGCATCCGAAATAACAACACCATCAAATCCCATTTCATCTCTAAGAATCCCTGTTATTATATCCTTATTGATGCTCGAAGGAAGGTTTTTATTGCTGGTCAAGGCGGGTACGGATAAATGACCCACCATGACCGAGTCTACACCTTCTGCTATTAGTCGTTGAAAGGGATAAAGTTCATTCTGCAGCAGCTCTTCCTTGGATTTGTCGATGAGGGGTAAGCCCAAATGTGAGTCGGTAGCAGTATCCCCATGACCTGGAAAATGTTTTATGCTGGTAAGAACCCCTTCACTTTGGGTTCCTTTCACGAAGGCAGTTGCAAGGGTGGTTACGTTTTCCTTATCATCACCAAAGGAGCGGTATCCAATAACTGGATTTTCTGGATTGTTATTGATGTCCACTACGGGGGAAAGGTTCCAATGGATGCCGGCCAACTTGCAATCTTTTGCGATTTGTTTTCCTACTTCGTAGACAAGGTCCTTATTGTTTTTATTGGCACCTAAGGTAATGGCATAGGGGTATTGGGGCGTATTTTCAATCCGCATTGCCAATCCCCATTCTGCATCAATGGCAATGAGTAATGGAAAGCTGGCCACTTTTTGATAGCGGGCGATAAGGTTTTTAAGTACATCAAAACTAAACTCGTTCTGTACTACTTTTTTCCTTCCTTCAAAATTAGTAGCCGCACTTGCCCTGGAGTGAAAAAAACAGATACCGCCAATATGGTATTTTGCAATGCGTTGTTCAAGTTGCCTTATTTCGTCCTCGGTATCATTGATAAATGCAGCGGGCATAAAAAGTTGACCCACTTTTTGAGCAGGGGAAAGTGTATCGATTGCTTCTTTTGTAGGTAGTAATTTAGTCATTTTTACTTATTGTTTTTTTACCGAAATCCGCTGGATATGAAATAAACCGTAAGAGGAAAAGTGCGGGCAGGGCAGCAATAACCACCCAAACAAAAAAGCCTCCGTATCCCAGCCATTGCTGCATATAACCGCTGATCATTCCCGGTAGCATCATGCCTAAGGCCATGAAGCCGGTAGCAATTGCATAGTGCGAAGTTTTCGATTTTCCGTCGGAAATATAGATGAGGTACATCAAAAATGCGGCAAAGCCAAAGCCATATCCAAATTTTTCAAACACGACGGTGATGGTTACAGCATAAATGTTCGTAGTATTGGTCATGGCCAAAACAGCATATAGGATGTTGGGCAGGTTCAAGGAAAGTACCATGGGCAACATCCATTTTTTTAGCCCATCCCTTGAAATTAAAATACCGCCTAAAATACCGCCTATAGAAAGAAATATGACACCCGCAGTGCCAAAAATAGTCCCCAGTTGCTCCGTGGAGTATCCCAATCCTCCCTTATCTGGGGAGTCCAACAAAAATGGGGAGGCCATTTTAACCAACTGCGATTCGCCCAGTCTGTAGGTTAGAATGAATGCGAGCGCAATACCGATACCCGGTTTTTTAAAGAATGATGAAAATACCTCTAGAAAGCCCTTTGGTTTCTGTACAGGCTCAATGCCATCGGTTTCATATTTTGGGGTGACGAAGTAATTAGAGATGGTCAACAGTAACATTAGAAAGGCTGCTGCTGTCATGGTAATACTCCAGGCCTTTGAATTATCTCCATATTTATTTTCAAGAAATCCCGCTAATACTACAATTAGCCCCTCACCAGTGACCATTGCCAATCTGTAAAATGTACTTCGCATCCCAACAAAGAAGGATTGTTTTTTTTCAGTTAGGCCCAACATATAGTACCCATCCGAGGCAATGTCATTGGTAGCGGAGGCAAAAGCGGCCATCCAAAAACAAGCCAAGGAGGTAATAAAGAACATATTGGTGGGCACCGTTAAACCAACTCCCAACAGGGCAAAGGCAATCAATAATTGCATGCTTAAAAACCATTTACGCTTGGTACTTTTTAAATCAACAAAAGGGCTCCACAATGGTTTTATGACCCAAGGTAAATAAAGGATGCTCGTATACAGGCCGATATCCTCATTACTTACACCTAGTTTTTTGTACATGATGACGGAGACCGTTACCACCAGGACATAAGGCAAGCCTTGCGTAAAATATAAGATGGGAACCCATGCCCAAGCACCTTTATCTCTTTGTATCATTGGTTGTGCTATTTTTTAAATTGATCCCTATTGCTTTGGTTTCGCCTCCATAAAAATCTATAAAACTTATGGCACCTAAGTTTCCGTTGCTTTTACTTTTAGGAAGAAATACAGCATTGGAATTTTGGCCAATAAAGAGTTTAGCCTTTAATTTTTTAATTGGAATTTGCTCCTTCACCTTACGACCCGAATCATAAAAAAGGACATAACGGAAGGAGTCTAAATCGTCAAACTCGAACAGCTTTCCATTCGCCTTATTTTGTATATTGACCAATTGAGGCAGTGTTTTTAATCTCTTTTCGAGCGATGGAAATGATGGGTTTAAGGCAGGCCTTTTATAATATTTTTGATGGATGTATTCCACAACATCGTTCTTATCGGTCATTAGGGATTTTGCACTGAACATGATGTTTCCTAAAATCTGGGGTGTTTCTCGAGCCAATTCCAATTGCTTGGGCAATTCTTTTTTATCGTTCCAGGCCACATCACTATTGCTTCTAATTTTATAGGCACCATTACCAATATAAAGATTGGTATTATAACTATTTTTTGACCACCAGTCCACAATTTTACGGTGGGAGGCTACCGGTAGGTCCATACTCCAGTATACCTGTGGGGCCAAGTAATCGATCCAGCCATTTTCCATCCAAAGTAAGGGGTCTGCGTAAAGATCTTCATAAGTGGTCTGCCCTGCCCTTGTGTCCGACCCCTTAGGGTCTGTTGACTTGTTTTTCCAAACCCCAAACGGACTAATGCCAAATTGCACCCAAGGTTTAATGGATTTAATGGTGTCGTGTACTTGCTTTACCAGCGCATCAATATTACCCCTTCGCCAATCATCCAATGTTTCGTAGTCATTTGCATAAGTTTGAAATGCCGATGAATCATCAAAAATTTCATTTTGAATTTTATAAGGATAGAAGTAATCATCGAAATGAATGGCATCAATATCATACTTGGAAACCAATTCGGCAATGATTTTTGAAAATTGGTTTCGTACCTCCGGCAATCCGGGGTTATAATAGTTCTTGTTGCCATAGTGCACCATCCACTCTGGGTGGGTGCAGTAGTCATGGGTTTCGCTCAACACCTCGAAATTTCCATCAAATGTAGCTCTGTAAGGGTTGAGCCAAGCGTGAAATTCCATTCCCCTTTTATGGGTTTCCAGAATCATCCACTCCAAAACATCCGTATTCCAATTGGGTGGATTCCCTTCCTTACCGGTCAAAAACCGCGACCATGGTGCATACTGCGATGCGTAAAAAGCGTCTCCGGCTGCGCGTATCTGCACAATGACGGCATTGTAGTTTTCCCGCTCATAAAAATCGAGTATTCTAAGGTAATCCGCTTTTTGCTTTTCAGGGCTGTCGTTTGCGTTTTTAGGCCAGTCGATATTTACGACCGTAGCGATCCAGACGCCTCTAAATTCTGTCCTGGGATACTTTTCATAGCTTCTGAAAACCCCACAGGAACTGAGCAAAATAATACCGATAAGAAGTAGGATAGATTTTGACATCATATAAAAAAAGGCCCATTTTAGAACTAAAAATAGACCTTTTTCATCAAGTTTGGTGGTTAATTGAATTTATACCTTACAAAGGCTTCCATTGCTGCATAGGAGGATAGTCCCATTGCTTTATATTTATTTGCGGTATCCCGGTTACGTTCTTCCGCCCGCATCCAAAACTCCCTAGAATCGTCTCCCTGGAACATGACCCCGTCTTTTTGGGACTGATGGCAAAAAATGGCATTCCGTTTTTTGAGTACCTGTCCCGGACTCATGGGCACCGCCATTTCAATTTCGTTGATGTCCCACTCATGCCATGCCCCTCTATAGAGCCACAACCAACAATCCTTCATGAAGGGTTCAGGTTTTAGCTGTTTGCAGGCTTCCAAAACGGCATCCAAACATACCTTGTGCGTTCCATGTGGGTCGGCAAGATCGCCGGCGGCATAAATTTGATGCGGTTTGATTTCTGAAATTATGTCGACCATAATGTCTATATCCGCTTGGGATAGGTTCTTTTTCTTTATCGTTCCCGTTTCATAAAAGGGCAAGTCCAAAAAGTGAACTTTTTCATCTTTTAAGCCCATATAGCGGGTAGCGGCGTAGGATTCGCCGCGTCTGATCTTTCCTTTTAAATTACGGACCTCCGGAGAATCTATTCGGGTCTCATTTTTTTCGGTAATCGATTTAATAATCTTTTTTGCTTCATCGGAAGGATGAATCTGCAAGGCTATTTCCGCATACTTCCTTGCATCGGTATCGGACACGGCAATATTGCCTGAAGTTTGATACGCAATGTGAACATCATGGCCCTGTTCCACCAAACGATCAAACGTACCACCCATAGAGATTACGTCATCATCTGGATGCGGACTAAAAATGATGATGCGTTTTTTCGCCGGGGTTGCGCGCTCTGGTCTATTCGTATCATCTGCATTAGGTTTTCCACCAGGCCACCCGGTAATGGTATGTTGTAGTTTGTTAAACATTTTTATGTTCAGATCATAGGAGTCTTCTAGCGCAAGGAGATCGGCCATACCATTGTCATTGTAATCCTTATCCGTAAGGCTCAGGATGGTTTTACCAGTCGTTTCGCATAACCAGACCATTGCTTTGGCCTTAAGCTCATCGGTCCAGACACAAGCATCTACGAGCCATGGTGTTTTATTACGGGTAAGTTCACTTCCCGCACCTGTATCCAGAACAAAGGTACAGTTCTCATGGTTTTGTAGATACGTAGCCGGTACATGCGATGAAATTTCACCTTCAATAGTTTTCTTGATGATATCGGCCTTATTCTGGCCCCAACCCAAAAGGATAATCCGTTTTGCTTTCCGTACCGTAGAGATACCCATCGTAATTGCCTTTCTAGGCACATTGTCTATACCAAGGAACGAGGGTGCTGCATCTACACGGGTAATGTGGTCCAAAGTTATGACCCTTGTACCCGAGTTGTAGTGTGACCCGGGTTCGTTAAAGCCAATGTGTCCGGTTCTGCCAATACCCAATAACTGAAAATCGAGTCCGCCGTGTTCCTTTATTTTTCGTTCATAGGAAAGGCAATAGGCGGTGGTATCCTCGTTACTTACCGTTCCGTCTGGGATATGAATATTTTCTTCGGGTATGTCTACATGATTGAACAAATGTTCGTGCATGAAGTAGAAATAACTTTGAATATTATTGGGCTCCATAGGAAGGTATTCATCCAAATTAAAGGTGATCACATTTTTGAAGCTAAGTCCTTCCTCTTTGTGCATCCTAACCAATTCTTCATAGACCCTGATAGGCGAAGAACCAGTTGCCAAGCCCAATACGCAATTGCGTTTTTGGCCTTGCCTTTTTTTTATAAGACCTGCAATTTCCTGGGCAACCTTAACCGATGCTTCATTGGAATCCTTAAAAATTACATTGTGAATTTTTTCGAAGCGGGTTTCCTCGAATTGGCCCACCGGTTGGTAGCTGATGTCAAACTTAATTTCTTTTAAAGCGGTTTTCATACGGTTTATATGGAATGTTAGGGTTTAAAATCATGCAAATATAGGCGTTAATTTGAATTTATGCTGTTTTTTGCAATTAAATTTGCTTCTTTTTGCAGTTAATAATCAATTTGACCGTTTAAAATTTCTAGTAACGTCATAAAACAGCAAATGAATTAATTGCCTATATTTGCTTCAAGTTATTAAATTATTACGTAGAAGTGCTTAAGGAAGAACGTCAACAAACCATATTAAATGAGGTGGATCTTCATAACAGAATCCTACTGACGGATATCGCTGAGACCTTGGATGTTTCCATTGATACTGTGCGGCGTGATGTAAAGGAACTGGATGCGGACAATAAATTGAGAAAGGTTCATGGAGGCGCTATATCCTTGGGGTTCATGACCAATAGCGCCAGAAATACCAATATCTACAAAGTAGATCAAAAGGTGGCTATTGCGACCAAAGCTGTTGGTTTGCTTAGGGATGGGGCCGTTATCTTTTTGGATGGGGGCACCACGTGTTTGGAACTTGCACGCATCATTCCTGAAAATTTAAACCTTACCTGTTTCACAATCAGTCTGCCGGTTGCCATGGAATTATCCAACAAGGCAAACGTTACCGTTATCTCCATTGGTGGGCAAATTTCAAAGGAGGCCCAAATAGCTATTGGGGCTAATGCGATACATAATCTTTCTGAAATACGCGTGGATTATAGTTTTATAGGTACGGGGTATGTTGATGCGGTATATGGCCTTACCGAGTTTGATTGGGATATCGTCCAAATTAAAAAGGCGGTTATTAAAGCGGCCAAAAAAACAGTTTTGCTGTCCATTTCAGAAAAATTGAATTCGCAGCACCGGTATAAAACTTGCGATATCAACACCATCAATACCATGATTACGGAGTTGGCACCGGATGATGAGTTGCTGAAACCATTCAAAAATCACGACATTAAAATATTATAAGGGTATGGAGTATAAGAAAATTACGGAAACCCCTTCCAATCATGATCATCTGGAGTTGATGGATACCCAGACCCTACTGCTCAAAATGAACGAGGAGGATAAGAAAGTGGCTATCGCTGTCGAAAAAACAATACCGCAGGTAACCAAATTGGTAGATGCGCTCGCGGAGCGTTTTCTAGATGGCGGGAGATTATTCTACATTGGTGCAGGTACGAGCGGAAGGCTTGGTATCTTGGATGCCTCTGAAATACCACCAACATTTGGAATGCCCCATGAGCGCGTCATTGGGTTGATTGCAGGCGGGGATACTGCAATTAGAAAGGCAGTAGAAAATGCGGAGGACGATACCAACCAAGCTTGGGTCGATTTAAAGCTGCATGGTATCAATGAAAATGATGTGGTTGTGGGTATCGCCGCCTCTGGAAGTACACCGTATGTCATTGGAGGTTTAGGCGACGCCAAGAAAAATGGAATTTTAACCGCTGCCATTACCAATAACCCTGGGGCGCCCATAGCGCAAATAGCGGACATACAGATAGAAGTAAATGTGGGTCCAGAATTTTTGACCGGTAGCACGCGTATGAAAAGTGGTACGTCCCAAAAGCTGGTACTCAATATGATTTCAACTGCACTGATGATAAAAATTGGACGGGTAAAAGGGAATAAAATGGTGCACATGCAGTTGAGCAATGACAAGCTGGTAGATCGTGGTACCCGGTATATTGTTGAGGGACTAGGTATTGATTATGCAGCGGCCGAAAAGTTACTTAAAAAGTATGGCTCCGTTAAACTCGCTTTGGAAGCGGGTAGGGAGCCATAACCTTAATTTTCTATAGCTTCTACTTCCTTGACCGTGACCATTTCATCTTGGGTATTGCCCCACGCGTTCATGATATAATTCATGACATCCGCAACTTCCTCATCTTCCAATCCCATTGCGGTCATTGCACTATTATAGGTAGTACCGTTTACAGTAATCTCACCCTGCAGACCATATTTTACGGCATGGATAGAGGCTTCGCGTTTCGTTGCCAAATAATCTGAATTTGCCAAGGGTGGAAAGGTGTAGGCCACGCCTTCGCCATTATCCAAATGGCAGGTTACACAGAAGTCGGCATACACTTCTTTACCACGCGCTCTACTTTCTGATAGCTCTGATTCCTGATAAACCCAAAAACCAAGGCAGGTCATGAGTATGAAATAAACGGGAAGGAAAAATTTCATTTCTTATAATTTTTTAGGAACTAATTTAAAAATGCCTTTACCCTCGACCGCCACATATATTAATCCGTCCGGACCTTCTTCCACAGCACGTACCCGGCCCATATCTGCCATTAATTTCTCCCTTGAAACTACTTTAGTTCCTTCCATTTGTAACCGCTCCAAATATTGGAAGGCTAAGGACCCCACCAATAAACTACCTTTCCAGCCTCTATAGGTGTCCGTCGAAACGTAGGCCATACCGCTGGGTGCTATTGAAGGAACCCAATAGTGTATAGGCTGCTCCATACCTTCCATGGTCGTTTGATCTGTTATTGGGGTGCCACTATAGTTGATACCATACGTAACAAGCGGCCATCCATAATTTGCACCTTTTTTTATTACATTGATTTCATCACCTCCCCTGGGACCGTGTTCGTGATCCCATAGTTCACCAGTTACGGGATGTTTGATCAATCCCTGTGGATTTCGATGCCCGTAACTATAAATCGCTTTTTTTGCCCCCTCCACATCAACGAACGGATTATCTTCCGGTATACGGCCATCATCGTATAAACGGTATATTTTGCCACCATCTCTAGTAATATCTTGAGGATTTACATCCCTATCTCCTCGTTCCCCAATTGAAAAGTAGAGGTAGCCATCATTGTCAAAAACGATTCTTGAACCAAAATGCTGGCCTTTTGTAGTATTAGGGACCGCTTTGTAAAGCAAATCTTTATCCACAAGTTCATTATCTTTCAACTTTGCTCTCATCAAGGCCGTATTTCCTCCTTTTCCATCACCTTCGGGGGAAGCATAGGTAAAATAAATCCATCCGTTTTGCTCATAGTTAGGGTGCAGCGCAACATCTAAAAGACCGCCTTGCCCCCTGTCATAAACTTCAGGTACGTTGCCAATAATCGTTTTTTCTCCGTTGGAAAAGTGGATAAGAGTACCATTTTTTTCGGTAATTAATAAACTTTTATCGGGTAGAAAGGTAAACCCCCATGGAATCTGTAGTTCATCGACGAACAGCTCCGCCTCGAAGGGGGGATTGGATGGAGTAGTTACTTTGTTTTCAGGGTCTTGTGCACAGGAATAATTAAGCATTACAACGAATAAACAACTTAAAATGATACTTTTTTTCATATTGAAGCGTTAGAAATATATTAAAGGACTCAAGTTTTAATTAAAGATAAAATATAAGTATAAAAAATTACATCAAAGAACGGTAAAGATCCCCAAAACTGAGTCGTTCTTTTAAACGAACCTTAACCTATGCTCCCAAAACAACAGCGGTACACGCTGTATGTATTACTGCTGATTTTACTTTCAGTTGTTGGTACTACGGCAATAGCCAACCCTAAGGCAGGTACCTTCTTTGAGGAAATCTCCAACGTGCTTGAGAAAGCGGTTTCGGTTTCCGTTCCAAAAAAATCCACTTCAGAAATTTCCACCCTAGGTAATCAAGAATCAACAATGGCCGCCAGCGCTATGTTCTCTACCATTATTCAAGGAGCGGATGAACAAGTTGGTTGTAGCGTTCAGGGGTTTACTGTAGCGCGTTTCAACCTTTGTGGCGATTTTGATAACCGGGTCATTAGCTTATCCGGCGGTCCTTATGGTTCGGTTTCTTGGCAGCGTCTTGGCGGCGCATGTAGTCCCAATATTAATGAGGATTGCCCCAATACGGGATCTTGTTATACCCAAGTGGCGACAGGACAGACTTTTTCGTTAAATGCAAGTTCGGTTCCGGCAACGCTAGGGGCAGAGTACCGCGTAGTCGCTGATGGTCAAATATATTATTTTAAGGTTAAGAAGAGTACCATTACACAAACCTACGTAAAGCAGGATTTTATTTGTGGCGTACCCGGAAGGATACAAATCACGAATTTATCCAGTGCTTACGAGTTCAGTATTAATAGCGGAAGCGGTTTTGGTCCATGGCAAGGTCCAATATTTGCCAATCTTGCTCCTGGCACCTACAATGTTAAGGCAAGATTACAGAATACGGCAAATACCTGTGAATACCCTTATGAACCGATTACTATAAATCAACAGGATATTGAAATTGAGGCAACCTTCGTGGATGCTCAATGTAGTGGGGATACCGGTAGCATAACGGTTACGGCCAATAATGTTCCTGGACCTTATAAATATACCTTATTAAATTCTAGCGGTGTCGCTCAAGAGTTTACGGCATTTATTGCGACCAACCCGTATACATTTTCAGCGGTAGGTTTCGGAACCTATATCGTACAGGTAGAAACCCAACAATGTAAAGGTGATGCCTTGGCCGGGATTAATCCTCCACGGCAGAATTTGGACACTTCTGGCAATCCTATAACAATAGGAGCTGGTTTAAACGCTTTGGACGCCTCTACCGAGGTGAATAGCAGTTTCGGCTGTTCTACAATATCCAGTGTCGATATCACATTGAATACCAGTGGAGGTTCCGCACCTTACACCTTTACGGTAAATGGAGGTCCGGTTCAACCTTCTTTTGGGAGTTCAGCTACGAATACAGGAACGACTACCTTTACGGTTTCTACGGCAGGTACCTATGATTTTGTAGTTACCGATAGTAATGGTTGTACTATCCCGGTATCCTCTAGTGTGGAGGAGCTTCAGCCACCAAATATTACAGCAGCCGGTGTTGATGGTACCTGCAGTAATGGAGGTGCGCGAATCGATTTTACCATCGTAAACGCCCGTGGTTACAATTTGTCCTACCGTGTTAATTCTGGGGATCCCTGGATTACCACTCCCCAAGTTTCCGTCCCGGCCGGAACGTATAATAATATTGAAGTTAGGTACCAGCAAGGGAGTTTTGAATGTACCATGATGTTGCCACCTGTTACGGTTACCAATGTGGGTGCCCTATCCGGTAGTGCTTCTAAAATTTCTGACGTTACCTGTAATGGTAGCGGGGGAACCAATGGTGGACAAATAGATTTCGTAGGTCCGTTTTCAGGTGGATCGGGCAGTGGCTATGTCTTTAGTATCGACGGAGTCAACTTTTCGGGGACTACCTCTTATTCTGGTTTGGCAGCGGGCGTATATACGCCTATTATCCGTGATGGTGGTGGTTGTAGATTGGAGCTGACCCCAATTACGATACTTAATGTTGATCCACCTACTAACTTGGCGTTTGCGCAAAGTAATACCAGTTGCGCTGCAAATACATCAGACGTACAATTAACGGCTACGGCAAACTTTGCGATTGCTACGTATGAGGTGATAAGCCCTATCACGATTAATAATGGGACAAATGACACCTTTACGGGGCTGACGAACAACGTAAACCATGTTTTCAGAATTACTGATGTCAATGGTTGTAGTTATGAGGAAAGTTTTACACCTGCTGTAATTAGCTCTATTCGGGCACGTTTAGGGTCTGGTGGTGATTTAAGGGTCTGTACGGGCGCTACTGATGGTGATGCCACATTCTTGGTCGATGGTTTCGCAAATACGTATTCATATACAATAAGTCCAGGTGGATTTAGCGGTACAGGAGAGACCAATCTTCAGGTGCCAATTTCAGGTTTAGGTGCCAATACATACACGATTACAGTGACAGATGACGACACAGGTTGTACCGACACGGCAAATGTCACGATACAAGAACCAACATCGGTATTAAGTTTAACTGCTACTGTTACCGATATGAGCTGTGCCAACAATAATATTGGACAGGTTCGCGCCAATGCATCGGGTGGTTTTGGTACTTACAGATATGAATTGGAATGGCCAACACCTCCAGGAATCACTCAAGGTCCCAAGAGTAGTAGAAACTTTGGTAACCTGACTGCTGCGGGTACTTATACTTTAACGGTAACAGATGTGGAAGGATGTACGGCAAGCACAACGTTTGTGCTAAGCCAGGTAGACCCACCAATCATCGCTTTAGGTACGGTGGATTACTGTTTTGGCCCGGGTGATGATGCATCCATTCAAGTCAGTTCTACAGCTGGTACGGCTGCAATGGGTACGCATCAATATCGTATTAATGGAGGGCCGCTTCAAGCTAGTCCCAACTTTAATGGACTGGTGCCGGGCACTTATACTATTGAGGTGGTCGATGGTAACAATTGTACCGATGATTTGACAGTGACTATTCCATCCCAAATACAGATTGCCCTTGATTTGATTACGGAGATACCCTGCGGTGGTGATGGTGAGATGGGAATTACTATCAATGGCGGTGATATATCAACACTGGCAAGCACCTCATATACCATTTTTCTTGATGGTACACCAGTAGCGGGACATACCGGAAACAACTTGCCATCAAACGCTTTTAATTACACCGTTCCTTTTGGTTCTGAAGGTATTTATACCGTACAGGTTACAGATAACAATGGGTGTACAAATACATCGCCTCCATTGACCTTTACCCCTCCAGCATCCATTACCGCTTCAGCGGTACCTGTTGGCCCTAGTTGTGGCGATAGTTCCAGTGGATATGTTGAAATTATCCCAAATGTATCTACGGGTACTCCAGCTTTTGAAATCGTTTTTGCGCCCCAAGGAACAGGCTTGGTCGATAGTCCGTTCAATGCATCGCAACCTGCTGGATTTACCTTTAGTTCACAAACCATTTATTCTGGACTTTCTGCCGGAACCTATGAATATATCGTTAAAGATGCGAGAAATTGCACCACTGGAGTTCAAACCGTAGTAGTAAATCCGGATGCTACTAATCCACCGGATGCAACCGTATCTTCAATTGATGCTGATTGCGATGTAACTGGAGTTTCTGGTGGAGTGCGTATTAATGCAATTACGGATGGAGTTGCCAGTTTTACAATTATCATAGAAGACAATTTTGGAAACGAAATTATTAGAAGGGAAAATGTGGGCTTCGGCGATTTGCCCTTGGATATAGAAGATTCTCTCCTGGTGGAAGGCAATTACACTGTTATTACGCTAGATTCTCGTGGGTGTTTAGACTTGGACGCTATTAGTATCAATTCAATCGATTTGCAAATAGTCCCAGATTTTACAGTTCCAATAATCTGTGATAGAGGGAATTTAGCGCAATGTGTTGATATTGTTAACGGTGTTGGCCCTTTTGATATCCGCTTGGTTACAGATCCTGCTTCTCCGTATATAGACTTAGGTCCTACCGCCACCCGATATTGTTTCCCGAACCTTGTGCCGGGTGCTACTTATACTGTACAGGTGTTGGATGAGGGTACTGGCTGTGAATATATTGAGGAGGTTACAATTCCCGATGGACCTAATCCATTAGATGTTTCACTTTCCATTGATAATGGAAATTGTAATGGGGAGGATGTGGAACTACGCTATTTAATTTCCGGAGCTACAGGACCTTTTGATATCGTAATTCGAAATTTAAATACTGGTGCAATCGTTACCAATGTTACCGCTAGCACTGTTTCGGACGATACCATTTTGGTTCCGCAAGGCCCGTATGCTATTTCAGTAATTGATGATGCTACGGATTGTACAGGGGGAGATACTATTGAAGTGACGTTAAATATACCACGGGTAGATGTCATCAACAATGAAAATGCGAATTGTAATGAGGATGGACAGCTGACTTTTAGGGGTAGTGGCGGTACTCCCTATCCGCCTTCGGGTGCTGGATCTTTGCCTGATGGCTCGCCTTATGAGTATGCCGTGGTAGATGCGGGAAGCACTCCTGGCGCCGGAGATTATGGTACGGCTACAACTGTGGCCTTGCCTGGCTCGTTGGGAGGAACAGCCTATGATATATGGGTAAGGGACTCACGGGGTTGTGAGTTTATGACTTCGGCCACTATTGTACAGTTAGATCCAGATTTACCTGTACCAGCTATTTCGGTGAACAACCAGTGTATAACGGGAGCACCACCGGCAAGTTTTCAAATTGATGTGACCATGCCTGCCAATATCGATAATCCTACGTTTACCTTGGGTGGTGAAACCTTGGTTCCGGCGTATGATGGTATCAATCCTACAACGGCTACATTCAATGTTCCTAGTATTGGCGTCTATGATATTTATGTGGTTGATTCCAACGGTTGTGATGTATCCACTACAGCAGAAGTGTTTCAGATTCTTTCTGCATCGGCAGATTTTTCTTTACAACCTAGTTGTAACAATGCGGATGGTGTAATCACAGTTTTCCCCAATGGCGGTAGCGGAAACTTTACGTTTGAATTACGTGATGGTGCAGGTACACCAACTGGAAATACTACAGGTGCTACTAATGGTATTTTTACCAGTGTTGGTCCAGGAGATTATGAGGTGTTCATCAGCGATGATATTGCCAATGACGGTAGTGTTTTTTGCGACTTCACGGTAGATGGCATTACATTGGATGCCGCAATACCTCCCGTAATTGTTGATATGGGCGAGAGCAATATAAGTTGTAACGGTGCCAATGATGGAAGCCTAAGTGTGGTATTGAATCCTGGTTCGGACCTTGATGGAATTGTAGAGTACCGTTTGTTTGATTCCAGCAATACAGAAATCAATAGCAATATTTCCGGTTCTTTTACTGGTTTAACGCCCGATACGTATCGTGTAGAAGTGGAGACTGCTAGAGGATGTATCGATGATGATACCATTACCCTTTCTGAGCCTCCACTATTTGAAATAACCGCGACCGATGAGACCTTGGTTTGCGAAAATGGAGCCAATCGTTTTAGTACCGCTACAATATCCGCTACCTTGGTAAGTATAGGAAATGGAGGCCCTTACGGGTACCGCCTTGATCCCAATGATAGTTATCAAAGTAGTTCAGATTTTGATATTGTAGACAACGGTACTAATCAAACCATCACCATTTATGCTATTGATGCCAACGGTTGTGAAGATAATGTTACAATTACCGTTTTTGCTCCAACAGATGTTGTTCCGAGTATTTCACAAGACAGGGCACTGACCTGTGCAAATCCTGAGCGTGTTGAGATTACGGTAACAGGTACTACAAATTTCACGGTAATCACTTCCGGACCCTCTGGTACTACCGTAGCTAATGTAAACCAACCTAGTGGTAGTTCCACTTTTGTAGAATTACCAAGTATCGGTGATTATTTGATCGAGGTACAAGACAATACAGCAGGCGGGTGTAGCTATCCACTTCCTGTCTATACCGTGAACCCCCCAAATGAGCCCACAGTAGTTATATCCGAGGCAAATCCTGTGCGTTGTTTTGGTGCCTCCGATGGCGCATTGAATATTGAGGTCACAAATTATGTGGGTACACGTTATAGCTATCAAGCATTCTTATTGGATGTGGGCGGGAATAGGATACTGCCCGCAGAAGCTTCCGGAAATTTTGATACTTCCGTGGCAAATCCTGAAACTATTTTAGGCCTTCCTGGTGGAAACTATGTAGTGGATATTGTTTCATTAGATGATCCCCAATGTCCTGCGACCAGTAATGTCGCCAATATTAGAACACCAAACGGACCCTTATTGGTCACGGCTGTGTCTGTTGGAAATGTTGGTTGTAATAATGATTTAGGAGAAATAGAAGCAACAGGTCAAGGTGGCTGGGACACTTCTCCCTATGAGTATAGATTATTGCTTAGTACAGACGGTGGGTCCACTTATACCAGCGAAGTAGCTGCCTTCTCCAATAATAACGAATTTACGGGATTGGCTTTCGGTTTCTATCAAGTGGAAATTAGGGATATCGAATCATGTACGTATACGTCTGATATTGAACTGGAAGAAGTACCCCAGATCAATGCAGGTATACGTCAACCTCAAGGACTGGATTGTCCGAATGGAAACAATGCCGTACTTGAAGCCTTCGACCCTACAACTGGAGATGCTATAACGGCATTACCCGGAGCAACGGGCGGTTTCCCTGGTGCGGGGTATAATTATAGACTTTTATATCTGAATAGTAATAATAACACGGATGTTGGTTCAACCAGTGGTCTACAGAATGCACCTACATTTATAGGAGCGAGTGGCGGATTCATCAGTGCCGGTTGGTATGCTATTGAAGTATCTTCCAGTTTTGACTGTGTTTTTGTCACCGACCCCTATTTTGTAAATCCACCACCTCCGGTAGTACCCTTATTGGTACAGACCAGGGTACCCGGCTGTGGTGGAGTGGGAGAAATGAGGCTTACGATAGAGAATCCAGACCCCTTGTTTACCTACGAGTATGCTCCAGTACAAAATGGTGTCATCATAGGGCCCTACGTACCATTACCCGGTATCTCCATTTTGATTCCTGGGGTGCAAGGGATTACCTATCAATTCGATGTAAGAAAGACCAGTGCATCAAGCATCTGCCTGCCCGTACGTTCAAATGGTATTACAATGACCGATGCTACGGGTATCACCATCTTGCCCAATTTACCGGATGATATTTCATGTGCCTCCGAATTGGACGGGCGAATAGAATCGTTTGTCAATGGCGGGGTTGGCGATGACCTTTTTTACTTGTACAATGGTGATCCGGTAGATGCCTTTAATCCTGCAGCAACGGCCACCTTGTTCAGAGGTCCCCAGGCAAATGGTACCTTTGAAGGCTTACCGGCTGCCACGGATTATTATATAGCTGTAACGAGCGGTGCAACCTGTATGGATATTGCAGGACCATTCGAAATTATACGGCCCGACCCAATAATATTCGATGCCTTACCCACACCCGTAACTTGTAACGGCGAAGAGGATGGTACGATTACCGTTGAGGTAATGTCGGGTGGTGTAGGTCTAATACAGTTTGCTATTGCTCCCAATTTCAACGAATTCTTTAGTGATCCATTGACACCTGGAGCCTATACTTTTGAGGATTTGGCTGCAGGAACCTATGAAATACTGATACAGGATGAAAACGGTTGTTTTGAAAAGGATTTTATTACTGTTACCGAGCCGGATGAAATCCAAATTCTCAATATTCAAACTACGCCAGAACTCTGTATTGGTGCAAATGACGGTACCGTTGTGTTTGATATTACGGGAGGAACTCCATTTAATGACCCGCTGGTAAGTCCAAATCCATATTTTGAGTATAAGATTGAAATGATCGATCCTATAGATGAAAGCGGCACTGGGGTTTTTACATTTTATAACGGACAAATTATTGAAAACCTTCAAGGGGGAGCTTCCTACGCCATTTACCTCCAGGATGCGAACCTATGTAGTACCACTGAACTATTTACCATAGGAATTGGGGTCGATTTAACGGCAACACCTGTTGTTGAATATGGTTGTGAAGGTATTTTCCCTAACAGTACGGTTACGGTTCAAATGCAGGAAAGCAATCTAATTCCAGATTTAATGTTCGCCTTAGATCCGATAGATCCAACAGATGCAATTACAGCGTTGGCAGGAATGGACCGGACGTGGGGAGACTTACCGGCCGGTGACCATACCGTTTATATTTATCATGAGAATGGCTGTACGAATTTTGTTGAGTTTAGTATAGATAGTTATAGTCCCTTATCCTTGACCGCGATCAAAACAGGACCAAATGAGCTAGAGGCTTCGGCGGAAGGTGGTTTCGGCGGCTACGAGTTTTTCTTTAACGGGGAATCCTACGGGGAAGAAACAACGTTTACGACCAATGAAAGTGGAATGGTTACTATTCGGGTAAGGGATGTCAATGGTTGTGTGGCTGAGGTAGCTATTCCGTTCGAGTTTACTGGAATGCTGGAGTTTCCAAATTTCTTTACACCAGATGGTGATAATATGAACGAACTATGGTCTCCGGGCAACCGTGAATTTTTCCCCAACATTGTAGTCAAGATTTATGACCGGTATGGTCGTGTGGTTGCTATTTTAGACGAAGTATCTGGCTGGGATGGAACCTATGAAGGAAAAGAAGTGCCTACGGGCGACTATTGGTATGTTGTTAATGCCAACGATAAAAGCCAGCAACGTTATGTGGGGCACTTTACGCTCTACAGATAATTGAATTCTGGTTTACCTAAAAAAAGGAGTTTCGAAAGATGCTCCTTTTTTTTGAATTACCCTACTTGATACAGTCTTGTAAAATAGCGTGCCATGCAATTGTTGTGTTTTATTTAGTATTTAAATCGAGACATTATAGGTACTTTTGACAGTTAATAATTGCTATTCGTGAACAGGTTTATAATTTATTTTTTAATAGTGCTCCTTTTTCAAAGCTGCGCCTCCCAAACAAAACCTATTCTTTTGGATTCCGTGATGGAAACGAATGTAAAAGAGAAATTAGCGTATTATCTGTATTATCCAGAAGAATACCTGGATGAACCTGAGGCTGATTTTCCAATTCTTCTTTTTTTGCACGGAGGAGGGGAATCTGGGGATAGTTTGGTTACCGTAAAAAGAAATGGTCCTCCTAAATTGATTGCACAGGGAAAAAAATTTCCATTTTTAATTTTGGCCCCACAAAATCCCAGTGAAAAAAAATGGTGGAACACAAGGGCCGTAATGCAGCTTTTAGATTCCATTGTTTCTGAAAATAGGATAGACAAAAAGAGAATTTACCTTACGGGATTAAGTAGGGGAGGAGGAGCAGCTTGGGAAATGGCAGTGCAATATCCGGAAAAATTTGCGGCAATGGCGGTGGTTTGCGGTATGACGCCTATACCCTACGCATCATGGATCAATAAAAAGATGCCCATATGGGTTTTTCACGGTGAGAAGGATAAATCAATACCCATATCCGAATCGGAGGCTATGGTATCCAAATTATTGGAAATGGGTTATGATGTCACCTTTACAAGATATCCCAATGTTGGACATAATGCTTGGGTGAAAGCGTATGATACCGAAGCGCTTTATGATTGGTTTGTGAATCAAGAGCTACATTAAAAATCAAATATTCGAGAATACTATTGATAAACCTTTCTTGTTTAGAGTTTCTTATTAATTGGCTAGGCTTTCCTTTGCGACTGGCAGAAATGAGAGGGTGATATTCGGTGTCTCAGAACTGCTGAAACCCAAAAACAGACAGGGATTGGCAAATAGAACTGAAAAACCGGTAATCAATTTAGGTTTTGGCAATAGATTTTTGGGCAGTATTTAAAAATGTTACAAGATGGTTACGATAAGCTCAAGGCAACCAATGTTGAAAAAGTCCAGCGAGAAGTACATTGAAATCAAATAGAATAGACCAATTTCCCATATTCTGAACGGTATTAAAAAATGGCTCTAAATAAGGAGTAGCACTAGGAACAGGTTTTTCTTTATTCAGAATATGATTATCTTTCCTTGGACTCGTTTCTTTTAAACTTTAAGTTCTGGAAATACATATGTCCCAAAATACGGTGGTTCCTGAAGTGTTCGAGTTGCCTTGCCTCAAAAATTTAATGAATGGAATCAAGTTCTTTCTTAATTTTAATCGGTATTTTATCTTCAGGTTAGTGTATGCTAGTAGTAGGTTCAAAATTTAAAGTACTTTTCCTAACTAAAATGTTGTTAGTTGTAGCTTTGTTTTCTGGGCTATATTCTACTGCTCAATTTACATGTCCGAAAATAACTAACCCCTTAAATGGTGAAATGGATGTTGCTGTTGATACGAGCGTGGAATGGGATTTGGTCTCTGGTATAGATGGCTACTCAGTCTCCTTGGGAACTAGTGCAGGAGGATCGGATATTTACAATAGTCGCTCTGCAGCGTTAGTGAATAGCCTAGTACCAATTGTAGGCTTACCGGATAATACCGAGGTTTTTGTAACGATAAGTCTGTTTTTGGACGATGGTACTTTTGTCACATGCCCTTCAGAAAGTTTTAGAACCGTAAATGTTACAACGGTCCCCAATTGCACCATATTAAATAATCCGGCACCGAACAGTGCGGACGTGGCACTGGGTGAAAACATAATGTGGGATTATGCCCCAACCGCTACAGGGTATCGGCTTGCAATCGGCACTTCAGAAAATAATGATGATTTACTGCCTGAAATCGATGTAGGAAACGTATTAACCTATAATCCCCCTGATAATTTTCCAATCAATACCGAGATTTTTGTTACAATTATACCATATAACGATACTGGAGATGCTGGCATGTGTGGCGTAGAACGATTTACTACAGGAGATTCAAGTATTGATTGCGATTTATTTAGTCCAGAGACAAGTATACCGAAAAATATTGGTTTGTGTGAAGGTGCAACTGAGGTAACAATTGTAAGTGAAGACCGAGCAGATGGTTTCAGATGGTTTAGAATTAACGAGGATGGTACAGAAGAATTGATCTCGGAAACTAATGTTTTTACCACACAGAATATAGGACCATACCGGTATGAAGCTTACATCGCGGTTTCAATTTTTGGCGAACTTACGGAGTGCACAAGCATTTCCCAGTTCCAAGTGGTTCGCTCTGCTGCGGGAGTTGTTGACGGTATTGAAACTGAGATAACGGCTATAGGATTGGATGTGACCGTAAACGTGATAGGTAGCGGGAATTATGAATATGCACTGGAAGATGTGGACGGGCCTTACCAAAACAGCAATGTGTTTAGAAACGTGGCTGAAGGTGACCACCTTATTTTTATTAGGGACAAGAATGGTTGTGGCACCGTAACCTATGAATTTATACAAACCTTGAGGCCAAATGATTTTCCAAAATTTTTCACCCCCAATAACGATGGTATTAATGATTATTGGCAACTTTCACCAATCAATGATAATATTCCCAGTTTGCGGGCTCTTTATGTTTTTGACAGATATGGGAGGTTTCTTGCTCAAATCAATCCAGAATCTATTGGTTGGGACGGCACTTACAATGGGCAGCCTATGCCTTCTTCTACCTATTGGTTCAAGGCTGTTTCAGTTTACGGCCGGCCCATTCAAGGCTATTTTGCACTTAAAAGATAGTTTGATTGAAACACTGGGGTTCACAGAAATATTGAAATTTAAGGTTGTGTCTGTTCGCTCGTTTTTTATGTAGGATGCCTTAGTCCTTAAAGATCAGGAGCTTGTCTTTGTTCTGGGCTATAAAATAGTAGGAACCACCGTTAGCGCTTTTTACCTCCGCTATAGATTTAGCATCCAAAGGGGCTAAAAGACCACTTCGACTATTGGGGATAGTTTCAAATGTACCGTCTCCATTTCCTTTTAGTACGATTCCGTTTAAGGCATCATATTTTCCAATGAAAGTTTCATTTCCAAAATCGTTCCCTACACCAAGGATATCCATAAAACCATCGGCATCTATGTCCTTTAAAACGAAACTGTTAAGTGGTGCCAATTGGGCTCCAATAGGTAATGGATGCATCTTAAAGGAACCGTTTCCAAGATTCTCAATATACGTGCTTTCATCATAGTTACCTTTTAAAATAAATGCATCCTCCAATTCTGAGCTCGTAAACAAGGTTTTTTCGGTTGCTTTTGCGTAATCCCTATAAGAACTGAATTTTGAACGAAATAGAGTACTTTGCTTATTCATATCTCCCCAAAAGTTGACAGGAAAAGATTTATAAGTACCAGTTTGATCTTTAAAATAGGCAAAGGTTACTGGGTCTAGGCTACCATTTTTATCAAAGTCCTTAGCAATTACGGTAACCGGTTGTTCAGGGGACGGCTGATAGAGGTTATTTCTTCCCAGATTCCCAGCAACAAAATCAATATCACCATCATTGTCCATATCGGAGGCAGAAATACATTCCCACCAACCAGAAAAGTTTTGGATTCCTGTATTCTTAACCTTTTCTAAGAAACCGTTATTATTTTTGAACATTGTGATGGGCATGAGTTCACCAACTACAATCAAATCTTGCTGTCCGTCTGCATCGAAATCGCTCCATACGGCATCGGTAATCATACCTGTAGAGCGCAAGTCTGGCGCTAGAATATCGGTGACATCTTTTAATATTCCATTTTCGTTCATCAGAAGAAAGCTTTTCTCTGGCATTGGATAAACACCAATCGGAGTTCTTCCACCAACAAATAGATCAACAAAGCCATCACTGTTGAAGTCCACTGCCTTTGCAACCGATCCGCTTGTTTTGATTTCCGGAATTCTGTTTGGGTCTTCGGTAAAATTCCCATTGCCATCGTTTACATAGAACCGATCACGGTAGTTATCACTCCCTTCTTTAAATTGATTGCTACCTGATACTAAATACATATCAAGATCACCGTCATTATCGATATCCAATAGCTCTATGTCCTCTTCTTCAAATAGTGATTCATCTGCCAAAGTGAATAGTGTTTGAGAGGTAAAACTTCCGTCTTTATTCTGGAAAAGGAGTAAAGGGGAGTGTCTGTAGGAACTACCGATGACGACATCTTCCAGAGAATCTCCATTTAGGTCGCCCACGGCAAGACACGGGCCATTTTGAGACAATTTATGGAGTAGTGTACGTTGTAAATCAAAATCTATGAAATCTATATCTTTAAGATCAATATCAAGATTTAATTTTTCTGTAACATTGGATAAATACGTATTCTTCGAAAATTCTGTGGTATCATGAATGGTGTTTTGGTTTCCCAACTTAATGCCCTTTGCATAATATATGGAAACCGTTTTATTAGCTTCAATATTATTCAATAGCTGGTAGGTGCCATCTGGCCACTGAATTTGAAGCTGTTCAACGGTGTCGATGGACCCTATTCCAAAGTGTGCAATAGGCTCAACAGAGGACATATAGCCACGCGTTAAATAATGTTCATAATATTGAATGTTATCATTCCCATAGCTGATCTTAATTTTAGTTCCAATGCCCAAAGGATTACCAGTAGGACCTTTTAGAACCAATCGTAAAAAATTGTTCTTTTCACTTTCCTTTTTACCGTAGGTATTTTCGTAAACAAACGCTTCATCGTTAATGTTGTTGACAATATAATCTAAATCCCCATCATTGTCCAGATCTGCAAAGGCTGCACCGTTGGAAAATGATGGTGTGTTCAATCCCCAATTCTGTGTTTGCTCTTCAAAAGTCCAATCCCCTTTATTTCGATACCCGTAATTAGCAACTTTAACCTCTGGTATGGAATCCAATATTTTGGAGGGGCTTAAAAAGGCGTTGACATTAATGGCGAAATCCCCAAAATCTTTATCCGTAATATCGCGAGGAAAACCATTAGTAATCAGAAGGTCTCGAAAACCATCATTGTCGGCGTCCATAAATAACGGCGACCAACTCCAATCGGTTTTCGATATACCTGCCAGTAGGCCTACTTCACTAAAGTTTCCGGCTGCCCCGTTACCTTTATGAAGCATGTTCCGCATGTATTGATACTGGTAATCATACCTTTCGTTAAGGGTGTATTCCACATAATTTACATTGCCAATATTGGTTTTCATTCGATGGTTGGTCTCACCCAGCATATCCAAGGTCAGAATATCCAAGAAACCGTCATTATTATAGTCGGATATATCAGAGCCCATAGAAAACTTGCTCTGGTGCTTTAAAAAGGAACCAACTTTATTAGTAAACGTCCCATCTTGATTATTGATATACAAAATATCGTTTGTTAGGTAATCATTGCTAATATGAAGGTCTGGCCAACCATCAAAATTTAAATCCGCTACGGCGAGTCCTAGTCCAAAACCCTCATATACAATACCAGCTTTCATCGTTACGTCCTCAAATGTCCCGTCACCTTTATTTCTATATAAGCGATCATTGCTTATTGCCGAACCATCGTTAATACTTGGACGATAATTGGTAGGTAAATCGTGAACTTGCTCGTTGTTTAATACATAGAGGTCTAAAAGGCCATCTTTATCGAAATCAAAAAATGTAGCATTCATACTATTCCTATTGTCAGCAATACCATAGGATTTGGCCATTTCTTTAAAAGTGGGGACACCCTCTGGGTTTAACCCTTGATTAACGAAGAGCATGTTGCGATTTTCGTTTTCGCCACTTGCCATAGCTACACAAATATAAACATCCATCCAGCCATCCAAGTTTATATCAACAATGGCTGCTCCGGTACTCCATTTCTCAGGGGACTCTATACCGGAAACTTCCGAGATATTTTCAAATTTAAAATCACCTCTATTAAGATACAATTGGTTTGAAACCTGGTTGCCCGTAAAGAGTATATCTGAATAATTATCATTGTTAAAATCAGCAATTGCCACACCCCCACCGTTGAATATGTATTCCTCCGTGAGAATATTAAAGGTGTCTGTTTCTATGATTCGATTGTTGAACTTGATGTTCGTGGATTGTCCTGAATTTAAAACAAAGAGCGTTTCTTCCTTCTTTTCACATGAAGAATGGAAAAGAATTAGTAAAAAGAAAATTGAACTATGTATTCTCATGGCATGAGGAGCTTGATAAAAAGTGGATAGCAAAAAAGCAGTGACTATACAAAGATAATCACTGCTTTTGGTATTAAAAATTTTGATTTAAAGTCAATTATTCTGCCCTAATATGCGGGATCTTGGGTTAACGTTGGTGCACCATCCTTAACGGAGCGATCTATAGCTTCCAACGGTATAGGGAAATACTCGTGTTTACCTTCCACAAACGTTTTTCCTACAAGATAAGCCCTGCTCTGCGATTCACTTTGGATATAGTCGTTCAAAGTTTCAGCGGCAATACCCCAGCGTGTTAAATCAAAGAATCTATGGCCTTCCATTGCGAATTCTAATCGGGTTTCAAAACGAACTGCCTTACGGGCAGTTGCCGGGTCTGTCCATGGTTCATTATATTGAGAAATTTCGTAGTTCGCTGCTGGTTCATCCGGTACTATGGTAAAGTCGTTACGTTCTTCCCCTTGTATCGCCCTTGGCACAAAACCTGCAGGGTTGGAGGCCCTTGCCCTGATTATATTAACCAATTCTCGTGCTCTTTCCAAATTCCCTAGTTCAACTTCAACTTCTGCTAACCATAGGTAAATCATACCTAAACGCATAATACGATAGTTGTTGGCAGAAAGGTTCTGCCATCCACCGGCACCAAAGAATTCTTGCTCGGCAACATGTTTTCTGGAAACAAAAGGACCAGCATAATTTAAATCTCGCGCAAAGTCGGTTTGAGCAATTTTGAAATTTTTGTATAGGATTCCAGGTCGACCAACGGTGTGGTCTAACCTTGGGTCTAAGGGTCCATCATATACTGAGGCCATTGTATCGTCTACCTCAGATGATACATTGGAATCATTAAAAGTGTCCAACAATGGTAAACCTCCTTCGGTTTTATATGCATTTACCAAGTTTTGACTCACTTGATAGAAACCACAGCATCCCCAAGGGTCTGTGTAAGGATGCGCTAGGCCAACACCACGGTTGGAAACATCCGCATTAGCTTGGCTAACGGCATACTGAACTTCAAATATAGATTCAGAATTGTTCCGTGTACCCACCAAAAAGTTTTCTTCAAAGTTTGGAACCAAGGAAAACCCACCGTTGTTGATAATATCCTCTAGGATAGGCTTTGCTTCCTGCAACTTCGCTGTATTTGCAGAACCATCCTCATTAAAGCCTTGATAAACCTTTGCTTTGGCTAAAAAGGCTTTGGCGGCCCAGCTTGTAGGCCTGCCCACTTCACTTTGTGATTCTGGCAGAACTGCTGCGGCCGCTTCAAAATCTGCTTCTATAAGTGGCCAAATTTCGCGATCATTAGGAACTAGACTACTACCAAGATCTGATAGATCAAAATTTGTTTCGTCAATATAAACTGGTCGTTGCCACATTTTTCGTG
>CAWFGA010000009.1:0-58090 GCA_963815225.1 uncultured Flavobacteriaceae bacterium
ACAGCTTTTGTAATACTTAAGACTTTTTCTAGAGTGTCCCAAACCTGGTCTCTTTTAGTAGTTTCGTTAATTGACCTTTTACGGGTCTCAAACTGGTTGTAAAAATTCAAAATATTATATCCCTAACGTTCTACTAGGTCGAGATGAGTAATCTATTTAACTGCAGTTGGATTAATTACTGCATATTCCTTTAAAATAAAAAGTTTGTGATTGGTAGATATTATAATCAATTACTGTCAACTCTTATAATTTTTAGTGCAAGAATGCATCATTAGTTTACTTGGGGTAGAAGCGCATCTGGCCTAAATTTTCAATTATTTAGAGCGAAAAATCTGGTTGGGTTGTTAAAAAGTCACCTATTCGGTGAGCATAAAAATTCAAAACCCTGAAACGCCCTAAATACCAAGGTTCTAAGGATTAAGTTCTAGACCCTCCGGCTCCACTAGTACAGTAACCAAACAATTCAAAAACCTCCTAAGTCTAGTGATTTAGGGGGTTTTTTTGGTTTTTAATCATGTTTCAAACCTTTTCGCCCTAACTCCGTAAGTAGGTTGGGGAGTATTTCTCCAATTTGTATTCTTTTAGACAAACAATTTGAGGATTGGGCATTTCATACAGAACATTGTTTTTCGAAGCATAATAGTCGCTTTATGCGCTGTATATGTACTTAGCCCATTAAAAACCGAACTATACGCAATTTTACATTCGCTTTCACACAGCCTATCACAAGACAATCATCACAATAGTCTTTCCCATGCTTCTAGCCATGAAC
The DNA here is from genome assembly GCA_963815225.1 of uncultured Flavobacteriaceae bacterium. Lineage (GTDB taxonomy): Bacteria > Bacteroidota > Bacteroidia > Flavobacteriales > Flavobacteriaceae > Maribacter. The sequence continues at coordinate 773 of CAWFGA010000009.1, forward strand.
ATAATTTCCTACCTGTGCCCAACAGCTCAAAAAAGCAGCATCAACACCATGAACACGACAACCAAAAGGTGCACACCCACGAACTACTTTCATTTTTAAGTGCTGTTTTTACATCCGACCAAAGGCGAGGAAAACAAAGGAAAATTGTACCCTGAAATTAGATTGGACAAACATACCCTTCCTGAACGTTTTAGGCCACAATTCACTTTTGTTCTTATCTCGCGATCCAATACTTTTTTTCATTCCAAAAAAGTGCCCCAGTTTACTACAGAGGTTCTGATACCCCCACCTAGAATTGATAAGATCTAAGATGTGTTTTACACACTTAATTCACAACTTTAACCCTCACATCAATCCTTTATGCCTACTAGACGTATTGGGATAATGAACTAATTAACCCCTGCCCATTCTACTACGTAATTTGGGTGCTGGAAGGGAATTGTTGTGCCTTATTTGAATAGGAATTTCCCCTATAAACTTTTTATCAATTCATAAACTACTTCAGATGAAATATATATTCATAGCATTATTTATGCTGATTACCCATGCGACCATTGCCCAAAACTTAAAAGGGACAGTGGTAAGCATGGCCAACCAACCCCTAGAAGATGTTGGTATCTTTAATCAAACCACAGGCTACCACAATCATAGTGATGCCACAGGTGCCTTCGTCCTCACGAATACCTCAATAAACGATTCGATCTATTTTTCACGTCTTGGCTACAAGACAGAGCTATTGATTGTTTCCCAAGAGAATTTTAATTCCAGAACTTCAATCGTTCTGGAGGAATCAAGCATTTCACTTGATCAAGTCGTTGTGGTTTCAAAAGTAAATGCACTTAGCCGTATTGTTGATGTTGACGTGCAAAACGGCCCCGTTAAATCCTCCCAGGAAATTCTACGGAAAGTTCCGGGGCTTATTATTGGCCAGCACGCAGGTGGCGGCAAGGCGGAACAGATTTTTCTACGGGGCTTTGATGTAGACCATGGTACGGACGTTGCCATCAGCGTGGACGGAATGCCCGTAAACATGGTCAGCCATGCGCACGGTCAAGGGTATGCCGATATGCATTTTGTAATTCCCGAGACTATCGAAAACGTAAATTTTGGCAAGGGACCCTATTATTCGGATAAGGGAAATTTCAATACTGCTGGCTATGTGGACCTCCGATTGCGAAAAACGCTGGACAGAAGTTTGGTATCCTTTGAAGCAGGGCAGTTCAATACCTCCCGGCTTTTGGGAATGTTTAACTTGTTGGAGTCCGAAAATAGCAACGCCTACATAGCTTCCGAGCTGTATCTGACGGATGGGCCGGTAGAATCGCCACAAAATTTTAATCGGATCAATATCATGGGGAGGTACAACTACAATTTGCCCGGTAATCAAGAATTAAAGCTGACCGCATCCCATTTTCAAAGTAAATGGGACGCCTCTGGACAGATTCCCCAGCGTGCGGTTGACCAAGGCCTTATCAGTAGGTTTGGGGCAATCGATGCAACCGAGGGGGGCCAGACCAGCCGTACGAACCTTATGGCGAGCCATACAAAAATCTTGGGCGAGAATAAACTTCTTAAGACTAGGGCTTTCCTGTCACAATACGATTTTGAACTGTACTCAAATTTTACCTTCTTTCTGGAAGATCCCGTAAATGGGGACCAAATACGCCAAAAGGAAAATCGGATCATGATCGGCGCCGAGAGTCTTTACGAAACAAATAATATATTTTTAGGTGATGATACCCAATTTGAGTACGAGTTGGGTTTAGGGTTTCGATATGATAACGCGGACGACATTGAACTATCCAATACACTGAATCGCCAGACGACCTTAAACCGGATTTCTTTGGGCGATGTGGATGAAACCAATACCTACGCATTTCTGAATACCGAATTCAAGACAGGCAAATGGACCATCAACCCCGCCTTGCGATTGGATTACTTTAAGTTCGATTATTTGAACAAATTAACGGAAACGTACGATAACCAAAGTGAATCTAAAGTGGGGTTCAGTCCAAAATTGAACACCATTTATTCGGTGAATAGAAATTGGCAGCTCTTTCTTAAAACCGGAATCGGGTTTCACTCCAACGATACCCGGGTGGTCGTTGCCAATGAAGGTGAGGATATTTTACCGGCAGCTTATGGAATTGATTTTGGAACCATCCTAAAACCATCAGACAAGTTGGTTTTGAATGCTACGCTATGGGGTTTGTTTCTGGAACAGGAATTTGTATATGTGGGGGATGCCGGGATTGTAGAACCTAGTGGAAAGACAAGACGTTTAGGTGCCGAATTTGGTGCACGGTACCAGGCCATGGATTGGCTCTACCTCTATGCGGATATCAATTTTACGAACGGGAGAAGTGTGGAGGAACCAGATGGGGAAGATTTTATACCCCTAGCCCCAGACCTAACTTCATCGGGCGGTCTCTTGGTCGACGGTCTCGGAAATTTTTCGGGGGGACTCACCTACAGATTCGTAGATGACCGGCCCGCGAACGAGGATAATTCCATAAACGCCTTAGGTTATTTTGTTACCGATTTCAATCTAAATTACAATTGGAAGCAATGGACTTACGGCATAATCGTTGAAAATCTTTTTAACACGGAATGGAACGAAACGCAGTTTGCCACGGAAAGCCGTTTGTTCAATGAAACGAGCGCTGTAGAGGAGATTCATTTTACACCGGGAACACCTTTTTACATTCGCGGAAAAATCTCGGTACGTTTTTAATAATTCAAAACTAAAGGCTTTGTAAATGACAAGGGCGCCTTTAAGCTCCCTTGTCTTATTTGCACATATAGTTGATAAGCTTAAATAACCTATTAGCTGACTCCTTCATAAAGGCCAAGGCAAATGACATTTTTCATTCTGTATAGCAATTCGCAAAAGAAATCCAACGAATTATTTGTAGTTGGAGCGGCCAAAAATACATTCCAATTTTTCAAAGGTTTTGTTTTTAACATCTCGAAAACCTACCATCACGGGAGCAGAAAATGAGGCCTACTTAAATAAAATACTGAATTTAGATGAGTTACGGTAGGCACGAACTAAAATAAATTACCTTGATGGGAACTAAGAAGATGTCACAGGGCAGGATATTGAGGAATACAATTGTCTTGAAAAAATCAACAATGCCAATTCTAATTCGGTTTTACTCTATACGTAATACGGCTGTTGGTAATAATGCTCGCCATTACATTGAGGGTTACCAAGCCTACATCACATAAGCGACTGTCGTCCCTAAATTCCATACTACAAAGTGAGGGCCGTGTAGAGCCGCTACCATCCATAAGCCGACCCAACATAATAGCGCCTGCCGAACTCGTATTTAAAGGGGAATTAGGAGGGGCAACATTGAAAACGGTAGTTCCTGCATTGGAAGTATAGGTAATATTACCCGTAATTTCGTTATAGCCTATACTATAAGGGGTATTCCCATTTACAAAATTCCCCAAGTTCTGGGTAAAGGAACTGGGCATTCCCGTTGTACCATTTATTACGTCTAATCGGATACCCACTTGGTTGCCCGTGATATGGTAAACTCTAAAATTACCTGCGGTAATAATATCCGCCGTGCTTTCCTGATCTTCGTATTCAAAAGAAACCGTAAAACTTGTAAAATTAAAGATTCCTCCAGTATTGGGAACATTGATATCAAAACCTGCACTACCCCCAGCTCCAGTAGGAAAATAAATACCACATCCTAATTGTGCCGCTAACGGGTTTACGGATGAGGCATCCGGGCCAATCGTTGCAATAGTTAAATCTGGATTGTTAAAGTCGAACCGGGAAACCACATCATTAGGTGTTCCATCGTCGCAAACGCGATATTGGAACGTATCGGTACCTAAGAATCCGGTATTTGGGGTATATGAAAAGCTACCATCACTGTTTAATAGTACAGAACCGTTGGTGGGTGACGCGACTGGAGTTACCTGTACGGCCATTGTCCCCGATCCATTAGCATCGGTATCGTTCGCTAAAAGTCCGTCAAGCTGTGAAACATTACGTGTCACATTGTACCCCACGGTAAAAGTATCATCGCCGGCTATTGGTGGTGCTTTTTGGGCCTTACATTCACTTGGGGTCAGGAATTTTAGGAATATAAGAAGTAGTAAAAAGAATTGCTTAAAACGCATCCCTATTCAAATTCTAATTGGACATTCATAGGAAAATAGAACAAAGAAAAAAGCAAAATATTGTCTTGATAACAATAAGTGACTGAATTTCAATAGCAAAATAGACCATTCCTTAAGAATTCACGTTTCTTATTTGAACCAATCCACGAGTAAATACATGTATTTATTTCTTAAAATTGTACCTATTTCAAATTTTGATTCCATAAATTCTATGGAGCTGGCGCAAGGAAGCAGGTACAAAAAGTGTACTTTATTTTTTAAATCCGATTTAGAACAAATGGATGATTTTTGGGTTATTTGCAATCTAACGCGCGAAAAAAATGGGGATTAGGCATAGCAACTGGACAAAAATTGGAATAGTGTCTCGATATACGGCCGTATCATTATACCTGAACAGTTAAAAATAGTTTCAACCAATTTTGCACTTTAGTTCTCCGAGTTCTAAATTACAACTGATAAACCTATCTTGAAAGGAATCAAATAAAGCACAGCATCAATTTTCATCGCTCTCCAAAGGAAGATTTATCCCCTTCACTAAACTATCGTTTTTTAAAGAGTCGAATTGAATGGGAACTGGTGCGATACTTGGAATAGAATCAATTTCTATGGCAGTGTCCATAAGGTTTTCAAGAGAATCGCGTATACGTAAATTCAATAGGTAGGTACTATCTGCCTGGGCTGCGGTATAAGCCTCTGCCGCAGCTAATTCACTATACGGAGGACAGGGAAAATAATCAAAATCATATTGATAATTTGTCAAAATAGGTCTTTTCCAATAACTTAAATTTTTGAAAACAGAACCTACGATAGGCAAGGCCGTATTGGCGCCAGAGCCCATTCGAGTGGTACTAAATTGCACTCGTTTATCGTAGGTACCTACCCAAGACCCTATTACCAGCTCTGGAGAACATCCTATAAACCAACCATCGCCATTATTTTGGGTCGTTCCTGTTTTTCCTATCAGATTATAGGGGATTTCATAACCCATTAGACGGGATGCGGTTCCTTCCGTAGCTACACCTTCCATCATTTTTTGTAGTGTTTTAATATGAGGGGTACTTGCCACCCTTTCCCCATAAGGGGTTATAGATTCAAAAAGTATTTTACCCTCATCATCTGTTATCTTTTCAATGGCGTAAGGCGTTATTTTAGCTCCGCCATTTGCTATGCTGGCATAGGCCCTTACCATTTCAAGAAGCGGAATATCGGCAGTACCCAAGACAATGGATGGTACTTCTGGCAAAGGCGCTTCAATACCCATTTTTTTTGCCTGTTCTAAAACATTAGTAGTGCCGGTTTGAAGTTGTAATTGTACTGATACTGTATTTATGGAATTTGCCAAGGCCCCATGCATGCTGTAACTGCCCCCATACGTATTATTGGCATTTCTTGGTCTCCAATTCTCATATTTTGAATAGGTTAGGAGGTTATTATCGTAAAAATCACACGCTTCCTGTCCCGCCTCCAGCGCGGCTAAATAAGTAATCGGTTTAAAGGTAGAGCCTACTTGGCGGGCAGTAGTTATATTATCGATTTGGCTAAAACCATAGTCTATACCACCAACATAGCCCATAATTCTTCCGGAATTACTGCTCACCGCTACTACTGCCGCATGTAATCTTGCTATATTTTTAGAGATGGAATCCTCTAAGGTTTGCAGTTGTTCCTCATAGCCTTTCCCGATAACCCAATACTTCCGCATCCTTTTTTGTTGTAGAAATGCCTGTATCTCCAACTGGCTTTTACCAGAATTTTGCATTCTGGTTACCTGGGGGTTATTTTGTACAAGCTTTTCAAGTAGTGCCGCTCTTCCCCCTTCGGTGGTTGCTGCTGCCCAATAGTCGTCCATTAATTTTTGAAGTTGGTCTACCTGCCTTTGCAAAGCAGTCTCGGCGTATTTTTGGATATTAGTATTTAAGGTCGTGTAGATATGCAATCCGTCTGCCTCCAAATCATAGGTATGCCCATCAGGCGCCGGGTTATCCGCGGCCCATTCCGAAAACTCAGCGGCCACATAGTCTTTGAAGTAAGCAGAAAATGAGGATGTTTTTTTGGGGGATTGGTAATCCAGTGTCAGATCTGTTTTCGCCGTTTCAAATTCTTCCTTTGTCAAATAACCATACTTCAACATTTGATTCAATACGATATTTCTACGTTGTTCCGCCCTTTCCGGATTCACCCGTGGATTGTAATACGAAGGTGCCTTTAGCAAGCCGACCAAAGTAGCCGACTCTGTAACGCTAAGGGCCTCCGGCGCTTTATTGAAAAACCGATGGGCTGCTTTTTCAATCCCATAGGTATTTTCCCCAAAGGAAACCGTATTGAAATACAAAAGCAGGATGTCCTCCTTATCATAAATACTTTCAAGCCGTTTAGCGATGAATAATTCCCGTACTTTATTTATCGGCGTTGACAAAAAGAACTGTTTTTCCCTGCCGAAAAGATTTTTGGCGATTTGTTGGGTGATGGTACTGCCGCCACCGGCATTTTGCCCCATAAGGATTGATTTTACGAATACCCGACCGTAGCTTTTATAGTCTATTCCGCCATGAGTGTAAAAACGGGCATCCTCGGTGGCGATCAGGGCTTCTTTTAATGCTTGCGTAATTTGGGTACTATCTGCATTTGATCTGTTTTGTAAAAAATAATACCCTATAGGCTCATCGTTCGAGGCGTAAATGGTGGAGGTAACCGGATTTTTCAAGCCCCTCAAATAGTCCTTGGTAGGCAATTTACCAAAAGCGCCCCAATAGATAAATACAATCAATAGTACTAAAGCTGTAGCAACTGAACCCGCAGTGTAGACGAAAGATTTAACCGGGTGCTTAATTATATACTGAAATCCTTTTTTGACCGTAGCATTTAGTTTAGTAAGTACCGCCTTTATCCTTTTCATTAAATTCATACGTTTTCATTTCTAGGATTGAAATACCCCGTTTAAAAATATCGTTTTTTTATCTATCTGATTCACAAAAAAAGGTACCAAGAAATTACGGAGTAGGCACTACAATGGATTTTACCTGATTGAGTATATTTAAATATTGCAGTGGCATGATTTCAAAAAGTGGCAAAACGAATCCCGGCTACTAAAAAATTTGCTTTCCAAAATTCACTGATTAATACTGCTACCAATTTAAGCCTTTTAAAACCATAAAAAGCGGCGCGAACACGGCCCAATTATTTATCGCAAGCCGAGTGACACCAGGGAATACCAAGAATCTTACTGCTATCTATTTGGAATACCTAGGTATTCCTAGGAAATAAATTACTTTTTTATCTATTTTGAAGGCTGTTCATTTATACTTATGATTGAAACTATTAAAGCGCTTTTTGCCAAAATGAACGACAAAACCCGAGACGAGGCACTAGAACGCCTTGCGCATGAATTTAATTTGGAAAGCCCAAAATTCGTAAAGAAAAATTGGATTAGTGGCGGAAGAATTCCACTAAAAGAACAGAAAAGAACACTTCAGCTACTCCAAAAGCTTCTAGCCACCCAAGTTAAAGCTATTCAGCAAATAGTATTCATCTTTTGAGTCTAAAGAAAAATTGAAAATTCCATACAGTAATAATTGCCTTGTTCAGTTCCAAAAAGAATTGACACATATTCGGAGATGGTAGCATTCGTTTCTATAGCAATAATGAGGTCTTCAAACCAATTGTTTCACTTTATTATTCTGCAATTCGGCAGCAATACTACTTCACTTAATTATTAGCATTTACTAACAATTGTATTTGAAATCCATTTTCTTTCTATCTTGGTGACGACCATTCAAACCAACATGATTTCAAATATTAAATCGCTGTTCAGTAAAATGAACGATGAAACCCGTCAAGAGGCATTGAACTGTCTTATGGCAGAGTTTCAACAGGAAAGCACCAAGTATATTCGAAAGAATTGGATAATTGGAGGGCGTATTCCCGAGGAATACCAAGAAAAAATAGTGCTGATTTTTCAAAATCTACTCCGCACACAAATCTACAAAGTCAACGAAATAAAAGTAAAGCTTTAGCACGAGTACCTTATGAGCTAGAGTAATTGTCGTATGTTTCGAAAACCCGTAGTGGCAATAAATAGCGTAATGACCCATTCTTAAGGAAAGGAATAGATTTTTCCGAAGTGCACTTTAGACCATAACAAGGAATTAAATTCCCATTAGGGCTTTACCAAAATTTTTATCAACAATCGGTCTTAATAACTTTAGAGTGCATTTCATCGAATAAAATGGACTTTTCGTCGTTATTGAAAATAGTTTAAATATTTTCGAAACGTGATAGATTTTTGTTCCCTTTAATTACTTCGTTTTAATGAGTTCACGTTTTTTCAAAGCCTTTTTCGTCCCATCGCTTATCATTATTTTATCATTAAGTTTTACGTCCTGTGGAAAGGACTACGACCTAGTTTCTGAGATTGTCGTACGTGAGCCATCCCTTCAATCACAATTAAAAACAACAACTCCAGGAAATTCTTCAAATGTGGCGGCATCGAACAAAGCTACATTGACCACTCCGTAAAAGTTTCAATCCGTAGGGCATTAGTATACCGTTAATAAATAAGGATTTTATTTCCTTGGAACTTGTACGACCCATAGAACCAGCTTTTGGAAATCTTTACACTGTACGTTCAATATTTTTTTTGACTCAGTATTATTCACTTTCCAAAATCGCATTATCTAACACCAGAAAAATAGCTTCCCGCGGACCTTTGTTTTTAGACTTGCTTTTATAAATCAAAAATGCGCAGGTTGTCTACACTACATTCGGTCTAATTCCCCTAACTTTAAAGTTTCAACGTTACAAAATTCCATTGTATTCCATAATAGACATAGAGACCACCGGAAACGGTATCAAGGGAAACAGGATTACCGAAATTTCCATTTTTAAATATGATGGCCATGAGGTAATTGATGAATTTACCTCATTGGTAAATCCGCAGTGCGAAATTCCACCGTTCATTACCGGACTTACGGGTATTGACAACCAAATGGTGCGGGATGCACCGCTATTACAAGAAATTATTCCAACTATTGAGAAGCTTACCAAAGACACCATTTTTGTTGCCCACAGCGTAAATTTTGATTACAATGTCATCAAAAATGAATTGAAACAGCTAGGCGTAAATTTCGCCAGAAAAAAACTCTGTACAGTTCGGCTTTCCAGAAAATTATTGCCGGGATATCATTCGTATAGCCTAGGAAAATTGACCGCCGCTTTGGGCATACCACTTAAAGACAGGCACAGGGCAAGGGGAGATGCGCATGCAACTGTACTTTTATTCCATAAGCTGCTAAGATCAAACGGCGCGGAGAAAGTGTTCAAGCAATTCCTCAATGCCAAATCCCAAGAAGCTACCCTGCCCCCTGCACTACCCCGAGAGGAATATGAAAAACTTCCCAACACGCCCGGGGTGTATTATTTTAAGGACGCAAAGGGAAAAATAATTTATGTAGGAAAAGCTATAAATATTAAGAAAAGAGTTCTTAGCCACTTTTATGACAAAACAACGAAAGAACTCAAGTTATGTAGTGAAACTGCGTATTTGGATTATGAGGAAACGGGTAATGAGCTCATTGCCCTACTCAAGGAATCTTCAGAAATAAAGCAACACTATCCCAAGCACAATAGGGCGCAAAAGAGGAACATTCAGCAATACGGTATTTTTAGCTACGAGGATAGAAACGGTGTACTGCACTTGGCCTTCAATAAAGCAAAAATGACCCCAAACGCGCTGGCAATTTGCTATAGTCCCACTGAAGCCAGACAGTATCTGGAAACCCTATGCACTACATTTGAACTTTGTCCCAAATATTGCCATCTTCAAGAAAACGTTACCCATTGCTCCCATTATAAGATAAAGCATTGCCTGGGCGTTTGTTCAGACCTTAGCTTGGTTGCCGCATATAATGAACGCGTAGCAAATGCCTTGAAAGGTGTAAAGGAAATCCATTCAGATAGTATTATCAAAACAAAAGGACGGACCTATGACGAAACAGGATTTGTGATGGTACGTGAGAATAACTATTTTGGATACGGATTCGTACCAAAGGAAACTTCGATACAGACACATTCTGATTTGGAGCCTTTTTTAATGCGCCAAAAAAACACTTTAGAAACGCAACGTATCGTTGATAGCTTTATGAGGAAACATCCAGAAAAAATTTGGTCCTTTGCGGAACAAGATGTTAGTTGATCTTGAATTACTCTTTCATTTTTTTATACATCCGTACAACAAAGAGCACCCAGACCATAAAAACTATGGATACGAAAATTGAATAAATCAGTACAAATTCCACTACTTTCTATACTTTAAGTAATTCATAAAACCAAGAATGGTCGGTGCCCAAAAGGCAATGAATATAGCATCGAGTTTCTTTCCTGATAAGAATAAAACTTCAGAAACTATAATAATGGAAACTACTACCAATAGCATAATGCAATTCATTAGGCCAATACGATCAATAAAATTTTTAAACATCGTTGTAATGGAAATCCTACTTAAAGGTATTAATTAATTAATTTAATTTTTAACGTTTATTAAGTTTTTTTTAACACTTTACGAAAACTTAAACATTTCACACAAAATACTATAAATTGTTAGAAATGTACCTGTATTTTTTAATGAATTCTAGTTTAATTTTTCGGTCCCTGACGCTAATTCTAGTACAATTACTTTATGAAAACCTATTTCTGAAAAAAACGTTCCAATTACGTCCTGTCCAAATTTCATTTATTCTCCCTTCACTTATGAATCTGGCCGTTGTTATTATCCAACTACACCAATACCATTCAGAGAACCAAATTTTTAAGCACTATTTCCGGCGAGGCTTGCCGGGCCTACTGTTTTCGTAGGCTACCTTTGCGGCTAAAACAGATATTTCATTCGGATTATCAAAAAACTCCACCGCTTCCTTTGTCTTCACGAACAAAAACTCTCGATGTAACTCTTTGATAATTCCACTGCTGAAAATAATATCTCGGGTAGGTCCTATGGCCCCAGCGATATAAAATTGGATTCCACTTTCATGAATTTCATGGATTAGCTTTGTCAACATATCGGCACCAGTGGCATCAATGTAAATAATGGCCTCTGCGTTCAAGATTATACCTTTCAAAGCGGGGCCCTTGAACTTAATATGTTTTAACAGTTCCTTTTTAAAATAAGCAGCATTTCCAAAATACAATTGGGCATCGAACCTTACAATCAACAAATCACTACGAACTTCTACCTCATCGGCAAAACGCTTAACGTTTTTATAGTAATCCGTGTTCTTAATATTCCCTATTTCAGCAAAATGGGGCTTTGACGTTTTGTACACCATTAAGAGTAAGGAACATAATACACCAAGTAAAATGCCTTCCGTTATGCCAATGATCAAGGTAACAAAAAATGTAATCACCAAAATACCTAATTCATCCTTCCTACTATTCCATAACGCTTTTACATAGGTTACATCTATAAGTCCAAAAACAGAGACCATAATTATACTTGCAAGTATTGCATTAGGCAAGTATTCGAACAAAGGGGTTAGAAGCAGCAGGGTCAATACTACCAGGACTACACTAAAAATACCCGCCAAATTGGTCCTTGCCCCAGAATCGTGATTAATGGCAGACCTAGAAAAGGAGGCCGTAACCGGATAGCCTTGAAAAAATGAACCTACCATATTTGCGGTTCCCAGTGCTATGAGTTCTTGATTGGCCTTAATGGTCTCCTCACCACTTTTCTCCTCCAGTGCCTTCCCTATGGATATGGCCTCCAAATATCCCACCAATGCCAAAGCCACCGCTATTGGCCATAATTCTTTTAGTATCTCGAAATCGATTCTGGGGACACTTAAAGAAGGTAGACCTTGTGGTATAAAACCCACCAGCTCAATACCATAATACTCCAACTGGAAAATGAATACGGCCAAAATACCGATAACGACAATAATCAAAATACCCGGAATATTACGTTTCCATTTTTTAAAGGCAATAAGTAGAATAATACCCGCCAGCCCAATGGCAAAATCGACCCAATTGGTCTCACCAAGATTGTAATATACGTTTAAAACAAGCTGGTGAATTTTATTACTCCCTGCTACGGAAATTCCCAGAATATGCTTCAACTGACTTAAAATGATGATAATGGCTGCTGCCGATGTAAAACCGCTAATTACCGGTTTGGATAGGAAATTTACCAGAAAACCCATACGCAAGAGTCCCAAGGAAAGCTGAATGAACCCTACCATGAGCGCAAGAACTACTACGGTAGCAATGTAGTTCTGCTCCCCTACAATTGTCAATGAACCCAAACCAACGGCCACTAAAAGCGAATCCATCGCTACAGGGCCAACGGCAATTTTTCTGGATGTGCCAAAAAAAGCATAAATCAAAACCGGAAATAAAGCAGCATAAAGACCATGTACCGGCGGAAGTCCTGCAATCATTGCATACGCCATACCTTGCGGTACCAAAACAATACCTACCGTAAGACCTGCAACCAGATCTTTTATAAAATAGGATTTTTTATAAGTGGAAACCCAATCCAAAATAGGCAGTACTTTCCTCACAGGATAAATTTAATCATTAAAAAAATCCCAAAGGCCATACTCAAGCCTACTGGATGCGTAACTAAACTCATCAGCTTGGTTTTAAGGTTACCCTAAATGTAACGGGATCGTTTTTGAGTTCGATAAATCCTGACACCAAATCCTGTTGTGCAACCCCATAGGGATAAAATGTTATCGGCTCTATACATACCATGTTGGGCACCTCTGTCCATAGCATGAAATGACCAAAACCTTGGGTAGAAATTTGTATTTCACGTTCATCCTTTAGCGTAATCGTAGTCGTATTTGGTATTTGTAATGCCCTGTTGCCCACAGCAATTACCTCAGGAATGGTTATTTCCTGATTACTTGCCAAAATCTTGGCATTTTTGGTATAGACCATAAATGCAGGATGGTACCCCAACATAAACGGCATTCCGCTCTCCCCAGCTATCGTGAACGTTATTTCCAAACCGTTTTGCGTCAGTTCAAACGCCTTACGGAACTCAAAATCGTAGGGCCAACTTAATTTTTCCGCACTGGATTTATTCGGGTATTTAGAATTTAAGATTTCCTTGTTCGCGGTGTATTTTTTCAAATACAGGGCTTTCGTATCGCTACTTTCCAAAAGGGTATACTTCAATTCGCGAAGCAAACCATGTTGATCTTGGGTTGCCTCACCTCGTGGTGTACTCACCTTAAAATGAGCCTCGTTGGTAGGGCCTATGATGGGAAACATTTCCGTATCCACACTTCGCCAGCCTGGATTTCCTTTTTGATGCATGAATTCATGACCCACTAACTTCATATCCTACCAATTCCCCTGCATCTATTACTACAGTACTAGTACCTACCTTAAGTATTGTATTATTGCTCATTGATCAATCTATAAATTAATAGGGCAGTTCGTTTTGTTAAGGCCTCAATCGTATTTAGATTAATGGTCTCCTGTGGGGTATGGGCACTTGTACCCATGGTTCCTAATCCGTCAAGGCAATCCACATATTCCGCAACAAAAGAAGTATCTGCCGCTCCACGTTTACCTGGATCATAGGCCAGAACTTCACCTTGGCCCAAATCGAGGCTCACCGCATTCAATTTGGCCAATAACTCCAAGTTTCCTTCCGTGGGCTGCATAGCCGGGTAACTATCCGTAAAGCTAATGGTTGCCGTAGTTTGCGGTAGGTTATTGGCTACCACTTTTCTCATTGCATCCCTAGCACGCTCTTTTTGTTCTTCCGAAATAAACCGTAGCCCACCGCGAACTTCCGCTTTCTGGGCAACTACATTGGTTTTTCCAAAAACGGAGCCCTTGCTTGTCCTTTCATCGAACTCCACAAAAGTTCCACCCAATAGGGTACCCGGATTAAAGGTTAGCAAGTCTTCCCCTTTTACATCGGTATAAAACCCATTTAAAATTCGGGATACTTCAAAAATTGCACCTGCGCCGGTGTTTTCGCCAAAAATCCCCGAGGAATGGGCACGTCTCCCTTCCACCTCAACCATCCAACCAGAAGAACCCCGTCTCGCTACCGTTGCATAATTAAAGCCTGTAGACGTTTCGAAGCCCAAGGCAATATCACTTCGTTTGGCAGCATCAATCAAGTCTTTCCTACTTTTTGTGAGGGGATCGCCGGTACTTTCTTCATCTCCAGTAAAGGCTACTATAATCTGTGCGTCGTTCAAAAGGTTGTTTTCCCTCAATGCCTTTAGGGCATAAAGTACGATTACATTACCCCCTTTCATATCGTTACCCCCAGGCGCATGGGCTATGGAGTCATTGACCATTTCAAAAGTTTGAAACGGACTGTCTTCCTCAAAAACCGTATCCAAATGGCCAATAAGTAAGAGTTTTTTGCCCTTAGAACCTTTTATTTCCGCAAAGAGATGTCCTGCCCTATTCATTTCCGTAGGCATAGGTATCCATGTAGTTTCGAATCCTATAGCTGAAAATGCAGTAGCAAATTCGGTACCTACCTTTTCAACTCCTTTTAGATTTAAGGTACCACTATTAATATTCACTACTTTTTCCAAAAATGAAATAGCCGCTCCATTATTTTTTTCAACGGTAGTGACAATCTTCCGTTCGTTTCTTGATAATTTTTGGGCATTGACCGCTAACATAAAAAAAGCAAATGTTAGCGTCACAAGTATTTTTTGACGCATTTCGTATGTTTTACCCAAATTTACCAAAAACAAGAACAACAAAAGGTGTAAATGGAATTAACCTTTTTGGAAATCATTATTCAAACTTGATTGCTTTTACCGGTGTTATTCTGGTAATAATGTAGGAGGGAATCAACAACATCAATAGACAGAGAACCAGCACCCCACAATTCAGAAAAATAATGGTCCATACATCTATGCTTACCGGTATATATTCAATATAATACTCCTTCGGATTGGGAAATTTGAATACCCGAAAACGTTCTTGTATAAAAATAACCCCGAGCCCAATTAGATTTCCCCAAAAAAGTCCCACCGCGATAAGGTACGCCGCGTTGTACAAAAAAACTTTTCGAATACTCCAGTTCGTTGTGCCCAAGGCTTTCAGTATACCGATCATAGGGGTCCGTTCCAATATCAAAACCAGTAATGCCGTTATCATATTGATGCCGCCTACAATAATCATTATGCCTATAATGAGGGCTATATTGAAATCAAAAAGACCGATCCACTCAAATATTTTATAATACTTGTCCTTTATAGTCTTGGTATCCAAACTGGAAACGGTCTGTCCATAAATTATATTACTTTTTTCATCGATATCCTCGAAACTGTTCAGGAATACTTCAAAATTGCCGACCTCCGTATCGGTCCATTTGTTCATTCGTTGAATATGCCGTATATCCACAAAAATATAGAGTCCGTCTATTTCCTCAAAGCCGCTATCATAGATACCGGTTATATTAAATTTTCGCTGGTTGGGAATCTTATCCACCGCATCGTCCCTTAGGAAAAAAGCGAAGAAGGAATCGCCTACCTTTAAGTTTAAACGGTTCGCCATCATCTTGGAAATTAAAACATCAGAATTCAGTGCTCCACTGTAATTTGGCAATTTACCGTTCACCAGGTACTCTTCCAAGGCAGACCAGTTATAGTCCTTGCCCACACCTTTAGCTAGTATGCCCTCAAAGGTTTCCTCGGTCCTGATGATACCTGCCTTTGTGGCTACGGCCTGTACATGCACAATACCTTCTACACTTTTGAACTCCGGATAAAACTCCTGTTCCGTACTCACTGGTACAACTGATACTTCAGAATTGTTATTGTCGTAATTATAGATTTGTACATGACCATTAAAAGCAGTGACTTTTTCCCTAATCTTCTCCTTGAGACCAAGACCTGTAGCAATGGCAATCAACATCATTATAATGCCTATAGCGATTGCCGCGATCGCTATTTTTATTATTGGTGCGGATATACTAATTTTATGCTCCTTACCCTTTATAAGCCGCTTGGCGATAAAATATTCTAAATTCAAATGATGTTAATTTTATCCAATTTCAAAAGTACAGTTTTATTATGGTTTTTGGCCTTGGCTACCTGTGGAAACGATGCTGAGCCCAGCAGAAACAGTATCCCTAGAGCTACAATTCAACAAGTGCCCCCTGTGCTTGTGGCAGCTAATAGAACGGCGGCTTACTTGCCAATTTTACGAGGAAAAAGGGTGGCCGTTGTTGCCAACCAAACGAGCGTTATATTCAAGGAAAACGGATATACCCACTTGGTTGATTCCCTTTTGAGCCTCAATATCGATATAAAAAAAGTGTTTGCACCAGAACATGGATTTAGGGGCGAAGCCGATGCAGGTGAACATGTCAAGGATGGTTTGGACACCCAAACTGGACTGTCCTTAATCTCCCTTTACGGAAAAAATAGAAAACCAAGCCAAGAACAGCTGGTAGACTTGGATGTGGTCCTTTTTGATATACAGGATGTAGGGGTGCGCTTTTATACCTATATCGCCACCTTACAACTGGTCATGGAAGCCTGCGCGGAAAAAGGGATTCCCGTTATGGTCTTGGACCGGCCCAACCCAAATGCACACTATGTGGATGGCCCAACCATGGAAGCACAACACACCGGATTTCTGGGAATGACCCAAATTCCCTTGGTCTATGGCATGACCGTTGGGGAATATGCGAACATGATCAACGGGGAAGGTTGGCTGGAAAATGGAGGTACAGTTGCGCTGACGGTCATTCCCCTGGAGAATTGGAACCACGAAACCTTTTACAGCCTTCCCATTCGCCCTTCGCCCAATCTACCCAACGATACGGCCATTACGCTATACCCCAGTTTGGGCCTTTTCGAAGGCACCAACATTAATGCAGGACGCGGTACGGAATTTCAGTTTCAACGGTATGGTGCTTCGTTTTTGGATAGCACAGCTTATAATTTCACCTATACACCAGCACCTAATTTTGGCTCCAAGACACCGAAAGAAATGGGAAAGCTATGTTACGGGAAAGATTTGTCACAAACGCCCAGAATGAACGAGGTTACTATGGAGTACCTCATAGATGCCTATACCAACGCCTTGGATAAAAGCAAGGTTTTCAATACCAACGGATTTACAAAGCACGCAGGAACGAGCCCAATTACAGAAACAATTGGAGGCAGGTATTTCCAATGCTGAAATAAAGGCATCTTGGCAGCCTGATCTAGAAAAATTTAAAAAAATAAGGGGAAAATACCTGCTGTACTAGACCTCATTTGCGATCTTGGAAGTTGTAGGCTTTCGATACTCTACAAAGGGATATTTCAATAAGGAGCCAATTTTTCCATTTTCAACCTCATCGGGAAAGGTATCCACTCCATAAACAATAGCCTCACGTTCCAAGTGTTTATAGGTGCCGAAAAGACGGTCCCACCAAGAGAAAATATTACCATAATTACTATCCGTGTAGGGCAACTTATAATGATGGTGCACTTTATGCATATCAGGAGAAATCAAGACCCAACTTAACGCCTTATCAATGTTCTTGGGTAGCTTGATATTGGCATGGTTAAACTGCGATAGCACTACTGAAAGGCTTTGGTAGAGCATAATTATTCCTATGGGTGCCCCTACTATGAGTACCCCGATCAATGTGAAAATATACCGAATCAAACTTTCTAAGGGATGATGCCGGTTGGCCGTAGTCGTATCCACGTTATGATCTGTATGATGCACCAAATGGACCATCCAAAGTGGCTTTACCTTGTGCTCGACCAAGTGTGCCAAATAGGCCCCGATCAAATCCAATAATGCTACTCCCAAGAAAACATAAGCCCATAGCGGCATTGTAGGCAACCAATTAATAATGCCGAAATCATTTGCCACCGTCCAATCAGCTGTCTTTAATAGCAAAAAGGCCAATGGAAAGTTCACGATTATGGTTGTAAGCGTAAAAAAGAAATTAGGAACGGAATGCTTCCATTTATTATAGTTTGCGTTGAACAATGGCACGATACCCTCCAAAATCCAAAAAAAGGTAATTCCCCCAACCAATATTAGTGAGCGGTGTACAGAGGGTATGTTTTCAAAATAGGTGATAAGCTGTTCCATTCGTTAAAGATACTAAATTCCATAAACGCATATTTCAGTTTAAATTGGTGGTTGATGGTTGATGGTTGATGGTTGATAGTTGATGGTGAGAAAGTAAAAAATGAGGGTGAATTATCTTGCCTTAATTAAACTAATAATCATGCGTTTGTTTTCTATTTTGTCGATAGAAACTCCAACCCAGCGAAAACATGAATAAAACCAATAGCGAACGATGAATCCATATATTGAATTCAAATCCAAAAAAACCTCCTGTTTTTTGATCGGTTACAAATCCATAGATAAGGTCACAACTAATAATAAGCAACGCAATGACATAAAATACCTTTTTCATTTTTTCTCGGGTCAATTAATATTTTTCTAAAAAATTCTTTTCTTTTTAGCTAAAGCTAAACACCAAAGTAAGGTACTAATTCTTTTCCTTCGGCACAAAGTGTAGGAAGAGCATTACATGCCCTACTTTAATTCTATACTTTACTTAATGGCAACCTTTCTCGGTTTATTGCTTTTTTAATATGAACCGTTTCATCTCCTCAACGATATTAAAAGCTGCGGGGCAGATAGCAACATTCTTAAGGGTAAGGTTGCCTATTTGCTGGAATTTCTTCCGGTCTGTGTGTGGGAACTCGCGGCATGCCTTTGGCCTCACATCATAAATGGAACAGTAATTATCGACACCTAAAAATGCACAGGGAACTTTTTGTAGCACAAAATCATTGTCCTCATCTACACGTAAATAATTTTCAATGAATTTTTGGGGCTTCATTTTAAAATGTTTGGAAATACGTTCCACATCCGCATTGGTAAAAAGCGGGCCCGTTGTTTTGCAACAGTTGGCGCAGGTAAGGCAATCTGTTCGTTCAAATTCCGCATCGTGTAGCTCATGCATTAGATAGTCCAAATCCTTGGGCGGCTTTTTCCTTAATTTTACAAAAAATTTTTTGTTCTCACTGTGCTTTTCGCTCGCCTTTTGGGGCAATTGGCGCAAAATGGCTTCCATACTCTAATTTTAAAGGCTCAAAACTAGGAAAGTACCCGCAAAAAGAAGGATTTTTGTACTACGAAATAATAAAAATTTGAAACAGGATATACTAGGGAATGCACTTTTGGATTACCATCACGGTCGCCACAATGGTGATATTGTCACCTACTCATCGCTAGATGAAACGGACGTGCTGCCCCTAAAACACCTATTTAGAAGTTTTACCGAAATGCCCCCTTTGGAACAAAAAGCGTTGCAATGTTGCAGGGGCAAAACCTTGGATATTGGCTGCGGGGCGGGGAGCCATGTCCTTTATCTTCAAGAAAAGGGCATGGAAGTTGTTGGGATAGACGTATCCCCGGGCGCGATAGCTGTATGTAAGAAAAGGGGGGTGAAAAAAGCGGTACATGAAAATTTTGTGGCATTTGAAGGCGAGACATTTGACACCCTGTTATTGTTAATGAACGGAACCGGCCTAGCGGGAACATTGGATAAAATGGAAGTATTTTTCTCAAAGTTAAGGTCATTACTGAATCCAGGAGGACAGATTCTGTTAGATTCCAGCGATCTAATTTACATGTTCGAAACTGATGGGGATGGTGGTTATTGGATTCCGGAAAATGGGGCATATTATGGTGAGGTAACTTTTACAATGGAATACAAAAATCAAAAAAGTGAACCTTTTCCGTGGTTGTACGTAGATTATAATACATTGCAACGTGCGGCCAATTACAATAATTTAAATTGCGAACTTGTAATGGAGGGCGAACATTACGACTATTTAGCAAGATTAAGCTTATAAGAAATAATAGTGCTGCCCTTATTCCGTTATGTATAAATACCGTTTAGCTATGAACTATTTTAAATTCTTCTTTATTCTTGGAATCCTTTTGGCAACAGTTTCCTGTTCTAAAAATTCCGATTCTGATTCCGATACGGATAACCTGCCCACGGCAGTGGATAAAACAGCAAATCTATTGGCAACCGGAGATTCCGCTAACGATATCCTTTCCAACGATAGTTTTGATAAGCTTTTAATAGAAATCGCATATGTGGAGGGGTTTAGGCCTACCCCATCTGCCATGACACAGTTTACGGATTATCTGCGGCAACACACCTTTAAGGAGGACATAGAAATTATTTACAATGAATTACCGAGCCCTACAGAGGATGAATTGACATTAAGGGAGATCGCAGATTTGGAGACCAAGAACAGAACAGCGTTTAATAGCGGGAATACCTTGGCCATCTATATCTATTTTGCGGATGCCCCTGCAGAAGGGGATGATCTGGACGGTGGATTAGTGACCTTGGGTGCGGTCTATAGAAATACCTCTATGATCATTCATGAAGTAACTGTGCGCAGATTGGCCGCTCGAAGTTTGACCATCAGTAACGCCGATGTAGAGACCGCAACCTTAAACCATGAGTTCGGACATTTATTCGGTCTGGTTAATTTAGGTACCGATATGGTCAACGACCATGAGTCACAATCCGAAAATGAGGATGGAGAATTGGCAGGCGATAAGCATTGCAATGTAAGTGGATGCCTGATGCGTTCAGAATTACAATTTGGTGGCGCAAGCGGCAAATCAATGCGAATAGATGCAAAATTGAACTACGAGGATGGGTTAAAACCGGGCTGTGTACTATCCGGTACTACCGTAATGAATCTTTTACAAAATAACACCGGAAAGAGTGCGGCTGCCGTAGGCCTCGATGCAGAATGCATAAGGGACATCCAAGCCAACGGTGGTAGGTAAAACCTAGAGTCCCTATATAAAAACAGGAGCGCCTAGGCCAAAAATACGGTTACTAAGGAATATTTAGGTATTTGTGGGTTTGCAAAGAAACCTTCCACTTAGGATTTTTCATAACATAGTCTACGATCATAGGCACCACCTTGTCCCGTACACTCCATTCTGGTTGTAAATAGAGGATACAGTTTGCATTGGTCTTTTGGGCTTGTTCCTCTGCAAAAATCAAGTCATGTTTATTGTAGACGATTACTTTAAGTTCGTGGGCCTTGTCATAAATCTTGCCCTCGGGAAGTTTATTCTTTTTAGGGGAAAGACAGATCCAATCCCACGTACCCGTTAAAGGATAAGCCCCTGAAGTCTCAATATGTGTTTTTAATTTTTTCGTCTTTAGCGCACTGGTCAAGGGGGTCATATCCCACATTAATGGCTCGCCTCCGGTTACCACGATGGTGTCGGAATAGTTTGCAGCATTCGCCACAATTTGTGCTATGTCTGTAGGAGGATGGGTCTCGGCATTCCAACTCTCTTTTACATCACACCAATGACAGCCTACATCACATCCGCCAATTCGAATAAAATAAGCCGCCGTACCTTTATGGAAACCTTCGCCCTGTATGGTATAAAACTCCTCCATAAGGGGTAAAAATATACCTTGCGCTACCTTCTCAAGAACCTCCGCATTTTTCATCCGGCAAAGATACGTTTTACTTCCTACATCTTTGAATGCCGTAAGCCCATATTCCAAACCACCGTTTTTGCAACAAATTGGCCGCCATCTGTTGAAAATTAAGTGGTATTAAAGGTTTGGGTACCCTTTTGGTTTGCCGAAAAATGCCCTATTTTTATCCAAAATTTACAAAATGGCCGCCAGTACCGATTTTTTTGACCACATTGAACAGGGATACACCACGAAAGGAGACTATATCGTTATGGGTGCGGCAATGCTCAATGGCGAGGCCGTAACGGATGCCTTGGTGAAAATTCCTTTAAAAACCTTGAACCGCCACGGACTTATTGCAGGAGCCACAGGTACGGGTAAAACCAAGACCCTACAAGTACTGGCAGAAAACTTGTCGGAAAAAGGAATACCCGTCCTTTTAATGGATTTAAAGGGAGATTTGAGTGGGTTGGCCCAAGCCAGTGCGGGCCATCCCAAGATAGACGAGCGCCATGCAAAAATTGGTATCCCGTTTGAACCAAGTAGTTTTCCAGTAGAGATTTTATCCCTCTCAGAACAAGACGGCGTAAAGCTAAGGGCCACGGTTTCCGAATTTGGCCCCGTACTGCTGTCCCGAATCCTGGACCTTTCCGATACACAGGAAGGAATTGTAGCGGTAATCTTCAAATACTGTGATGACCAAAAAATGCCCTTATTGGACCTCAAGGATTTCAAAAAGGTATTGCAATATGCTACTGGGGCCGGTAAAGAAGAATTCACGAAAGAATACGGTAGGATATCCACAAGCTCAACCGGCACCATCCTTCGCAAAATCATTGAATTGGAGCAGCAAGGTGCGGAATTATTTTTTGGGGAAAAATCCTTTGATGTCAATGACCTAACCCGAATCGATGAAAAAGGAAGGGGCTATATCAATATACTCAGATTAACAGATATACAGGACAGACCGAAATTATTCTCAACGTTTATGTTAAGCTTATTGGCAGAAATATATGCCACCTTTCCAGAGCAAGGGGATAGTGACCAACCTGAATTGATTTTATTCATAGATGAGGCCCACCTCATTTTTAAAGAGGCCTCCAAAGCCTTATTGGACCAAATTGAAAGCATTGTAAAACTTATACGGTCCAAGGGCATTGGGCTATACTTTGTTACCCAAAACCCTACCGATGTACCCAATGAAGTACTGGCCCAGTTAGGCCTAAAGGTGCAACATGCACTACGGGCATTTACGGCAAGGGATAGGAAAGCAATAAAACTGACCGCTGAAAATTATCCAGAATCTGAATACTATGATACCAAGGAAGTGCTTACCTCCCTGGGCATTGGTGAGGCCTTGATATCTGCTTTGGATGAAAAGGGGAGGCCTACGCCATTAGCCGCTACTTTATTGCGTGCGCCCATGAGCAGAATGGATGTACTTACGCCCAATGAACTTAAGGAGGTTATCGATAAATCGAGTTTGGTAGACCGTTACAATGAAATTATTGATCGGGAAAGTGCCTATGAAATACTCAACGAAAAGATTGAGAAGGCAGAAGAATTGGCCGAACAGGAGAAAGAAAAACCCGTTGCCCGTAGTAGGTCCACGCGACAGAGTACACGGCAAAATCCGGTTATAAAAGTATTGACAAGTGCCACCTTTATTAGAGGGGTTTTAGGGGTGTTAAAAAAAGTGATGCGTTAAAAATTATGAGAGTTAGTTCTGTTGTATTGGTTGTATTGGGTGCTTTCCTTTTCTATAACTGCGAAGGGGATAAAAATATCGATTTTCAATTATCCGGGGATCAAGTAGGTAGGCTTACCAAACAAAGCTTGGCACGGGACATCGAACTTATTTTCGCGAAGGACTCTGTCGTACAAGACACCGTAAAATTGGATTTTGGTAATGGTGCCAGTAAAATAAAAATTTACGAAAAAGGAAATGGGGGCACACTACTCCTAACGCTAACCCCCAATA
Source organism: uncultured Flavobacteriaceae bacterium (assembly GCA_963815225.1). GTDB lineage: Bacteria > Bacteroidota > Bacteroidia > Flavobacteriales > Flavobacteriaceae > Maribacter. The sequence goes on from CAWFGA010000009.1 coordinate 24,379, forward strand.
CGGATAGCATCGCTACCATACAGAATGTGCTTATCAACGATAAGCGCTTTGTAACCGAAAAAGGCTTAACCAAGGAGAGTACATTTAAAGAGATACAAGAGAATTATCCGATAAAAAAGATTATTACCTCTTTGAACAATGTTGTTATTCTATTAAAGGACAGTGACCTTTATTTTACCATAGACAAAAAAGAATTACCGGAAAGTCTACGTTATAATGCCAATTCGCAAATTGAGGCAGTACAAATACCGGACAAGGCTAAAATCAAATACCTTATGGTAGGGTGGGATTAGTGCTTGATTGAGTACGTCCCAGGACACTTTAGTGTATTTCTTTATTCCTATTTTTAATTTCAATTTTTAGCAACGTGCCCGTGCCCGAATTCCTTAAAAAAATCATCACAAGTCTATACGGTCTCTATTTCAATTCCTTAGTATGGTTTATGCCAAAAAAAGTTGGAAAAAAGGCATTTAACGTATTCAGTAAGGTAAGAAAAGGTCATGTACTGCTGCAACAGGCCGACTATTTAGATAGCGCCAAACTTGAAAGTTTAGTGGTGGATAATCATGAGGTTCAAGTGTACCAATGGGAAGGAAAAAAAGATACGGTTTTGCTGGTACATGGTTGGGAAAGCAATACCTGGCGCTGGCACAAACTCATCGAAAAACTACAACATGCAGCGTATAATATCATCGCTTTTGATGCGCCGGCACATGGGTACTCTACAGGTTCTAATTTATACGTACCCTTATATGCAGAGGCCTTACAGGAAGCCCTTATGAAATACAAACCGAAAACGGTCATAGGGCATTCTATGGGGGGCATAACAATATTATACAATGAGTATAAAAACCCAAATCCACTTATTGAAAAGATAGTAACCATTGGTTCTCCCTCAGAATATCACGAAATACTCACCCATTATAAAATGCTATTAGGTCTTAATAGTAAAGTCATGAATGCCTTAAATGAACATTTCTACGATAGATTTGGTTTTACGCCTGAAGAATTGTCAAGTTCACGATTTGTACAAAATAATCCTAAAAAAGGACTTCTTTTTCATGACCGTAAGGATACAATTACTCCCTATCATGCATCCGTTGCAGTACAGGAAAACTGGAAAGGGAGTACCCTTATCAGCACGGAAGGTTTTGGTCATTCCATGCATCAAGAAGAGGTAAACGACCAGATTGTTGCTTTTTTGAATCAGTAATTGACCAAGATGCCATTCTCTTTTACATTAAAGCCTATTTTTCATTATTTTTAAAATAAAAATGGCAAAAAAAGACGATAGACCCAGTATTGAAAACGAGGATCAGTATGAAGCTTTGGTAGAAAAGGGATATAGCAAGGAAAAAGCTGCCAGAATCGCAAACACGGAAAACGCAGGTAAAAAAGGCGGAAAAGCCTCAACCTATGAAGACCGTACTAAAGAGGATCTTTACCGACAAGCAAAAGAAATAGGAATAAAAGGACGTTCCAAAATGACCAAGAATGAACTTATCTCCGCTTTAAGAAACAACTAATATGCAAAAGGTATCACCATTCCATATCGCCATACCCGTTCATAATTTAGCGGAGTGCAGAACTTTTTATCGGGAAATCCTAAATTGTGAAGAAGGTAGAAGCAGCGAACACTGGGTAGACTTTAATTTATTCGGCCATCAACTGGTCATCCATTACAAGCCAAAATCAGAATCAGAATCGTTGCACCACAACCCCGTAGATGGGCATGATGTCCCCGTACCACATTACGGCGTCGTACTCCCATGGGGAACCTTCGAAAGTTTTTCTGAAGAATTGAGGTCCAAGAACGTAAAATTTGTCATCGAGCCATACATAAGGTTTAAGGGGCAAGCTGGGGAACAGGCCACCATGTTTTTCTTAGACCCTGCGGGAAACGCTCTAGAATTCAAGGCCTTTAAGGACATGGGACAACTTTTCGCAACCTAATTTACTGCGACCAAGAAGTTGGCACCCGATCCCATCTGTGCTTTCTTAATTCGTCATACAATGCATTGGAAAGTACATTGCCGTCACTGGTTGCTGTATTCGCAAGCACGTTTCGTTGCTTACGCATGCCTGGAATGGTGGTGCCAACCGTTTTGTTCATTAAAATAAAGCGCAGGGCCATCTCTGCCATAGTCATGCCCTCGGGAACCAAGGGTTTTAGGGCATCTGCATGCTCGACCGAAGAGTTTAAGTTTTCGGGCACAAAATAGGTTCCCCTCCAATCCCCATCCGGAAATGTAGTTTCCTTCGTGATATTACCAGTAAGTGTACCTTCATCAAAGGGAACCCGCGCAATTACAGCAATATCCATTTTTTCACATAACGGAAAAAGATGATCTTCTGGAGCTTGATCAAAAATGTTATAAATCACCTGTACGGCATCCAATAAACCTGTTTTCAAAGCCATTATCCCATTCTCAGGCTCCCACCTGTTCATACTAATGCCCATTGCTGAAATTTTTCCGTCCTTCTTCAAGTCCTCTACAGCGCGTTGCCATTCTTCACGGTCACTCCAAGAATCGTCCCAGGTATGGAACTGCATCAAATCCAATTGTTCCAAGCCTAAATTTTTAAGGGTTTTGTGGGTATACTCCATAATGTGTGCTACGGGGTATGAATCCTCAAAGCTATATTCCGCTTTTGCGGGCCATCGAAAGTTTCTTGGCGGAATCTTACTTGCCGTATATAGCTTCTTAGACGGATGCCTACGCACCAAATCACCCAACAATACTTCACTATGGCCTTCACCATAACCCCAGGCCGTATCAAAAAAATTAACGCCATTTGAGACAGCCAAATCCAAGGATGTAGCAGATTGGACATCATCGCTGGCTGTCCAACCGGCCATACCCCACATGCCATATCCTATTTCACTCACCTGCCAATTGGTACGTCCAAATCTTCTGTACTTCATGATAACAACTTTTTCGTTACTACTGATTCAAAAAAAAGTACACAAGACTATTGATACCTCCAACTTGTCAAATCTGCATCCTTCGGCGCCGTTTTTTCTATACGGTCCATTATTTTTGGAACATACATACTATTGTAACGCAAACGGGTGATGGCATTTGGTTGATCGGGATCACCGTTCCAACAATGTTCTGCACGGTCTCCGTACAAAACTTCACCCTCATAATAGGGGTCTGTGGTACTTTCCAAAAAATCCTCCATTAGGTATACGGCATTATTCAAATAATAGTTATCCATATCTCCACAATAGATATGAATCTTACCCTTCAGATTATCGCCCAATTTTGACCAATCCCGTTCCATAATATACCTAAGGTCAAAGTTTTCTTTCCAATATTCCGCTACTTCGCGGTCTATCTCCCCTGTTTTCTTATCCCATATGCGAACGGGGTAACCATCCTCTCCTTGAGGAGAGTAAGTAGCTTCCCAAATATCCCATTGCTGCCCTGATCTAGACTTATCCCCCAGTACCAGTTCCAAATGATTTCCTTGGCGTAAGGTGGATTGAATTTGTCCGAAATAATTTCGATGCGATGGAACCTCCAAGGTCTTATGGGCGCTTGGGTAATAATACGCATTTTCATCCTCGTATATGTTCGTTAAGGTATACGCCCTGAAATCGATAGGGTCTGGACAAGCGGCAAAACAGCCATTGTATTCCTCGGGATACATAACCTGCACCGCCAAGGCCTCCCAACCCCCGGTTGAACCTCCATATAAAAAGCGGGACCAACCTTCGCCTATCCCCCTAAATTGTTTTTCTATTTCTGGAATGAGTTCATAGGTTATCGCATCGCCATACGGCCCTTGACTTGCTGAATTTACGGCATAAGAATCATCGTAATAAGGCGTTGGGTGCTGAATTTCAATGATAATGAACCTCGGAAAATCTGGTTCGTTCCAACGTTTATAAAAATCGTAAGCTTCTTGCTGTTGAATGATATTATATCCCTCCAGATCAAATCGTTCAGAATATTCTGGTTTTAAATTGGGGTCTGGAGGCGTTGTTCTGAAACCGCTAAAATCCGAGGGAAAATGACCATGGAATATCATCAAGGGATAATTCGCCTCTGGATGCTCCTCAAACCCTTTTGGCAGCAGTACATGGGCGCCCAGATAGGTTTCCCTACCCCAAAACTCGGACAATTTTTCCGACTTTACTTTTACATGCTTGATCCATTCCGTATCCTCAGGTTCTTCTATTGGAGGAATAATTTGATCCATTTCCACCAGTACATTTTCAAAGCCGTTACTGGCGACCCTTATTTTAAAAGGCTCACTGAATAAATTTCCAGGAGAACGCTGCCATTGTTGTCCTTCACCATTATCCATGGGCAATTTTACGGTGTGGCCCGTAGAAAGCTCAAAGGTCTCATACACATTTAAAAGGGCTTGAACCGTGTATTCCCCCGGAGGAACGTCTGCCAAACTCTCATAAGGATATCCAAATACAGCATCATTAAAGGTCATTGGCGTACCTGGTTGCCAATCGTCCACGTTCATACCAAAAATAATCTGTGTGTCCAGACCGTCGCTTATTTGAAAACGAGGCTCAGCACTATCATCGGAGGAAAGCATCAATAATAGCCTGCCGTCCTTGGCAGTGGAACTGACCTTTTCAGGAAAAGAAACATCAATGGCATAACTGGGTTTTACCGCTTTCTCGCAACCTGTTAATAGTAACAAGAGTATAGGAAAAATAAATACATTTTTTTTCATGGTACGTGCTGATTATGCGACTAAAGATAGCTAATCATTCCGCCAAATAGAATTTGAAAATAAAAGAATTTTATACAAAGAAATTCGTTCGTTTTATACCCTTATTCATTCAATGGATTATTAGTCATATACCTTATTTGGAAAGGTAATATGAAACGTGGCCCCTTTATTTGTTTCGCTCTGGACCCTTATGCTCCCTCCCAAGCTTTTTATTTGATTTTGCACTAAATAAAGCCCAACCCCTTTGCCTTCTTCCAACGTACTGAAGCGTTCATTCAATCCAAAGATCTTATCGCCGTATTTCTCCATGTCAAATCCCAGGCCTTCATCAGCAAAAACTAATGCAGTATGATTATCTTTTTGTTCTGTATAAATATGAATGACAGGGGGCACTCCTGGACGGGCATATTTAACCGAGTTCGTAATCAGGTTCAGGAATATACTTTCCATATATGCCTCGTTAAAATAAACGCTTTTACAACTGCCAAAATCATTTTTGATCACGGTTTTGGAACGTGTGAGCAAGGAACTTATCGTAGTCGTAATCCTAGAAAGTATATTTTCAAAGTAAACCTCCTTTAGGTTATCCGTAGTCTGGCCGATGTTCCTTACGAGGTCCACATAATTTTCCAATGAGTTTTTGACGACCTCAGCAGATAATTTCATATAACTTAAGAGTTCGCTGGTACGTTCATCCTTTATGGTATCATGATCCAGCAAATCAAATAGTGAAAGTAAATTATTGATCGGTGCCCTTAGGTCATGCGAGGTGGTATAATTTAAACGAATCAGTTCCTCATTATTGTTCTTTAGCTTTGCCAATTCCTTTATACGTTCGTTTCTAAGCGATATTTCATGGGTTACGTCCTTGGCAATGGCATACACCAACCGCTCATTTTCCTTTGGAACGGCACTCCAGGATAACCAAACCAGCCTGCCCGATTTGTGTACGTACCTATTCTGAAAATTTATTAAAGGAACATTCTTCTGAATCCCTTCCCGTACCCGTTGCGTACTATCCCTATCTTCTTCATAGATGAATTCATTGATTTTTTTGGAATAGAGTTCTTCTTGGGTATAGCCCAACAAATTAATGAAGGCGGGATTTACTTCTACAAAATACCCTTCGAAATCGGCAATGCATAGCATGTCTATAGACGACTCAAAAAAGGGACTCAATTTTTTTTTCATACCAATTACTGAACCATCATTATAGATTAATTTTTGGGTTGCGCACTTTCCAATCTTTACAAAAATGCCCCTAAAATAGCATAAAAACTAGTGTTCCGTTTATAACGCTCCTTAAAAAAAGTCCAAAACGTAACTAATTACAATACTGCATTCTCCCATCAAACAAATTCCTGAGTTTCTAGTACTACACTGCAATACCAATTGGAGGTTTCCTAATATGCCTCTTACCATAATGGTATTTAACTTAAGTGCAAATTCAAATTTGAGTACAATACTAATATTTTAACGCAAAACTAGAATTCGATTTTTTAACGCGAATAAACCTACTTTATTGCAAAACAAGATATACCAGAATTATAAAATTTACGTTAGGAATATATACTAATTCTATCTCGTAACCGCGTTTCATTTTAAACTAAAGAGCTATGAAAAAAATAGTGTACATCATTGCAGTTTGTACGTGCACAATCACTGTCGCCAGCTGTGATTATGATGACAGCAATGACATTGATATCTTAAAACCGAACGATTCTACACAAACCGCAACAGCGCTGCCTGAACTCGGCAATTAGATAAGCTTGGAGCCCAAACGTAGGAACAGATTTTCAGGTAAAGACCGGAATAAAAAAAACCCAATCTAAAGATATCGGGTTTTCATTATTCTTTTGAATTTTGATTTAATCCTTATTTCTGTGCCTTTCCCGTGCGAGTAAAGTGTTCTTCAAGAGCATGGCAATGGTCATTGGCCCTACCCCACCAGGAACCGGCGTAATAAATGATGCCTTCTTACTTACGTTCTCAAAATCGACATCACCCGTTATATAATAGCCCCGTTCCCTAGAGTCATCCGGAACCCTGGTAATACCTACGTCAATAACGACCGCTTCGTCCTTTACCATTTCCGCTTTTAGGAAATTGGGAACCCCTAATGCAGAAATAACAATGTCTGCCTGGGAAATTATTTGGGTGATATTTTTAGTATGGCTATGGGTCAATGTAACCGTAGAGTTTCCGGGCCAACCTTTTCTGCCCATTAAAATACTCATTGGCCTGCCAACAATGTGGCTACGGCCTATAACCACTGTGTGCTTGCCCTTAGTATCCACCTTATACCGTTCTAAAAGTTCCAGAATCCCAAAAGGGGTTGCTGGAATAAAGGTGCTCATATCCAAGGCCATCTTACCAAAATTGGTTGGATGGAAACCGTCCACGTCCTTATCTGGATGTACTGCCATGATTACCTTTTGGGTATCAATCTGTTCGGGTAGGGGCAATTGTACGATGAAGCCATCGATAGCATCATCTTCGTTCAACTCCCTAATTTTCTTGAGTAATTCCTGTTCCGAGGTGGTGCTGGGCATTTGGATAAGGGTAGATTCAAAACCAACACGCTCACAAGAGCGCACCTTGCTTCCTACATAGGTAAGACTGGCCCCGTCGTTACCAACGATAATAGCCGCCAAATGAGGAACTTTCTCCCCTTTTTCACGCATTTTGGAAACCTCTGCCTTGATTTCCTCCTTAATTTGATTGGATACTTTTTTACCATCCAATAATTCCATATCCCTATCTTTTAGATTAACCTCTTTGCTTTATTACTTCATTCCTTTCATAGCGCCCATCATCTGCATCATCTTTTTACCACCGCCACCTTGCATCATCTTCATCATTTTACCCATTTGGTCGAACTGCTTTAACAATTGATTGACCTCTTGAACTTCCCTACCCGCTCCTTTTGCAATTCGTTTCTTTCTGCTTGCGTTTAAAGAAGACGGATTGGAACGTTCATCTGGGGTCATTGAATAGATGATGGCTTCAATATGTTTAAAAGCATCATCGTCAATATCCAGACCTTTTAAGGCTTTGCCGGCCCCTGGTATCATACCCATAAGGTCTTTCATATTCCCCATTTTCTTTATCTGCTGTATCTGGCTCAAAAAATCGTCGAATCCAAATTTATTCTTGGCGATTTTCTTTTGGATTTTTCGTGCTTCCTCTTCGTCAAATTGTTCTTGTGCGCGCTCTACCAATGAAATAACGTCACCCATACCAAGAATACGGTCTGCCATTCGCGATGGGTAGAACACATCAATAGCCTCCATCTTCTCCCCGGTACCGATAAATTTAATCGGTTTATCTACGACGGATTTTATTGAAATAGCGGCACCACCACGGGTATCACCGTCCAGTTTTGTTAGGATGACACCATCAAAATTTAGAATATCGTTAAATGCCTTGGCCGTATTGACCGCATCTTGACCGGTCATGGAATCTACTACGAAAAGCGTTTCTTGCGGTTTTATGGCTTTATGGATATCGGATATCTCGGCCATCATCTTGTCGTCGACCGCCAAACGCCCTGCCGTATCAATAATAACAATGTTATGCCCGTCTGCCTTTGCTTTTGCAATACCTGCCTGGGCGATGGATACAGGGTTTGTATTTTCCCTGTCGGAATAAACGGGTACCCCTATCTGCTCCCCAACTACATGCAACTGATCGATTGCGGCAGGTCGGTATACATCACATGCCACCAATAATGGGTTTTTTGATTTTTTTGTTTTTAGGTAATTGGCCAATTTACCAGAGAAGGTGGTTTTACCAGAACCTTGTAGGCCAGACATCAAGATAACCGACGGATTTCCTGAAAGGTCAATACCTTCAGATTCACCGCCCATCAATTGGGTCAACTCATCCTTAACGATTTTGACCATTAACTGACCTGGCTGCAGCGTAGTAAGTACATTCTGTCCCAACGCCTTTTCCTTTACCCTATTTGTAAATTCCTTGGCAATTTTGAAGTTAACATCCGCATCCAATAAGGCTCGGCGCACTTCCTTGGTAGTCTCCGCAACATTAATTTCCGTGATTTGGCCATGACCTTTAAGTACATGTAGTGCTTTATCTAGCTTATCGCTTAAATTATCGAACATTCTTTTCTTTTTTAAGGGGTTACAAATTTAACAATAACAGGGTTATTTCTGCATCAACTGTCCTAAAATATACAAAACAAAAGAGCACCCATAAAATATGGATGCTCTGACCTTGCTTGTGGGGCAAAAAAGGATTTACATTTTCGTAAGCCTTGGATAAAACTTCCATCAATACCGCCAACGAGGCCCAACTCTTTACTGTTGGCGGTATATATTTGGATGCTTATTCTTGTATACTTACTTTTTTAAACAACAATCTTGATTTATAAATCATTTGATTGATTTGACGGATTAACCCGTTATTTTAAACTAAATTTTTTCAAAGGTCAAGAGTTCGTCATCATCATCGTCATCCTCATCTCCCAAACGAATTAATGTGTCAGAATATTCTAGAACATCCCAGTCTTCGGAGATTTCTTCCAAAGGGCCATTTTCAATATCAAACTCCAATTCAAACTCCATCTCGTCCCTATCATCATCATCGTCGTCGTCGTCATCTTCAAGCTCTATACGCCATATACCGGTAAAAACCTGGTCCCCAATAGTTGCGGTTACTGAACCATCCGCTCCAAAATCAAAGCTATACCCTTCAAAATCGATTGTTTGATATTCATTATCATCGTCATCGTCGTCCCTAAATTCTGAAACTCTCCATTCCCCATCTTGAACGGAGGCTTGGGCACTAATCACATCCAAACTGTCGTAACCGTTTGCTAGTGGCGATTGGTCATCACTTTCACAAGAAAAAAGGATTACACTCATTAATAATGTTACTGCTAATTTTAAATTTTCTCTTTTCATTTTTAGTATTCTTTTTTAATTTATAATTCTACTTTGCCCAAAGCGCGTAGGTCAAGTAATCGGTAATGTTTTTGGGTAATTTATTAAGAACGGCCCTTGATTTTTTTTTTGGGGGGGGGTAGGCGGGCCGTTCTGTATTTAAAGGTTAAATTCCATAATTGAATAAGGCACTAATCACAATCCTTAGTAAGTACAATTATTTCCTCTCCTCGTTGCAGTTTTAAACGTTCAGGCTCACAAGAAATAAAAGTCCAATCCCCAATATAGTTGGCCAAGGTCATGCTTAGTGCGTTGAATGAAATGGTAGTCCCAGAAATTTCCCAATTACCCTCATCCAGTACGATTTCTAAGTCATCATCTTGAAACACGTGAATATTATTGTTGGAAAAATCTATTGTAAGGTCGGCAAAGAACGTACCGTCGAGGTTACTGATGTCCCAAGTACATGTGCCTAGCGCTGCAATGATAGCATCGGTTTCACAAACTTGTTGCACCTCATCTTGGCAATTGCTCTTCAACTCCATTTCATTTTCATCACCAAACTCTAAATCGATATACTTGAAACCATCGCTTACTTCAATTTCATCAAGTCTCCATGTGGCATTTAAATTGGGGAGATCAGGAATATTAACAACCAACGCAATAGTGCTTAAACTACCACTGGTTGCCCAGGTTCCTTCAAAAATTTCATCATTTTTGACAACACTAACATTTCCCTCGGCATCGAATGAAAAGGAGTAACCGATGTATAGGTTTTCAAGATCATCTACATCATTTAGCTCAAGTGAATTAACAAACCAGAATGGACACGAAGTCAACACATCGGTAAGTTCGTTCACATTACAGTTTTCGCAGTCATCATCATCCTCATAAAAATCATCATCATAGTAATCATCGTCATCGTCGCCATCGTTAATACATAGGCCCTTTACAGATTCTATGGCAGCCGCAAGTTCTGCATTGGTGCTAACCATAATTTCTGTACCATCCCTTTTCTTTAATGTGATTGGAAATTCGATACTTACCAAAGTGTCATCATCATCATCAAGGTCATCAAAAAGTCTTCTTAATTGACGATCACTTTCCACTGTAAAAGTTCCGCTCTGTTGATTGTTGATATCAAATGTGAATACCGTAATGGGGTATACAAAACTGATGCACCTAATGCGAGAACCACCTTGATCACCAGTACATTGCGCGGCCAATTCCCGAAAATCAGCTAGACTATTGATTGTAAGTTCGCTATAATCGGGATAGGTAATGACAATAGGGAATACAATTTCTAGAAGATCTTCAAAATCATCATCATATTGCTTTACCAGTTCATTTAAAAATCGTAAATCCGATATAGAATCTACGGTAATTTCCAAACCATTTACCTTAACTGTGTAAGGAAATTTAATAGCAAAACATGAGGAATCATCGACAATATTATCGAAACTACCGTCTTTGGCAGAAGCATTTTTAACCAAATTGGCAGTTGTGCTATTGGCTGTAATGGTTTCCTGCTCATTTGTACTTATCTCTTCAAACTCATCTTGGCATGAGGTAAAACTTAATGCTATTGCTAGTAGGCTAACATACATTAAAGGACTAAAAAACTTTTTCATAATGACTTGGTATTATTTGTTACTATACCTTTAAAACAACTTACTTTAAAAAAACCCTACCTCATTTTTAATTTTTTTTAAAATATATTTGACATAAAAGAGACCCATTGCAACCAATCCAACCTTTAAACGTCTGCGAAGAAGCCATTTATAATAGGGTTTTTAAGGAAACGTCAAAAATCATTTTCAATTATATCTATTATAAATTCGGTAACGAGGAGAAGGCGAATGACGCTGTACAGGAAGCCTTTGTAAAGTTGTGGGAGAACTGTGCCAAAGTTAGTCCAGAGAAGGCAAAGTCCTTTTTATACACTGTGGCCAATAATTTATACCTCAACGTCCTTAAGGCTGAAAAAGTCCGTTTGAAGTATGCGGACAAATCCTTAAAAACAACCCATGAATCCCCAGAATTTCTTTTGGAGGAAAAACAGTTTAAAGACAAATTGGACAACGCCCTGCACAGTTTGCCAGAGAATCAACGGACTACCTTTTTATTGAATAGGATCGATGGAAAGAAATATGCGGAAATTGCAGAAATGGAAGGAGTAAGCGTTAAAGCAATTGAAAAAAGGATGCATCTTGCTTTGCAGCGCCTACGGGAACAGATTGATGGAATATAGGTTGTAAGGGTTAGGAGTTATTGGTTGATGGTTTCCTTCGGCTACGCTCAGTGACCTGTTGGTGGATAAAATAAGTATAGGAGAAATAAGAAACGTAACGACGATTACTTAAACGTTAAAAGTTTTACATGTTAAGAAAACAATTATTGATATAAGAACAAATCAATCAGCGGTTAACGAATAGAAATCAATGCCGTATCACGAGCAAGGACTACTGAAAAACTGATTGTAAATTAAAGTAGGGTATTTAGAAACTTAGTTGTTACTAGTATATAATGCAGAAAAAAATGCAAGAGAATTATTTAGCAAAATGGCTCAATGATGAATTGACGGAAGCCGAATTGGCCGAATTCAAAAAGTCCGATGCCTATGCCACGTATCAAAAAATAAGGGATACCGCTTCAACACTGAAAGCACCTGAATTTGATTTGGACAGGGCCTGGGCTTCCCTAGAGCGGCAAAAAAAGACGGAGCAGCCCAAAGTATTTACGCTGGCCCCTTTTAGACCGTTTTTGAGAATAGCTGCGGTTGTAACGGTACTGCTTGCGGCGTCTTTTATTTATTTGAGTACGCTGAACGAGTCCGTATCCACAGGCTATGCCGAAAACAAATCGATAACCCTACCGGACAATTCTGAAATCGTCCTTAATGCAGAGTCAGAAGTTAGCTATAGCGAGAAGAATTGGGATTCCAAGAGGAATATTGCCCTGAGTGGGGAGGCCTACTTCAAGGTAGCCAAAGGCCAGCAATTTACAGTTGCCACAGCCCAAGGTACAGTTACCGTACTGGGGACACAATTTAATGTGGAGGCCAGGGAGAATTACCTGGAAGTATCCTGTTTTGAGGGTTTGGTAAGTGTAACCTTCAATGGAGTCGAAACGAAGCTGCCCGCAGGAAATTCTTTCTTGGCGATAAACGGAAAAAGTTCCGCTCAAAAAGTGCTTGTTAACGGGAGCCCTTCTTGGCTAACAAATGAAAGTTCCTTTAAAAGTGTACCCTTAAATTATGTTCTCGATGAGCTCCAACGCCAATATGATCTTCGGGTAAAAACAGAGGGCATTGATTTGAACCAGCTCTACACAGGCTCGTTCAGTAATGAAAATTTAAATCTTGCCTTAAAGAGTATAAGTGTTCCTTTACAAATTAAGTTTAAATTAGAGGGGAACAAAGTGCTGTTCTATGACGAAAAAGCACCTTAAGCATTTTGCAATTTTCATAGTTACGCTGGTAATCGGCACAAGTAGTCAAGCTCAAACCTCAATTGGGAAAGCGCTATTGCTGAGGGATTTCCTATTGGAACTGGAAACCGAATATGCCGTAAAATTTTCTTATGCAGACGATGACCTCGTCAACCTAAGTATAGAAAGGCCTGATTATGAAACTTTAGAAGCAGCGCTGGAGGAAATTAGAAAAGAAACCAACCTCATCATTACCCAATTAAACGAGCGGTACTATGGCCTCGCAAAAACCGGTGGCATTACCATATGTGGGTTTGTTTTGGACAATTTTGAGAACAACACTATACCTGGGGCAACCGTAGAACTACTGGATTCCAATACAGCTGCTACAACGGATGCCGAAGGCAGATTTAGGTTTGAAAATGTACCTGCAAATTCCCTGATTCTTATAAAGCATCTCGGGTTTAAACCCCAATTCATAAAGGCAGGTGAATTTGCCAACACCCAGAACTGTAAGGCGGTTACAATGGTTCTCAGTTACCAAGAACTGGAAGAGGTTACTGTATCCAAATTTTTAACTACGGGGGTAACAAAACTAACAGATAATAGCATAGAAGTGAATCCTTCAAAATTTGGCATATTACCCGGTTTAAGCGAACCAGATGTTTTACAGACCGTACAAGCACTTCCCGGAATTAAAAGCGTGGACGAAACCGTTTCGGATATTAATATAAGGGGGGGTACCAACGACCAGAACCTTATTCTTTGGGATGGCATAAAGATGTACCAAACCGGACATTTCTTTGGGTTGATCTCCGCTTTTAATCCGTATGTAACGCACAAGGTAAACGTTATAAAAAATGGCACTTCGGCTAGGTATGGTGACGGTATAAGTGGCACCTTGGACATGCAAACTTCCAACACCATGCAACCAAATTTTAAGATAGGTGGCGGATTTAATTTAATATCCGGAGACATTTTTGGTGAAATTCCGTTGAGTAACGATTTGGCGGTACAGGTATCCGCAAGACGCTCCCATACCGATTTTTTGAATACCCCTACCTATACCGTTTTTTCCGAAAAAGCATTTCAAGACACCCAGGTAAATAGTGAAAGTGACTTTTATTTTTATGATTTTACGGCCAAACTTTTGTATGATATTAATCCTTATCAAAAACTAAGGCTGAGCCTCATCAACATGAGCAACACCTTAAATTATCTGGAAACGGTGGAAGGGAACATGGTTGCGGACCAAAGCAACTTAAATCAAGACAACATTTCTATAGGTGTTCAATTGCAAAGTAACTGGACAGATAATCTTAGCTCTGAAGTTATCGTTTATTACACCCAATATGGCCTAGAGGCCTTAACGGTCACCAACGATGGGGCACAAAATTTGGAACAGGACAATCTTGTGAAGGAATCGAGCGCCAAACTTAGTACTACCTATAAGCTTGCTGACAATTTTGATTGGGAGAACGGGTATGAGTTTATGGAAACAGGCATTGAAAATAGGACCAATATCGACCAACCACCTTTTGTTAGCAATATTAAAGGTGTGGTACGCAAACATGCCTTGTTCTCTGAGCTTCGCTATTCATCCGATGATGAAAAATTGTTTGCTATGTTGGGTGCACGTTTAAATTATATAGAAAATGTTAACACGTTTACTAAATTTATTTTTGAACCAAGGTTAAACTTGAGCTATGAACTACTCCCCAATTTTAAAAACGAGCTATTAGGAGAGTTTAAAAGCCAGGCCATTAATCAAATCATTGACTTGGAACAAAATTTTCTAGGGATTGAAAAAAGACGTTGGATTTTATCCGATGAAAATACCTTGCCCATTACTACGAGTAAGCAGGGCTCGATAGGTTTCAATTACGATACGAACAGACTTTACGTAGGCATCGATGGGTTTTACAAGGAAGTAAATGGCATTAATATACGTACCCAAGGTTTCCAAAACGAAAATCAATTTAATAGTGAAATAGGGAGTTATGCCTTAAAAGGGCTTGAATTTCTTATCAATAAGAAAAACAACAGGTACAGTGCATGGCTTAGTTATACCTATAATATAAATGACTATGCATTTGCAGATATCGCACCCCCTAATTTTCCAAACAATCTGGATATTCGTCATGCCATGACTTTGGCAGCCACCTATACTTTGGGTAAATTAAAAATTGGTGGTGGGCTCAATTACAAATCGGGTAGGCCCTATACCCAACCCGACCAAAACGACCCCATAGACGAAACCGTATTCCCTAATCAGCTTAATTTTAGAAATGCAAATAGTAGCCGATTACCAGAATATATTAGAGTGGATGCCTCAGCAATCTATGATTTTGAGCTAGGAAAAAACGGGAAAGTTACGTTGGGTGCCTCGGTGTTAAATTTGACCAATAGAAAAAACAGCTTGAATACCTATTACAGATTAAGGGAGGATAACAGTGTAGAGCAGATAGAACGTGTTTCTTTGGGCATTACGCCAAACCTTAGTTGTAGAGTTCAATTCTAATTCTGGTTCAATCTTTTAATAACCAAAACGTGGGGAAAGGTAATGGCTGCCAAAAACGAAAAGAAAAAAGCCAAAGATGTTTCTAAATTGTTGCGGAAAACAAAGAGCAGTACCAATAAGCCCACTACAGAAATTAACCAATAGGGAAAGGAATCCTTTAAAAAGGATTTAAAGGAACCCTTGTCAACATGGCCGTGTAAATAAATGATTTGATCATACAAAGACGGTATCGAATGCCATAATATAAAGTAGATGGCAAATCCCAAAAGCAACGAAGCCGTTTTAAAAACTACAAAGAAGACCGCCAGAAAAAATAGTTCCTTGATAGGATTGATTCTTAACTTTTTTACCAGCACCAAAAATACGCCTAGGCATATGGTACTTATTCCACTTAGGGCAAGAACAATTTTAAAAATGAATTTGGGAATTCCAAAACCAATCATGGTCTCAATAATAGCAGCCGTCATTTCATAGTTGATATAAAAAAGAAGGAACAAAATAAAAATACCGTAGGTAAAGTACAGTATACTTGCGGTTATCGAAGAGCTTTGGGTTTTCCCAACCAGATGCTGTTCCCCAAAATGATATCCACTAAAAAGAATGAAAACCAGCAATGCCAAGCTAGGCAATAAGTAGAAAATTAGCACACTACCCAGTACAAATAGAATATACAATACCAATATTCTAAGATAACTTTTAGGTTTACGTTGCGTGGTTTTCTCTTTTTGGATTAGTGTGAGGTCGTTGGCACCGTGAAGAATTCCAAAAGAAAGAATAAACAGGTAAGCAATATAATTCTGGAAAGTATCCTCAAACATTACTGCTAACCACAGGGCAAAAAACGTGCTCACCAGCACAATACTTTCTAGTTTCGCAAAATTACCCAATTTATTTTTCATTTTTGTTGAATATTTTAACACTTATTTAAACATACGATGTTTAACTATTTGTAAATTTACTTAAACAATTAATTTAAAACTTGAATTATGGAAAATTTTATTACTTCTATTTCATTGGTTTCCAAAATGGCTTCCAATGATTACGTTGGCTTTACCTTTTTCGTGGGCTCCATGGCCATGATGGCGGCGTCAGCATTTTTCTTCCTCTCTTTAAATCAATTTGATTCAAAGTGGCGGACTTCTATTTTAGTATCCGGACTGATTACTTTTATTGCCGCGGTACATTATTTTTACATGAGGGATTATTGGGACGCATTTGGCGAATCCCCAACCTTCTTTAGGTATGTGGATTGGACGCTTACCGTGCCACTAATGTGTGTGGAGTTTTATCTCATCCTGAAAGTTGCGGGAGCACAAAAATCATTAATGTGGAAATTAATACTTGCATCAGTTGTTATGCTAGTTACAGGTTACTTTGGTGAAGCAGTGTACATGACAGGTTCTGGTCCAGCTGTGTGGGGTCTAATTTCAGGATTGGCCTATTTCTATATTGTCTATGAAATTTGGTTCGGTTCAGCTAAAAAACTAGCCGAGGCTGCTGGAGGGTCCGTTTTAAAAGCGCACAAAACACTATGTTGGTTCGTTTTAGTAGGTTGGGCAATCTATCCATTAGGTTATATGGCAGGAACTCCAGGTTGGTATGATGGCCTTGGAAATATCGGTCTCAACATGGACGTTATTTATAATATTGGTGACGCCATAAACAAAATAGGATTCGGATTGGTAGTATACGGCGCAGCTATTGCCGCGAAGAAAACTGCCTAAAAATAACTTTAGCAACCTAATTTAGTTGGTTAATTTTAAAGTTGCTATGAAAAAGATCGCTTCGGCGGTCTTTTTTGTTTACATACGTTCCGGTACCTTAATGCCCAATAAACTGAATGCACCCTGTATAACCTCAGCAACTTTTTTGGATAACTGTACCCGTAGCAATCTTTTATCCTCATTAGGTTCTCCAAGAATCGAGACCTGCTGATAAAAAGAGTTAAATTCCTTCACCAAATCATAGGTATAATTGGCAATCAATGCCGGACTATAATTTTCGGCAGCCAATTGTATGGTATCGGGAAAAAGTTGAATTTGCTTTATCAGTTCTTTTTCCTTCAGGTGCAGTTCAATAGCACCTAAGGTCTTGGAACTAATTATATCCATACTTTCCGCCTTTCGAAGTATGGATTGAATCCTGGCGTAGGTATATTGAATAAACGGTCCCGTATTCCCCTGAAAATCCACCGACTCCTCAGGGTCAAATAAAATCCGTTTTTTAGGATCAACCTTTAAAATGTAATATTTTAGGGCCCCAAGCCCAATCATTTTATACAAGTCCTGCTTTTCTTGTTCATCGTATTCCTCCAATTTTCCCAATTCCTCGGAGATTTTTGCGGCCGTCTTGGTCATTTCCACCATTAAATCGTCTGCATCTACCACGGTTCCTTCCCTACTCTTCATCTTTCCGCTTGGTAAATCTACCATCCCATAACTTAAATGGTACAGCCTATCTGCCCATGAATAGCCAAGCTTTTTTAAAATTAGAAACAATACCTTGAAATGATAATCCTGTTCGTTTCCAACCGTATATACCATTCCACTTACATCTGGGTAATCTTTTACCCGCTGTACTGCAGTTCCTAAATCCTGTGTCATATATACCGCCGTGCCATCTGAACGTAATACTATTTTTTCATCGAGGCCATCTTCAGTCAAATCGATCCAAACGCTACCATCTTCCTTTTTGAAAAAAACACCACTATCCAGACCTTCTTCGATAATATCCTTTCCTAAGAGATACGTATCGCTTTCGTAATATAAGGTATCAAAATCAACACCCATATTGGAATAGGTAGTCGCAAAACCTTCATAGACCCAACCGTTCATGGTCTTCCATAGCGCTGTAGTCTCCGGGTCGCCAGCTTCCCATTTTACAAGCATTTCTTGCGCTTCCTGAAGAATGGCCGCTGCTTTTTCTGCCGTTTTAGGGTCCATACCCATCGCCACGAGCTGCGCAACCTGTTCCTTATAGGCCTTATCAAAGGCCACGTAATACTTACCCACCAGCTTATCGCCTTTTAAGCCAGAACTTTCAGGGGTTTCACCGTTGCCGAATTTTTGCCAGGCTACCATACTCTTACAAATATGGATACCGCGGTCATTGATTATTTGAGTCTTGTACACCTTTTTACCGGCGGCCTTTAGAATTTCAGCTACCGCATATCCCAATAAATTATTGCGAATATGTCCTAAGTGAAGTGGTTTATTTGTGTTTGGCGAAGAATACTCCACCATAATCGCATCTTTGGACGCCGGTACAAAACCAAAATTTGGGGTATCCTTTATACTGTTGAAAAAATCCAAATAGAAGGCATCGCCTAGAACGAGATTCAAAAATCCTTTAATGACATTATAGCTAGATAAGGCCGATACATTCGCTACCAAATACGCGCCAATTTCATTTCCAATATGTTCTGGATTTCCCTTAACTACCCGTAACATAGGAAAAATTACAACCGTAATATCACCCTCAAAATCCTTACGGGTGGGTTGAAACTCTACTGCAGGTAATTCTTTCCCATATATGGTTTGTACCGCTTCTTTTACTTTAGATAATAGGACCTCTTGAATATTCATCAAAACGTTTAATTAGGCCTGCAAAACTAATCATTTTTTAGGCTTTTAAGGTAAACAGATTCGCCATTCATACGGCATTTGATTAACTTTAAATGAAATTGATCAGAAATCGAACATGCTTGTAAACGTATCATATAACAATAAGGAAATAACCAGAAAGGTAGATGCCGAGGTAGGCAAACCCTTTACACTTAAGGAACGGTGGGCTATGGGGGGTATAGGATCCCCAAAACTCATTATCACCGAAACAAGCTTGGAAATTAGGAATCTATTGATTTTAGACCGAAACAGGGATACCTGTAATGTTGAACTACGGCCCAAAGGTATCATTGTACGATTTCGTTCGCTGTTGGAAACTTTTGCCTTGGTCATCCCCTATTATAAGCTTACGCTGTACAAAGGTGATGCTTCCGTATACTCCATCTATAGGGATAATCATTTTATAAAAGTGGAATCGGATACCAAGGCGGTCCAAAAGTTCTTTAAAAAAATATTGGGCTACAGAGCCGATAATGCACCAACTTCTATAGAGGATTTATGAAAATACTACTTACTGGTGCCAATGGCTATATTGGAATGCGACTTCTCCCCCAATTACTGGAAATGGGGCACGAGGTGGTCTGCGCCGTGCGGGATGAAGCAAGACTTTCCGTAGATAAAGAAACAAGAAGCCAAATTGAGGTTATAGAAATAGATTTTTTAGAGGAGGTGCAAGAGCACAAAGTTCCAAAGGATATTGATGCCGCTTATTTCTTGATACATTCCATGAGTTCATCAACCCAGGATTTTGATGACATGGAGGCCAAAACGGCACGGAATTTCAACGCTTATGTAAACAATACTCAACTAAAACAGGTCGTTTATTTGAGTGGTATCGTAAATGACGAAAACCTATCAAAGCACCTAAGATCGCGTAAAAATGTAGAGGATATACTCTATGAAGGCAATTATGAACTAACGGTGCTTAGGGCGGGTATTATCGTAGGTTCCGGGAGTTCATCTTTCGAAATTATACGGGACCTATGTGAGAAACTACCCTTTATGATTACCCCTAAATGGGTATTGACAAAAACGCAGCCTATTGCCATACGTGATGTAATGAGCTTTCTTACGGGAGTCCTTGGAAATGAGAAAACGTACAACGATTCTTTTGATATTGCGGGTCCCGATGTTTTGACCTACAAGGAAATGCTCCATAAATACGCCAAAGCTAGAGGCTTCAAGAACTGGATTTTGACCGTGCCCGTAATGACTCCCAAACTCTCTTCCTATTGGTTATACTTTGTTACGTCTACATCCTACAAATTGGCACTGAACCTTGTGGACAGTATGAAAATCGAAGTAGTAGCCCGCGATACAAGATTGCAGGAAATCCTTACTATCCAACCCCATACCTACGAAGAAGCCATTGACATGGCATTCAAGAAAATAGAACAAAATCTCGTTATAAGTAGTTGGAAGGATAGTATGGTAAGTGGCAGGTTTAACGATGATACGCTAGAAAAGCACATTCAGGTTCCTAAATACGGTATTTTAAAGGATGTAAAGCAATTAAAGGTTGATAATCCTGAAGCAGTTTTGGAACGTATTTGGAGCATTGGCGGAGAAACCGGTTGGTACTACGGAAACTGGTTATGGAAAATACGTGGTTTTCTGGACAAACTTTTTGGCGGCGTAGGTTTACGAAGGGGGCGCACCCACACCGATAAAATATTTGCCGGGGATGCCTTGGATTTTTGGAGGGTATTATTGGCCGATAAAAATGCAAAACGTTTGTTACTTTTCGCGGAAATGAAACTCCCTGGGGAAGCTTGGTTGGAATTTAAGATCGATGAGAACAATGTGCTGCACCAAACTGCTACTTTTAGGCCGCGCGGGCTACGCGGTAGGTTGTACTGGTATAGTATCGTTCCGCTTCATTACTTCATTTTTGGTGGAATGATCAACAATCTGGCCCGCACATAATCCAACTACATATTATACGTTCTCGACACCTTTTTTCTGAGTTAAGGGGATTTGTAGACTATTTTACGATTACTGCAAGATAAGTTTATCAGTATCAGTATAAGCCTTGAAGTATATCTTTTGCCAGTTTACCGATTTTCATTTTTTTCCTTCGGTATGATTCATCTAATTACTACTATCGTTTTAATGTTCCTATCCGCGCTATAGACCTAGGTCTGCGAATGGTTCAATGAAATATAAGGGTCAAATCTCATTACAAAACTAGAGGAGCACTGTAAAATCTAAAAGGGGACTGTATTTCGAAATGACCTTAGGTAATCTTAGGAATTTTTAGCGGGAGCTCCGTCAGGCGCTGCCCCAGCAAACGCCTAAGCGCATTGGCTACCGCTGCCCCTATTGGTCCTAAAGGGGGTTCGCCAACCGCACCAGGGGTGTCCTTCCCTTGCAACAAGACCACATCAATTTCTTTTGGTGCATTTTTCATCAGTGCCATTTTATAGGGGCCGTAAATGGTTGGTGTCAACGCTCCGTCTTCAACGAACATCTGTTCATAAAGGACCGCACTCATACCCATAATTACACAACCCTCACACTGTGCCTTTATCTGATCTGGGTTAACGGCCAAGCCGGGGTCTAGGGCTACGGTTACCTTATGGACAATAATTTCATTATTTTCAATAGATACTTCGGCTACCTGGGCGCAAGGTGTTCCCGCGTCAATGGAGGCTGCAAAGCCCATAGCACGGTCATCGACACTATTTTCAATGTACCCAGCTTTCTCGGCAGCTGCCTTAATCACGTTTTTCAAACGAATGCCCATAACATCATCGCTTATGTGCTGGAGCCTAAATTCCACCGCATTCTTATTCGCCTTTAGCGCCATTTCATCCATGAAACTTTCTATGGCAAATGTGTTTGCCAAAAGCCCAAGGCTTCTCCACCAGCTGGTGGCAAAGGGAAGGTCTACATGCCAATAGACCGATCTAAAGTTTGGTACTTTGGTATATTGGATAAATCCGCCACGAATGGCCCCAACATCAGCACCCAAAACCGTGTCGAGGAATCCGGGTACCAGGGCCGAATCATTGGCCACATCACCACTCACAAAATGATGCTCGAGACCATCCAATAATCCGTTGGAATCCAACCTTCCTTTGAGTACGTGATGTGTTGGCGGGCGAAACATGTCATGCTGAAATTCCTCTTTTCTAGTAAAAAAATATTTTACCGGCTTCCCTACGGCCTTGGACATGACCGCGGCATAAACTGCATGTGGCGTGTGTAACCGTCTTCCAAAACCTCCACCCAAATAAGTAGGGATTACATTTACATTTTCTACGTCCAAGTCCAATCGATCAGCAACCTCTTTCCGGGTCAACCCAACTACTTGCGTAGAAATTTCTATGATTGCCTGATTTCCTTCAACCGAGGCCAATACCCCGTTAGGCTCTAGTTGGGCATGCGCCCCAATAGGGCTCCTGAATTCAAGAGAAGTAATTTCCCCTTCTTCCTCTAGGGCATCACCGTTCTTTTGAATGATTGTAGATTTTCCATTCCCAACCGTCATCATTTTCACAATAGTTGCCGTATCTATGTTTTCTGGGCTAGTCCACGTTACTTCAATCTTGTCTTTGGCATTTTCCGCCTCTATTAAAGATTGCGCAACCACACCTACGAAATCACTTTCCATGATAATACGAACAACGCCAGGCATGTTCTCTGCCTTGGATGCGTCTGCACTCACAAACCTTGATCCAATTTTAGACGGCCTCACCAAAGCGCCATACAGCATATCTGGCATCTCGGCATCCATACCAAAAATAGGATCACCATATACCTTCGCCTTTAAATCGACCCTGACTATTGGTTTTCCTATGTATTTATACTCTTTTGTATTCTTCAGGTTGGCCTGTTCTGGAACTTCCCATTTCGTAACACCTTCTGCTACCTGGGCGAAGGTCAATGATTTTCCATTTCCTGAGATAACTCCGTTGTCAATGGACAGCTGATTGACCGCAACGCCCAACTTCCGTGAAGCCTCTTTCACTAACATTTCCCTTAAAAGCGCCGCAAGCTCCCTTAACGGGTTCCATAGACCCGAAATGGAAGTACTACCGCCTGTAGCGAAACTATCAATATTCCCTGTTACCGTGGCCGCATGCACTACCTTAATTTGCTCCATGGAAATTGAAAGTTCATCAGCAGCCATCTGTGCCAAACCTGTAAAGGTTCCCTGCCCCATTTCTACCTTTGGGGAATGCAACAAAATATTGTTGTCCTTCGTAATTTCGAACCAAACCATTGGCTTGTCCGTATTATCGGTATAGGGTAGTTCCAAGGTACTGGTCAATCCCAACAATTCCCTTCTTATAGAGTTTCTGAACAAGTAGGTCCCAATGGCCAGCACGCCCACAGTTCCCAAACTGCCACGGATTAAAAATTTTCGTCTAGATACTTTTTTCGATGTATTTTCTTGTGCAGCCATCCTTATTCCTTATCAGAAGTATTGGTACCCATTTCACCTTGTAGTTCGGCAGCTCTATGTATTGCTTTCCGCATTCGATAGTACGTTCCACATCGACATACATTGATGATATTCTTATCGATATCCTCATCCGTAGGGTTAGGAATAGCTTTGAGTAGTGCCGCCGTAGCCATCATGAATCCGGGTTGACAATAGCCGCATTGGGGTACGATTTCATCTTCCCATGCTTGTTGAACTGGATGAGGGTTTTCCCGATTACCCAGACCTTCTATCGTAGTTATTGCTTTTCCATCCGCAAATTTTACGGCATAAGAACAGGAGCGAACCGCTTTCCCGTCTACATGCAAGGTGCAGGCGCCACAGGCAGCTTTTCCACAGCCAAACTTGGTTCCTTTCAAATTAAGCATATCGCGTATTACCCAAAGTAGCGGTGTATTCGCGTCTGCCAATGTAATAGTTTCTTTGATTCCATTAACCGTAAGGGAAATATCCATAAAATTTAAGGTTATTTAGTTGGGATTATGGCCCCGGCATTGAACCAGTCCTCTACTGCCTTTTTAAATTCTTCCTTTGAAACTGGAGGCAACTCCCGTTGTAATCCATTGGCGTCAACTCCTGGGTTCCATGCCCATAACACCAATTCATCTTCCGTCATATGCTCAATAAGCTCCTCATGGCTTCGATTCCCGTTCATTTCCCTATCCAAAAGACGTTCTGCCAATTCCGTTCTCGAAAGACCTTGCCATCCTGTAGACGCCGGTGCCAAAGACCAGTGTGGGGCTCCAGGCACACCGGAGTATTCATTGTTTTCAGATTGATGGCAGGTGTTGCAGTTGGTGGCTTCAAAACCCATGTTATCATCGCCTCTGGCAATTCCAAAATAATGGGGATGTCTATCATCTCCCTGTTTCGGAATGTTATCTGTTGGATGACAGTTCATACAGCGCTGATGGGTAAGAACGTCCATCATCTTATGGAACGCTTCTTCTGAATCCATTGTTTTGGTTTCAGCTACTTCCACCACAAGATATGCCGATGTGTTCGGCGTCTTTTCATATGCGAACAAAATACCAACAACAGCAATAGCTAAATAGGTATGGATTTTTTTAAGTTTCATCGCTGCTAAACCCTATTCCTAAGGTTTTTATTATATTTCTTTGAAGATAAGCAATACCCAACAATAATTCTTATCATTCCAAGACAGAATACGAAATGTAATCAATGGAATCAAATTGAAATAGGCACCTCACTATCTAGGAAGAAAGACTTCCGCCATCATACAACGGGCACTGCCTCCGCCACAAGTTTCTATTGTACTTAACGAACTGTGCAAAATAGCGCAATGACTTTCTATACCTGTTATCTGTTCAGGGGACAGACTTTCGTACGCCGCCGTACTCATCACCATATATCTTTTATCCTCATTACCTAATACCTGCAACATATTCCCAGCAAAATGATGCATTTGTTGTTCTGATATATGTATAATGTCCTTACCGTCCCTTTTTAAATGGTCCAAAACCATTTTGCGTTCTTTTTTATCATCAATAGAAGCTGCACAAATTATTGCAAAATCTTCTGCTAAAGCCATCATAACATTGGTATGATAGATTGGCATTCGTTCCCCGTTCACAGATTGGTTTGCCGTAAAAATGACCGGAAAACAATCAAAATCTTCACAAAATTCAATAAATAAACCTTCATCTGCACGCTGGGATAAAGCACAGTACGCTTTTCCATGAACCCTATCCATTAAAATACTACCGGTCCCTTCCAAAAATACTCCTTCCTCCTCAGCCGAGGTATAATCGACTACAGATTCAATCTTAAATCCGTTCTCCTCCAGGATTTCCAAAATATCTTCCCTCCGTTCATTCCTTCTATTTTCGGCGAACATGGGATAAATCCCTACCGTACCATTGGCATGAAAAGAAATCCAATTGTTTGGGAAAATACTATCCGGGGTATCTGGTTCTTTGGTGTCGTTTATGACAATGACATGGACTCCATGGTCTTTTAAGACCGATACAAACGCATCGAACTCTTCCTGGGCCTTTTCATTTATGGCATTGTTCTTCATGTCAATGTCCTCCATAAAATAGTTATTGACCGCAGTTTGTTCGTTCATCCTAAAGGATACCGGACGAATCATGAGTATGGTATTCGTAATTTGCATATAGTTTTTTATTAAGACTAAAATTTGTATTAATTAATTATTCGCGAATCAATGGCAGCGTACTACAACGCAATAGCCCCTCTTGCTTAGAGATTTCTGCATAGGGTATTTCCTCTACGGTAAAACCTTGCTGCCGTAACCAATTGTTAAGGCGGGTAAAATTACGTTCCGAAACAATTACATCTGGTGAAATTGAGAACACATTACTGAACATATTGTACATTTCCAGCGCAGTAATCTCAAATATATTTTCCTTTCCAAAAAAGTTGACCAACCATTGGTATTCGGATTCAACCAAAAATCCATTTTTATGTAAAATCGCTTTTCCTTTTCCTAGCGGTTGAAAACAACAATCCAAATGCAAGGCATTATCAATGGCACTGGTATTTGATTTACGCAACTCAAAGGATTTGATTTTTTTAGTGGGAAATTGCGTAGCCAAATAATCGACCGCCGCCTTATTCGTACGTGCGGTTATATACTTGGCATAGTCCGGAGCAGTGTAAGTACCTACAAAAATATGGTCATTCCAAGGCATTACATCGCCACCTTCAACATGCACCTCTACAGGTGGCTGAAGTATTTGGCTATCCTCAATTTTATCCAAAACATGCAAGATGGCTTCAACCTCTTTTTCGCGATCTGGCAATATGTTCGCCTTTATGAGCTTATCCTCAATCACAAAAGCGATATCCCTCGAGAATATCTGATTACAATCTTGCAATACTTCTGGCCTGAAGACTTTAACATCATACTTTTCAAAAACGGCCCGAAAAGCCTCCATTTCTAAAATCATATCGGCTTCCTTAGGGTAAGTACCGGCATGAATGTGTTCCAATGATTTTGGATCATAGGCATCTTCCGGTGACGGTATTGGTCCTGAACTCTCCGCGGTCCCAAGGACTACAGCCTTTAGCGTCGATACCTCGTCCTTTATATTTAAATGTAACATACGGTTCTATTTTCTTGATACAAAATTAAAAATTGGCACAAAAAAAACTCTTTTAGCATTTAAAAGAGTTTTTGTTTTTATTGAAGGTAGCAATCTACCTCTTTGCAAGTTCAACAAAGGGTCTTAACTTTTCTCCAATATATATTTGTCTCGGCCTTCCAATAGGTTCACCCTTCAATCGCATTTCCCTCCATTGGGCAATCCAACCTGGCAATCTTCCCAAAGCGAACATTACCGTGAACATTTCGGTAGGAATACCCAGCGCCCTATAAATGATACCGGAATAAAAATCTACATTAGGATAGAGTTTTCTGTCCACAAAGTATGGGTCTTCCAAAGCTTCCTTTTCCAAACCTTTGGCAATATCCAAAATAGGATCGTCTATCCCTAAATCTCCCAGTACATCATCTGCAGCTTTTTTAATGATTTTAGCCCGGGGATCAAAGTTTTTATATACTCTATGCCCAAAGCCCATCAATCTAAACGGATCTTCCTTGTCCTTGGCCTTGGACATATATTTTTTAGTGTCACCGCCGTCAGCCTCTATTGCTTCCAACATTTCCAAAACAGCTTGGTTTGCTCCTCCATGAAGTGGTCCCCAAAGTGCGGAAATACCTGCAGATAATGATGCAAATAAACCGGCGTGGGAAGAACCTACGATACGCACTGTACTCGTAGAGCAATTTTGTTCGTGGTCTGCATGCAGTATCAACAACTTATCCAAGGCTTCAATAACCAATTTGTTCTTTTTATACTCTTGGTTAGGTCGCTTAAACATCATTTTATGAATGTTCTCCACATAACCTAGCGTATCATCACCATAATCTAATGGCAAACCTTTCTTTTTACGTAAGGTCCAAGCCACAAGTACGGGGAACTTCGCTAAAATACGTACGATGGCATGATACATATCCTGATCAGAACTTACGTCTACGGTAGATGGGTTAAATGCAATCAAGGCACTCGTCAAGGAAGATAGCACACCCATTGGATGTGCAGATTTTGGAAACCCGTCCAAAATCTTTTTCATTTCTTCGTCTACATGCGACTCATCCTTAATATCCTTATGGAATTTCTCAAGCTCCTTTTTATTTGGTAAATCCCCGAAAATCAACAAATAGGCAACTTCCAAGAAATCTGCCTTTTCCGCCAATTCCTCAATGGAATAGCCTCTGTATCGTAAAATCCCCTTTTCTCCATCCAAGAAAGTAATGGCACTTTCACAGGAGCCTGTATTCTTAAAACCTGGATCAATGGTTATAATCCCCTTGGTTACAGAACGAAGGGATTTAATATCGATTGCAAGTTCATTCTCTGTTCCCTTTACAACAGGAAACTCATATTTTTGGCCATTATATTCTAAAGTAGCTTTATCTGACATTTTTAAATTTTAGGTTTTAAGTGCACCCAGTAAAGTTAACAAAATAGGATTGTTTTAACAATTTCAGAATTCTGTTTGGGCTAAAATTAACAGTAGGGTATAATTGCTATTCCGACTGTAACAAATACAGGGATTTGTAATATTCGTCGAGCGACTTATCCCAGGTAAAACGAGCCTTTTTTGCATTTGCTTGTATCTTTTTCCACAAAGGCTTATCGTGCTCCCAAACGGTCAACGCCTCATCAAAACGCTTTACCATATTCTTGATTTGCTCGTCATAGGTCTCCCCATCAAAGGCAAATCCAGTTTTCATATGCTCAACAGTGTCTTTCAACCCCCCAGTATGGTGCACCAAACAAGGATTACCGTTCCTCATGGCAAGCATTTGACTTATACCGCAAGGTTCAAACAAACTAGGCATAAAGTAGAGGTCCGTTTCCAAGTACATGGAATCTATCAAATCCTCTGATTGCCCGTTCGTAAATATGAAATTTTGATGCTTGTAGCTCATTTCACGAAAAAATTCCTCATAATCTGGATCTCCCGTACCTAAGAGCATAAAAATACCTTCAACCTGGTCCAATCGTGCCAACATTTTTTCTAAAGCTTCTGGGGACCGCATTAAAAAGTAAAATTTCTGTTCGGTCAAACGTGCTACACTAGACACAATAAATTTAGGCCTATTGCCCACATACTTCATAATTTTCTCTCCGGTATGCGCCAAGAAATCGGCTTTGTATTTCTTTGAGGTATCCTGTAGCCATCTAAAGAGCGCCTTGACGGTATTTCTGTACAAAAACCCCTTATCCGCTACCCGAATATTATTATAATTACTCGCATTCAAAATACCGAACAACCTGCCTTCATTGTTGGCCTTTTGCAAATCTTGCTCCAAACTTTCACCCCCAATAAACTCAGGCCTTCTGCTAGGTAGCATTACATCCTCTTTGTAGGAAGGTGAAACCGTGTGTACGGCATCCGCCAAACGTATCCCAACCGCCATCAAATTGATACAATCTTGGTATCGCGAATCCATTAAGGCCCTATGGTCTAATTGAACTTCGGGAAACCAATTGTTTACCGAAGCATAGTTATTATAAAAAGGACGTATTCCCTGTATCGCTAAATTATGGATACTATACACGTACCGCATCTTCTTTAAATCCTGGTATTGTGGGTGATAACGCTTGATGAATAAAAGGGCCGCCGCATGCCAATCATGCATATGAACGATATCGAGATCCCCGAAAGCCCCAATCTTAATCGCTTCTGCCGTGGCTGTACAGAATATCACAAATTTTATAAAGTCATTGAAAAATGGCTCCGTTGGATCATCATGGTAAATGTGCGCTATACCTCCTTCAATTATTTCCGGATGATGAATTACATAATGGGTAATATCCTTATACACCCTCTTAGGAATAACCTCGTATAACTCCGCTGTGTATGGCATTCCCCTTAGCGTAAATTCAAGCTTGGTCTTAAAAATTCCGTTTTTGTGCAATCTGGAATAAGCGGGTACGACCACATGAGCTTTGTCTCCACGTCTTGAGATTTCCCGTGGCACATCCCTAACTACATCACCCATTCCACCAGCCTTACAATCTGGTATGGCATCATTCTCTGCGGAAACAAAAAGAAAATTATTCATATGTTAATAAAGGGGTATAATTATTAGATAATCCTCAAAAGGTAGTTAAAGTTTTGGAGTACGCCAAAAAAAAAAGCCCTTCTGGATGGAAAGGCTTTTAGTTCGTATAATATGCTGAGTTTACTTGATTTTAAACGCTTTTTCTTGTGGGTAGTAGGCCGTGCTTCCCAACTCTTCCTCAATACGAAGCAACTGGTTATATTTAGCCATACGATCTGATCTTGACGCAGATCCCGTTTTAATCTGACCTGTATTCAAGGCAACCGCTAAATCAGCAATGGTGTTGTCTTCGGTCTCTCCGGAACGGTGAGACATAACGGAGGTATATCCGGCATTCTTCGCCATATTTACCGCTGCAATAGTTTCCGTTAACGTACCTATTTGATTTACTTTTATTAAAATTGAATTGGCTATACCCTTTTCAATACCAGTTGCCAAACGTTCTACATTGGTTACAAATAAATCATCACCAACCAACTGCACCTTATCCCCAATTTTATCGGTCAATGCTTTCCATCCGTCCCAATCATTCTCATCCATCCCGTCTTCGATAGAGATAATTGGGTACTTGGCACTTAAGTCCGCCAAGTATTGTGCTTGTTCCTCAGAGGTTCTTACTACCCCTTTGCTACCCTCAAACTTCGTATAATCGTAAGCACCATCAACATAAAATTCCGCTGCCGCACAGTCCAATGCAATCATGACATCATCACCTAGGGTATAACCCGCTTTTTCTACCGCTTTGGCAATCGTATCCAAGGCATCCTCGGTGCCACCGGCAAGGTTAGGTGCAAATCCGCCCTCATCACCAACAGCAGTACTTAAACCACGGTCATGCAATACCTTCTTAAGGTTATGGAAAATTTCGGTCCCCATTTGCATGGCGTGTGAAAAACTCTTGGCTTTTACCGGCATTACCATAAATTCTTGAAATGCAATTGGGGCATCTGAATGCGACCCTCCATTGATAATATTCATCATTGGTACTGGAAGTGTGTTAGCACTCACCCCCCCAACGTATCGGTACAAAGAAAGACCAAGCTCGTTGGCCGCCGCCTTCGCTGCGGCAAGGGAAACACCTAAAATGGCATTTGCCCCCAATTTTGATTTGTTGGGCGTGCCATCCAAATCAATCATGGTCTGATCCAAAAGGTTCTGATCAAACACGGACATCCCTAATATCTCCTCTGCTATAATATTATTCACATTGTCCACAGCCTTACTGACCCCTTTGCCCATATAGGCCTTTCCTCCATCACGTAGTTCCACGGCCTCATGTTCTCCCGTTGAAGCCCCGGACGGAACCGCAGCTCTTCCCATTACTCCATTTTCCGTAACCACATCAACTTCAACAGTTGGGTTTCCTCTAGAATCTAATATTTGTCTTGCGTGAACGTTTAATATAATACTCATGTACTCTTTGCTTTTTTAGGTTGATAATTGAAAGGGTAAAGATACGAAACCAAGCATTTAATGGATTTGATTGCACATTACATTTCCCAATAAAATACTATTTAGTTAAACTATTTCGCCATGTTTTGCGTTTTTCTCGATCATTTTAAAAAAATCATCGAAAAGGTAATCTGCGTCATGTGGACCGGGGCTGGCTTCTGGATGGTATTGAACGGAAAAGACATCCTTACCCTTCATCCGTATGCCGGCTACAGTTTTATCATTGAGGTGAACGTGGGTAATTTCCAAATTAGTATTGGCTTCGGTCTCTTCCCTATTAATGGCGAAACCGTGGTTTTGTGAGGTAATCTCGCCCTTTCCGGTCAATAAATTTAAAATTGGATGATTGATTCCTCGGTGACCATTGTGCATTTTATAGGTCGATACGCCATTTGCCAAAGCAAGTACCTGGTGGCCCAAACATATTCCAAAAAGTGGCTTATTTGTATCGATCATCTTTTTAGTTGCGGTAATGGCGTCAGCGAGAGGTTCCGGGTCGCCGGGACCATTAGAGATAAAAAACGCATCCGGATTCCATGAAGACATTTCTTCAAAGCTTGCATTGTAAGGAAACACCTTAACATAGGCATCCCTTTTCACCAAATTACGGAGAATATTCTTTTTGATACCAATGTCCAATGCCGCAATCTTAAAGGTCGCATTTTCATCTCCTACAAAATAAGGTTCTTTTGTAGAGACTTTAGAAGCCAATTCCAAACCCTCCATGCTAGGGACTTTGCTTAACTGATCTTTCAGTTTTTCTATATTATCAACTTCTGTCGATATTACAGCATTCATGGCACCATGATCTCTGATATAGCTAACCAAGGCCCTGGTATCCACATCTGAAATTGCAAATAAATCATTGGCATCCAAAAACCCTTTCAAACTATCGTCTGCCGCAACCCTGGAATATTCGTAGCTGAAGTTTTTACAAATGAGGCCTGCTATCTTAATGGACTCCGATTCTACCTCGTCCTTATTGGTGCCGTAGTTACCAATATGGGCGTTGGTAGTAACCATGAGCTGTCCAAAATAAGAAGGATCGGTAAATATTTCCTGATATCCGGTCATTCCTGTATTGAAACAGACCTCCCCGAATGCAGTTCCTTCCTTGTCGCCCACGGATTTACCATGAAAAATAGTACCGTCTGCCAGTAATAATAACGCTTTTCTCCTTACTTGATATTTCATTCCACTTTCAAATTTATTCGTTCACAAAAAAACATAAAAAAAGGATAAGCTGAAAAGCTTATCCTTTTTGATTATTAATATTTATCGACAACTTACTCCTTAGTGTCATCCGTCTTTACCTCGTTATCTGTTTGAGCTTCTGCTTCGGGCTTGGACTCTTCAGCTGGTTGCTCCTGTACTTCTGGCTGCTTTGTTTCCTTAGGTGCCGCACTGGCATCAGAACTACCACCCCCAGATCTTCTACTACGTCTTGTAGATTTCTTTTTAGGCTTGCCTGCATTGTACAACTCGTTAAAATCAACAAGTTCCATCATAGCCATATCGGCATTATCCCCAAGACGGTTACCCAATTTTATAATTCTTGTGTATCCACCTGGTCGATCAGCCACTTTTTCAGAAACTACACTGAACAATTCTGTTACCGCAGCCTTATCCCTAAGGTTTTTGAAAACAATCCGCCTATTGTGCGTTCCCTTTTCCGCAGACATGTTATTCTCTGCTTTTGACTTTGTAATCAAAGGCTCTATAAATTGCTTCAAGGCTTTTGCCTTAGCAACCGTAGTGTTGATTCTCTTGTGTTCGATTAGGGAACAAGCCATATTTGCCAACATAGCCTCTCTATGCGCCTTTTTTCTACCTAAGTGATTAACTTTTTTACCGTGTCTCATGTTTTAATTTTATCATCTTGCTACCAAACCCGTTAGAACGAGGAGCAAAATATGATTACTTAATCTTTATCTAATTTATATTTTGACAAATCCATGCCAAAGCTCAATCCCTTATTGATTACCAACTCCTCTAATTCCGTTAGCGACTTTTTACCAAAGTTTCTAAATTTCATTAAATCGTTCTTGTTGAAGGAAACCAAATCTCCCAAGGTATCAACTTCTGCTGCCTTTAAGCAATTTAACGCCCTTACGGACAAGTCCATATCAACCAATTTGGTTTTCAAGAGTTGACGCATGTGCAAGGACTCTTCATCATAGGTTTCTGTTTGGGCGATTTCATCGGCCTCAAGGGTAATACGCTCATCAGAGAACAACATAAAGTGATGTATGAGAACCTTTGCAGCTTCGGTCAATGCATCCTTGGGATGGATTGAACCGTCTGAAGAGATTTCAAAAACCAATTTCTCATAATCGGTCTTTTGCTCCACACGAAAGTTTTCTATACTGTATTTTACGTTTTTAATTGGCGTAAAAATAGAATCGACAGCGATGGTTCCTAATGGAGCACCAGATTTTTTATTTTCCTCAGCCGGTACATATCCCCTACCTTTCTCAATCGTTATCTCCATATTGATGCTCACTTTAG
>CAWFGA010000010.1:0-124497 GCA_963815225.1 uncultured Flavobacteriaceae bacterium
TATTTTTTTCTCACCCTTGCGATTAGGAACCAACATTGAGGGCCCTGATGATTTTAACTTAGGGTTTTATGGAGTTACCTATGGAATTCAGAGAACTTATGAAAACGGATTTAATTTTAATGCGGAATTGGGAGCCGGATATTATCGCGGTGATGGTGTTCCCGATGGTTACGGACCTTTGTTTAATTTTACTTTTGGCTGGGTCGCTACAAATAGGAAGTCTAGAAAACCGACTTTTGATTAGAGCATTATCTTTTTAATGGCATCCATATAGCCTCTACTTACGCGTACTACTTCATTATTTTCCATAGTGATATCGTATGATTTTCCGTATTTATGAAGCTCTTTCACCTTATTTAAATTGATTAGTGACGATCTGTGAATGCGCAAAAACGATTTTGGATTCAATTTATCTTCTAAGGCTGATATACCGTAATTACTCACTAAAACATCAGCACCTGTATGCAGTTTGGAGTAATCCCCATAAGCCTCTATCCAAATAATTTCTGATACGGCAATTGTGATGAGCTTGTCCTTTTTTTCGACCAATACCCGTTCTGGATAATCGTTCTTATCCATAAGTAACGCTTGTGTCAAGGAACCTACTTTATCCGTGGTTTGATTTAATTTTTCGATAGCTTTTGTAAAGCGTTCTTTTGTATACGGTTTCAGTAAATAGTCGATAGCATGCACTTCAAACGCCTGTAAGGCATATTTGTCATATGCAGTAGAAAAAATAATGTTCGGAATTTCCTCTAATCGGGTCAGTACTTCAAAACCAGTGAACCCCGGCATTTGGATATCCAAAAAAACCAGGTCTGGCTTAAATTTATTTATTTCGGTTACGGCATCTACACCATTATTGGCCTCGCCTATGAGGATTAATTCTGGAAAATCCCCTAAATACTCTTTTATAAGCTGGCGACCAGCCTTTTCATCATCCGCAATTAGTACTTTTTTCATCTGTGCATATGTATTAATTTTAAATTATTAGATGTGATTCGTTATTACTTGTCTTTAAACGGTATTAGCGATTTAGTTTCCTTTTATCATAAGCTAAACCTGATTTTTAGACCTCGAGGTTCATTATCCAATAATTCTAAACGTGAATTGTACATTTTTTGCAAACGGAGGCGGGTGTTGGTCAAACCTATTCCTTTATCAAAAACGCTGGTCTTTTCTTTGATTCCTATTCCGGTATCTGAGATTTCAAACTTTAATTTTCCATCGTCTTTTTTAATTTTTATGGTAATTGAGCCACCGTCAATTAAACTGGACAAGCCATGTTTTACAGAATTTTCCACTAAGGGTTGCAATAGCATAGGGGGAATCATCTCGTCCAATAAATCCTCGGGCACGTCAATATGTATTTGCAAGCGTTCATCAAAACGGGCTTTTTCAAGATCCAAGTATTTTTTTACAAAATTCAATTCTTCCCTAAGGGTAACCAGTTCTGATTGCGAAGCTTGCAATTGGTAACGGAAAAGATCACTTAGCTGGGCGATCATATTTCTCGTTTTTTCATTTTCGGGCGGTAAGGAAGCGTTAATGGTATTAAATACATTGTACAGAAAATGCGGGTTCAACTGTGCCTTTATAGCGGAAAGTTCACTTTTAAGTGCAGCTTGTCTCAGCTCACCCTCTAAACGGAGTTTACGTTGATTTTCCCTAAAATAGCGGTATGCGAAGAAGCAACCGAATTGTATTAAAAGGAAAAGCAATGGAATATACCAGTCCCAAATTTCCCCAGTACCCGTTAGTCGAGACATTCCCATCGAATCAATAATACTGTATCTGATTTCCCTAACAAAGTAAGTAACTATTGGAAGTAAGATTATAACTACTCCAATCTGCCATTTACGAGATTTATTTATTAAGAGATAATAACCAAAAAACCAAATGAAAACTGATGCTAACAACAAAAATGTATATTGTTGACCAGAAGCCAACCAAAACCCACGAAGATTTAACCAGCCCCAGAACCCCTCATCTAAATAGCGCATGCCATTATACCAAAGCACGACACGGT
Organism: uncultured Flavobacteriaceae bacterium; assembly: GCA_963815225.1. Classification (GTDB taxonomy): domain Bacteria; phylum Bacteroidota; class Bacteroidia; order Flavobacteriales; family Flavobacteriaceae; genus Maribacter. The sequence continues at coordinate 2,030 of CAWFGA010000010.1, forward strand.
ATAACCAGGCAAAAATGAAGTAGAAAAGCAAAATTGCCAAAACTTCATTCTTTTTGATAGTATTGAATACACTAGTCGTTTTATTTTCCATCATTGAAATATCTGATTTATTATTTTTCAAATACATACCAAAATTCACCATCCTTGGGGTCAAAACTTGCTTTTAATAAACCTTCCTGGGTCTGTACAAGATAATGATTTGTCACTTCTACTTCCTCATTATCCAGCCAAGCCCTAACATTCCCATCCTCATATTTAAAAACAAGACCATTGTTAAATACGGCCAACAGGTTATATAGATTTGGATTTTTATCTGAAATCATTAGTTCTTTTAACTCTAAGGAAGGTTTGTTAGGATTTACATCGTACCGTGTAGTTACGGTATTGTTATCCAATTCTGGCGTCCAGTTCCTCCGTTCGGAAGGAAGTATAAAAATCTCCAGTACACCTCCGTCGCTTTTAAGAATTTCTGGTTTTTTCTTCCAGGCGTTGCTATAGATAATGTATAATCTCCCTTTAGGGTAACTGCATCGTTTTTTCCAATCCTCGTTCTGTTCCCCAGGCTGTCGATAACTGTAATTTCAGCATTCTCGGGATAGTTATAGGTGGTATCGTCATTTTTAACAACCAGGGCAAAATAGTCTTGTGCCGAAACGAAGTAGCTCAAGAATAGTGCAAAAGCTAAAAGTATAATTCTCATGTTTTTTTAAATTTTTAATTCTAACCGAAAGCTAGAGTAGAAATCCAATTCAAGAAAATACTTTCAGACGAGTGGGCCTATACACGGTTGAATCGTCCAAAGACCATTCAGCCTTACATAGGCCCATTCATCAGGTTTGCCTTTTTTGCTTTTAATAAAAGATTGAGTTTTGGGTAAGGGATTAAATTAAAATTCAACATGAAGATATATTGCACGCTTTTTTTACTATTAACTTTTGCAGCAATCAATGCGCAATCCATATCAGGGAGGGTCTTTTCGCAAGAAAAGGAAACAGTACCTTTTGCGGCCGTAACACTAAACCAACTACAAGATTCTACCTTGGTAAAAGCGGTTATCACCAATGAAGAAGGTTTCTTCGAAATTAAAAATGCACCAAACGGGACTTATAATCTAAATATTACCAATATTGGTTTTGCCGACTATCAAAAGGAGATTCTTTTTTTGGGTACTCCTCTGGATTTGGGAAATATTACCCTGGAAACAGTTGCAGAAGCTTTGGATGAAGTTGAGGTTGTAGCAGAAAAACCAATGGTTCAAGTACTGGCGGATAAAACTGTTTTTAATGTTGAAAATACGATAAACGCCACGGGTACAAGTGCTTTTGAACTTCTTAGAAAAGCTCCAGGGGTTGTTCTCGACAATAATGGTGGAATAATCGTAGAAGGCAAAGTTGGCGTGCAGATTTTTATCGATGATAAACTATCCGTTCTTCAGGGTCAGGACCTGACCAACTATTTGGAAAGTTTACAATCTACGGATATTGAGGCCATAGAGATTATTACGCAACCTTCCTCTAAATATGACGCAGCAGGGAATGCGGGTATCATCAACATCAAACTGAAAAAGGATAAAGGTTTAGGTACCAATGGTTCGGTTACTACCGGTGTCACCGTTGGGGATTTTGCACGTTACAACACCAGTGTCAATTTTAACTCTAGAGGCAAAAAAGGAAATTTATACGGTACGTATAGTAATCGATTTGGAAAGAGTACAGGTTTCTTGAACCTTCTAAGAACGCAGTCCGGAACACAATTTAATGCACGAACCAATAGCGTCTATGATCAAAACAGTAACAACGTAAAGCTTGGGTATGATTTTTATGCGACCGATAAAAGTACGGTAGGGGTTATTGTTAATGGTAATTTCAATAACGGCTTTGGTAACAATAATTCGAGAACACCCATCCGTCCGGTAGGAAATAGTTCGAATGATAGTGTGTTGGTCTCCAATAACAGATCTTCCAACACTTCCTATAACCTCAATGGCAATTTAAACTATAAATACGCGGACACCTTAGGACATTTGGTGAACATTGATTTTGACTATGGAAAATATAATAGTGATCGAACGGCATCCCAACCCAATGTTTATTTCAATGGAGAGGAAACACAAATCATCCGCCAAAATGCCACCAGTCAAAATACGCCGATTGATATTGGGATTATTACGTTAAAGGCGGATTATGAGCAGAATTTGTTCAAGGGGAAACTGGGTCTAGGGGTAAAATTTTCTTATGTAAAGACGGATAACACCTTCGATTTTTTCAACCGTATAAATGGAGAAGATGTTTTTAACCCCATGCAAAGTAACGGTTTCGAGTATATTGAAAACATAAATGCAGCATACATCAATTATAATTACAAATGGACCAAATGGAACTTGCAATTGGGTTTGCGGATGGAGAATACCGACTCTGACGGTAACTTGGAAAGTATGCAGCAGAATTCAGAAAATCGTGTGGAACGTAACTATACCAATTTCTTTCCCTCCGGTGGATTGACCTATCTGCATAATCAAAAAAATCAGTTTGCCCTAACGTACAGCAAGCGGATACAACGGCCCAACTATCAATCCCTGAACCCCTTTGAGTATGTTATAGACGAACTTTCCTTTAGAAAGGGTAATCCTTTTTTACAACCACAGTACACGGATAATGTAAAGATTTCCCATACCTATAATTACCGGTTAACGACCTCCTTGAGTTATAGTTATATTTCAGACTTTTTTGCCCAAGTAACCGTTGCCGACGGGAGCAGCCGAAATTTCATAACGGAGAGAAACGTAGCGGACAATGAGGTCATCAACCTGGGAATATCCTATCCCAAACAAATCAAGGATTGGTGGAATCTTTATTTTAGCTTAAACGCTTATATTAGTAGTTATACCGCCAATAGTCCAGAATTTCTTCCGGTAACTCAAGAGACCTTGAGTATTTATGCCCAGAACACCTTTAACTTACCAAAAGAGTACAGGCTTGAAGTATCAGGTTGGTACAGTTCGCCTACGGTTTGGGGGGGCACCTACCAAACTGCTGCCCTAGGTTCGCTCAACGTGGCCTTTCAGAAAAAATTTTTCCATGATAAACTTATGGCTAGGTTGGCGTTCAATGACATTTTGTATACCATACCGTGGCGCGGTACTACGCAATTTGGTGAACTATTTATTGATGGTAGTGGAGGTAGTGACAGTAGACAAGTGGCAGTCAGTCTTACCTACGATTTTGGGAGGGATGAAATTAAAAAAGCCCGTAGTAGAAAAACAGGGTTGGAAGAAGAAAACGAGCGGATTGAATAGTTATAAGTGGCATAGGAATTGATGAATGATTATGAATCAATTTTAACCAACCATTCTCATGAAAAAACTTATTTTTTTCTTTTTGTTATCAGCTATTATTGGAGTGCGGGCACAATCTGACAGAAATGTTGAAGACCATCAAGTTCAAATTGGCTTGCCATTACCGGCTATTCTATATGAGGCAGGTATAGGCAAAAATTCAACCTTAAGTGTAGAAGCCGTTGCGGGTCTTTGGATTAGGGGTTGTACTGGATGTACTACGGAGTTTGGCGTGTACCCCATTTTTCGAGGTCAGTATCGTTATTACTACAATATGGAAAGAAGATTGGATAAAAGAAAGAATATTTCAGGTAATACTGGGAACTATATTGGCGGTTTGCTTTTATTTCAAGATGGAACTTCCCTACTCGGTGATTTAAATACAGTTAGTACTATTGCTGTTGGACCGGTATATGGATTACAGAGAATATTTAAGAAAGGATTTTTTTATCGTCTGGAAACGGGATTGGCCTATTATGAAGATAATTCGGCATTTGATAACGATGGGGTGACCTTAATATTAGCGGCAAGGCTGGGTTGGGTATTTGGAGGTAGAAAAAAGTAGTATTAGCTTCAGCAAACCCCCTCAAAATCAATAAGATAAAAATAACATAAGTTTAAGTGTAGCTATTGAAATTTGAAGTATCTTTGCACGCTTAAAATAGACCTATGTCCACTACAAAAAATATTGCGATCATTGCCCACGTTGACCACGGCAAGACCACTTTAGTTGATAAAATAATGTACCACTGTAGCTTGTTTCGTGAAAACGAGAATACAGGAGATTTAATATTGGATAATAATGATTTGGAACGTGAGCGTGGTATAACCATTACCTCCAAAAACGTTTCCGTGGTATACAAGGATACTAAAATCAATATCATCGATACTCCTGGGCACGCTGATTTTGGTGGTGAGGTAGAGCGGGTTTTGAACATGGCAGACGGGGTTTTGTTGTTGGTAGATGCGTTTGAAGGGCCTATGCCACAAACACGTTTTGTATTGCAAAAAGCCATTGACTTAGGGTTAAAGCCCTGTGTTGTTATAAACAAGGTTGATAAGGAAAACTGTACGCCAGAGGAAGTTCACGAAAAAGTGTTCGACCTTATGTATGAATTAGGTGCTGAAGAGTGGCAATTGGATTTCCCCACCGTTTATGGTTCTGCAAAGAACAACTGGATGAGCGATGATTGGAAAAACGAGACCGATAACATTGAACCTTTGCTGGACATGGTCATTGAACATGTACCTACATTTCACCCAAAGGAAGGAAATACGCAAATGTTGATTACCTCTTTGGATTTCTCCTCCTTTACGGGACGGATTGCCATTGGAAGGTTGCAGCGCGGAACCTTAAAAGAAGGACAGCAGATTTCCTTGGTAAAAAGGGATGGTAGCATTGTAAAGTCCAAAATAAAGGAACTTTATGTTTTTGAAGGTCTGGGGCGTAAGAAAGTAGACGAGGTGCTAGCAGGCGATATTTGCGCTTTGGTAGGGGTTGAAGGATTTGAGATCGGCGATACGGTCGCAGATTTGGAAAACCCTGAAGCGTTGAAGACCATCGCCATAGACGAGCCTACGATGAGTATGTTGTTTACCATTAACGATAGTCCATTTTTTGGTCAGGACGGTAAATTCGTAACGTCTAGGCATATTAAAGATCGTTTGGCTAAGGAGTTGGAGAAAAACTTGGCTTTACGGGTTAATGAAACGGATAGTGCCGATAAATTTTTGGTTTTTGGTCGTGGGGTATTACACCTGTCAGTTTTGATAGAAACCATGAGACGTGAGGGTTACGAGCTTCAGATTGGTCAGCCACAAGTAATCATCAAGGAAATCGACGGCGTAAAATGCGAGCCTATTGAGCACTTGACTATCGATTTGCCGGAAGAAGTTTCCGGTAGGGCCGTAGAAATGGTATCGATTCGTAAAGGTGAAATGACAAAGATGGAAGCTAAGGGCGACCGTATGTTGTGCGAGTTTCAGATTCCTTCGCGTGGTATTATCGGTCTTCGTAATCAATTATTAACGGCTACGGCTGGTGAGGCCATAATGGCACACCGCTTCTTGGAATACCAACCCATGAAAGGACATATTCCCCAACGCCAGAACGGTTCTTTGGTGTCCATGGAAAAAGGAAAGGCAATTCCCTATTCAATCGATAAGTTACAGGACAGGGGTAAATTTTTCGTAGACCCGGGAGAGGATATTTATGAAGGTCAGGTTATTGGTGAGAATTCACGTGGAGATGACATGACGGTGAACATCACAAAGACAAAAAAGTTATCCAATGTACGTTCCTCAGGGGCAGATGATAAGGCAAAAATTGTACCTGCCATTAAATTCTCTTTGGAAGAGGCGTTGGAATATATTCAGAAGGACGAGTATGTGGAGGTTACCCCAAAACATTTGAGGTTGCGTAAAATCTACTTGACCGAAAATGATCGGAAACGAAATAAAATAGCATAAACATCCAAGCCCCTTTAGAGGGGCTTTTTTTATGCCCAAATTCTAGACCTTTAGATTGGTTGCCCATTTTATGGCGTGGCAGTGCTATGAAAAACTTGTTTTTGTTTTTGCCACGTTTCGCTCATTTCATTAGGGAATCCCTAAAATTTTCGATTGCAAATTCCTACTTTCCTAATAATTATATAGAACTGGTATTTTCTTGAATTTTCAACGGGATTTTAGCTAATTTAAAGTTGAAAACTAACTCAATTCAACCTGAAATTTATGCAACTAGAAGGAAAAAATGTACTCATTACCGGAGGTACAAGAGGCATTGGAAAATGTATGGTACAGGAACTGGTTAAAGGAGGCGTTAGCGGTATTGCCGTTATCGCGCGCGACAAACAGCACTTAAAGGAACTTTCCGAGGAATTTAATACCGTAAAATTTTTGAGAATTGCTGGAGATGTCGCCGATATAGAAGTGCTACGGGAAGCTGCTGCACGTATTGAGGACAAGTGGGGCCATTTGGACATATTGATAAATAATGCCGGTATCGTTTCTGCCGGTCCTTTAGAAGATTTACAGGACGAGGACCTTTATGATCAAGTAGCTGTGAACCTCACCGCGGTATTGATGCTCACCAAATACTGTATTCCGTTGTTAAAGGCATCGGGCGAAGCGGCAATATTGAATATCTCTTCTGGCCTGGGCCTAATTGGTATGCCTTTTTATGCGGTATATGGCAGTACCAAAGCAGGATTGAGACAATTCTCCGACTCCATGCGGCGAGAACTTGCTCCTTTCAACATTAGTGTTACTTGTTCTTTTCCTACGGCTACGGATACGGATATGATGGAAAAATTTAAAGATAGGGAAATGGATTCCCCTGCATTTGTCGCAAAACGTTCCTTAGAAGGCATGCTGAATAAAGAACTGCACGTAATTTTTGGAGGAGAGGAACGACATAAGGAAAACGAAATGAATTTTGCAGCGCCGGAAAAGTTTGATAAGAAGGTGGCTGAAAATTACGAAGAACGAAAAAAAGGCAGTTTAGACCATAGGGCCGTTTAGGCTGTATTGCCGTAGCTGTATAAAACCGCAATCGTACCATATGAAAAACAATCTTATTTTTTCGCTTGTCCTGGTTGGTCTGTTCGTATCATGCAAAGAAGCCTCGACGCCGAAAACCAATACAGAGGAAACACAATTATCAGCCTATGAAAATGCTGCCCTGGTACCCGAGTCATGGATTAAAAGTAGGGTTGAAAAGGCCAAAAAGCGACTCAACCAATCTGAAGCGGGCGAAATAGTATGGAATGCGATGGTGGCCCATGGCGGATTAGAAAAGTGGTACAGTAATGGAGCCTTGGCCTTTAGGTTCAACTACCAACCTTTGGAGGGGACTAAGCGCGATAGTTACCAAGTCATCAATACGTGGAGCAATAAAGCCAGACATACAAGCATTGCGGATAGTACGGCCCAATTTGGCTGGACTGGGGAGAAAGCATGGGTTGCCGCAAAGGACAGTACCGCATTTGCCTACGATACTAAATTCTGGGCCTTGACACCTTATTACTTTCTTGCCCAACCTTTTGTCCTGGATGGGGAAGGAGTAAATTTAGAGAAGTTACCCGCTACAACGTTTAAGGGAAAGGAGCAAGATGTCGTAAAGGTCACTTTTGATGCTGGTACGGGTGATGCGCCCGATGATTATTACATTCTATATTTTGATGCCGGTTCACATAAGTTGGGTGTTATTCGATATATTGTTTCCTATCCGGAATATTTTAAGGACGGTGGCCATATGCCAGAAAAATTTATGGAACTTATAGAATCGGAAAACGTGGAAGGCATCATGGTCCCAAAGAGCTACAAAACCTATTGGTTGACCGATGATGAAATGCCTGGGGAATATATTACCAATATAGAGGTATCCAATATTTCCTTTAAAAAGGAACTTCCCAAAGATTATTTTGAAATGCCAGTGAATGCTAAACGACTGGACTAACCGGCTATTACAAGAAATGGAAACTACCGCGCTTTAAAAATCAAGGTACACTTACTATTTTTAAGCTTGACAATTTACTTTCACAAGGGTAAAAACTTGAAAATTAGGACTTATGTGCTTTATGCAATGAAGCGACCGCTGCGCCAATAATACCTGCATGGTTTTGTAGCTCGGCGGGGATAACCTTAGTTTCGATTTTTATCTGGTCCTTATATTCATCAAAATCCTTTGAGGCTCCACCACCCAAAATAATTAAATCCGGGGAAACGATTAATTCAACATATTTTAAGAACTTATTGAACCGTTTGCCCCATTTTTTATAGGTAAGGCCTTCATTATCCTTAGCGGATCCCGCTGCCCAAGTCTCTATTTTTTTATATTTTTTGTAGGGTATTTGGCCCAATTCAAAATTCGGAATCAATCTGCCGTCCAAAAATGCTCCACTGCCAAGTCCCGTGCCAATAGTAATCATAACGACGAATCCTGGCTCATTTCTGCCAATCCCATAATTCATGGTAGCATAACCGGCGGCATCCGCATCATTAATGACCGCAAAATCCAACCCGGTTTTTTCTTCGAGTAAGGCCTCCACATTTACACCTAACCAACTTGGGTCTAAATTACCAGTTGCTTTACAAACCCCTTTTTTGATAATGGTGGGAAAACCGCAACCAACTTTGCCCTTATAGTCAAAATGAGCTACAATTTCAGCGATAACATCGGCCATAGCTTCGGGCGTTCGCGGTATTGGGGTGGGTATCCTAAATCGTTCAGAGATCATTTCCCCTGTTTCAGAGTTTACCAATGCGCCTTTTATTCCGGAGCCACCTACATCAATACCTAATAATGTCATCTTTATGTTTCTTATGAAATACAAAGAAACGAAAAAGAATCGGCTCTTTGAAGCGGTAAGGCTACTGCAACGTTTTTGCATTAACCTATCTTAACCTTTAGATTTCAAAAATGTCGTTTTCAAGGAATGGAGCGTATAAATGTGGCTTAATCCAATGGCGTAAATTTCCACCTTAGATGGGTTCGGTTACACATCTTTGACCTCATTTTTGTTTGAGAAAAAAGTGTAGAATGGAGTTTTTAGCAACTGTTGCCTCTTATTTACTAGTAATCCATAGTTGCAGAATTCACCTGCATCAATGAAATAGCCGTAATAATGGTTTTGTATAATTTTCAAGGCTTAAGAACCTGTTTTACAGGGCTGTAATTTTAATTTTTAGCTTCAAAATAATGTCGGTTTACATACGCTATTGGTATAAATTGATATTACCTTTGGTTCTTGAAACCGATTTCAAAATTTGATTAATGAAGTATTATAAATCCATAGTTTTCTTATTTTCTTTTGTTCTTGCAGCCACTTTTGGTCAGGAACAGGAAACTTTTTCTGCAACTGATTTGGAAACTAAGGTTACCGCTTATAAGAATGATATTCGTGGGCCTTACCGGGATATAAGATGGTTCTGTACGGACGGTAGTATCCGCCAACCCAAAGATCCCTGTCCACCAGAAATTGGTCCCGGCGTACAACACGCACGGTATAAGGATGAAGTAATCGCCATAGGAAAGAGGAATCATATTTATCTAGGACAAATACTCGCCTACACGGATAAGGCTGACTTTTGGGACCCAGAGTTTCATCATTCCAGAATAAAGCAATATCAACTGGATAAATACCTGCGGCTGGTAGACAACGGGTGGGTCAATCAAAAAGGACAATACTACAGGGGTGCTGTTCAAGTAGAGGATGAGGAGGCTTGGGGAATAGAATTTTACAAGTGGTTGCTCGCGAAGGATGAGGTGTTGAAAGATAATTACTTCTTAATACGCCAATCCCTAAAGGATGTGCCCCACAATGGCGATGATAATGTTGCCCAGTTGATGCGGAGTGAGTCGAAAGTAATTTCGGATGAGTACCTGCCCTTCATGGATTTACGAACAAAAATACACAGTCAGCCGGAAACGGCCGACATACAAAAGGTGATCCAGTTTAAGGAAAAAAACCAAAAACAACTTACTGCCGAACTCAATAAAAAACTGGATGCCTTGGTGAAAACAATGCAGGCATTTTTTAAGCCCGTAGACGTGCAGGCGTTGGTAACGGCTTCTAAATTGGTTAAAGGAACACCATTGGGTGAAAAAATTGAGGTATTTGCTCAAGCAAAATCGAGCAATGAAGATGCCTCATGGGTGGTACGCGAAACTGCAGACCTTCTTTTGGAGCTGCGAGGGGGTTTGTTATCTGAAAAAAGACCGATGGCCCGGTTACAACTATTGGATATTTCTTTGAAGTTAGAGGAATTATTATTTCAGAGTGCACAAAATTGGCAACCGAAAACGGTAGGCGAGCAGCTTGAAAAAATCTGTGCCCTTTCTACGGCTTCCGTAGGTGCAGGATATTTGGAACAATGGGAATGGGATCAGATTACCAGTACCTTAAGTAAATCCAGCGCCCAGGAACTGAGTTTGGCCGAGTTGACCCAAATATTGGAAACCGCTAGGGCTGCGGTAGAATGGAGTGCTGCCATGGTCAAGGCAAATTATCAGGAGGTGGTAAATACGTATACGACCTTTGAGCCCAAGGCCTACGGATTTATTGATGACCGTATTCGTGGTTCCATTGCCTTGCATCTAGGAAAAAGTGTTGGGGAATTAGGTGATTTTATTGCCCAGGAATCCTCCTTGACCAATAAGGTCATAAATATTCCCAACCAAAGTGGCTTTCGTGGTTTAAACCCAGGGTATGCCTTTGGTGAACTGGTAGTGGTAGACGGGTCTTCAGAAGATATCGAAGTGTCTTCAGATAAAATTTATATTTTTCAGCGTTCACCATCGGATCTTAAAGCCGGTAGCCGGCATCGCCACAGTAGCGGAAGGGAATATGGTGTCTCACGTACAGTTGTTGGCCCGAAATCTGGGAATCCCAAATGCCGCATTGTCCGACGAGAATTTGCAAAGCCTAAAAGGCTATGATGGTCAGCGTGTGTTTTATGCGGTTTCCAATAAGGGTAATGTTATTTTAAAACCAGAAGCTGAGATGACGGAGCAGGAGCGTGGGCTATTTGTGAAAAAAGAACGTAATACCGATAAGATTGAAGTGCCGATAGCAAAAATACAGTTGGGAAATACGGAGGTTTTGAACATGCGGGATGTAGACGCAAGTGATTCTGGTGAATTATGTGGACCAAAAGCGGCAAACTTGGGGCAGTTGAAGAAAATGTTTCCAGAGCAGGTCGTGGAAGGATTGGTAATTCCTTTCGGAATTTTTAGGGACCATATGGACCAAGAAATGCCCGGTGAAAATCAATCGTACTGGAATTTCCTAAACGCTATGTTCAAGGAAGCCGAACGTATGAGAACTGCAAATGTGCCGGAAATGGAAGTGGAGAACTACCAGTTAAGACAATTGGAGACCTTGCGGACCGCCATTAAAAAGATGAAACTGAAACCAGAGTTTTTGGAACAGATGGAAACTAAGTTCAATTCCGTTCTGGGCACATCTATGGGGAATATACCGGTCTTTTTAAGGAGCGATACCAACATGGAAGATCTTAAGGATTTTACCGGTGCGGGGCTAAACTTAACGCTCTTTAATGTTTTGGAAAAGGAGAAAATTCTAAATGGTGTTAAGGAAGTTTGGGCTTCCCCCTATACCGAACGTAGTTTTAAATGGCGTCAAAAATACCTATTGAACCCAGAGAATGTATTCCCTTCTATTTTGGTTATACCCAGTGTTGATGTGGACTATTCTGGTGTATTGATAACCAAAGGAATCAATTCCGGCAATGAAAAGGACCTTACCATTGCGTTTAGCAGAGGAGCAGGAGGTGCCGTGGATGGGCAATCTGCAGAGACGTATACCATTTACGATGATGGGGGGTATCGTTTATTGGCACCAGCCCGTGAACCGATGTATACCAGTTTGCCGGCCACAGGGGGTACGGGCAAAAAAAGGGCCACGTTCCAGGATAGGGTGGTGGACAAAGACAATATTGATGCAATACGGGAATTGGCGCAAACCATACGAAAGACCTTACCAGAGGCCACAAATACGGAGTATGATGGGGCTTACGATGTAGAGCTGGGCTTTGAGGACAATAAATTATGGTTGTTCCAAATTAGGCCTTTCGTTGAAAACAAGAAGGCGGTAAGTTCGGACTACTTGGCATCCATTACCCCAACTATAAATGCGGAAAAGAAAATTTCGTTAAGCACAAAAATACAATGAGAAAAATCGTAGTACTCCTTACAGTATTGGTCATTACCACGGCATTTACCACATACACCTATTATCCTATTGATGGGTATGAGCGTACGGGTATTAAGCGTCTAAAACGACTTGAATTAATCAAAAACGGGGAAATTAAAGATGCTGCCACACTTCCGTTAGGAGCGTTTAAGTCCTTTAACGAAATCGATTTAAGCCTATTGGCTAGAAAAGAAGATAGTGCCATGGCGCTAATGCAGGTCAATGAAGCGTTTCAAAAAGAAATCAACACCCTTTTTCGTGGTTTGGATAAGAGCTATTCCTTGACCGTATTGGATATATCAGACCCTTATAGTGTGCGCTATGCGGAACGTAATGAGACCGCAGGGTATCAACCCGGTAGCGTAGGTAAATTGGCGGTGTTAACGGGCTTGTTCGTTCAATTGGCAAAAATTTATCCGGATTCCTTCGAACAAAGGACGGAACTCTTAAAGAACAAAACCGTAAAAGCGGGGGTTTGGGGCTTGACAGATGAGCATACCATTCCCATTTACAATATTGAAAAAAACACCTTGGTTAAAAGGCAGGTGGTTGCAAGTGATGTATTCAGCCTCTTTGAGTGGGCCGATCATATGCTATCCGTTAGTAACAATGGTGCTGCAAGTATCGTTTGGCGGGAGGTGCTCTTAATGGCAGCATTTGGGGGTGCATATCCTACGTTGACCCAAGAGCAGGCTGACGCTTATTTCAAGGAGACCCCAAGGAAAGAATTAACGGATTTGTCAAATGACGTTGTTAATTTGCCTTTACGCGATTTGGGTATTACGGCAGATGAATGGCGGTTGGGAAGTTTCTTTACCCGTGGGGCAAACACCTATGTGGGCGATAAGGGAGGGAGTATTGGTTCGCCGCAAGGGCTCATGAAATTCTTGGTGCAGTTGGAACAAGGGAAGGTAGTTGATGAAGCCTCAAGCTTGGAAATGAAGCGGTTAATGTATATGACAGACCGCAGAATCCGTTATGCACAGGCGCCTTTATTAAAGGAAGCGGCGGTTTACTTTAAGTCCGGCTCCTTATACAAATGTGATCGTGTCAAAAATCCCGATTGTGGAAAGTATATGGGGAATGTAACCAATTTTATGAACTCGGTCATTATTGTGGAACATCCTGATAATTGCCGCTATATGGTGGTGTTGATGACCAATGTACTCGGTAAAAATTCCGCCAGTGATCATATGTACTTGGCCGGGAGTATAGATAAGATAATACGAAATAGGTAAATTATAACTTTGCTATCTTTATTATTCAGCGTTTAGTCTTTTCAAATTCAAATGATAACGAACAATAAAGTTTTATTTCGGTTACTTTTCTCTTTTGTTATTCTTTTGGCAATACCCTTTCCGTTTGATAGGATTCCTCAATTAGAGTTTATTGAAATATTTGTACTGGATATCTATCAGCATATAGTCCCTTGGATAGGCGATAATATATTGAATCTTGAAAAGTCTGTTGAAACACAACAAAATGGAAGCGGAGACAAAACATACGATTACGTATTGTTGTTATTTCTTTTTGTTGTGGCTATTTCAATTACAATTGTTTGGTCAATACTTGCTAGAAAAGAAGAATCATACTGGAAATTAAATTATTGGTTGCTAGTAGTTGCTAGGTATTCGTTAGGTGCAACTATGATTTATTATGGCTTATTCAAAATATTGCCGTTGCAATTTGGAGAGCTGGCATTTTGGAGGATGCTCCAGCCCTATGGAGAATCTTCCCCTATGGGTTTGGCTTGGACTTTTTTCGGCTACTCTAAAGGTTATAATTTACTTATAGGCCTTTCAGAGTTTATAGGTGGTATTTTACTTTTTAATCGAAAAACAAGATTATTGGGTGGATTGATTTTGATACCGGTTACGGTGAATATTGTCGCTGTAAATATATTTTACGATGTTCCCGTTAAGCTTTTTTCAATTCAATTGCTATTATTGGCGATACTAGTAGTCTTGCCAGATGTTAAAAGACTATTGAACTTAATGATATTAAACAAACCCACTCAATCGATAGATTTTCAAAGGCCTTTTAAATCCAAAGAATGGAATATAGCCTCTAATCTTATAAAATATGCCTTTGTATTATTTTTACTTTATGATAGCATTGATTACACAAGAAAGTTATATTTAACTCGGGAAGAAAAACCTGCATTATACGGTTTATATGAAGTGAAATCATTTGTTCGAAATCAAGATACGATTCAGCCCTTGTTGACCGACCAGAAACGATGGCGTTATGTATTCTTCGAATATCCCAACTCAATACAATTTGCAAAAATGGATAATTCCAGGTATGGTTTACATGCGGAAGTGGACACAACAAATCAAAAAATTAAATTGACGGAATTTAGGGATACAACGCAAGTTTATTACCTGAATTTTAGCAAAACGGAATCTACTCTAAATATCAACGGGGTTTTTAGAAATGATACAATTTATTGTGAATCGAAACGGTTGGATAAAAGTAATTTTCTTTTGACGTCAAGAGGTTATAATTGGATAAACGAATATCCTTTTAATAGATAGTAAGGTTTAAAACTTGGTTCTGTAATCTTCTATATTCCAATATAATGATTAAGCTATAGGAATCTGTTTATGAATATTAACTTACAGATTCCCTAGCTCTGTTTTATTGATTTCAATCCTTTTATTCGACTAGAATTAACTCAGCACTTCTGTTTCCCCTGGGGTGGGTATGGGATAATATCCATCCGGTCCCGGTAAGGTTGGTGGTGCGGTGTCCCACGTTAGTTCGCTGGGCATCAGCAGTTTTTCCGAGGCCATGGCCTCTTCCCAGGTAATTACCTTTCCGGAGTAGGTGGCCATACGGCCCATGATGGCCGTCATGGTACTCATTGCACCGTTTTCGGTATCGCTGATGACCTCCTTGTTGCGTATGGCGGCAAAAAGCCGATTATGTTCCACCTGGTAGGGATTGGGGTCGTTTCGGTTGCGGTAGTCGAACAGTTTCTCACCGTCCAGCCCAACAATACTCGCGGCACCGGCATCGTTCATTTCAATGCTGCCCTTGGTGCCCTGAAAATTCTCGCCCACCTTGGACCAAGTACCCGGCTGGTGGCGACATTGGCTTGCGATGACCGCCCCACTGGGGTAGATGAACTCCACGAAGTGATGGTCGAAGATCTCGCCGTGCTCCTTGCCGGTGCGCACGAGTCTACCGCCCATTCCCTGTGCCGAGATGGGATACTCGCCTATGAACCAGTTGGCCACGTCTATGTTGTGGATATGCTGTTCCAATATATGGTCGCCGCATAGCCAGTTGAAATAGTACCAGTTGCGCATTTGGTATTCCAGTTCCGTTTGCCCTTCCTTTCGTGGCCGTACCCAGACCCCGGCACTGTTCCAGTACACCTGCCCGGAGACTATTTTCCCTACGGCGCCCTCCTTGATTTGGTCGGCGACGGCGAGATAGTTGTTCTGGTAGTGGCGCTGTAGGCCAACGACCACGTTCAATTTTTTCTCCTTGGCCACCTTTGCCATTTCCAATACCTTGCGGATGCCCGGGGCATCCGTGGCCACGGGTTTTTCCATGAATACGTGTTTTCCGGCGTTTATGGCATATTCAAAATGGTACGGCCTAAAACCGGGCGTTGTCGCCAAAATGACCACGTCGGCCTGGTCAATGGCCTTTTTGTAGGCATCCAGGCCCACGTATTTATGGGCATCCTTTACGTTCACCTTTTTCGTTCCCTCGAATTCCTTTTGCAGGTTCATGAGGCTATTGTCCAGTTGGTCCTGGAACACATCGGCCATGGCCACCAATTCTATGTTCCCGTCGGCTTTTAGGGCCTGATTGGCGGCACCTGTTCCGCGACCGCCACAGCCGACCACGGCAAGCTTCAATTTTCTGTCGTTAAAAACCTTGGCCATGGCGTTCATCTCCATGCCCGGCAAGAGCATGCCCGCCCCTACGAGGGCCGTATTCTTTACAAATCCCCTTCTGGAGGTGTCGTGCATCGGTCCGGTTTCAACTTTTGGATTCTTCATGGTATCTGGTTTAAGGGTTAAGGGCTATTCGCCCCAATATTTCGTTAATTCGTTCGTTTCTGGGATGTTCGGGTCACGTACGATGCGAAAGCCGACAAAGGGCGCATCGGTGTTCCACCATTTACTTTTGGGAAACTGTGGGTCCCTCATTTTCCAGTTTTCGGCAGATCCCAACCGTGCGGCACTTCTCAGGTATTCGGCATCGTCGTAATAGGAGCCTCCCCGTACGGAACGGGGATAGGTTTTTTCGGGAAAGAGTACGGGCGACCTGGAACCTTCTTCTCTATTTTGATAGGCATCGGGCAGATATTGGTCCAGGGTCCATTCCGCGACATTACCGTAGATGTCGTAGAGCCCCCAAGGGTTGGGCCGTTTTTCGCCTACTTTATGGTAGGTGTCCCCGCTATTTTCGTAAGACCATGCGTATGCTTCGAGTTCCCCGGGATCGTCCCCAAAATGATAGGCCGTGGTGGAACCGGCCCGGGCGGCATATTCCCATTCGGCCTCGGTGGGCAGCCTGTAGAAATGGCCTGTCTTCGCGCTCAGCCATTTGCAGAACTGTGAGGCGGCGAAATGGGTCACGTTGCCTACCGGCAAGCCTTCACCGGTCCCCATTCCCAGGCTCATGTCCACGTAGGGCACGGTGGCACCGGCCACCGCATCGACGGCCACATCCAAATCTTTCCGGGAGGGATTCCCCACACCGTCAATGGCGCGGTTCACGAAAAGGTTGTACAGGTCCCAGGTGATCTCATGGGCCGAAATCCAGAAAGGCTCCAGTTCTACCGTATGCAAAGGTCCTTCGTCGTCCCCTCTGTGCGCTTCGTTGGCCGGACTCCCCATCTTAAAACTTCCAGAGGGAAGGGCTACCATGTCAATAGATAGGTCGGTACCCCCAATTTCTTGGGTAAAATCTTCGAGCTGTTGCTCTTGCGAATGAGCTCTAGATAGAACCATGAGGGCAAGCAACAGAAATATTCGGCTATCGAAATACATATCCTAAACTCGTTTTAAGCCTTGTAGTAGAGGTCTAACTTTCATCGTTTTCTCAGTTTATTTATCGGGTATTTATAAAATTTTACCATGATTTATATCGGTATTGCTCATTAAATTTGGGTTTCTTAGAAGATCCGGAAATTTTCTAGGGCAATGAATCTGTTAGAAAATTAGGTAAAAAATTGAAAGTTGGCAATCATAGGGTGCTAATATTGGGAATTGAATAATATAACAAACTAGAAAAAACGTTTTTTGAGCAAACGGTGTTACATGTCGTATTTTTAAGGGTATTACTATCAGGTAAAATTAAATTGTTCAATTTTTAGTGGCTAGTAGTTATATTCGCAAAGTCAAAATTTGAACAAGGTAATTTAGATATAATATAGAACGATTTTATGGTTCATAAAAATGCTGAGGAAGAACGGTTAGCTGTTGAGGATAATTATAAAAATTGGAAAAGATGGGGCCCTTATTTAGCAGAACGGCAGTGGGGCACGGTGAGGGAAGATTACAGTGCCGAAGGGCACGCTTGGAGCTTTATAGATCACGAAAAAGCGCGTAGCAATGCCTACAGATGGGGAGAGGAAGGTATTGGTGGTTTTTGCGATTCTCGCGAAATACTTTGTTTGGCACCTGCTTTTTGGAACGGTAAAGATCCTATTCTAAAGGAACGTCTATTTGGCCTTACCAACGATGAGGGAAACCATGGGGAAGATGTTAAGGAACTCTATTTCCATCAAGTTTCTACACCTACACATTCCTATGCAAAGTATTTATATAAATATCCGCATAAAAAATTTCCTTATGTAGCGCTGACTAGAAAAAACAAGGAACGCGGAAGGGATGAGCCAGAATATGAATTACTCGATACCAAGGCCTTTGCCAAGAATACATATTTCGATTGTTTTATAGAATATGCGAAGGCAGATGTGGGCGATATTCTCATGAAGGTAACCGTAGTCAACAGAGGTCCTAGGGCAGCAAATATCCATGTTCTACCCCATTTATGGTTTCGTAATTTTTGGAAGCACAACAAGCGTTTTGAACGACCTAAGATGAAATCCATTATCTGATGAAGCCGTACAGTCTAGAAGCACGAGAAACGGTAGGTACTATTTTTATCACGAGGAGGGTAAACAACTTTTTTGTGAGAATGAAACCAATAACGAACGTATCTATAACGTGCCTAATGAAGTGGATTACGTTAAGGATGGTATCAATGACCATGTAATACAAGGTTTGGATACGGTTAACCCCAATAAGACGGGATCTAAGTTTGCGGTTTGGCACCAACTACGTTTAAAATCCGGCGAGGAAAAAACGATACGGGTACGGTTGAGCAAGAAAAAGTTAGCAGACCCATGGGTTAATTTCGATGCTGTTTTTGAACAAAGGATATTGGAATGTGAAGCTTATTATAATAACATCCTTAAAAAAGAACTGTCCCAAACCCATAGAAAAATTGCGGAAAAAGCCTTCTCGGGATTACTTTGGACCAAGCAATTCTATTATTATGATGTTTTTAAATGGTTGTTCGGTGGCCCGGGAGAAGCAAAGCCCTACAGAACCGATACCCGAAATATTCATTGGCAGCACCTTACCAACCGTCATGTTATTTCAATGCCAGATAAATGGGAGTACCCGTGGTATGCCGCCTGGGACCTCGCCTTTCATATGGCCTCTTTTGTGGAAATAGACCCTTATTTTGCCAAGGAACAGTTGCTTTTGGTATTGAGGGAGAGCTATATGCACCCTAACGGTCAAATACCGGCCTACGAGTGGAATTTTAGTGATGTAAACCCACCAGTGCATTCTTGGGCGGTATGGAACGTTTATGAGAAAGACAAACAGCGCACGGGAAAAGGAGATACCCGATTTTTAGAAAAGGCATTTCAAAAGTTGCTCATCAATTTTACGTGGTGGGTAAACCAAAAGGATAAAAGTGGTACCAATCTTTTTGAAGGTGGTTTTTTAGGTCTCGATAATATTGGGGTCTTTGATCGCAACCATATGCCACCGGGTATTACCAGAATGCAACAGGCAGATGCTACGAGCTGGATGGCCATGTTTACCTTGAATATGCTGCGCATGTCGCTCGAGCTGGCAAAGACCAACGATATTTATGAGGAAAGTGTAGCGAAATTTTTCAGGCACTTTTTAAATATTGCTTGGGCAATGCATCATATTGGGCAAAAGGATATTTCATTATGGGATGATGAGGACAATTTCTATTATGATGTGGTTGAAATGTCCAATGGAATGACAGATCGTTTAAAGGTGCGTTCCTTGGTAGGAATCATTCCTATGTTCGCCGTTGAAATCATTCACAAGGACCTTTTTGAAGAACTATGGCATTTTAAGGTAAGAGCTGCGGATATTGTTAGGACGCGCCCAGACCTGGCTTCCTTGATTTCCAATATCGAGGAATTTAACGACGAGGGCAATCACCTGTTTTCTATAATGCGCGGTTTTAGATTGGAGAAACTCTTGCAACGTTTATTGGATGAGGATGAGTTTCTGTCTGAATACGGAATCCGTTCCCTTTCCAAGTATCATGAAGCGCATCCTTTTGTCTTTCAGCATCACGGACATCATCAAATTCAATATGAATCTGGGGAAAGTCGATCCAACATGTTCGGGGGAAATTCAAATTGGCGCGGACCAATTTGGATGCCCTTGAACTACATGATTATTCAATCCCTTAGAAAATATTATCTCTTTTATGGTAAACAGTATCAATATGAATTTCCAACGGGATCTGGCAAAAAATTGAATCTGAATGAAATTGCAAACGAGCTTTCAAAAAGATTGATAAAACTATTTGAACCCAATGCAAAAGGTAAATTTCAGTATCATGCAGAAGATGCTGAAAAGGTATTTACCAAAAACGAACACTTTAAGGACCAGCATTTTTTCTATGAGTTCTTTGATGGGGATAGTGGTAAAGGGTTAGGCGCATCGCACCAGACAGGTTGGACAGCCCTGGTTGCCAATTTGATAATGGAATTGGAGCAGCATTCTTGATGTTTTGCGTTAAACAAAATATCTTGTAAATTGTTGGATACCAATTTTCTTCAGAATTTGAAATAGGTGTAGACCAATTAAAACGACTAAGAATGAAAACCAATACGATAAAAATTTCTCAAATAATAGAGAACATTTCGTATGCACCAAGTCAAAAGTTCTATTCTGTTTGTTGGGTAAAAGATGAAATCAAGGCATTGGAAGTAGATGGTCAAAGCTATCAGGGTATTGCCAATTCTATTTTTTTCTTGGACAGTAAATCGAATTGGCAGCTCCATAAAAATAAGGACTGTTCGCATGCAGGCTATGTCCTTCAAATGTCTAAAGAAGTTTTAAATCACCCCTTACTTAGTAAATTACATATCAATAAAGTGCGTCTTTTCAATTCTGGTACAATCCCCTTATTTAAACTTAGCCCGGGGATAGAAAAACGTACGCAGGCTATATTGGAAATGATGGATGAACTTATGGGCTCACACCTCAATAACAAGGACGATGCTTTACTATCGCTTCTAAACACATTTTTCGTTTATTGTGATGGGCAGTGTAATATTAAATCAATTATTGAGAAAAATCAGACCAAGGCAAATATCGTCTATGCATTCAAGAAATTGGTCGATGCTAATTTGTTTAAATCCCACGAAGTGTCTTATTATGCAGATAGGCTAAATATATCTACGAAATATCTTAATGAGTGTGTACAAGAGGTGTTGTCCGTAAGTTCAAAAAGTATCATAATTGAACAATTGTTGATTCGCTCGCGCCATAACTTGAAATTTTCCTCAAAGACGATAAAGGAGATCAGCTATGAGTTGGGTTTCTCTACCCCAGATTACTTTAGCTACTTCATCAAAAACCAGACTGGGATAAACCCATCCTTACTTCGAAAGAGTTTTAGTTCCTAAAATCCAAGGTCTTACCGTGTTTTTCGCATTTTAAGCAGCTTCGCGATTACGTAATTTCACAAAAATGAAAATTATGAATCGTAAAAAATTTATTAAAACATCGGGTTTTGGAATAGGGCTTTCCTTAATGCCCGGAATACTTATGGCAAAGCCTCGAATTTTCTTAAAAGAAAACAATCCTAAAAACAACCCCAAGGTTATACGGGATGCAGAGGGTGAAATTCTCAACGTTATTGGTGATATACAAACGCATAAACTGGTAGGGAAAGATACGGACAACCAATTGGTGGAATGGGTAGATAATGTACATCCAGGAACTGGAATACCGCCACACATACATACGAAAGAAGATGAAATATTCAGGGTCATTGAAGGCACTGTCGAAATAACCGTTGGGGACTCAACCTCCGTATTAATATCGGGTGATATCGCCTTCGCTCCTAAGGGTGTATCCCATACTTGGAAAGTAGTGGGTGAGTCTAAAGCAAAAATGATAACCACTGCTTTCCCCGCAGGTATTGAATTTATGTTCCAGGAACTGGCGCAGCTACCTGATGGTCCGCCAGACTTCGAAAAAGTAGCCGAGATTTGCGGGCGACAAGGAATTACATTTGTATCCTAATTTTATTAACCTAGATACGCTTTGAGTAAACACAGCTTAACTAGCTTAAGAATCTGGGTGGGTTTCCGCCTCATAGCTTTCCACATATTTTAAATCTTTGAACCAATATTGGGACGAGATGACTTCAGCAATTAATACGTCGGGTTCATTTTTGACCATATTCAATTGCCATAGGATATGCTTTGCTTCTGGAAATTTTTTTCCGTCAATTTTATCATCAAAAAGTCTATGGATTACGTTATTGTCCGGTAGGCCACCCACTAACAAACGTACCAAGGGTGCTTCTGGGTAGCTTTCAAAAATGGATAAGCCATCCTTTTCCTTCCCTTGTATCCGAACTTGAAATAAGACCGCTTCTGGATGTGGAAAGGTACCTTCAAAGGCTTCATATAGCAATTGGTGAATCGCAAAAAATTCTTCATGAAGGGAGAGATCGGCGTATTCCTCCCAAAGTTTTTCTTCCAAAATTTCATTGGACAGGTTATCGATTTGCCCTTTAGTTAAAACCGTACCAAAAACATAACTTAACACAATCGCTGCAGCTTCTTCCGGGTCATTATCGGTGAGCGACATTAGACACATTTCCTTAATTTCGGACTGGTCCAAACTGGAAGGATCATCATAATCCATCAATTCCATTAAATCAAGATATTTACTATTCGTCCAATAGTTGGGCAATTCCCGAATAGTTTTATAGTTGACACGGGTAACTGAAAAGGTATTTTTCATTGTGAACTAAATTTTAAAATTAAAACCATTTTTTTCTTTTAAAATAGATCAGCATGACAACGGCCACTAAAACCATAACAGACCACATGATATAGTAACTATACTCATAATGAAGTTCTGGTAGGTTTTCAAAATTTGTCCCATAAATACCAGCAATAAAGGTTAGGGGTATGAAAATCACTGAAAATATGGTTAGGAATTTCATGATATCATTCAGTTTTGTACTTATCGAGGTATGATACAAATTCAATTGGTCTGTCAATATTTCACGGTAACTGTCCGATGAATCCGTGGCTTGGGCAATATTGTCTCGCAATTCTTGGAAATGGATATAGGTCGATTCAAAAATAAATTCAGATTCTAGTTTGGAAAGCGTAAGAATCATTTCTTTGGCGGGCCTAATATTTCTTCTGAGAACGTTGAGTTCTCGTTTATAATTATTGATTTTTTTAATGATTGATTTGTTGGGTTGGTCACCCACGCTTTCTTCCAACACCTCTATCTTTTCTCCCAGCACGCTCAAAATATAGATATAATTATCAATAACGATATCCAACAGGGCAAAGGTCAGATAATCTGTCCATCCATTGCGAATACGTTTTCTATTCTTGCGGAGCCGCTCACGAATAGGTTCAAAAACATCTCCTTTTTTCTCTTGGAACGATAGAATAACCGTTTTGGTTAGCACAAGGCTTAAATTCTCAACGGAAAGAATTCCTGTTTCCTCATTTAATTGAAGCATTTTTATGGATATGAAAATACAGTTGTCAAACTCCTGTACCGTAGGTCTGGCGGATGTGTTCATTACATTGGCCAGAACCAACTCGTCTAGATTGAAACCTTGGGCAATTTCGAGCATAAGCTCTTTGTTATGAAGCCCGTCAATATTAAGCCAGGTCACTGTCTTTTTATCCTGCAGGGGCAGCGCTTCCGTGATATCCTTAATGGATTGTTCATTAAGTTTTTCAGCGTCAAAATCAATGAGCCTGATCAGTACCTCGTCTATTTTTTTTTCACCCCTATAAAAAAGCTCATCGGGCGGCCTACCTATTTCGTCCTTCGTTTTTCTTACAAACCTACCCATGCTGTTTACCTTAAAATCGGGCAGGGGACTACCTAGAAAATCAGCGATATTTGAAATTTTAGTTTTTTTGGCCATACCGTTATTTATTTAAACTTCTTGTACCGCTGTATAAGCGGCCAGCGCAAAACTTTTAATTTTTGGATCAAGGTCGTGGATGTACTTTTCCACCATAGTAAGATATCTCGGTTCCTTTTGTTGGGTAATAAGGAATAATACTGCCAATTTAACTTTAAGGTCGTTACCTTGTAACAATAATTTAAAACATTCCAATTCGGTAGGTATCTTGTGCTTTATTTTCTGAAGTTCTTCTTCAGAGGAAATATCCAACGCAGAATCTTCAATTATCGGTAGCAGTTTACGCTTTAATTCCCCGGTCAACAAATTGTCCAAAAATTCGATTGCGTTTAATTGTGCTTCCTGCTTTTGACTTAGCAAGCCTTCGTAGGCTATGGCAACATCCTTCTGTTGATAACGCAGCCCTAAAAGTTTAAAAATACGCTCCAGACCAGACTCAAGCCTGCGCTCCAATAGTTCCAAAAGGCTAGTACGGGCATCCCGTTCCGCGTCACCGATTTCTTTTTTGGATTTACTTCTGTTGCGGTATGATATTATGATTTGGGTATGCATGGCTGAGAGCGTTTGATGGTGCAACCTGCATTCATCAAAAATCACGGAAACTACTTTATACCTGTTAAACTTTAAATGTGGATGTGTAGAACGTATGGCGCTCAAGGCCCGTACCACCTCTAACCGTACCGTAAGATCTTTATCGGTTAGAACGAGCAATAACTGGTGAACCGCTTCCTTCGAATAAAAGGATTGTATGGCCATTGGTATAAACCTGATTACCGATAAAGGGTAAAGTCTTTCCTGTATGCTTGTACGCAAAAGGGGCAATACTTGAATACCCATTTCCTTGAACGCTTCAATAATTGTTGGTCTGTACTTTTTTTGATCCAAAAGGAAAATCAAATGCGTTGTTAGACCCAGTTCATGTGTAGTGCCAATGGCCTTGATGGCGGTCCTAACCAATTCTGGTTTTGGATGTTTTAAATACTGAAGAAGTTCTTTATGAAAAATAGGAATATTGGCAATACCGAGTATCTCGATTATCAAGGATGTATCTTGCAAGTTTGTACTGGTGCCCTCAACAGATGCCAAAGCCGTAGAAATACGATCCTGCAGGGTATAGCGTTGTTTTAGGGAATAATTCGTTCTGGCCGCACGTGCCAGACAATATAGGGCAGCCAACGAAATACGCCCGTTGGGTGCTCTAAATAGGCATCGAATACAAAAGACTTGTCCTTATGGGCAAAACTAAGGATATAGGATAGGGTGGCTATGGTCAATTCTTGATCCTCTATTCTTAAAAGGTCGGACACTTGGGCGGTCATGGTCTGGCCATTTAAAAAATACAAGTTTTGAATGGCCGATTTTTTCACCTTGTTGGAGGGGTGCCCCAAAAGCAATGCCACATCATTTGCAAAGCGCTTATCATTAATTTCCATCAATTTGTCAAGCATAAAGAGAAGCTGTTCCTCGCTGCCATTTTTGAACACATTTCGCATACCGCTTACGACCGAAGTTTTGCTAGCGGCTACTTTTTTGGATTTTTGGGGTGCATCGGTCAATATTTCTAGATTGGTCCTAAATGTTTTGTAATATTCGATGCGCACCTTGTATATAAAGTATAGCCACAAACAGACCAAGGAAATGATTAGAATGCCTATATAGAATGAGGGCAAATCAAGCCCTCGAATGACAAAAATCAAGAGGCATCCTGCTATACCGGTTGCCAAGCTATCAACGACAACATCGATAAAGGATTTCGTTTTGTTCTTTAGGTCAAACGGTAGCGGTAGGGTGAGCAATTCGGAGGCACTTTTGTGAATAGACTGTTTTAATATACCGTCCATAGCTTTGATGACTACCACCGCTGAAAGCGCGGGCAAGGCCAAGAAAAGGATACTACCACCAAAAATTCCTAAAGGCAATAATAGTAGTGAGAAACCAACGCCCCATATACCCACGATTCTATGGGTAAAAAATAATTGGATGACCAGTGACAAAAGGTTAAATGTAGAAAACCAAAAAGCAAAAAATGCAGTAAGCTCATCTGCATCGGTTATGGCGGAGGAGGCAAAATCGCTAAATAGATAATCCACTAATTTTGCTACCACAACGCTTACTGCCACAATACTGGCAATATAGGTAAGGTGTTTTGACTGCAAGATTAATTTTAAAGGGGCTTCCGAACTTTGTATGGAATTTTTTTGTCTTTTTATATCCCCGTTTTTACGTACCCGTATATTCCAAATGTTACGTAGCAAGGGTATGCAGAAGAATAGGAGCAAAGCAGCTACGAACATTAGATTCTCATTGCCAATAAGGGATGCAAGTATCGAGGTGAGGTAGCCTCCAATAATACCCCCCAAAATAGCTCCAGAACCAATAAAACCAAATAAGCGCTTAGCCTCACGTAGGCTAAAGACCAAGTTGGCCAATACCCAAAATTGAGAAGCGGACAACACGGCATAAATGGCAACCCAGACATAAAAAAAATAGAGCACTATACCGCTCACGAAACCTAACGAGAGCAAAATCCCTAAACTTATGAGAATAAGGATTGAACTTATAATGGTTACTTCAATAACTTTTTTAAGGGAAAATCGCGCTATTGCTTTCGAATAAAAAAAGGAGCTGGTAATAGCCGTTATGGCTACCAACAAAAAGGCGAACGGTAATTGTTCTATACCAAGTTCCGATAAGAAAAGGGCATTTACCGTAGGTTTAATAATTAGTAGTACGGCAATAACGAGAAAAATATAGGTGAGCATCCAAAGAGAAACCTTGAACTCACCTTCACGTACATCGAAAATTCTTTTTATAAGTCGTTCTACCATCAAGAAATGGAAAGGATTACGTTTCCAAGACCTAAAGTACAGGCTTTTTTAAGACCTTTTCAATTGGTTTCACTAAATCCCTGATTATTTGTTCCCCATTAGCGTCGTCGATCAAGGCGACCAGGATATACCTTCTGTTGTTATCCTCGCCCCAGACCAAAATGGAATCTGAGTGGTAGGTTCTCCAAGAGCCTGATTTTCTGAACAAACGGGCCTTGGGCGCTATTTGATCCAGGGTATTTACGAATTTGTGATGCAACTCTGGATCTTCCATGATTTCGAGCATTTGCTTGGACCTTTTTTGATTGACCAACCTGCCATGGGCTAACAAATAGTAATACCGGCACACCTGGGTCGCCGTTGCCGCATGGCTCAGATTCTTTAAGGGTTCGCGATGGGTATCGCCCCCACTACCATAGCGTTTGCCAACCCAAAGCCCACCGCCTTTTTGCTCATCATAAAATGCGTATTTGGGGTCTGTCATTACCGCTTCCAATTTTTCGTAGCCTACACGGTCAATCATTCTGGTAGATGCTGCATTATCAGATTTGCTGATCATCAAGCGCATATCTTTTTTGATTTCCCCAGTTTCTTTTAGTTCCCCCTTTTCGATTGCATCCATTGCAGCCAAAAGAATAGCTATTTTGGGTAGGCTCGCTGCATACATCATATGATTTCCGTTGACCCGTGCGAACCTAACATTTTCAGGGTCGCTAAGATCAACAAGACCTACGGACATCTTTTTTTGAACAATAAGTTCGTTCCACTCGGGGTGGGAAGCCAATTCGTCCCTTAAGTTGGTTTGTAAAGAGCTGTCCAACAGTTTTTGTAAGGGTTTAATCTTTGAATTATCAATTTTTATGGGAAGCTCATCTTGAGCGTTTACTACACAACAAACAAGTATAAAAAAAAGTAGGTAGAAAGGATTTGGTTTCATGACTTGGCTGTTATTTTTAAAATGTAGTCAAAATTAGGTAACGGACTGATTATCGGTATGTTAAATTTTATTTTTTTCAAAGGATGCATTATTTCAATAAAGACGCAGATTTGATGATTTTAGTATATAATCCACTGTTAAAATTTCAATTAATTTTGGATAAAAGAGTACTTATGCATTTTGTTAATCTGTAGAAAGTTAGGGCAGTAAATGAATATTACTTTAATTGCCGTATATTAAGAATTGGAACACGAAAAGGCTTATGAATCTTAAGGATGGTGTAAAAACAGCGGAGAACAAAGTTTCTGCAGAGGCGAGAAGACTGAGTAATATGGTAAAGGACGGGACAAAATCCTTGGTAGACCGCCTAGAATGCTATGAGGATATCATTAGCTTGGAGGTTGGGGATACCGGTCTAAGCCGGGCCAAAACACTGGAACGCGAGTTTGATGTTCGTCAATTATACATCAAATATGAAGGGGATAATCCCACAGGTACCCAAAAGGACCGGATTGCCTTTGCGCAGCTTTACGATGCCTTGCGTAGGGAGTATAGGGTAGTTTCCTTGGCAACCTGCGGTAATTATGGGGTAGCTATGGCGCTAGCCGCCGATTTGGCGGGTATCGCCTGTAAAATATTCATTCCAGAATCCTATCATACCGATCGTATTGTAGAGATGGAACGACTACAGGCAGAAATTATCCGTATCCCCGGCAGTTATGAGGATGTGGTAACGGAAAGTTCAAAGTTGGCTGCGGAGCATGATTGGTACGATGCCAATCCTGGCGGTGCAAATACCCCTTTACAGATTTCGGCCTATGCACAGATAGCCCAAGAAATATTCGAGGATTTGGGCGATGCCCCAAAATATTGTGCAGTCCCGGTTTCTAACGGTACCTTGTTTGCCGGTATTTACCGGGGATTCGTAAATTTATACAAACGGGGCAAAACTTCTAGAATCCCAAAAATGATTGCCGCTTCGTCATCCCACAAAAATCCCATCGTTGAATCCTATTTGCAAGGTCTGGAGTTTTGTAAAGATTTAAATCCGGCAGCAATAAAGGAAACGAAGTATAATGAACCGTTGATCAATTGGCATAGCTTTGATGGCGAGGAGGCGTTGTACGCCTTGCGGGAATCTGACGGGGAAGCGTTTAATATCAGTGATAAAAAGTTAAAGGAGATGTCCGCTTTTCTAAGTAAAAAGGAAGGCTTTCGTATTTTACCCGCTTCAACCGCCGGGTTGATCGGGTTGTTGGAATTGGATGAAAAATTAAATTTTGAGCCAGACCGTTTTGTGGCCGTGCTCACTGCAAAAAATTAGAGATATAGATGAAAAAAGTAATTGATGGGAAGGCCCTGGTGTATTGTGAGGGTGCTTTTAATACCCCAAATGGAAAAACTGCTCACGGATTGGTCCGTTTTACGGAACGCTATGAAATAGTGGGCGTACTTGACGAAAAATATGCGGGGAAGGATGCAGGAGCTGTATTGGATGGTAGACCTAATGGCATTCCTGTTTTCAAGGATATTGAGACAGCCAGATAGCGCCCTCGTGGCAAGTGCAACGTACCAAGCTATTTGGTCATAGGGCTTGCCCCAGATGGCGGTAGGTTACCCAAAGAAGCGAAAGCAACGATAAAGGCAGCGCTAGGAAAAGGATGGAACGTAGATAGTGGTCTCCATGATTTTCTTACCAATGATGCCGAACTGGTAGCCTTGGCAAAAGAGAAAAATGTGCGGATACGTGATATTCGCAAAACACCGGACCGGGACCAGCTTCATTTTTTTACGGGGGATATCGAGAAAGTGGATTGCCTTAAACTGGCTGTTTTGGGAACGGACTCCGCTTTGGGAAAACGCACCACAGCATGGATTTTGGTGCATGCGTTCCGTAAGGCAAACAAAAAGGCCGAAATGATCGGGACGGGACAGACCGGTTGGATGCAAGGTGCAAAATACAGCATGGTCATGGATAGTTGTATCAATGACTTTGTTTCTGGGGAAATAGAACATGCCGTGGTCAGCGCCTGGCGTAACGAGGACCCCGATGTTATTGTCATAGAGGGTCAGGGAAGCTTAATGAACCCCGCTTATCCGGGTGGTTTTGAGATTCTGGCTGCTGGCAGACCGGATTATGTTATTCTGCAGCACGCTCCCAAACGATTGGAGTATGATGGGTTTCCTGGTTATAAGATGCATTCGCTGGAAGAACAGATCAATGCCATTGAGGTCATCTCTGGAAAGGAAGTGATTGCCATAACCGTGAATCATGAGGGAATGGAGAAAGACGACATCTTGGATGTTTGCAAGGCGATAACCCTGGAAACCAAATTACCCGCATATGATGTATTGGAATTTGGTGCTGATGATTTGGTAGCCCTTTTGATGTCTAAACTTAAATGAAGATAACCACTATTTCCTATGAGCGTTTAGACCTAAAATTGTCCGAACCCTACACCATTGCTTATGAGACCATAGACCGTACCAGTAACTTTATACTAAAAATTGAGACGGATGGTAAAATCGTGGGGTTTGGGTGTGCAGCGCCAGATCCTGTGGTGACCAATGAAACCCCAAACGATGTTGCACAGGTAATCAATGATATCATTGCACCGTACTTGAAGGGAAAGGACCCCTTTAATTATGCATTGCTCTTGCTTGATCTTAAGAGGTTATTGGGGAAAAGGTCATCTGCCCTGGCCATGGTAGACTTGGCCCTTTTCGATTTGATTTCTAAAAAGGCCGAAGTGCCGCTCTATAAATTCTTAGGGGGTTACCGTACCCATATGGCGACAAGTATCACCATTGGTATCATGGGCTTAGAGGAAACCTTACGGTATGCGGATGAATTTGTAAAGAAAGGGTTTACTATTTTAAAAATAAAGGGCGGTTCAAATTTGGAGGAGGATATTGCCAAAATGAAATCCATCCATGAAAAATATCCTGCCATTGAGTTGCGCTTTGACGGCAATCAAGGTTATACCGTAAAGGAATCCGTTGCCTTCGTGAAAGCTACTGCAGCCATAGGAATCGAAATATTTGAGCAACCTACCAAAATAGAATCCGAAGAGCGTTTGGGTGAAGTTACGGATCAAGTGCATATACCCGTTATGGCAGATGAAAGCTTAAAGACATTGACCGATGCCTTTCGGCTGGCACAAAATGAACGGGTAGATATGGTCAACATAAAACTCCAAAAGGTGGGAGGTATCTGGGTGGGGATGCACATCAACTCCGTTGCCAAGGCAGCTAAATTGGATGCGATGGTAGGCTGTATTGACGAATGCGGACTAGGTATTGCGGCCGGATTACATTTTGCCTTATCCCGGCCCAATATCGTTTATGCGGATCTGGACGGGCATCTAGACATTATTGATGATCCCTTTCATTCTATTTTTAAACTGGAAAAGGGAATTTTATATCCTACCGAAAAACATGGATTAGGTTTTTCAGATAGCGATTTTTAAGATGTTTTATGGTCTATTTCATGGATGAGGTTGGCCACCAAGGCCGTCCATCCGGTTTGGTGGGAAGCACCCAGTCCCCGTCCATTTTCCCCATGAAAATATTCGTAGAACAGTATCAAATCCTTGAAATTAGGGTCTTGATAATAGGTATGGTAATTTTTGTTGATGGGCCTATTACCGGCTTCGTCTTTTTCGAACATAGCAATAAGCCTTTTGCTCACAGCTAGTGCTACCTGCTCTAAATTTAAAAGCTTGGAACTACCGGTAGGGTACTCGAACAAGAAATCGTTGCCGTTGTACCGTTGATATTCATGTAAGGCCTGTATAAACAAATAGTTCATCGGCATCCAGATGGGTCCACGCCAATTGGAGTTCCCTCCAAAGAGGGACACGGTAGATTCCGCAGGTTCGTAATTGATGGAATAATCGATACCTTCAATTTGAATACGGTACGGATCTTCATGAATTTTGGATAAGGAGCGGATGCCATAAGGGCTTAAAAACTCCTTTTCATCCAATAGGGTCGTTACCAACTTCTGCATACGGTCTTTGGGTACCAAAGACAATAACAAATCTTCCCCATCCTGAAATTGTTGAATAACTTCATATTTGAGGTTTTCAGCGCGGTATTTGCGGAACCAAATGATACTGGCCTTAAACTTTGGAAACCGTTCCAAGGTACTTTTTTTAATGGTCAATACTGCCGCCAAAGAGAGCATTCCTGCAATGGAGCGTACTTTTATGGTGGTTGACCTACCATCTGGAAGAATAAGACGATCGTAAAAGAAACCTTCCTCATCATCCCAAACATTGGCCTTGTCCGTATCCATTTTGTTGAGGGCCTCTGCGATAAATATAAAATGGCCAAAATATTTGGTCGCCATATCCTCGTAGGCATCATCCTCTTCGGCAATTTCCAGACTCATATCCAACATATTCAAGCTATACATGGCCATCCAAGCCGTACCGTCCACTTGATCCAAGAGTCCGTTTCCGGGAATGCCATTACTGCGGTCAAAAACCCCAATATTATCCAGACCTAGGAACCCACCTTGGAATACGTTATTGTCATTACGGTCCAAACGGTTCACCCACCAGGTAAAATTCAAGGAGAGTTTGTTGAACATACGCTTCAGGAATTTCACATCTCCCTTTCCGGTCTTTGCTTTCTCCTTTTTAAAAATCTGCAAAGCGGCCCAGGCCTGTACCGGCGGATTAACATCACTAAAGTTCCATTCATAAGCGGGAATCTGTCCCGAAGGGGCCATATACCATTCTTTGGTAAAAAGTAATAATTGTTCCTTGGCAAACTGCGGGTCTATCAAAGCGAAGGAAACGCAATGAAAAGCAGAATCCCAAGCCGCATACCATGGATATTCCCAAGCATCGGGCATGGAAAGTACATCATGGTTACGCAACGTTTTCCAGTTGCTGTTTCTACCATGCCGTCTTTCTTGCGGCGGCTGTGAATTTTTTGAATCCCCATCCAACCAGCGTTCCACTTCATAATTATAATATTGTTTGGTCCAAAGCAGACCGGCAAACGCTTGTCTTAGAATGGCCTTTCGTTCTTTGGTGGCTTTTGGGGCAATCTCTTCGTAGAACTGTGTACATTCTTTTTGTCTCGCTTTAAAGATTTTAGTAAAATCCATAAAAGGTTCGTCAAGGCTTTCTTGCGTTAATCGCAATTGAAAAGTCTTGGTCTCCCCGCCTTTAAGTTGCATTTCATATAGCGGGGCAAATTTGGTCCCGGAATCATTTTTGGTGGCCAGTTCAAAGTCATTGGAACAAACAGCATTGTGGAACAGGTCCTTTTTAAAGGGATGTTGGTTCTTTTGGTTGTAAACCGTTGCCCTATTGGTTTCATTTTCGGTAAATAATAACTTATCTGCCGCTTGAAAATAAAAATTATAATCCCCCACATAAGGGTGGGCTATGGAGACAAAGGCCTGTTTGTCTTTCTTCTGCTTTTTAATAAGGGGCTTGCTGAGCATTTCCTTAAAGGTCCAATGGTTACGCATGATTAATTGGGGTAGGAGTACTAACGGTGCGACTTTCTTGTTTCTGTTGGTTACGGTAACCTGTATAAGGATATCATTTTCATTGGCCTTTGCATATTCCGTTGTAACATCAAAATAGGCGTTGTCATTGAAAATCCCGGTATCGAGGAGTTCATATTCCAATTGATTACGGTCTAATTGCTGATTCTCGTGTACCAATTGTTCGTAGGGATAGCGGCTTTGGGGGTATTTGTACAGGTATTTCATGTAGGAATGCGTAGGTGTGTTCTCTAGATAATAATAGAGTTCCTTTACATCTTCCCCATGATTTCCCTGAGGCCCGGTAAGTCCAAAAAGACGCTCTTTTAAAATTCGGTCCTTACCGTTCCATAATGCAATGCTAAAACACACATTGCAATACCGGTCACTAATCCCAGCGATACCATCTTCTCCCCAACGATAGGTTCTGCTACGGGCATGTTCGTGGGGAAAATAGTTCCAGGCATCGCCACCGGCGCTGTAATCTTCACGTACCGTTCCCCACTGTCGTTCACTTAGATAAGGCCCCCATTTTAACCAATCTTTTTCTTCCTTTTGGTGTTGGGTCACGCGTTCTTTTTCCTGGTTTTTCATAGACTTTAATTGGGTGAAATTTTTAATGCTTTTCTATCAAATATAATTAAATGGGTATTGAAGAACGGACCTGCTTAATCACAAAACAGTCCACTTTAAAAATAAAAAATCTGCCTAATTAAAGAAGCCTATTGATACCCCTGTTACACCGCCCGCTGTACGACTTCGAATACTTTGTTGGCATCGCATTTAAGTGTTTTTGAAGGGTATTTCAGGATAAGGGCGTAATCGTGGGTAGCCATTAATATAGTACGGCCAGATTTATTGATTTCCTGTAACACTTTCATCACCTCTACACTGGTCTGCGGGTCAAGGTTTCCAGTAGGCTCATCGGCCAAGATAAGTTCGGGGTCGTTTAAAAGGGCACGTGCAATGGCAACGCGCTGCTGCTCACCTCCAGAAAGTTCATGTGGAAATTTAAAACCTTTGGTCTTCATCCCTACCTTTTCCAGAACGGACAACACCTGTGCATCCATTTTGGAGGTATCGGTCCATCCGGTAGCCTTTAACACGAACAACATGTTCTGGTTGATGTTGCGGTCGGGCAACAGTTTAAAGTCCTGAAAAACGATTCCTAATTTTCGGCGTAGGAACGGTATGTCCTTTTCTTTTAAGGTTTTTAGGTTGAACTCCACAATATGGCCTTCTCCCTTTTGCAATGGTAAGTCCCCATAAAGCGTTTTCATAAAACTACTTTTGCCACTGCCCGTTTTTCCGATGAGGTAGACAAATTCCCCTTTTTCGATTTTTAAACTTACTTCGCTCAAAACCAAACTCTCTTTCTGAAAAATAGAGGCCTCCTTGAGTTCCAAAACAATCTCATCCATAGCATCAATGTTGATATAAAAGTAATAAGTTCCTATTGATATTTACGAAGGCTTTTTCAAATTCTTTTCTTTTGCACCCGTATTGCACATACTTAGAAACGACATTTGTCGTTATCCCATGTGATAACCGGTAATTCTAAATAGTAACAGAACACTATGCTCAAAAATTTAACCGCTTTCGTTCCTATGGTATTGGGTTTAGTGGCTATGGCCACTGCACAGGAAACCATGATCTACACCCATGAACAGAAAGCTTTTCAAGATGCTTTGGCGTTATATAATAACGAACAATACCAAGCGGCACAGACCATTTTCAATACTGTAAAAACCAGCACGGAAAACGAGGAGATTGCGGCTAACAGTGCGTATTACGCTGCAAATGCGGCCGTGCGTTTAAACCAGATCGGTGCAGATCGCTTGATGGAGGATTTTGTGGAAAAATACCCCACCTCTACGAAACGAAATTCTGCGTTTGCCGATGTGGCCGACTATTATTTCGAAACCGGAAAGTACCCTTATGCCTTGAAATGGTACAATAAGGTGGACCAAGGCGCCCTTTCTCGTGGAGAAATGGAGAAATTTAATTTTAATTATGGCTACTCCTTATTTTCTTCAAACAAACCAAAGGATGCGGAGAATTACTTGGAGAAGGTAGTGAATTCACCTACTTATGGTTCCCAGGCAAAATATTACTTGGGTTACATTTCCTACCAACAGGATGATTATGAACAGGCCAACGAACGTTTTGATCAAATAACAGATCAGGATGTATTGGAAGAAAAACTGAGCTATTACCAAGCCGATATGAATTTTAAGCTCGGCAAATTTGAAGAGGCCATTGCGCTTG
Organism: uncultured Flavobacteriaceae bacterium; assembly: GCA_963815225.1. GTDB lineage: Bacteria > Bacteroidota > Bacteroidia > Flavobacteriales > Flavobacteriaceae > Maribacter. Next base: position 37,077 of record CAWFGA010000010.1, read on the forward strand.
CTAAAAAACAATTACCAAAATCTGATCGGAGAGAGGTTTCTGAACTCAATAAAATTATTGGGGAGAGTTACTTTAATCTAGGGCAATATGAAAATGCAATTCCATATTTAAAGGCCTATAGCGGTAAGGGCGGTAAATGGAGTAATACGGATTATTACTACCTGGGGTATGCCTATTACAAGCAAGGAGATTTTGCAGAGGCCATTAACCAGTTCAATAAAATAATAGGAGGGACTAATAGTGTGGCCCAAAATGCCTATTACCATTTGGCGGAATGCTATTTAAAGGTGGATAAAAAGCAGGAAGCCTTAAACGCATTCCGGAATGCCTCGCAAATGGACTACTATGCCGAGATACAAAAGGATGCTTTTTTGAACTATGCTAGGCTTAGTTATGAAGTAGGTAATGCTTATGAGCCCGTTCCGGAGGTCATTACCAATTACTTGAAGGCCTACCCAAATGACGCGTATCAGCAGGAGATGCAGACCTTGTTGGTAGATTCCTATATCACGTCGAAGAATTTTGCAGGTGCCCTTAAATTATTGGAAGAAAATAAAAATTATGCAAGTAAGGCTACCTACCAAAAAGTGGCTTTTTATAGGGGTATCGAACTTTTTATGGAAGGGGATTATACTGGGGCCTCCACTGTTTTGGATAAGTCACTTTCCAATGCAGAGGATCCGTTGTTCAAGGCACGGGCCAATTATTGGAAAGCGGAATCGGATTATTTATTGAATCGTTTTGACGAAGCCGTAAAGGGATTTATGGCTTTTAAGAACAATCCCGCCGCCAATAAGACCGAAATGTATAGCGACCTGGATTACAATCTGGCCTATGCTTTTTTCAAGCAAAAAAAATATACAGACGCCATAACCTATTTCAACTCCTTTACGGCAAATGGAAATGGTGATGTAAGCAAGCTGCACGACGGCTATTTGCGTTTGGGCGACAGTTACTATGCGACCAGCAAGTATTGGCCCGCCATTGAAACCTACAACAAGGCCTTGGCCCTTACAGGTCCTGAGAAGGATTATGCCTCATACCAAAAGGCCATGAGTTATGGGTATGTAGACCGTAGTGCCAGTAAAATTGAAAATTTGGAAGCGTTCGTACGTCAATATTCTGCATCAAGTTTCAGGGATGATGCCTTGTATGAACTTGGGAATACATACGTTGCACAAGGTCAGGAAAACAAAGGCCTGGAAGCTTACGACCGCCTTATAGCGGAATACAAGGGTAGTTCCTTGGTGCCTCAAGCTCTAATGCGGCAAGGTTTGATCAATTATAACGCCAGTAGAAATGAAGCGGCCTTGGCAAAGTTCAAGACCGTTGTTCGTGATTATCCAAAAACCCAAGAAGCCATACAGGCCGTAGCTACGGCTAAATTGGTGTATGTGGATATGGGAAGGGTCAATGACTATGCGGCTTGGGTCAAGGATTTGGATTTCGTTGAGGTTACCGATAGTGAACTCGACAATGCTACTTTTGAATCTGCCCAAAAGCAAAATATGGACGGTAATGTGGATGCCGCAATAAAAGGCTATAAAAATTACATACAACAATTCCCTAATGGCCTGCATGCCGTAGCCGCTAATTTCAGCCTGGCACAATTGTATTTTGGCAAAGGGGAAAAGGAAACGGCCTTACCGTATTACAAGTATGTTGCCGATAGAAGTACCAGCGAGTACGCGGAACAGGCACTTACCCGTGTTTGTGAAGTTTATATTGGCCAGGACGACTACCAGACTGCACTACCATATTTATTGAAATTGGAAAATCAAGCCAATATCCAGCAAAATAAAACCTTTGCCCGCTCAAACCTTATGAAGGGTTATTATGGGCAACGCAATTATACCAAAACCTTGGAGTACGCGGATAAGGTCTTGGCAACGCCCAATATCGATGATCGTATTAAAAGCGATGCCCAGATCATGATTGCAAGATCGGCAATAGCTACCAATGATGAGCAAAAGGCGCGAGCAGCTTATGGACAAGTCTTAAAAATAGCTTCGGGCGCTACGGCAGCGGAGGCACTTTATTATGATGCCTATTTTGAAAATAAGGAGGGTAATTACGAAAATTCCAACGTGGCAGTTCAAAAACTGGTCAAGGATTACGCCACCTACAAAGAGTGGGGCGGTAAAGGCCTGGTGTTAATGGCGAAGAATTATTACGCCTTGAGTGATGCCTATCAAGCGACCTACATACTAGAAAGCGTCATCAATAATTTTAGTCAATATCCTGCCATTGTCTCAGAGGCAAAATCCGAACTTTCGGTAATCAAAGCGAAAGAGGCGCAAAGCAATTCCTCAGTAAATCCAAATCAAAATTAATGTACACCAGTAAAAGAACACCTATGTACAACACGCTTAGAATAGGAATCCTTTTTGTAGTCGTTGGCCTCCAAACCGGAATTGCACAAGATGATAAAAAGGACGATTTGGGAACGGAGACGGTTACCGTGACCAAGGCGTATACGCCCACCGTTTCGGATGCATTCAAAATAAAATCGGTCCCTAATTTGAACGATTCCATCGTTCTGCAGAAGAAACCAATTACTTATAGTATTTTTTCAGTACCCGTAGCGTCTACGTTCACCCCTTCCAAAGGAACGGCTTCCCGGGTAGAAAAATTGCCGCCGCCTCAACTCTATAATTCGTATGCATCCTTAGGAGCAGGTAATTATGGTAATGTGTTGGGAGAGTTTTATACCAGTAGGACTCTTAATAGGGACGAGAATTTAGATGTTGGCTTTAACCATTTATCCTCCAGGGGAGGTATTGATGGGGTGACATTGAACAATACCTTTTACGATACAAAGCTTGATGCTTCCTATGCCAAACGGGACAGGGATTTGAATTGGGGTGCAGCTGTTGGTTTGCAGCATCAATTGTACAATTGGTACGGGATTCTAGAAGACAGCTTCACCCCAGATGAACTTGCAAGTATTGATGAAAGCCAGAATTATTTTATGGGAGAGGCAGGTGCACATATCAATATTGAGGATGCATTATTTAAAAGGGCAGATTTAAAATACCGTAGATTCTTTGATGCCTTAGGATCTGGCGAAAACCGGGTTATTTTTAATACTGGTTTTGAATTTCCGGTGAACGACGAAACCTTAGTTGTAAATTTAAAAGCGGACTATGTAGGAGGTAGACTTGAAAACGACGGTTATAATCCTTCTGTATCATCAGTACCCATTAATTATAGTCATTTGCAGGCAGGGATAAATCCATCCCTAAAGATGTTACGGGATGATCTATCGTTGAACTTAGGTGTTAACCTGGTTTATGGGATGGACTTGGAGAATAGCGAAGGTAATTTTTATATCTATCCGGCAATTACGGCATCCTATAGATTACTTGATGAATCCGTAATTGCGTATGGTGGGGTTACCGGTGAGTTGCAACAAAATTCATATTATGATTTTGTGGAAGAAAACCCTTTTGTTTCCCCAACCCTAACAATTGCCCCTACAGACAGCCAGTATAACGCCTATATAGGGTTTAAAGGCCAGTTATTGCCAAATTTGAGTTATAACATTAAAGGGTCCTATGCGGCAGAAAATAGAAAACCTCTTTTTATATTGAATCCCCAAGTTGATGCAAGAAGTACAGATAATGGGTATTTCCTAGGTAATTCATTTCAAGTATTTTATGATGATTTAAAAACCCTTGGCATTTTTGGGGAATTGAACGTGGATGTAAACCGCAATTTTACTTTAGGGGTCAATGCAGAGGTGTATGACTATAGTACGGAGACGGGCAACCCCGCTTGGAACCTCCCTAATTTAAAGGCCTCCTTATTTATGGACTATCAAATAGGCGAGAAATGGTTTATGGGTGCCAATCTGTTTTACGTTGGGGAACGGGAAGATTTTTTATCTTCTACCCTAGAGAGTCCGCAACCTGGAGCGCCACCAGCCACTTTGATAACGTTGGAGGGTTATTTTGATGCCAATGCGCATGTAGGTTATCGACTCAATGACCAGCTATCCTTTTTTCTAAAAGGGGCCAACCTATCCAACAACCAGTACCAGCGCTGGGCGAATTTCCAAGTCCAAGGGATACAGGTTTTGGGAGGTGCAACCTATAAATTCGATTTTTAGACCGTGGTGAACTAGAGTCATCAGGGATGTACGGTGGCTAGTAAACAGATGTTGGGTGAAGTGAACGAGGCATTGCCAGAACAACAGGAAGTAATCTAGAAGCAAGGGCAGCGTACTTGCAACATCGATTATCTGGTAAATTGTTATTTTAGGGTATTCCAATAAAGCACTATGGGATTTCCAAAAAAGCGAACTTTAATTTACTGCATTTTATTGGGCAACTTCTATTTGGTATACGCCCAAAACCGTATACAAAACCCCAGTTTTGAAACGTATAGTGAATGTCCCGTTACATTGGGCAATCTGGAAAAGGACGTGAAAGATTGGCGAACCCCTACGCTGGGATCGACAGATTATTTCAATGCCTGTAGCAGAGCAATGGGGACCCCAAAAAATTTTAATGGCGAACAACCGGCCCTTTTTGGCACAGGGTATATAGGTCTTTATATGTTGGCTCCAGACAATTACCGCGAGTATGTACAGGGCTCATTACATACTACCTTGAAAAAGGGAGAACCTTATACGGTTTCCTTCTATGTGAGTTTGGCCGAGGGTTCAGATTTCGCGATCAAGGAATTTGGGATCCGTTTTACCGAGTTTCCGGTTAAGGTAGAAACTAAAAAAGTGCTGTCGGGGAAGCACCTATCCAAGTTGGGGGGAGGGGTGTCCAACTTGATTGAAGCCGACTACTCCGACTTTTATAATGATGAAAAGGAATGGACACGGATTTCAAAGGAATTCGTAGCAGATGGGACTGAAAATTTTATCCTGATCGGTAACTTCAAGGATGACAAAAGAACACAGAAATACCAGACCAAACGTAAGGTCAACAAGGGCTCCTATTATTATTTGGATATGGTATCCGTTCATGAATCCGAAGCAAAACCGACTACCAATTTGGGATATGAATTGGAAGCCGTTCATGTTTTTAAGGACGTGCTATTCAATTTCAATAAGGCGACATTGAAAGAAACGAATCATATGGAGCTACGCAATGTTGTAGAATATTTAACTAAAAATCCATTATTAAAAATAAAAATAGGAGGACATACGGATGCAATTGGTTCTGCAAAGTTTCAACCAAAATCTTTCGCTTAATCGGGCGAGGGCGGTAGCTGAATTTTTGACGAAAAACGGAATCAAAAAAAGTAGGATACACTATCAAGGTTTTGGGAGTAGTATACCAGTGGCGTCCAATAAAACGAAAGCCGGAAGATCGCGCAACCGGCGTGTAGAATTCGTTTTCGTCGAGTAGTTTAATAACTTGAATATTCTGTGGGATACAGTAAATGGATATCCGCATGGCTAACCGTATTCAGGTAAATATCCATGACCGATATTTCTTTCCACTTCTCTGAATCTACGAAATCTTTCCATAATTTATTTCTGGTTTCCATGTCTGGAAAAGTGGTCATATACATTAGATTCGGCATTTTATCACCTGAAATCACATCGGCATAAAACACGGCATTAAACCCTAGATTTTCAAAAAGTTCAATTTCTCCACCTTCATTGAACATATTCACTTTTCTCCGGTACATGGCTTCCGTTGGTCCTTCATAACTGCGAAGTTCGTAAACTCTATCACTCCTTTTGCCCTCTATAGTACTGGCTTCCATTTTTGGCATATCCGGAAAAGCACGCATTAAAACCGAACTTATACGCTCAAAAGCCGGGTTCTCATGTGTTGCATTTAAATAAGTTGCCCCGGCAGCAATATAGGTTTTGTCCAAAGCCAACATGCTGTCCAATTTTTCAAATGCCTCCAAGGATGAAAACGGAATCAAAACAACTATTTTATTGCTCAGCGTAAATTTGTCCGGTCTAACTTTGAAAACCCCAACCTCGCTTATACCCATTCGTTGAAGTGCCGGTAAGTAGGCATCTTTTAGATAGCTGTCCACTATTTTCTCCTGGTTCTCATTTTTAAGCGTGTAGGTTTTTAATTGATAGTATTCCCTTTCCTGAGCAAGGCCACTGGCACTTAGTAACAGACAAATCCAAAGCATGCCAAGAAAGCGTAAAATTTTTGAGTTCATAATGGTCTTAAGTTTATACGGTTTAGAGGAGAAAGTTAGCCATAAATACCCTAGGGATTCCCTTATAATCGAATGAAAAATTGAATGACCGTTTTAGGAAGGATTATTTTGTTGAAACCTTGTGTAGGTGTCACTAGTTTTCTTATGTGGTTTAGTGTCTGTTCATGGAAGCCTAGTGGCAGAGACAATTGATATCCGTAAAGTTTCGGTGCATTTAAAAAAATGAATCATATTTTTTTCTGAACTACGATGATGGGCTACCTTTATGGTTCGTATTTTTCCTATGTTTTCCATTTTCACTAAACCACTTGTTGATCCAGCAAAAAGCCCCATCTTTTATGGCTATGTAATATTGGTCATAGGTACCATTGGCATTTACTGCAGTATTCCAGGACAAACCATAGGGGTGTCGGTTTTTACAGACCCGGTTAAAGATGCCTTAGGGCTTTCCCGAAACCAGTTTAGCAATGCCTACATGATCGGTACTATCATAAGTTCGTTGGTTATAGGTAGGGCCGGGATTTGGTTTGATCGGTATGGTGCCAGGTATGTGGCATTTTTTGCTGCGCTAACCTTGGGATTTACGTTGTTCCTATGTTCATGGTCTGCGCAAATGAGCAAATTTATTAAAGAGCTTCTTTCCGTAAATACGTGGGTCGTACCCTTTGTATTAATGACGGCACTTTTTTTTCTGTTGCGATTTGCGGGGCAAGGTGTGTTGACCATGGCTTCTAGAAATGTCATCATGATTTGGTTTGATAAGAACCGCGGCAAGGTAAATTCGTTTAGTAGCGTTGCCCTCTCCTTTGGCTTCTCTTCTTCCCCGTTATGGGTAAATGCGTTAATTGAGGGATATGGTTGGGAAAGCACTTGGCAATTCTTGGCGATAGGCTTGCTCATATTCAGTGTATTCATATACGTTTTTTATAAAATTGCCCCGGAGAAACACGGCTTGTTGCCCGATGGAGCCAAACAACCCTCCAAGGAAGAAAAGGAACGGGAAGTGCACCCTATTCAGTTTACCTTGCCCGAAGCCAAACGAAAAAGAGCATTTTGGATGTATGGACTCACCCTGGCTTTTAATAGTTTTTTTATTACAGGCTTAACCTTTCATGTGGTCTCTATATTTGCCAACCAGGGATATCCGAAGGAAGATGCCATTGCTATTTTTTTACCGGGCTCCGTTGTAGCCGTTACGGTTTCTACCCTATTCAATTTTTTAAGTGACTACCTGCCTTTAAAGTTGTATTTATACCTAATGCTATTAGGTGGCTTTTTGGCTTCCCTGGGCTTTTTGCTCTTATCTACCGCAGTTGGGATTCCTATGCTTATTGCCGGTTTTGGAATTTTAGGTGGTTTTTTTGCCGTGTTAAACGCAGTGGCATGGCCGCGTTTTTTTGGTAGAAAACACCTGGGGAGCATCACCGGTAAAATAATGAGTTTCCTTATTTTGGCAAGTGCCCTGGCACCCAGTATATTCAGCCTTTGTTTGTCAACTTTTGGTTCGTACAAAATGGTAGGCTATTTAGGATTGGCCTTTTTGGTATTTTTAGCCATTGGATCTATTAAGGCGAATAATCCTCAATAAGAGAATAATTAGCCCCAGTTTTGAACAACTTAAGTATGAACGGGTTGCTGTTGCAATACAAAAAGCGGTTACCTTTGCATTCAACAACAGACCGGATTAATGGATTTAAATTTAGCAGTATTGATAGACGGGGATAATATCCCTTCTGCCTATGTAAAGGAAATGATGGAAGAGATTGCCAAGTACGGTAACCCTACCATAAAGAGAATATATGGCGATTGGACAAACCCTCGCTTAGGAAAATGGAAGAACGTACTCTTGGAGAATGCCATCACCCCAATTCAACAATACGGGTATACCCAAGGCAAGAACGCTACAGATTCAGCTATGATCATTGATGCCATGGATATTCTGTACTCCGGGAAAGTCTCTGGGTTTTGCATCGTAAGCAGTGATAGTGATTTTACACGTTTGGCCACGCGATTACGGGAAGCAGGAATGCAGGTCTTTGGTATAGGGGAGCGCAAAACCCCAAATCCATTTATTGTAGCCTGCGATAAATTTATTTACATAGAAATTTTGAAAGGAAGGTCTGAGGAGGAGGAGACTTCCGGTATTGTGGAAGACACCACAAAAAAGGGTACTGTAGATAAGATTACCCCAAAGGCCCTGCGGTTCATCGCCACTACTATAGATGATGTGGCCGATGATGACGGGTGGGCTTTCTTAGGCGATGTTGGTAGTCTTTTGCAAAAGAAACAACCTAATTTTGACTCCCGTAACTACGGGTTTCAAAAATTGACTCCCTTGATCAATTCCATACCCCATTTTGAAATTGAACGCAGGGAAGATTCTAAAGGACGCAAGAAATTGATTTACGTTAAAATCAAGGAAAAGACCGGTTCCAAATCAAAAAAATAATTTTAGGGCATACCCCTTTTTTCACAAGTTAACCAGTGAAACATTTTGCCGCATTCTATCAGGGGGTTCTCCTTCTTTTTGTAATTTTCCCAATCAACCGCAAAACTATGAACCGAACCTTATTTTTTTCCTTATTCATTTTAATTGCCACTTCCTGTAAGGAGGCTACAACCAAAGAGCTTCCGGCGCCTGATAAGCCGGTTGAGGCCTTGTTCGAGGAATTTTACGATTTTAAAAAAAGCATCAACCCAATCGAGGCCACGAAAGCCGGCTATTCCGAATATAACGATACCATCGCCAACTACATTTCCGATAGTTATTTACTTCATTTAAAAGACCGGTATACTTATTTTTTGGAAAAGTTGGAACAATACGATTCTACCGCAATGGAGCCCACAGATTGGACGAGTTTACGGGTCATGAAATGGGATTGTACCATAAAACTAGAAGGCATCATGAACCCGTTGGTTACTGTTGCTTCACCAATTTATGATTTGCCCAGTTTTGAACTTATGCCCTTGTTACAAATACAGTCCCTGCATTTGTATGTGGCTCAACTGGCGGGCGGTACCAGCGTTCAGCCTTTTGAGACCTCCAAAGACTATAAAAATTGGCTAAAGCGGATAGAGGATTACTTGCTCTTTCTTGATACGGCTATGGAAAAAATGAAATTGGGCATTGATAAGGGTGTTGTACCTCCTAAGGTACTTATTGAAAAAATGATTCCTCAGATACAGGCCTTCATTGATGTGCCCCTCGAGGAAAACCTATTCTTTCTGCCAATCAAGAATATTCCTAGTGCCATTCCAGAAGGGGATAGGGAAGCATTAAAACAGCGGTATACGTCCATAATCAGTGAGAAGTTGGTGCCCAAGTACAAGGAGTTGGACAAATTTTTAAGAGAAACCTATTTACCGGCAGGTCGCGATACAGACGGATTGGGAGCTTTACCAAATGGGAAGGACACGTATGACTACCTCATAAAATTACATACCACGACCACAATGGATGCAAATGAAATTCATGAATTGGGATTGGCGGAAGTGAGCCGTATTACCAACGAGATGCAGACGGTAAAAGAACAATTGGGATTTCCTGGGGACTTAAAATCATTTTTTAATTCCTTACGGACAAAAGAGGAATTGATGCCTTTTGCCTCAGCTGAAGAAGTCATTCAAAATTTTAATGAAATTGAGGAAAGGGTCAATCTTCGCATCGATTCATTATTCGAATTGACGCCAAAGGCCGGGTTTAATGTGCGCAGAACTGAAGCCTTTAGGGAAGCATCTGCCAGTGCTGAATACACACCGGGTTCAAAAGATGCCACCAGACCAGGTATTTTTTACGTTCCCATACCTAATGCAGCCTCCTATAACATAGTTCACGATGAAGCCTTGTTTCTCCATGAAGCCATTCCTGGCCATCATTTCCAATTATCCCTGCAACAGGAAAACCAAAACTTACCGGAGTTTTTACACCCGGAAAGTATGGGTGTATTTGTGGAAGGCTGGGCCCTTTATGCAGAATCATTAGGTAAGGAGCTTGGGATCTATGAGGATCCATACCAATATTTTGGTATGTTAAGTATGGAAATGCATAGGGCCATTCGGTTGGTGGTAGATACAGGTCTTCATGCCAAGGGATGGACCCGTGAAGAGGCAATTCAATTTTCTTTGGAGAATGAGGCGGAGTCCGAAGAAAGTATCGTTGCAGAAGTAGAACGGTATATGGCAACCCCTGGTCAAGCACTTTCCTATAAAATTGGTCAAATGAAAATACGTGAACTACGGACCAAGGCAGAAAAGGCGCTGGGAGCCAATTTCGATATTCGTGAATTTCATAGTCAGGTACTAAATTCCGGTAGTTTGCCCTTGGTACTTTTGGAAGAAAAGATAAATGATTGGATATCAGGTCAAAAAAAGATTTAGTGAGCAGTATCTCAAGTTCATGAAATATTCATAAAAATTATTCGTTTTACAGCATAGTTTAACAATATCCCCAATGAATTTGACCTATTTTTTGGCTTCTATGGTTTTTCTTGCGCAAGTAGTGTTTCCCAGTTCAATTACGTTGGCATGTAATTGCACCGCGGCTTCGAATAAACTTGCCCTCTGCAACCAAACGTTTTCGAACGAGACGGCTTTAGGTGTTTGGGAATATAACATGACGGATATCCAAGCTCCTTATCACGAGGGTATTTTATATATTACCAAGAAAAATGGTGTTTACCATATAGCCGTTAAAGTGGCTACCGGTGTACTGACCGGGCAGGAGGTATCCGTAAATGAAGACCGCATCAACTTTAACCTTAACATTTCTGGTTTAGAACGTGTTTCATTCGTTTTACTTGTAACAGGGGACCTTTTATCAGGGGAAGGATACTCAGCGAATGGGACAAACAGAATAACGGCCAAACGTTTGCTTCCAGAGCATTAAAAGGTAAATATTTTCAAAACTTGCCTTTAGTATTTCAAGCAATTCAATTCATTGAAAACGGAGCATAGTTTTAATCTTTTAGCGAACTATTACCAAAATTTTTAAACTAGCCGGTACAAATATCGGAATTTGAACCTACTCATTCCCTTTTTTAAATTATGCGTTCATAACGCTATTGGAACCTTACTATGTTTGCTATTTCCAGTGGCTTAGCTCTAAAAGGCATTTTTTAATTTAAAACAATCAACACGTATATTACCAAAAAAAAGCCCCGGTTAAACACCAAGGCTTTTTTTCTTAAAGCTGTAAACTATTTATTACATCATAATAGGAACGGCAACTCTTGTTTTGTCCCATCCCATAACCATGTGCGCACCACCTTCAACATCTTTGAAAGCAATTGAAAACTCTTCCAAGGATGCGGAATCGGAACCGTTTGGTACCGTAATTCGCGCAACGTCAGCAGACTCGTCATAGAAATAAGAGCCCCACTGGTTTAGGTTTTTGTTTAGGATTACGGTCCATTCCTCCTCACCTGGTATAGTAAATAAGGAATATGTACCAGCTTTGATATCTTTTCCTCCAAAGTTGACATCCTTATAGAATGTAATCTCAGGTGCCTCATTGGCACCAGTTCTCCAAACTTTGCCGGCGGGCGCCAGCTCATCCATAGAACGGCCCTTTAATTGTGGTCTACCGTAAAGAATACGCATAGATTTATCGGAAATCTTATAATCTGTAGGGTATGCCGCCATATCCATCGGGCTTTTATCCATACCGGAAAAATCTTGTGCGGATATGGCCGTGGTAAAAATTAAGGCAAATAATAAAGTGCTAAGTGCTGTTATTTTTTTCATAAGTATTATTTTTTGTTAGTTCCCTATAAAACTAAGGAGTTCCCACCAGTTAGATTGATAAAATGGCGTTAAATTTTAACGCATTACATAATTGAATTGTTTTATCATTTATCTCAACTAGAAACTTCTGGTTTTTACGATAAAACAATGATTTAGTTATTATATGTAACTATTTAGTTATTTTATCTTTGTTGTATGAAAGTATAAGTACATATTTGTATTCAAATTGAAATAATTTTTAGAATATGTGTGGAATAGTATGTGCATTTGATGTTAAGGAAAGTACGGAAGCGCTTAGGCCTCAATTGTTGGAAATGTCAAAAAAAATTAGACATAGAGGCCCGGATTGGAGTGGTATATATGCTGATGACAAGGCAATTTTGGCCCATGAGCGCTTAGCGATTGTAGACCCGGCTTCAGGAAAACAACCTTTATTGAGTCCGAATGGGAAATTGGTTCTGGCAGCTAATGGAGAAATCTATAACCACAGGGAATTAAGAAAGCAGTTTGAAGGTAGGTATGATTTTAGGACGGAATCTGACTGTGAGGTTATTTTGGCATTATATCAAGAAAAAGGTCCAGAATTCTTGGATGAGATGAACGGTATCTTTGGGTTTACCATCTATGATGCTGAAAAAGATGAATATTTTGTTGCTCGAGACCATATGGGCATCATTCCTTTGTACATGGGATGGGACAAGAATGGCACCTTTTACGTTGCGTCAGAATTAAAGGCATTGGAAGGAACCTGCACAAAGATTGAGTTATTTCCTCCGGGACACTATTTGCATAGTGCTGACGGAGAATTGAAAAGATGGTATTCCAGGGATTGGATGGAATATGATGCAGTTAAGGAGAATGAAACTAGTATAAAGGCCATAAAGGAAGCGTTGGAAGCCGCCGTGCACCGTCAATTGATGTCCGATGTGCCCTATGGGGTGCTGCTTTCCGGAGGATTGGATTCTTCCGTAACATCGGCTATTGCAAAAAAGTATGCACAGAAACGTATAGAGAGTGGCGATACTGCGGACGCCTGGTGGCCTCAATTACATTCGTTTTCCGTAGGTCTTGAGGGTTCGCCAGATTTGGCCGCTGCACGCAAGGTGGCTGATCATATTGGAACGGTACACCATGAAATTAAATTTACGATTCAGGAAGGATTGGATGCCATTAAGGATGTGGTCTACAATTTGGAAACGTATGATATTACGACCATCCGTGCCTCCACGCCTATGTATTTAATGGCACGGGTCATAAAATCTATGGGGATTAAGATGGTGCTGTCCGGAGAAGGAGCCGATGAGCTATTTGGGGGGTATCTGTATTTCCACAAAGCGCCAAACGCAAAGGAGTTCCATGAGGAAACTGTACGTAAACTGAGTAAACTGCACATGTATGATTGTTTGCGGGCCAATAAATCCCTTGCGTCCTGGGGCATTGAAGGAAGGGTACCCTTCTTGGATAAGGAGTTTATGGATGTGGCCATGCGCATTAACCCGCAGGATAAGATGATCAATGGGGAGCGAATGGAAAAATGGGTGGTACGCAAGGCCTTTGAAGATATGTTGCCGGAAAGTGTTGCATGGAGGCAAAAGGAACAATTCTCCGATGGCGTAGGGTACAGTTGGATCGACACCTTAAAAGAGGTGGTTAAACAAGAGGTAAGCGATGAGCAATTGGCAAATGCAAAGTTTAGATTTCCCTTACAAACACCAACTTCCAAAGAGGAGTTTTATTACCGTTCCATTTTTGAGGAACATTTCCCTTCAGATGCTGCAGCCTTATGTGTACCGCAGGAAGCCTCCGTTGCCTGTAGTACGCAAATTGCATTGGAATGGGATGAGGCATTTAAAAACATGAACGATCCGTCAGGTAGGGCCGTTGCCAATGTACATAGTGACGCCTATGAAAAACAGAAGGTGTAGTTTAGTGCTGTATTGGCATAAAAAAGAGGCGGTCCATAACTTTCGTTTTGGACCGCCTCTTTTAATATAAGCTTGTATGACGATTACATGTCATCAATCATTTTTTTCAGTTTTTCTTTAGACTCTCCTGTCTTTTCTTGGATCCTTCCAAGAAGTTCATCAGATTTTCCTTCGGCATATTGCAAATCGTCATCGGTAAGTTCGCCATATTTTTGCTTCAATTTACCTTTTGCCTTATTCCACTTTCCTTTAAATTGTTCTTCGTTCATGATATTTATTTTTTAGATTATACCTCTAAGTTACTATTCGAATGTAAAGGAAATCTTAAATAATTGAAGGTTAAATGGATAGCATCAGGATTTTTCCCAATACAGTTCACAATCAGATACTAATGTTAAACTTGTCCTAACGCTAAGGTTGTATTAGTATCCTACCCATTCAAAATTTAACGAAACATTTCCCATTTTATCTAGTGCCATTTCAATGTAGCATTGTTGCGTTCTTTATGTCGCTACACGTAGCATTTCGCTTGGGCTGGTCATACTTAAAATTGCGTACGTGTCTTTATCAAGACAGAGCTACTGGAAATGGCAATTTATGAAGTGGTTATACCGGAAAGGGATTGCTTATTTTTTTATTTATCAATTGCTGCGCTGTACAGCCAATTTTCCACAATTATTGTTGATAACTTACTACGGTCCAATGGGTAGAAACATCCTATTCCACGGGGTATTCCGTATATTTGTAAGATTGCAAAATTTGAAGTAAAACAACCTTAATTTTATGAGCGAAGAAGCAAATAAGAAGAATTATTCGGCGGATAGTATCCAAGCCCTTGAGGGTATGGAACATGTGCGCATGCGTCCATCAATGTATATAGGTGATGTAGGGGTGCGCGGTTTGCACCATTTGGTGTACGAAGTAGTGGATAACTCTATCGATGAGGCAATGGGTGGGCATTGTGATACCATTAGCGTAATTATTAATGAGGATAACTCTATCACCACTAAGGATAACGGTAGGGGTATTCCCGTAGACCTGCACAAAAAAGAAGGTGTTTCTGCTTTACAGGTCGTAATGACCAAGATTGGTGCGGGAGGTAAATTTGATAAAGATTCGTATAAAGTTTCCGGTGGACTCCACGGTGTTGGGGTTTCCTGTGTCAACGCGTTGTCCGATCATCTCACCGCGACCGTATATCGTGAAGGCGTCATTTGGCAACAGGAATATGAAAGGGGAAAGGCTTTATATCCGGTAAAAAGGGTTGGTGAAACTACAGAAAGAGGTACCGTGGTAACGTTTCATCCAGATGAGACCATTTTCACCCAAACCATAGAGTATAGTTATGAGACCTTATCCAACAGAATGCGTGAGCTATCCTTTTTAAATAAAGGGGTTTCAATAACCATTACCGACAAACGCCAAAAGGACGATAAAGGTGAATTTGTAACCGAAACATTTTACTCTGATGAAGGTTTAAAGGAATTTGTCAAGTTTTTGGACGGCAATCGTGAATCCCTTATTCAGAACGTGATTTCCATGGAGGGGGAAAAAAACGATATTCCGGTGGAGGTTGCAATGATCTATAACACCAGTTATACCGAGAATCTTCATTCCTACGTAAATAATATCAATACCCACGAAGGTGGAACGCATTTATCCGGATTTAGGAGGGGTCTTACCACGACCTTGAAGAAATATGCCGATGCTTCCGGGATGCTCGATAAATTGAAATTTGAGATACAGGGCGATGATTTCCGAGAGGGTTTGACCGCTATTGTTTCCGTTAAGGTTCAGGAACCGCAGTTTGAGGGGCAGACCAAAACGAAATTAGGGAACCGTGAGGTTTCTGCAGCCGTTAGTCAGGCCGTATCGGAAATGCTGACGGATTACTTGGAGGAGCATCCAGATGATGCCAAGATAATCGTACAAAAAGTAATTCTTGCCGCACAGGCCAGACATGCGGCCTCCAAGGCTCGTGAGATGGTACAGCGTAAGAACGTAATGAGCGGTGGTGGCCTTCCAGGAAAGCTATCTGACTGTTCTGAACAGGATCCCCAAAAATGTGAGATATTCCTTGTTGAGGGTGACTCGGCAGGGGGTACTGCCAAAATGGGAAGGGACCGTAATTTTCAAGCGATCTTACCGCTTAGGGGTAAGATCTTGAATGTTGAAAAAGCGATGCAACATAAGGTCTTTGAGAACGAGGAGATTAAAAATATGTATACCGCTTTGGGGGTAACCATAGGAACTGAAGAAGATAGCAAGGCCCTAAACCTTGATAAATTAAGATACCACAAGGTAGTCATCATGTGTGATGCCGATGTGGATGGTAGCCATATTGAAACCTTGATCCTAACATTCTTCTTTAGGTATATGCGTGAGCTTATTGAAAGTGGTCACGTCTATATTGCGACGCCACCCTTATATATGGTGAAAAAAGGACAGAAGAAACAATACGCTTGGTCAGACAAAGAACGCGATGCCATTGCGGACAGTTATAGTGGTGGAGTAAGCATTCAGCGTTATAAGGGTCTTGGAGAGATGAATGCGGAACAACTATGGGATACGACTATGAATCCGGAGTTTAGAACCTTGCGACAAATACAAATTGACAATGCAACGGAAACAGATCGTGTTTTCTCTATGTTAATGGGGGATGAAGTGCCGCCTAGAAGGGAATTTATCGAGAAGAATGCCGTTTATGCGAACATTGACACCTAGAAATCAGTACTTACACAACAAAAACCTGCGTCTAAAGCGCAGGTTTTTTAGTTTTAGGAAAAATTTAAAAAGATGAGGAATTTACTTACATTAATTTTCGCATGTGGTTGTTTGACCGTTACTGCACAAGCAGATTTTAATAATGTTTTTGCAGCTGGGGTAGAGGATGCAGAAACCTTCGCTAATTCTTATCTTGAACCTTTATCTGAAAGCGTGTTGTATAGTATGTCCACAGGATGGTATAATACAGCGGATGCTAAACCCTTAGGAGGATTTGAAATATCTATTATTGGAAACATCACCGGATTCAAGAATAAGCAGGACAAAAAGACATTCGTACTTGACCCCAATAATTATCAAAATTTGGATTTTGTTGATAATCCAGGAGTTGCGAGAGAAGTGTCAACTGCGCTAGGAGATATCAGCGGAACAAGGGTGTTTGTAGAAGGCGATGTTACCGGCATTTACCGTCCGTGAAGAATTTGAATTACCGTCTGGACTTTCGGGGAAGGTATTGATTTTGTTCCGTCAGGATATGTACAGGCCAGTGTGGGTCTCATAAAAGGGACGGAAATCAAGGCCAGATTTTTACCAAAAATAGACTATGAAGATGCATCTGTAGGGTTAATTGGTTTTGGTTTGCAACACGATTTCACAAAACTATTGCCTGCCGATAAAATTTTACCAGTGGCCATTTCTGCAGTTATAGGATATACCAATATTTCAGGGGACTATGATTTTACAAATGCAAATTTAATCGATGGTGAGAATCAGCGAATAGAAGCCTCAATAAATACTTGGGTGTTTAGTGGGGTAGTATCCACTAAACTACCTATCATCAATTTTTATGGAGGATTAGGTTATGTGACCGGTAAGTCCGTAACCGATATTTTAGGAACTTATCGAGTAACCGAAGGCCCTTTTACTTCGGAAACATATACAGACCCGTTTTCTATCACTAAAAAAGTTAGTGGCGTAACAGGGACCATTGGGACAAAACTAAAGTTAGGTTTCTTTAGGTTGAATGCAGAGTATAATTTAGGCGAATTCAATACGGCAACTGTAGGTGTCAATTTTGGTTTTAGGTAAACCAATGAGATGATTGTTACTCTGGAAAACAAGCAGTCCATTGAGCTCAATATACTTTCAGCACATCTAGCTTTCACAATACCAGAGGGTAATCTTGCTATTTCCTTTTAATATGTAATGTATTTTGTGGTTCCTATTTAGGCATGATGAGAGTTAGGGCGTTCTAGCACTTTTTTTAACTGCCAAGTTTAAGGGTATATCTTCGGTCCTTGTTTGTTTTATATTGGAATAAACGGCTTAACGGCCCTTCTCGTACTGTAAATGCCAAGAATGTCATGATTACCTTGGTTTCCAAAAAGCCAAACGTATTCTTCTTCAGATACGATTTACCTCATCGGGTTTGTAGATTCCCTTTTTCAAGACGCTTCAAGAATGTAAAAACAATTTTTATAAAGAAACTGATACCCAAATAAGCAGATTGCTCATAAGCTCTTTGTTTTTCTATACCTTAGTTTTGGTTCTTCGAATTCTGGAATATCCTTAGAATTTAAAAAGGACCTTATTGCAGCATGCGGTAGTAAAAATAAAAAAGCCTGCCCAGATTGCTCCGGACAGACCTTTTCCCATGGCCCTGTTAAAATCGTTTATTCCCTTATGGCCAACGTACTACCATCCTTGTTCTCAAGAAATGTAGCGTCTTCCATGTTTTTAATTGTAAACACTTGAGTGGGTTTATTTTCCAGACCTCGATACTCTATAGTATAGGAGTCCTCCTGTCTGGACCATTTGAAATCTGTCTTTAGGGTAATAGTAGAACCACTTATTTCATGGTATCTCCCTAAATATACATCGTTGAAAATCCATTCCTTACGAATGGTCTCTTTAGCGGAATTTGCTGTTGTAAGTACCTTGGATTGCGACCAAATCCCTATTATGGGGTCGTTGTTGTGCTCTATCCTAGAGCAGTTTGCAAAAAATATAATGGCACAAATAGCCACCAGGGAAAGTAACTTTTTAGTCATAAGTAGGTATTTTGGTTTGGATTTGGGATCCATTATACTAACGCCATGTATTTCATGAAAGTATTAAAACTCGATGTACGGTACTATTTTTTCCATTTCTTCGTTGAACTGTCTTTTTTTTTAACATGCCTTGTATTTCAGCGATGCTTTTCATAGGCCCAGGGCACAATTAAAACAGGTTTTACCCCCACTATTTCATCAATAAATAACTATTTTTGAAATGAAAATAAGTCGAACATAAAATGGGAAAAGCCCATTTTAATTATAATAATTTAAAAAACAGATATACATGAAAGTTACAGTAGTTGGTGCCGGCGCAGTGGGTGCAAGTTGTGCAGAATACATTGCTATAAAGGATTTTGCCTCAGAAGTAGTCATTCTGGACATTAAGGAAGGATTTGCGGAGGGGAAGGCAATGGATTTGATGCAAACAGCTTCTTTGAACGGGTTTGATACTAAAATAACAGGAAGCACCAATGATTATGGTAAAACTGCGGATAGCCATATTGCGGTCATTACTTCAGGTATTCCCAGAAAACCAGGCATGACTAGGGAAGAATTGATCGGTATCAACGCGGGTATCGTGAAAACTGTATCAAGTAATTTAATAAAACATTCTCCTAACGTTATTATTATTGTAGTGAGTAATCCTATGGATACCATGACCTATTTGGTGCATAAAACTACCGGTTTGCCTAAAAATAGGATTATAGGTATGGGTGGCGCCTTGGATAGCGCCCGTTTTAAATATAGATTGGCGGAAGCATTGGAAGCGCCTATATCCGATGTTGATGGAATGGTTATAGGTGGACATAGCGATACCGGTATGGTTCCGTTAACATCGCATGCTACAAGAAACAGTATTCGGGTTTCAGAATTTTTATCGGAAGACCGATTGGAACAGGTTGCCGAGGATACTAAGGTAGGTGGAGCCACTTTGACCAAGCTTTTGGGAACAAGCGCATGGTACGCTCCGGGTGCGGCGGTATCAGCTTTGGTACAGGCCATTGCATGTGATCAGAAAGAAAATGTTTCCTTGCTCCGTACTTTTGGAGGGCGAGTATGGCTTAAGTGATATATGTATTGGCGTTCCTGTTATTTTGGGTAAAGATGGAATTGAACAGATTATAGATATTCCCTTAAGCGATGCCGAGAAAAGCAAGATGAAAGAAAGTGCTGAAGGTGTTTCTAAAACCAACGGACTACTTGAGTTTTAAATTCAGTATCAAGACATTATAGCGTTTAAGGCCATTCTATTTCCATTCCCGTGGAAGCAGAATGGCTTCGTTTTTACAATTACTTCCAAATATATTGTCAAATCTTAGGGTAAATCATATATTTGCACGCTGTTATAAAAAGCGTTCATAAAATTCTCATAACCAATGCAAAATAAAGGACTTATAAAGCTTTTCGCTTTATTATTCGGGTTAGTAAGTATCTACCAGCTATCCTATACTTTCATTACAAGCAAAGTAGAAAAAGAAGCTACTGTCTTTGCGGCAAGCCGTGTTCCGGAAGCTGAAGACAATTATGTGGCAAAAAGGGAAGTGGTAGCTGCCAACTACTTGGACTCCATTGGCACCAATACCATACTTGGGTATACCAATTATAATGAAGCCAAAAAGAAGGAGCTTAACAAAGGCCTGGATCTTAAAGGCGGTATTAACGTAACCTTACAGATTTCCGTTAAGGATATCCTTAAAGGTTTGGCGAATAACACAAAAAATCCTGTTTTTAATAAAGCCTTGGCCGATGCCGATGCTGCAAGTAAGAATAGCGATGCTACCTATATAGAGCTCTTTTTTGAAGCATTTGATGAAATAAAGGGGGACACAAAATTGGCTTCCCCAGATATTTTTGCGAATAAGGGCCTTAGCGATGAAGTTAACTTTCAAATGTCCGATGAAGAGGTAAAGCCTGTCATCAGAAGGAAAATAGACGAATCTATTATATCCGCCTTTGAGGTATTGCGGGAGCGTATCGATGGTTTTGGAGTAACCCAACCCAACATTCAGCGCGAAGGTAATTCGGGTCGTATTTTGGTAGAATTGCCTGGGGCAAGGGATATTGCTCGTGCCCAAGATCTTTTGTCAAGTACGGCACAATTGGAGTTTTGGGAAACTTACAAGCAAAGTAATACGAGTTTTAGCACATTTCTAATTCAAGCGAACGAAAAGCTGAAAGAAATTGTAGAGGTAGACGAATCACCAGAACCTGCGAAGCCAGAATCTGAATTGGATTCATTGTTATCTGATGTTTCAGCGGATTCTTTGGACTTGGCTACAGAGCGCAACCCGCTATATGAACTATTGATTCCTGCAAATCCAGGAAGTAATGCCATGTTCAGGGCGGCTATTCAGGATACGGCCAAAATAGGGTCTTATTTGAGAATGCCCGAAATAAGAAGGTTATTGCCCGCAGATATCCAATTCACCAAATTTGTTTGGGAAAGACCATCCTCGGAAGATACCGAAGTCATTGACCTTTATGCCTTAAAATCCAATAGGGAAGGAACGCCAAGGATCAGCGGGGATGTAGTGAGCGATGCACGTGCAGATTTTGACCAGTTTAGTAAACCGGCCGTATCCATGACCATGAATACCAAGGGGGCAAAGGAGTGGGAGAAATTAACGGGTGATGCCTACACGAATCAAACTGGTATTGCTATCGTTTTGGATAATAAGGTATATACGGCGCCAGGGGTATCTTCCGGACCCATATCTGGAGGCCGTTCAGAAATTACGGGTAACTTTACCGTAAACGAAACAAAGGATATCTCTAACGTATTGCGTGCAGGTAAGCTTCCGGCTTCTGCTGAGATTATTCAATCGGAGATTGTAGGTCCGTCGTTAGGGCAAGAAGCAATAGACAGTGGTTTTATGTCCTTCTTGATTGCTATGGCCATTGTTCTTTTGTGGATGATCGGTTATTATGGCAAAGCGGGTGCATTTGCAGATATTGCTTTGTTGTTGAACATCTTATTGATTTTTGGGGTGTTGACCAGTTTAAATGCAGTGTTGACCTTGCCCGGTATTGCCGGTATCGTTCTAACGATAGGTATGTCCGTAGATGCGAACGTACTTATTTTCGAGCGTATTAAAGAGGAATTGGCAAAAGGGAAAGGAAAGAGCCAGGCTGTGGCAGACGGTTTTGGAAATGCCTTGTCCTCTATATTGGATGCGAACATTACTACAGGCCTTACGGCAATCATATTATTTATTTTTGGATCCGGTCCAATTAAAGGATTTGCGACTACACTTTTAATCGGTATCATTACCTCGCTATTTACGGCTATCTTCATTACCCGTTTATTTGTAGATTGGTATATTGGCGGTAAGGGAAGAAGTTTGGATTTCTCAACTGCATTGACCAAAAACCTATTTAAGAACGTCAATATCGATTTCTTAATAAAGCGAAAGATTGCGTATGTCATTTCTGGAATATTGGTAGCAATAGGATTATTTTCGTTGTTTTTTGGACCAGGATTACAACAAGGAGTCGATTTCGTAGGAGGACGTTCCTATACGGTCCGTTTTGAACAACCTGTTAATGCGTCAGAAATAGCATCTGAATTGAATACTGTTTTTGGAAGTGGTACCAATGTGAAAATATATGGTGAATCCAATCAGGTAAAAATTACAACGCCCTATAAGGTGGATGTGGAAGGAATTGAAGTAGACGTAGAAATCCAGGATAAACTGTTTACTAGCCTTCAAAAATACTTACCCGATGGTATCAGTAAAGATGCGTTTACGCTTGGCGGCGCTAGTGATGAGGCAATAGGGATTTTACAATCTGTTAAGGTGGGTCCAACCATTGCAGATGATATAAAAAATAACGCTTTCTTAGCCATTTTGGGTTCTCTGGCGGTAGTTTTCCTGTATATTCTCTTCCGTTTCAGAAGATGGCAATTCTCATTGGGTGCGGTAGTTGCCGTATTCCATGATGTTCTGATTGTATTGGGTGTATTCTCTATTTTTGGAAAATTGATGCCTTTTAATATGGAAATCGATCAAGCCTTCATAGCTGCAATACTAACCGTTATTGGGTACTCCTTGAACGATACCGTGGTAGTTTTTGACCGTATACGTGAGACCCTTGCAGAACGTGGTTGGAAAGGTGGTGCGAATGTAAATTTCGCTATCAACAGTACCTTAAGTAGAACCTTGAATACCTCGTTAACAACGTTGGTAGTGCTATTGGCCATCTTTATATTTGGGGGGGAATCCTTAAGAGGATTCATGTTCGCCATGATTGTAGGTGTTATCGTGGGTACCTACTCCTCGGTTTTCATCGCTACCCCGGTCATGTTCGATGCGCTTAGTAAAAAAATTACCTCAGGGGAAAAGAAGTAAGCTTAACTAACTCAAAACTGAAATCGCTACCCTGTAAAGGATAGCGATTTTTTTATGTCTTAGAGGGAATACCTATTGATCCAAACTTTGTTTTCTTTAAAGTATAAACCAGGTGAGGCCGTAGACCGGGTTCTTTTCTGTGCGAAACGAATAGAACGGCTGTATTCGTTTCCTTGGCAATCTTGTTCACTAAACTCACCAATAAGGCTGCGGATGCATCATCCATATCTGATGTTGGTTCATCGAGTATGAGTAGGGGAGGGTGTTTTACCATGGCCCGGGCGGTCATGACCAAACGCTGCTTTCCCATTGAAAGTGTATTGAAATAAACGTCTTTGCTATCGTAAAGATCAAGTAGCATTAGCCATTGCCTGCTCAACCGTTTTTGACTTTCGGTAGGTAGGGTATAAAGACCAACAGAATCCGTCAGTCCGGAGATTAACATATGTTCAACGGTATGCCTTCCTTTGAACTTAAGGGTCATGGCCGGGGAATAATATCCAATATTTTCCTTGATGTCCCAAACGCTTTCACCGCTTCCTTTTTTTACCCCAAATAGATAAATTTCTTGATTGAATGCCTTAGGATTATCTCCCGTAATCATTGCCAGTAATGTTGTTTTTCCGCTACCGTTGGCTCCAGTCAATTGCCAAAAATCTCCATTGTTAATAGTCCAATCAATTTCCTTCACGATAGGTTTGACTCCATATGAAACGGACACTTTTTTAAATTCAACAAGCGGATCATTTAGATTGGGAAGTTTCTCTAATGGCGCAGGAATCCGCAGGGTGCTAAAGTGGGTAAGGTTTTTGGATTTTGCCGTTTTTTTAAATCCATTAACTTCCTTAAATTCTCGTCCTTCCAAGATGGCATGATTTGTTATAAACGGCAATGCATCCACCTTGCGACTCGCCAGTTGAATAAATCCAATTTTGTCCGAATGTGCCTTTAGAATTAATTTCAGTTCTTCTTGAAAGTCGGCATCCAGATTGTCAAACAGATTATCCAAAATTAGATAGTCAGGATTTGTTCCCAAAAGGTAGCGTAACAATGTCTTTTTCTGTTCTCCGCTAGATAGGGTTTCCAAAGATTGTGATGAAGAACTTATGAGGCTATGGTCGTGCCTGTCCTCTTCAAATATCAGTTTTTCCAAGGCGATTTGTGAAAATAGTCCGCCGGATTTTTTCGAGTAAACCTGTAATTCCTTTGGGACGTTTCCCTTTAAAAACTCCGTTATAAAATGCTTTTTAGCAGAATTATTATTGATATGTATGACCCAATGATTCATTTGGTAACCCTAAAAATATAAACGGGATTAGTGCGATAGGTAGTTGCAAAATCTATATGCATACCGTTTTTAATTGCGGTTTTTTGTGAAGGAATATTATCCACTTGAATAATGGATATTAAACTTTTGGCCCAATTTCGACCAAAGGCCACCATTTTGCATTTCTCTGCAGCCTCAAAAGCGAAGCCTTGGCGCCAATAAGCGGGTAATATCGAGTATCCTATTTCAAATTCTTGCTGATAGCCAACCGTCTGTAGCAAAATACCTGCGAGACCAATGAGTGTGTTATGCTTTTTTGAAATAAGGGCGTTCATACCTCCTGACTTTTCTTCATAACGCTCAAAAATTCTTGAAAACTGCTCAGAGCAAGCTTTCTTCGGGTCTTTAGGTAATCCCTTCCAGTATTGGCTACTGCGGGGGTCTTCACGAAAAGGGAGCCACACATCAAAATCTGTTGGCAGGACTTTTCTAAAGATAAGACGTTCAGTTTCTTCGTTGTCCAATAAATAGTTGGGCATCTTTTGTTTGAATATCGAATGGCAAATCTCTTTTATTTATTTCGGGTATAGCTAATACTGTCTCCTACGTTTACTCCCTGCTGTTCTGCATAACCCGCATTGACTTCCAAAACATATTGTACAGGAACCGCTGAGGAAAGACTGCCCTCGTTCAAAGGCGCTGCATTTTCTTGCATGCTGGCTATCTTAAAATCTTCATCGATGTAAAGGATGTCTAAAGGGAATTCCGTATTCTTCATGTAAAAAGAATGTAGGGCTTCGTCAGGAAATATAAATAGCATTCCTTGATTTTGCTCCATGCCTTTTCTGTACATTAATCCGGTTTGGGTTTCGTAATCGGTTTCCGCAATTTCGATATCCAATTTCGTTAAGAGCGTATCCGTGGAATTTTTAAAAATGCTTAATTCCCCTTCCTTGGTGAAATCGATATTTTGGGTTGCGATGGTCTTTTTAGCTTCCTCCTTGCAAGACGTTGCCATAAGTACCGCTATTGGTAAAATGAGTACCCAAGTAGTTTTGAGGATTTTAAACATTTAAGCTTGTTTACTAGGTTTGAACATTAAAAACAGCCCAATTAGAATAAAAGGTATGCTAAGCCATTGCCCAGTTGAAAGTAAGCCCAACGATTCTTCGAAACCACCTTGACTTTTCTTTACAAATTCTACAAAGAAGCGTACCGTCCAAAGCAAAACTAAAAATAGTCCGAAAAGGTAGCCCGCTTTATTCTTTTTGTCGGTTTTCCAATAGAGATAGTATAGCAAAATGAATATAAAAATATAACAGACCCCTTCATACAATTGTGCAGGATGGCGGTAAGGAATTTCAGCTAAATATTGAGAGAACTGCGGATTGTTCTCTATTGCATCATAGGCCGAATTCAATGTTTTTTCTTGCGTTACGCCCAAGGCTTTTGACGGATGCAGGTCATCAGAATCCCTAATGAATTTGGTGGCGAATATAAAATTTTCATCCACGACCTTTCCATTGATTTCCGAGTTGAAAAAATTACCGAGTCGAACGCAGAACGCACCAATGGCAAAGGGAATGGTCATTCTATCGAAAACCCAGAGTAAATTGAAACCCTCGTGCTTCCGCGTATATAAATAAGTAGAGATGATGATGCCTATAATTGCTCCATGGCTTGCCAAACCGGTGAACCCGGTGAACTCATATCCATCGATCAATCCAAAAATAAGGCTCCCGGTATCGCTTTCACGTATGGGCAATAGTATTTCTAGCAAATGATTTGAATAATAGGCCCAATCATAAAAAAACACATGGCCCAATCTGGCACCAAGCAT
Source organism: uncultured Flavobacteriaceae bacterium (assembly GCA_963815225.1). GTDB lineage: Bacteria > Bacteroidota > Bacteroidia > Flavobacteriales > Flavobacteriaceae > Maribacter. The sequence goes on from CAWFGA010000010.1 coordinate 63,131, forward strand.
GGTTCCCAAAACGGTGTAAATAAAGAGGGAATCTAACTGTTCAACCGATTTCTTCTCGTTCGTAAAAATCCGTTTCATTAGAAACCAGCCTAAAGCAAAAGCGGTTATCCAAAGTAGGTTGTAGTATTTGATCTGTATAAAACCTATGTTGAATAAGGTTTCGTTCGGATTCCAGGTAATTCCTAAGAAATGCATGTGTTATTTTTAGATGGGCTAAGATAATAAAATTGAGAGCCTCCTACCCGCCATTCTTAAAATCAATCTAATTTTTTGCTCAAAACTCGGATTACTAAATAGTTGGCGATGTTGAGTGTGGCATTGCTCCATGGCGAAAAATTAGGCATGGAGGCAGTAGCTTTTACAAGAACCTGTTATGGGACCGGGTCATAGCCTTTGCCTCCCCAGGGGTTACAACTAAAAATTCGTTTGGTCGCCATCCATCCACCTTTAAATAGACCGTATTTTTTCAATGCTTCCAAGGTGTATTGGGAGCACGTAGGGGAGTACCGGCATGTGGCCGGTGTGTAGGGAGATATGGCCAATTGGTAGAAACGGACCAATAATACGAACGGGGCAATCACTATTTTTTTTAAAGAGATTTTCAATGGTGAAAAAATTTATAGCACAAAGCTAGTACAATTGCGCTAGTGGAATAAAATGAAATGTACACGTCTAAAAGTATGCATTAGTAGCGCAACCCGGAAGGGGAGGGAGCCTGATCAAATCCAAAAATCCAGGTTTACCCCTTAAATCAAAGACTATAGGTAGTTCCTTCTTTTCCGTCCTTAAGCTGTATCCCCAAGTCGGATAATTGATTCCTTATTTTATCTGAAGTGGCAAAGTCCTTATTTTCACGTGCTTCTTTTCGCAGTTGAATCAATAATTCTACTACGCCGCCTAATTTCTCCGTATCCGCATCAGAACTGCTTTTATTTTCCAAGCCAAGGACTTCAAAAACAAAACTATGTAATGTATGTTCCAGTTCAATACGATCTTCTTCGGTTATGCGCTCTGCACCTTCTTTAATGAGATTAATATGCTTAACCGCATCAAATAACTTGGCAATCAAGGTTGGCGTGTTAAAATCATCGTTCATCGCATCATAGCAGGATGCTTTCCAGGCGGCAATATTGAAGTCGGTCGAATTACCCGTTGGTAAAGATTTCAAGGCGTTAAGTGCCTCCATCAATTTATTAAATCCCTTTTCGGAAGCTAAAAGTGCATCATTGCTAATATCCAAAATGCTGGTATAATGGGCCTGCATCATAAAAAACCGGACCATGGAAGGTGAGAACGGCTTGCTAAGGATATCATTCTCCCCAGAAAAAATCTCTCCCGGCAAAATGCTATTTCCAGTAGATTTGGCCATTTTTTTACCATTTAGCGTCAACATATTGGCATGTAACCAATAATTTACAGGGGATTTGCCGTAACTGGCTTCGGCTTGTGCAATTTCGCATTCGTGGTGCGGAAATTTTAAATCCATGCCGCCGCCGTGAATATCAAATGTTTCCCCCAGGTATTTGGTGCTCATGGCCGTACACTCTAAGTGCCATCCAGGGAAACCATCGCCCCAAGGGGAAGGCCACCTCATGATATGTTGTGGCTCCGCTTTTTTCCATAAGGCAAAATCTTGAGGATTATGCTTGTCGTCTTGTGCGGCAAGGTCTCGCGTATTGGCAATCATATCCTCCAATTTGCGCCCGCTTAGTTTGCCATATTCGTACGCTTGGTTAAATTTTGCTACATCAAAATAGACAGACCCATTGGTTTCATAGGCATATCCCTTGGTAAGGATGTCCTTGATAATTTCAATCTGCTCAATGATGTGACCTGTTGCCGTAGGCTCTATGCTAGGCGGTAAAAAATTAAATTTTTCCAAGATATTGTGGAAATCAATGGTATAGCGTTGTACTACTTCCATAGGTTCCAATTTTTCAAGTCGTGCCTTTTTGGCAATTTTATCCTCGCCATCCTCCGCATCATCGACTAGATGACCTGCATCGGTAATATTTCGCACATAGCGAACTTTGTAGCCCAGGTGCCTAAAATACCGGAAAATCATGTCAAAGGACATGAAGGTTCTGCAATTACCCAAATGTACATTGCTATAAACGGTTGGTCCACATACATACATACCTATGTGCCCCTCGTTTATGGGTTTGAAGACTTCCTTGTTTCCCGTAAGGGAATTATAAACTTTGATTTCCTGATTTTCGAACAATTGCATGGAGGTCTAAGCGATTAAAAGTGCGTATCCAAATTGAGGTAGTCCAAGAACTCCCGACGCACCGATTCTTCCTTAAACTTACCGCCATATTCAGCGGTAACGGTACTACTATCAATGTCCCTGATACCTCTTGAGTTTACGCAAAGGTGCTTTGCATCAATGACGCAGGCAACATCTTCCGTTCCCAATACTTCCTGGAGTTCACGCACGATTTGAATATTCAATCGTTCCTGTACCTGGGGCCTTTTGGCATAATAGTCAACGATGCGGTTCATTTTGGAAAGGCCAACAACGGTTCCGTTGGAAATATAAGCAACGTGTGCCCTGCCAACAATAGGTAACAAATGATGCTCACAAGTGGAGTATAAGGTAATGTTCTTTTCCACCAACATTTCCCCATACTTGTATTTATTATCAAAGGTAGACGACTTTGGTCGCCTATCGGGCCGCAGCCCACCAAACAGCTCATTTACGTACATTTTGGCGACCCTGTTCGGAGTACCTTTTAAGCTATCATCTTCTAAATCCAGACCAAGGGTAAGCATAATATCACGAACATTATCCCGTATACGCTCAATTTTAGTGGCATCATCCAATACAAAGGCATCCTTACGTAAGGGAGTATTCTCAGACGTAGAAATATGATCGCTACCCATCTCCTCAAATTGATTTTTCAATGTATCCTCAATTTTCATTTCAACTAACTTTTTCAAGCTTCAAAGATATACAATATGTGCCACTTTATAGTCCTTAGGCGCCATTACACAACATAAATTAGTCTTAAGACTATGGTCTGGCTAATTTTAATAATTAAATTCTACAGACTAGCATGGTAAGGTATGGCTCAGCCCTTCTTTTTTTTATTTTGCTCTGTAACTGCCTTGGCTATTCCCAAGTCGCGGTAGATTGTGTGAATGCCGTCCCCATCTGCAATAATACTCCCATAAACGGTGGAACTAACGGCTATGGTGTTGACGATTTTAACGGGGCCACCGTATCTGGCTGTATAGCACAAGCCACGGGAACCATTGAAACAAATTCTGCATGGTATCGATTTAGGGCCTCGGAAAATGGTCAACTCGGTTTCAACATTGGGTTCAATGCTAATGAGGACTGGGATTTTGCCTTGTATAGAACCAACGACTGTTCAAGTTTGGGCGAACCCATTCGCTGTAATTACTTTGATAATTCTGATGGCAGTAATTTCATAGGTGTTGGCGAGGACCCCACTGGTGCGGAGAACATCCAGTATGATGATTGGTTGGAAGTGGCGGCCAATGAGGAATACTATTTATTGATAAACAATTTTAGTACGACGAATTCTGGTTTTTCAATTCAATTTTCGGGATCCATTTTCGAGGAATTCCCAAATACGGCGCTGGATTGTTTCATAATCGATAATTTGTTAGGTCCTCCTGTAAGCGCCTGTGAAACCGATACTGTGGTATTGGATGCCACTACCGTAGGTGCATTAGGGTATGAGTGGTATTTGGATACGGGTTCTGGTTTTCAGCGCATGTTTGGGGAAAGTGGATCGCAATTGAATGTAAGCAATTCCGCTATGTATCGGGTACTGGTACTCCTGCCAGATGGGACTACTATCATAAGTGAGACCCAAGTGGCTTTTGCTCCATCACCGGTGACCTATTCACTAACAGATATAACGACCTGCCTTGATGGAACCTTGATTGATTTAGGGCAAAAGGATGTTGAGGCCTTAGGGGGTCAAAATGAAATGGAATTCCATGTGACCTATCATGCTACGCAGCAAGCCGCCATGGCGGGTAATCATGCTCTACCCCGGTTTTATGAGCCATCTGTGGCGTCCCAAACTATTTATGTTCGTACAACATCCATTGAAAACGGTACTTGTTTTGACGCAACGCAATCTTTTAGTGTCGAGGGCATTGAAATGCCCAGTTTAGACTTTGAGACCGAGGTATATCGCTGTGGCAATGCCACAAGTGCCACCATTGGGGAATTGAGTCCAAACCTGAATTATACGTATCAATGGGATTCTGGGGAAACCACTTCCCACATTATAGTAACCCATCCGGGGACTTATACCTTGTCTGCAAGCCATACGCAAGGAGGGATTGAATGTAGGTCTGTACGCACCGTTACCGTAGTTCCTTCAAGCCCACCCGTTATAACCAACGTTACTATTGCATATGAGGACGATACTAGTAATACCGTAACCGTAATTATGCAGGAAGCGGGGGATTTTGAGTATAGGATTGACGAGGGCTTACCGCAGAATACTCCTATTTTCTCAAATGTATTTCCAGGGGAACATACCCTAACGGTTACGGATTTAAACGGTTGCGGTACAGATACTGCAGAAATAGTTGTTGTAGGTTTTCCTAAATTCTTTACTCCTAATGCGGACGGCGTTAATGACACTTGGCGGATAGAAGGTATTTCGGTTCTGGAAAACCCTGTAGTAACCATTTATGATCGCTATGGGAAATTGCTTTACCAACTAAATGAAAGTTCCAATGGTTGGGATGGTACACACAATGGATCAGTGCTTCCAGAAACCGATTATTGGTTTAAATTATCCTATACCAATTCGCAAGGGCAATCCACTATTGCGTCTTATATCAATAATCACTTTTCGTTGAAACGATAATCTTATTATAGTCGTTAGGGATGCATTTTATCGATTAAATGCCATAAAATCCGATAAAAGATACTAAAGTAGGGCATGTGAAGTTATTATATACGTTACGTATACTAATAGCCTTTCTTTCTATGAGAACACTTCTTTGTTCTATTTGTTTTTTCTCCTTATTCATATGGAGCACTAGTGCCCAAAATTCTGCAGATTGTAGAACTGCGATACCTGTCTGTGCCGATCAGCCTATAATGGGACTTGCCGGTGGGAGTGGAGATATTGATGATTTTGATCCCGAGGTAATTAGGGAGACCGGTTGTTTGGAAAAAGGTAGTCTTATTTCCGCCAATATAGAATCCAATACATCTTGGTTCGTTTTTAGGGCGGGTACAGGAGGGCAAGTCGGTTTTGACATTGAGGCGCTACCCTCAACGGGTTCTACGCCTACGGCCGAATGGGATTTTGCCGTATATGGGCCTGATGTTGATTGTGGGGATATTAGCAGTGGTACAGCACAGCCAATACGCTGTAATTACGAGGTAAACGATACAAATTTTACCGGTTTGGGGGTAAACCCCGAAAACGGACAGGAAGGTGCAGCGCCATTAACGGGCAGTCAAAATACCTATGATGCATATTTAGATGTGTTGCCGGGCGAAATTTACTATATCCTGATAAACAATTTTGCCGATAATTTTACGGGCGACCCAGAACCCTTTATGCTCACTTTTACAGGGAGTTCTGTACGTGATGACCAGAATACGGCTTTGGATTGCACCCTTCGCGATGAATTTTTAGGCTTGGATATCATAGCCTGCGAGGGAGACCCGGACATTACGCTAAGTGCACTAAATTCTCCTGCCGGTCCGGACATTGCCAATGTGGAATGGACAGTAGATTACGAAGATGATGGTGTGGTTGATGATACCCTAACAGGTTCTGGTGATTTTGGAGCTGAATTGGTAGTGGTGAGCCCAAATTCTGGGCGCTATTTTGCCACGATTACGACAATATCAGGTACACCGCCAACGGTAGCGGACGACGGTGGTATTTTAATAACATTCTACGGAACCCCAATTTTGGATCGTGTAGACATATTGGATACAAATCTATCCATTGACCCAGATCGCAACGATGTGGAGATTATTGTGGATGGAAATGGGGATTACGAGTACGCCATTAACGGAGGGGAGTTTCAAGATGATCCAAGTTTCCGTAATGTTCCTCCAGGAATAAATACCGTAATCATTAACGACAAAAATGGATGTGGTACTACGGAGCCACTTGAATTTTTGGTGGTGGGGTATCCAAAGTTTTTTACACCAAATGGCGATGGTGTAAATGACAATTGGAATATAAGGGGTATTGAAACACTCACCAATCCTGTAGTATTCGTCTTTGACCGCTATGGCAAACTTTTAAAGCAGTTAAATGCATCGGGTGGTTGGGATGGAACATTTAATGGAAGGCAAATGCCCTCTACGGATTATTGGTTCCGTTTCGAGTATGCTGAAGACGATACGGGGCTCCTGGTCGCCAAAACCAGAAAAACCCACTTCTCCTTGAAAAGATAAAATTTGCCCTTAAGAATCAGATTTTCCAGATTGAAATAAGGGAAGTAAACTGCATTATCACCATAAAGGCTAAAACACAGACTACTTCCCTTGTTTTCTGAGACCGTTTTCTTTTAAAATTTAATGGCCGTATTTATAATCGATTACTTCAATTATAACTCCTAAAAATTCAAGGTATAACTCAAGGTCGCATTGGTATTGATTCTATTGATTTGGATAGGGCTTGTAATTCCGGTGTCAAAAAACCGTTGGTTGACATCCTGTTCAGAACGACTTAAGGCGAAGTCTAATCTACTTCCGCCAAAATTATAGCCTATTCCGCCGGAAATAGCGTTTAAGTCGCCAATGGTATTTCCGTTTGTATACGGACTCTGTTCATAGCGATATCCTGCCCTGAGGCTAATTTGGTTGATTCTGTATTCACCACCTAACCTATAAGTAGACACGGCTCCTAAATCATTAGAAATCTGACTATTTACGGTTTGAAAACTTGGGTCATTGGATGGCCGCAGTTCGGTATTTGATAAATCTTGGTAGCCGTAATCAAAACTGAGCAAGCCATTCTTGGCAAAAACCATTGCCACACTTCCCGTAAGTTTGCTTGGGGTTTTGACCCTGTAGGTCTCAAACAGATTTACGATATTGAAATCTATGAAGTTGATATCTTCATCGGCCAGATCTGAATTGATGCGTTGCGAAAAATCATCATTCAATCTGTACCAGGTAGGAGATTGATAGCTACCCCCAACCCTTAGAAAGTCATTTAATTTTGCGATGGCGCCAAGGCTGAACGAAAAACCACTGCCTTCCGTACGCAAAAAGCTATCGAAGGTCGTGTTTTGGATTTCCGAAGTTGGGTCATAGCCACTTTCGGTAAATTGATCATATTTTGTAGAAAGGACATTATGAAAGTTTAAGGAAGCCCCCATATAAATATCTTCTTTGTATTGTGAAGCCATATTCACGGTAAACTTGCTATTGTAACCGGAAGTCCTTCGTAAAAAATCTTGGTTTACGGAACTGTAGGCAGTATTACTTATATAGTTTGTATTGTCATCTGCGTCAACGGCAGGATCTAAAATACCACCGTAATAACCTAAAAAAGCTTGCTGCTCCCTAAATCCTTGGTTGGCGCCAATATCTAGATACGCCTCTTCAATGAATTCTCCTTCCTGAACTAAAATAGAGCCAAATGGAATTCCCTGTGCGTTGTTTAGAAAGTAATTATCGATGCCTTGCGTGCTATTTCCAGCTGCAACGTATTCATTATCAAAATTGTTTACAATGTCGTAATTGAATGCAAGGGTAAACTTTTGCCAGTCAGAATTGGAATCCGTATTCCTAAACACAAAAGCACCTCCAATCTGGTTCACATCCAAATTGTCCGTATTGGTATTCGTACCACGCCCAAAGTAACTAGCATCATTACTGGTGTTGTAAGAAGTACCGGAAATGGTAAACAAGCTATTATTGAACACAGCAGATCCGGCAGGATTTATATTTAAGGAGGACAAATCGCCCCCTAAGGCTCCAAAAGCACCTCCCATAGCTTGAAAGCGGGCTGTACCTTGTAGGTTTTCGCCACTGTAACGCAGTGCATCGTTTATGTTCTGTGCACTGGCAAGAGCGCAAAAGGTGAGTAGTATGAAAGTGAAATAGGTTTTCATAGCAATAATTTAAGTTAAAAAATAGATTTGATTAGTTTCTTCTTCCGCTACTTCTTCCTGAGGAACCAGAAGATCTTGACGAACCGCCACCAGAACTTCTTACAGATCCAGAACTTCTACTACCACCGGAACTTCGGTAACCACTGCTTCCAGAACTTCTTGAAGAGCCTCCGGAGCTTCTATAGGATCCACTGCTAGAACTTCTTCCCGAAGAATAGCTTCTACCGCTCCGGCCAGAACTGTAACCACTATTGCTCGACCTACGATACGTGGAGGTTCTAGGCATCACTGCACTAGACCTAGATCTTGCCGAACTGGAGTTGTTTCCGTTTGAATACCTACCGTAAGAAATGGAACTACGGGAATAGTTGCTGTATCTTGGGGTGGCCCTAGTGCTTCTACTGGTTCTATAGGCCCTATTTTGATCAACACCAACACTTCTCCTAGTTGCGGAGCTGTTCCTGGAATAGTTCCTTGAACTTCTTGTATTGGATGAATTTCTTATAGACGCCGAACGTGAATCTGTACTTCTGTACCTTGGGGAATTCCCTCTTGTGTTTACGTTTGATCTACCTCTCAATGCATTGGTATTTGAATTGGTAGCATAATTTCCACGTCTGGAATTATTTACGGCATATCTATTTGCATACCTGTTATTTCGACCAAAGCCGCCATAGCCAAAGTTGTTAAAGCCATAAGCGCCACCCCAGCCCCAATTGTTCCAGCCAAAGCCAAGACCGCCGCCCCAGCCCCAGTTGTTCCAGCCCCATCCAAAGCCTCCGCCCCATCCAAAGCCACCATAGCCCCAGTTGTTCCAACGGTTAAACCTCCATGGGTTGTTCCAGCCCCAGCCGCCATATAGGCCGCCCCAACCGAAGCCACCGTTCCATAACCAAGGGTCGTTCCACCCAAAGCCTCCGCCCCAGCCCCAATTGTTCCATCCATTGTCATAGATGTTGACACTAACATTAGTCGCGTTATCTCCCCAACCACCATAACCTTGGTAGTCGTTACGATTATCATAATAATCCGTTAATTGTCCTTGTGGGATGCTTTCGGCATCGACATTACTTGAATAGGAGTCTACATCGGTAAAAATCTCACTATCCAATATTTCGTCATATTGATTGGCTTTTTGACCAAAATAATCTGAATAGGTATCGGATTCTTCATTCCTTGGGGTAACGGCACGTTGTTGCTCCGGCCTTCTCTCAACCATTCTAGGAGCGTCATCCGCATAAATGCCATCATTGTCATAATAGGAAGCCTGCTGGTAGGAACCACAGGAGACGCTAATAATAGCTATTGTGAACAACATGGATATGTTGCGTAGTCTGTTGTGGGGTAGTGAATATATCATCGGATCAAAATTATATTGTTGAACATTTTAAAAATAACTAGTTTTACCCTATTATTTTCTTATAAGATTCACAAAATTTGTGCCAAACTCCAGATAATGAGTAAAAGTTTAACGAAGAGAAGCGAGGATTATTCCAAATGGTATAATGAACTAGTGGTGAAGGCCGACTTGGCCGAGAACTCTGGTGTAAGGGGTTGTATGGTTATAAAACCCTATGGGTTTGGAATTTGGGAAAAGATGCAGGGCGCCTTGGATAGAATGTTTAAGGATACCGGGCATGAAAATGCTTATTTTCCATTATTTATACCAAAATCCTACTTAAGTAAAGAAGCCAGTCATGTAGAAGGTTTTGCTAAGGAATGCGCCGTTGTAACCCATTATCGCTTAAAGAATGCAGAGGACGGTAGCGGAATTATTGTTGATCCCGACGCTAAATTGGAGGAGGAGTTGATTGTTAGGCCAACTTCGGAAACCATTATTTGGGATACCTATAGAAGATGGATACAATCGTATAGGGATTTACCCCTTTTAATCAATCAATGGGCAAATGTGGTACGCTGGGAAATGCGTACCAGACTGTTTTTAAGGACATCGGAATTTTTGTGGCAGGAAGGCCATACGGCCCATGCTACAGAAAAGGAAGCAATTGCCGAAGCGGAACAAATGATGCATGTCTATGCCGATTTTGCCGAGAATTATATGGCGGTTCCTGTAATTAAGGGTACCAAAACAGAGAGCGAGCGTTTTGCAGGTGCTATAGAGACCTATTGTATTGAAGCGCTTATGCAGGATGGCAAGGCCTTACAGGCAGGTACCTCTCACTTTTTGGGACAAAATTTCGCCAAGGCCTTTGATGTAAAATTTGCGACCAAAGAAGGCGATAAGGAGTATGTGTGGGCAACCTCATGGGGCGTTTCCACCAGGTTGATGGGTGCATTGGTCATGACCCATAGTGATGACAACGGCCTTGTGATTCCACCTAAATTGGCACCGATACAAGTGGTTATTGTTCCTATTTATAAAGGAATGGACAAATTGGATGAAATTTCCGAAAACGTGATGCCTTTGGTAAAAGAGTTGCGGGCCAAGGGAATTTCAGTGAAATATGACGATAGGGATACCCATAAACCAGGTTTTAAATTTAACGAGTATGAACTAAGGGGGGTCCCGGTACGATTGGCAGTAGGGCCAAGGGATTTAAAAAACGGAACCTACGAGATTGCACGGAGGGATACCTTACAAAAAGAAACCATTGCAGCGACCGAAGTAGTTGCTAAAATAGAGTTTCTGATGGAGGATATTCAACGGAATATGTATCAAAAAGCCTTGGATTATAGGGCGGAACATATTACGGAAGTCAACTCCTATGAGGAGTTTAAAAAGGTATTGGAAGAAAAAGGAGGCTTTATTTCCGCACACTGGGATGGCAGTAAAGAAACGGAAGAGCGGGTAAAGGAGGATACGAAAGCCACAATTCGCTGTATTCCCATAGATGCCAAGAATGAAGCGGGAGTCTGTATGGTAACAGGTAAACCTTCAAATAAAAGGGTATTATTTGCCAAGGCTTATTAAAAGATTTTAAAAAATAATATTCAGGTGTTGCGATAGTAAAAAATAATTGTATTTTTGCATCCGCAATTGCGCAAAGTATGGTCCGTTCGTCTAGGGGTTAGGACGCCAGGTTTTCATCCTGGTAACAGGGGTTCGATTCCCCTACGGACTACAACATATTTGGATTGGTATCCAAATAGGCTTAACGGCCCGTTCGTCTAGGGGTTAGGACGCCAGGTTTTCATCCTGGTAACAGGGGTTCGATTCCCCTACGGGCTACAAAAATTGAATGGATGTAAATCCTAAAAAATAGTATAACATATTAGAAAATGGCAAATCACAAGTCGGCATTAAAAAGAATCAGAAGAAACGAAGCGGTTCGTTTACGTAATAGGTATCAGCATAAAACTACGCGTAATGCAATTAAAAGATTGCGTGCAGAGGAAACTAAGAAAGATGCTGAGGCTCTATTGCCAAGTGTTGTTAGTATGATTGATCGTTTGGCAAAACGTAATATCATTCATGATAACAAAGCGGCCAACTTGAAAAGTAAATTGGCCAAGCATGTAGCTGCGCTCTAATACTATTTTTAAAAGTTTAAAAAGGCCTTCCTTTGACGGGAAGGCTTTTTTTGTTTTCTTTTTTCAAACATTACACGTATTTAAACAGGCTCGTTGGCAATTCTAAGTCGTTTCATCAGAATGAAACCCATGATTATGCAGGAGTAGAAAACACCTATCGCAACGTAGTGGTATTCAGATAAATTATAAGCGATATACTGCTTATAGTGAAATGTTAAAATGTACATAATTATAGGGTAGCATACATAAAAAACCAGGATACCTAGACTGATCCAAAAAAGTAAGTTTTTATACAGGGGCAATTTGTGCCTTACCGAAATTAATTTAATAATAAAGTGTAGTGCTGCATAGCACAACAGTAAGGAACCGGCAATAATGGAAAAATTTTGAGGTTCGGTATAAAAGTCCTGGAAAAACAGATTTACGATAGATACGAAACCAAAACACCAAGTCCCATTTTTGAGGATTGCTTTGGTGAATGTGCTACTACTAACTTGATGGTAAACATAAAAAAAATAGAGAAAAAAGATAATATCGAATATATTGAAAATGATGGCATTATAATGATGGAACTCTTGTTTGTAAATTAGTTGAATTTCATTCGTATCCCTCACCAAGAGGCCTAAGACCTCTGATAGGAAAGTATAGGCAAGTATAATTGGGAAATAACGTAATACAGTATCATAATATCGTTGATAAGTTACTAGAGATAGAACAAGTGCTATTAAATAGAATAGCATAAAATAATTATCAAAGAGGTATGCTAACATGGTTTCAGCCATTGTTTTAAAATGTGATCAATATTTTGGAGGTGGTACCCCAGAACCTCTATTTAGGGTTAAACTTTGTGATTCAAGCAAATTCTTAGGTTCTGCCACCGTTGCATTTATACCCGGTGCAAACGAAGCATATGCTTTAGTTGGTTTCTTTTCAATGTTGCCATATCCATTATTGTTTTTGAAATCATTTGCGAGTGGAACGGCCTGTTTTCCTTCCGCTCCCCTGGCTACATAGAAAAGATGCTCCCCGGTCTCATTCGTAAAGGTAGGGGAAAGCATAATGGAATTTTGTCGAGGATGTTTAAGAGGTTCTTTTGAATTTGGAAAAAATGCTTCATCTGGATAATTGGAATAATAGAACCTTAACGTGGATATTTCTACACCCGAAGCCGCTGCTTCCTGTTCAATGAATTTTAAATACTGCTTAATGGTTTTATAATCGTAAGACACAAACCTACCTACATCAAAAGCTTCGTGTTCTTCCTTCCCAGCTTTTGTTTTTTTTGCCCTATTGATAGAATCCTCATACCGCTGTATCAAGGGCACCCTTCGCTCGCCATACAATTCATAGTAGTTTTTGGCTTGGGCTATATCGATGATTTGTGCTGGAGGTGCAACTTCATCAGCGTGCTCATTTCCATTCGACTTTTCTTCACTGCAGCTGCAAATACATAGTACGGATAAAAGGCAAGCGGTCTTAAAAGCAAAATTGATTCGATTTTTCATGGTCAATGGTTTTAGTCGTTAATTAATACTAAGAAAATGATACCATAGATTGAGGGAAAGATCTGTAGTTCGTTAAAGATATTAAATACATAGGATTGTAGTCATAAAGTAATTGTTTTTTAGTGGGTGGGGTTTGATATTTAAGCATAAAAAAATCCTGGTAATCAACGATTACCAGGATTGTAAATTGAAAACGAAGCCGAACCTACTGGTTCATGGTCATTAAGAATTCTTCGTTGTTTTTTGTTTGCTTAAACCGCTGCTCTATAAATTCCATTGCTTCGATAGGGTTCATATCGGCTAGGTATTTACGCATAATCCACATACGCTGTAATGTATTTTCATCCAATAACATATCATCTCTACGCGTACTGGAAGAGGTAAGGTCAATGGCCGGGAATATTCTCCTATTGGCAATCTTACGATCTAGTTGTAGCTCCATATTACCGGTACCCTTGAATTCCTCAAAAATAACCTCGTCCATCTTGGATCCGGTCTCGGTTAACGCAGTAGCTATGATGGATAATGAACCGCCCCCCTCAATATTACGGGCGGCACCAAAGAAACGTTTTGGTTTGTGCAGGGCGTTGGCATCAACACCACCACTTAATACTTTACCAGATGCGGGTTGAACCGTGTTATAAGCCCGCGCAAGACGGGTAATGGAGTCCAATAGTATAACCACATCATGGCCACATTCTACCAAACGCTTCGCTTTTTCAAGAACGATATTCGCAACGCGCACATGTTCCGTCGGTTCTTTGTCGAATGTTGATGCTACGACTTCACCACGAACGTTACGTTGCATATCCGTTACCTCCTCAGGCCGTTCATCAATCAGTAGTATTATTTGGTACACTTCTGGGTGATTGGCCGCAATACCATTGGCTATATCTTTCAATAGCATGGTTTTACCAGATTTTGGTTGGGAAACGATCATTCCCCTTTGTCCTTTTCCTATAGGTGAGAATAGATCAATGATTCGTGTTGATATTGTGCTTTGGCGTTCTGCCAAATTAAATTTTTCGTTTGGGAATAAAGGTGTTAAATGCTCAAAGGATACCCGGTCACGAACTATTTGGGGATCAATACCATTGATTTTATTTACTTTGATCAACGGAAAATACTTTTCACCTTCCTTGGGTGGCCGTACATTACCCAACACCGTATCACCCGTTTTTAAACCAAAAAGACGGATTTGCGATTGGGATACGTAAATATCATCAGGTGATGACAAATAGTTATAATCGGAAGATCTTAGAAATCCATAACCATCTTGCATAATGTCCAGTACACCTTCACTGGCAATAATAGAATCGAATTCATACTCCGGTTCCTTATACCTGTTCTTTAAATCCTTATCAAAATTGCTTTTGTCGTGCGGCGTTCTTGGGTTCGGCTTTTTGGAATTGTTCTGATTAGTGTTCTGGTTGTTTTGGGAAGAATTTTTTTGATGATCCTTCTTGCTGTTGCTGGCCTGGTTGGCAGCTTTTGGTCTGGGTCTAGGTTTACGGCTTTCCGTAGCATCTTTTGTGCTATTATCCGTTGCCTCGTCCTTTTTGGAAGAATCCTTGGGGGTATTTGCCTTAGAATCTTTTGGGGCTTTATCAGATACACGTTTCCGTGGCCTAGGTTTTGGTTTGGTCTTTTCCTCCGCGGGCTTAGTGGAGTCCTCGGTTGGGGTAGTGGCTATGGCAGCGGCCACTTTTGGATTTGCCGCCTGTAGGTCTAGGATTTGATAGACCAAATCTAATTTCTTCAAGGTTTTGAACTTAGGAACCTTTAATCCTTTAGCAATTTCCTGAAGCTCAGGCAGCTTTTTTGATTTTAAATCTGAAATCTCAAACATTAAATAGTAGAATAAATTATAAGTAATTTGTATTGTAAGAAGTACTTGTTTAATTGGATAATATCAAGGGATGTTTTTCCCTTATTGGTAGGTGTTATACTTAATAACGAAGCAATATTACAAATTATTTTGAATAATAGAGTTATAATTTTTGAAAAGACCTGTATTTTTGCCATACAAACAGGAAATTAGTTTATGATTCAAAGAATACAGAGCCTTTACTTAATCATTGTTGCAATTTTAACAGGAATACTTCCATTTTTTTTCAATCTTTGGATAGATATTGATGGTAAAGAAGTTTTTGCATCCAATGAAATGCTTTTATCCATTAGCTTTTATGCCAGTGCGGTTTTGGCTATTTGGTCTTTGGTCACCTTTAAAAATAGAAAATCACAGTTTGTCATAAACAGGCTGAATATGATATTGAATGTTTTTTTACTAGGATTTTTCGTTTACCGATCACTAAACTTATCCGGAGAGACCTTGGTCTCTGAGAAGGGTATTGGGATGCTGATTCCAGTATTTTCTATCGTTTTTTTAGTCCTTGCCAATAGGGCTATAAAGAAGGATGAAGATCTTGTAAAATCTGTTGATCGTTTGCGTTAAGCCTAACATCTTAGTAGTATTAGTGCGTGAAACCCGGGGTAGTTCCCGGGTTTTTTATTGGGCGTTCTCCTTTGCGCCTAGGGGCAAAGGAGCCGTGCTATCCGCTCAATTTTTTTGGACTTCGAGATAAAGCGAAGTTCAAAAAAGATACCGCTGTTATCACTAACGCTTTCCCAATTCAATAATCTCCAAGTCCTTTATTTCGGTTTTTTCGATAATGAAGCGTAGCATGGTGCGTACCTGATGAAAGCCATGTTTGCCACACGCGCCCGGATTCATATGAAGTACGCCTAATTTTTTGTCCCACATGACCTTAAGTATGTGAGAATGGCCACATATGAAAAGTTTTGGAGGATTCTCCAGCATTTCCTTACGTGTGCGCTCATTATATTTAGGAGGGTATCCTCCAATGTGTGTGATCCAGACCTCCACTTGCTCACAGAAAAAACGTTGGTTAAGGGGAAATTCCCGTTGCAGGATATGGTCATCGATATTCCCATGTACCGCTTTTAGGGGTTTTACTTTTTGTAGTGCATCGGTTACCGCCAATGAACCAATGTCTCCTGCGTGCCATACTTCATCCGCCCACTTAGCGTGTTTTAAAATTGCTTCATCCATATGGGAATGCGTATCGGAAAGTAAAAGAATCTTTGTCATTTAAAATGGGCTAATTATTAGGTCAAGCCTTTAGGTGTGGTTAGGGATTCGCCATCTGAAAGATTGAATAGAAGGGAATGGAACATTGGACCATCCGTGCTTATACCTATCCTTTTTAATATCTTTGCCATTTACAAAATTAACCCATCCCTTTGAGATATTTCATTCAATTTTCATACTTCGGTAAAGCGTATCATGGTTGGCAGAACCAGCCCAATGCCCTTACGGTACAGGAAGTGTTGGAGCACGCCCTGTCCAAACTCCTAAAGGTACCCGTTTCGCTAATGGGCGCCGGGAGAACGGATACCGGGGTCCATGCAAAACAAATGTTCGCCCATTTCGATTATGAGGGTATGGACAATATTCCGGAATTGATTTATCGATTAAATTCTTTTTTACCAACAGATATTGCTGTTCAGAAAATCTTTGAAGTCAGTACGGAGGCCCACGCACGGTTTCATGCTACTTCTCGCACGTACGCCTATTATATTTCAAAAACCAAAAATCCATTTTGTGTGGATAGCACCTATTTTGTGAAACAGGAATTGGATATACAACAAATGAATAGCGCGGCGCAGCTGCTTTTGGGCAAGCAGGATTTTGAGTGTTTCTCTAAATCTAAAACTGATGTATTTACTACGATCTGCGATGTAAGGGTTGCCCGCTGGGATGAAAAAGAGGACATGTTTACCTTCACCATTACAGCCGATCGGTTTCTAAGAAATATGGTGCGTGCCATTGTTGGAACGCTGTTAAACGTTGGCGCCGGCAAATATCCGCCAGACTATGTTAATAGCATATTAAAAAGCAAGGATCGCACCCGGGCGGGGGCATCCGTTCCTGCAAAAGGATTATATTTGACTTCTATTGTATACCCCAATACTATTTTGAAGAATGGATAAGGATTCTGGCAAAGCTTTTGACACACGCCTCTTTAAAAGGCTATTGGCCTATACCCGTCCGTACAAGCTTACTTTTTATGGGGTCGCTCTTGCGGCCATATTATTATCTGTCTTTGCGATCCTTACCCCATTGATCGTAAAAAAGATTATTGACGATGCCATAAAGCAGCCCAATGCACAAATGTTATTGTACCTCACCATTGCAATGCTTGTAGTTTTGATTGGTCAGGTAATAAGTCAGTTGGCTTTCAATTATTATGCTAACTGGTTAGGAGAATCTGTGATAAGGGATATTCGAGTTGATCTTTTCAAGAAAATGTTGGGTTTTAGAATGAAGTATTTTGATAATTCTTCATTAGGTGTGCTGGTTACACGGGCAGTGGCAGATATGCAACGAATTGGGGAAATCTTTAGTCAAGGATTTTTTGTCATAGTTGCCGATTTGTTAAAAATGGGGGTAGCGGCCGTGGTAATGCTGGTCATTAACTGGAAGCTGGCACTTATCGTATTTACCGTTTTGCCTATTATTCTCTACGCCACACGATTATTTCAAAAGGCGATGAAAATTGCATTTACCGAAGTACGGGCAGAGGTCTCCAACCTCAATTCCTTTGTTCAGGAACGTATAACGGGGATGAAAATCGTACAGCTTTTTACAAGGGAAAAAATAGAAAGTGACAAGTTTAGGGAGATTAATGAAAAGCATAAGAAAGCCTGGTTGAAAACCGTTTGGTACAACTCCATATTTTTCCCAATTGCCGAAATTGTTTCTTCGATTACGGTTGGGTTGATCGTGTGGTATGGAGGGTTGCAAAACGTTGCGAATATTTCTACGGATATCGCTGGCACCGTCTTTGCCTTTATTATGCTGATCGATCTTTTGTTTAGGCCGCTTCGTCAGATAGCGGATAAATTCAACACCTTGCAAATGGGGATGGTGGCCGCTAACCGGGTTTTTAAAATATTGGATACGGATAGTCATATACAGGATATTGGTTCCTACGAAGCCAAAAAGGTAAAAGGGGAGATAAAGTTTTCAAATGTCCATTTTGGATACTTGGAGGACGAGGAGGTTTTGCACGGGGTTTCCTTTGAGGTGAAAGCGGGGGAAACGGTGGCTATTGTGGGTGCAACCGGAGCCGGAAAAAGTACGATCATCAATTTGCTTAATCGGTTTTATGAAATTAATTCAGGGGTTATCACCGTAGATGGTGTGGATGTAAAAGAGTATCAATTGGCCTCCTTACGTTCGCATATAGCCGTGGTCTTGCAAGATGTATTTCTGTTTGCCGATACGATTGCCAATAATATCTCCTTAAAAAATCCGTCAATTACGGTGAGCGACATCGAAAATGCTGCAAAGGCTATTGGGGTAGATGTATTTATCTCCAGTCTGCCCGGTGGGTATGAGTACAATGTAAAGGAACGGGGCAGTATGCTTTCTAGTGGGCAGCGGCAGTTAATTGCGTTTTTACGGGCTTATGTGAGTAACCCCAGTATTTTGGTATTGGATGAAGCCACTTCCTCCGTAGATACCTATTCCGAACAACTTATTCAATTGGCGACGGATAAAATCACCCAAGGGCGCACGTCTATTGTAATCGCGCACCGCTTGGCTACCATTAAAAAAGCGGATAAGATCATTGTCATGGACGCAGGTAAAATTGTGGAGACCGGTACACATAAAGAGTTGCTTAAAAAAGGCGGGTATTACAGTAACCTTTATGAAGCGCAGTTTTTAGCTGAAGAGGTTTTGTAAACTTGCTATTATTTTACGGGTGCGAAATCATTTAAATCCAACACTCCGGTAAGCATCAAAACCACCATTATGCCTAGTATTACAATGAAGAAAATAGTGATAACTAAAATAAGATAAACTAAAGATTTCCAAATTAGATTTTTAACCGAAAACCTATTTAATCGTTGTAAGACATAAATTACGTAAAGTAATGTTGCGCCCAATAGGGGCTTACTCATCTCTATGTAATACGCTGGGTTTATGAATAAAGTGCCTATGCTAAATGGAAAAGATACTACACTGTAATGTGCCATTGCGTAGATAAAGACCACAATGTATTCGGAGAAGTTGTATTTGATTTTATTGAAAAGTAAGTAAGCTGGTAAAGCCATTACTGGAAAATATAATAAAAACATAAACGAACTATAATCGAATACAAACTCTGAATATTTTTGGGCAAACTCAGGATTCACGTTATTAGCTCCTCCAGTAAAATCTATATAGTCCGAATAGAATTTTTTAATCAGAAAAACGGTAATTCCAGAAAGGGTTAAGGCTATACCTAGGTAACTAATTGGGTTCAGATATTTTTTTCGTATTCCGGATATATAACCGCCTATGACCTTCTCGGGTTTCGAGAATAAATGAAAAAAAGTTTTTAGGAAACTGTTGTCCAGATTGAAATATCTCTCGAAGATATCGTAACTCAGATTTTTTAATGTTATTCTATTACGTATCACCTTTGCTCCGCAATCCGGGCAATACGTGAAATCTGTTCGTAAACTTTTAAGGCAATTTTTGCATTCCATTACACCAAATCCTGCTTAAGCATATTTCCTAATTGGGTGATGGAATCGTAAAGAACGAATTCCCCATTTTTTATATAGGAAATCAACCCTGTTTCCTCACTCACAACAAGACTTAATGCATCTGTCTTTTCACTGATCCCAACCGCGGCCCTGTGGCGAAGACCAAAACGGAGCGGAATATTTCGCTCATTGGATACCGGCAAAATTACCCGGGTAGCAACGATATAGTTACCTGCAATAACAGCGGCGCCGTCGTGTAGGGGGCTATTTTTATAAAATATACTTTCAATAATGGGCTGGTTTATTTCAATATTCATCCGATCGCCACTCGATTTGATGAAATCCAAGGAATTACTTCGCTCTATTACCAATATAGCACCCGTTTTACTGCTGGCCATTTTTTCGCAGGCTTTCAATAGTGCGTCGACATCGGTATCCGTCGAAATCCCTTCCTGTTTTAAAAATTTAAAATGTTTGACGAAATTCCTTTTGTTGGCAAAGTTCGTGGACCCGATCATTAATAAAAATTTTCGTATTTCTTGTTGAAACACGATGATGAGTGCAATAAGGCCCACTTGCATAAATGCCCCTACCATACTACTGATCATCTGCATATCCAACAGTTCTGTCAGTTTCCAAAAGGCCCAAACTATTACTATACCGATGAAAATATTGATGGCGACGGAACCACGAACCAGCTTATAGATGTAGTAGAGGAGTACGGCAACGAAAATGATGTCCAAGACATCCGTAATCTTAAAATCAATAAAATCTAAAAAATCCAATCAGTACCGTTTTAGTAAAATTAAAAAAAATAGCGAAATAGAAAGCGGCATAAACTTAGGCATTTAATTGTTCATAAAGTTGAACGCATTCCATAGCCTCTTTTACATCGTGGACCCTTAGTAGTTTGGCGCCCTTGTCCAAACAGACCATGTGCAATGCACTTGTGCCATTTAGGGCATTTTCTGGGGTGGTCATTAATAGCTTATAGATCATTGATTTTCTACTGATACCGGCAAGTATGGGGTAGTCTAAAATATTTAGAAAGTCCAATTGTTGTAAGAGCTGGTAATTCTGCTCCAAGGTTTTGGCAAAACCAAATCCGGGGTCAATAATAATGTCCTTTATTCCATAGGATTTGGCAGCCGCCGTTCGCTCGGAAAAAAAGAGGACGATTTCCTTTACCAAATCTTTGTAGTCCGTTTGTTGTTGCATGCTTTGTGGCGTACCCCGCATATGCATCATAACATAGGGTACATTTAGTGCGGCAACGGTTGGCAGCATATTGGAATCTTGTAGACCCGCAGAAATATCGTTTATTATACTTGCACCGCTCGCAACACACTCCTTGGCAACTTTGCTTCTAAACGTGTCAATGGAAAGAAGCGCATGGGGAAATTGTTTGCGTACGGCATTTACAATAGGTAGGATTCGTTTCAACTCTAATTCTTCGGTTACGTTACTTGCCCCGGGCTTTGAGCTATATGCGCCAATATCAATAAACGTTGCTCCTTCCTTAAGCATTTGTTCAATGTGTAACAAAACACTTTTTTCGTCAGCATGTTTACCGCCGTCATAAAATGAATCTGGGGTAATGTTCAAAATACCCATTACTTTGGGCTGGTCCATTGAAATTAACTTACCGTTGCAATTTATGGTCATTTTCAATTTTTGAAAGGATGAATCGGTTTTTGAAAGGATGAATCGGTTTTTGCCAAGTTTAAACCATCAGCTTTGATGGTTACAAAATTTTAAGCGAAATTTACACAAATTAGAACGAACTACATGCTACAAACGGCAGAGGAATATGATGCGGTCATTCAAGTTTGCTTGAATCTTTACGAAAAAAAAATGACGGATTATGGCAGTGCATGGCGTATACTAAGATTGCCCTCGCTTACCGACCAGATTTTTATTAAGGCGCAACGTATTCGAAGTCTTCAGGAAAACGAAGTTCGTAAAGTCGATGAGGATGAAAAGTCAGAATTTATCGGCATCATCAATTATTCCGTAATGGCATTGATTCAGTTGGAACTTGGGGTGGTAGATCAGCCAGATTTGACTCCAAATCAAGCCGTAGCGTTGTACACAAAACATGTTCAATCTACCAAGGAATTAATGTTGAACAAAAATCACGATTATGGCGAGGCATGGAGAGAGATGCGGGTGAGCTCACTTACAGATCTTATTTTGCAAAAACTCCTTCGTGTAAAACAGATTGAGGATAATAAGGGAAAAACATTGGTTAGTGAGGGTATTGCAGCAAATTATCAGGATATGATTAATTATGCTGTTTTTGCTTTGATACATTTGGGTTTGAAATAGTATATATAAAAATCAGAAATGAAATATTTAGTAGGGGTCGTACGCATCTTTGTTGGAATTCTTTTTATTATCAGTGGCTTTATAAAATTGAACGATCCTGTTGGTTTTTCATTTAAACTGGAAGAATATTTTAGTCAAGGCGTATTGGACCTACCTTTTTTAATGCCCTATGCCTTGGCAATTTCTATACTGGTCGTTATTGTGGAGGTTCTGGTTGGTGTTATGTTAATTTTGGGCTATAAGCGGAAACTTACCTTAGGGACCTTATTGGCTATGATCGTCTTTTTTACGTTTCTAACCTTTTATTCGGCCTATTTTAATAAGGTAACGGATTGTGGTTGTTTTGGGGATGCCATTAAATTGACCCCTTGGGAATCGTTTACCAAGGATGTAATCCTTTTGGTACTTATAGCCATACTTATAATAGGGCGGAACTACATTGCTCCGTTGCTTAAACCAAAGGCCGTGACCGCTGTCTTGTTGGCTTCCCTACTAACATGTGTTGGCTATGTCTACTACGTGCTCAACCATTTGCCCGTAATCGATTTTAGACCTTACGAAATTGGAAAGAATATTACGGAAGGTATGAGCGTTCCGCCCGGGGCCCCCAAAGCCATTTTTGAATACCGATGGAAGTTCAAGGTAGGTGGTGAAGAGGAAATATACATCACGGAGGGAGATTATCCATCGGTAGATGGTGAATTCATAGATGTGGAAACGACCCAATTGCAGGCAGGCTACGAACCGCCCGTCCATGATTTTACGATTGAGCAGGACGGAGAGGATTTTGCCAGTGCCCTATTACAGGAACCCAAATTAATGATGGTGGTCGCGTATGACCTTAGAAAGTCTAACCTTGCCGTTTTCGAGCAGATAAACGAAGTTGCTAACACAGCATTGGAAAATGGGTATAAAGTCATTGGAATGTCTGCATCTGGGCCAGATCAAACGGCTGTGTTGAAGAAGAATTATGACTTGGCCTTTGACTTTTATTTCACGGATGAAACTACGTTAAAGACCATAGTTCGTTCTAACCCGGGTATACTGCTGCTGGAAAAAGGGACGATAAAACAAAAAGTACATTATAATGATTTAGAGGATTTGAAGGTAAATTAAAATTCAAATCCCAAATAAAAATAACTTGAAATACAATTAAAATGAGAGCAAAAATAGTAGCGGGAAATTGGAAAATGAATAAAAACCTAGCGGAAACCGAAAAACTTTTGGCGGAATTATCGGCAAAGTTGCCGGATACCGATGCTGAGGTAATGGTAGCGCCTACTTATGTTAATTTGGCCAGTGCCGTCCACGTTATGGAAAGCTCAAAGATAGAGGTCATTGCCCAAAATATGCATTATGAGGAAAGCGGTGCGTTTACTGGAGAAATAGCTGCGGATATGCTTTTGAACATTGGCGTGGATACCGTTATAATAGGGCACTCTGAACGAAGGGCTTACTTTGCCGAAAGTGACGCTATTTTATCTAAAAAGGTACTCACAGCCTTAAAGAAAGGAATGCGTATCGTTTTCTGCTTTGGTGAAGAACTGCAAGATCGTAAATCTGGAAATCATTTTAAATTGGTAGAAAGTCAATTGAAAAACGTTCTCTTTAATTTGGAGCCGGCTGCTTGGACAAATATTGTATTGGCCTACGAACCTGTATGGGCAATAGGAACAGGGGAAACGGCATCACCGGACCAAGCTCAGGAAATGCATGCATTTATTAGAAAAACAATTTCAGAGGCTTTCAATACCTCCATTGCTACAAATGTCACCATTTTGTATGGTGGCAGTGTAAAGCCGAATAATGCGGAGGAGATATTTTCAAAACCAGATGTTGATGGCGGATTAATTGGTGGAGCTTCTTTGGTCGCAGATGATTTTATAGCGATTGTTAAAGCTATATAGTTCCTTAAAGAACTAGGGGTATCAATGGAAAATACGATTTATATCGAATACCGTTTTACGGTAGCACCTCCACAACCGGCATCTGATATCCTCATTGCGGAGTTGGGCGAGGTTGGCTTTGAGAGTTTTGTGGAGGAGGAAGAAGCCGTTTTGGCATACATTCAAAAGGAAGATTGGTCATTGGAGATTCTTAATGATATATCAATTCTTGATAATGACCGTTTTACAATCGAATACGAATACAAGGAGATTGAACAAGAGAATTGGAACGCTTCTTGGGAGCTAAATTTTCAACCGATTATTGTGGATGCTGTCTGCATGGTCAGGGCACCTTTTCATGAAGCTGTCGATGTACAATTTGATATTGTGATCGAGCCTAAAATGAGTTTTGGTACCGGGCATCATGAAACTACCCATATGATGTTGCAGTACCTTTTAGCCCTGGACGTAGAGGGGAAATCGGTCCTTGATATGGGAAGTGGAACCGGGGTTTTGGCTATTTTGGCCGCCATGCGGGGTGCTACCCATATTGATGCCATTGATATTGATAATTGGTGTTTTGTAAATGCAATGGAAAATGTAGCGCGCAATAATGTCGATTTTATAAATGTATATGAAGGGGATGTAGCACTGTTGGAAGGCAAGCGGTACGACATCATAATTGCGAATATAAACAGGAACATTTTATTGGCTGATATCCCAGCTTATGTACGTGCATTAAATAAAAAAGGAATTTTACTGCTTAGTGGTTTCTATGCTCAGGATTTGGAAATGATTACTAAAAAGTGCGAGGGGGAAGGGTTAAAATTTGAAAATAATAGGGAGCGTAACAATTGGGTTGCCGCAAAATATGTAAATTAGAAGGACTTAATTTTAATTTCATGGGTACGAAAGAAAAAATTTCCGAAGAACTACTTTTAGAAGAGGAGACAGTTCAGCAGAATGAAATCGTTCTATTTAATGATGAGGTCAACACTTTTGATCATGTTATAAATACCTTGATAGCTGTTTGTGAGCATTCTCCGGAACAAGCGGAGCAGTGTTCCCTTATTGTACACTATAATGGTAAGTGTACGGTTAAAACCGGGGAATACGATGATTTAAAACCACGTTGTTCCAAGCTATTGCTAGCAGGTCTTAGTGCAGAGATAGTGTAATGTGCTATTCCGTCCATAAGCGGAAACCATTTAGTATAAAGTAAATCACCCTACGTAAATAAACAGGAGTATTAGGCCTATTGCAAAACAAACGAATGCAATGAAGGTAAGTGTGTGATTGTAAAGGAACATACTTAGCGCTTCCAGTCCATCGTAAAGCACTTTTAAGTTACCTTTCATAGCGTTTCACCCTTTTCAATGAAAAGTAAATTTCATTCTATCTGATTAGTTTTAGCGCTTTTTTAGGTAAAGGGAGGATAATTAGGTCAAAATGATAAAATTAGTCCAACAAACTTTAAAACGTTTTGGAAATAAAAAACCCCTTATGACTAAGGGGTTCATTTTGTTGGATTAATCTTAAAAAACAAATTAAATTTATTTGATAGGTATCGTTTATACCAATGGCACGCCATTCAATCTTTTTTCAATCTTCTTCTTTTTCTCGGTTAATCGCTTCATGACATCCATTAGACTGGGATCTTGTGTTTCTTTATAAACCTCGTTGATGCTTAAGATAAGTGCTTTCGCCTCTCTTGAAGCCTCTACCCGGTCACTAGTGGACATGTTGCTCATTTTTCGACTTTCAAATTCCTGAGCTTTTTCAAGTAACTCCATGCGATGCTTTTTTTTCAAAGTTAACATAATATTCAAATTACGCAATTCTTTGCCAATCGGATATACCTATAAGACAATTAGATAATCGTATTTATGAATAATTTAACTATTAAAGGTCATTAATTGAGCGATATGAATCAATTTGCACTATTTTTTCCGGCATAATTTTGAATAAATTCTGTTTTCGGGAATATTAGAGCATCTTATCGTACTTCTTAAGTTGAAAAGGAAATGTGGTAAACATTAAGTTGCACATCTTTTTAGCCATTCACAAAAAGTTGATTTCGTATGACATTGGATTTTTTACCTAAATCATGGTATATTCGGTACAAATAGAAAACCTTTACTGCATACCAATACATACTTCAATGCCTTCAAGACAAAAATTCATTCACGAAGATTTTCTTTTGGAAAATAAGTTTTCCCAACGACTCTATCATGAGTATGCCGCTGCAATGCCAATTATTGATTATCACTGTCATCTACCACCAGGTGATATTGCGGAAGACCGAATTTTTGAGAACCTAACCAAAATCTGGATCGATGGCGATCATTATAAATGGCGCGCTATGCGGACTTTTGGGATTGATGAAAACTATATAACGGGGGCTGCTACGGACAAGGAAAAATTTAAGCAGTGGGCCAGAACAGTGCCCTACACGCTTAGGAATCCGTTATATCATTGGACGCACTTAGAGTTAAAGCGGTATTTCGATATCGATACCGTATTGAACGCGGAAACGGCAGATTTGATCTATGATGAAACCTCCGCTAAATTACGGACTTCAGATTTCAGTTGTCAAAATCTTATCAAAAAAATGAATGTGGAGGTGGTCTGTACCACAGAGGACCCATTGGATACGCTGGATAATCACATAGAAATCGCCAAGAATAGTTTTGGTGTAAAAGTAAGCACAGCTTTCAGGCCAGATAAGGTACTTCTAATAACAGCAGAATCCTATCTAGACTATCTTGAAAAATTATCGCAGATAACTGGTGTGGTCATCAATTCTTATAAGGCACTTTGTGATGCATTGGTACTGCGGCTGGAGTTTTTTGAAGAGAATGGATGTACACTTTCCGATCATGGACTTAGTTATGTTCCCTACACAACATTTACGGATGTAGAAATAGAACAGATTTTTCAAAAAAGGAGCGCTAAAATTACCCTTACGTTGCAGGAAAGTGAAAAGTTTCAAACATCGCTTTTATTGTTTTTATGCGAACAGTACCATGAACGCAAATGGGTGCAACAATTTCACTTAGGTGCCCTTCGTAACAATAATTCCAGGATGAATCGAATATTGGGTCCTGATACTGGTTGGGATTCCATAGGTGATTTTTCGCAGGCAGCTTCCCTATCCCATTTCTTAAATGCCTTGGATTCTAAGGATAAACTGGCAAAAACTGTTCTGTACAATTTAAATCCTTCAGATAATGAAATGTTGGCAACAATGACGGGGAATTTTAACGATGGACGGATAAAGGGTAAAATGCAGTTTGGGTCCGCTTGGTGGTTCCTGGACCAAAAGGATGGGATGACAAAACAGCTGAACACCCTTTCCAATATGGGACTTCTTAGCTGTTTTATTGGAATGCTGACAGATTCTAGAAGCTTTCTCTCCTACCCAAGACATGAATATTTTAGGCGGATACTCTGTAACCTTTTTGGTATGGAAATGCAGCGAGGCGAAATTCCGTTAGACTTTAATTTGGTGGGGAATATTATTCAAGATGTATGTTATAACAATGCTAAGAATTATTTTAATTTTTAAATTAGGCCATAATTAAATTGACAGATGAGTAAGGTAGTCACATTTGGCGAGATGTTATTGAGATTATCCACGGAAAGACACTTGCGCTTTTCGCAGGCGGAATCATTTAAATCAATCTATGCAGGAGGAGAATTCAATGTTTCGGTCTCGTTGGCGAATTTTGGTGTGGATACAGAATTTGTAACCAGACTCCCGGATAACGATATAGGGCAATGTGCATTAATGGAAATGCGTAAATGCAAGGTAGGTTCAGATAATGTGCTTTTAGGTGGGGACCGATTAGGTATTTACTTTTTAGAGACCGGTGCAGGCACACGCGGAAGTAAAGTGGTGTATGACCGCTCCTACAGTTCCCTCTCTACGATTCAAACGGGTATGGTAGATTGGAAAATGGTTTTCAGGGGCGCTACTTGGTTCCATTGGAGCGGGGTTACCCCTGCTGTTTCAGAAAGTGCGGCCCAAGTTTGTTTGGAAGCAATTAAAGTAGCCCATGAACTTGGCCTTACAATATCCTCTGATTTGAATTATCGTTCCAAACTCTGGAAATACGGTTATGAACCAAATCAAATTATGCCAGAACTTTTGAAATACAGTAATGTGATTTTGGGAGACTTGGATACGGCCTTTTTTATGTTGGGTAAAGAACAAGTTAATCCAGACTATCAAAATACGGAATCATTACCGGCACTATATGATGAGCTCTTTAAGGAGTGTCCCTTATTACGAACGGTTGCTACGACGTTGAGGTACTCCGTGAGTGCTTCGCATCAAAAAATAGGAGGTTTGCTGTATAATGGCAAGGAACTTTTGAGCGCTGCCGTTAGGGAGGTGACTCCTGTGGTGGACCGGGTAGGAAGCGGGGATGCCTTTATGGGCGCCTTAATATACGGGCTTATTAATTTGAAGGGTGATGAGCAAAAAGCTTTGAACATGGCTGTAGCGGCATGTTGTTTAAAGCACACCATTCCAGGGGATTATAACTTGGCTACATTAGAGGAAATAGAAAAACTGGTAAGCGGTGATTCATCGGGAAAAGTAATTCGGTAAAAATATAATAGTCAGATAAAAGTAACACATCATGGCCCAGTTTACTAGAATAGAAGTAATAGGAATGATGCAACGTAACGGAATGGTTCCATTGTTCTACCATGAGGACGTAGCATTAGGGAAAGAGATATTAAAGGCCTGCTACGAGGGCGGTTCACGTTTGATGGAATTTACCGCACGGGGCGATTTTGCCTTTGAGGTATTCCGAGAACTGAACAAGTATGCGGTACAGGAGCTACCGGGGTTGATTATGGGCGTAGGCTCCGTAACAGATGCTGCCGCTGCAAGCCTTTTCATGCAAATGGGGGCAAACTTTATTGTGACCCCTTCCTTACGCGAAGATATTGCGGTCGTTTGTAATCGTAGAAAAATACTGTGGTCCCCAGGCTGCGGAAGCCTGACCGAAATCAATAGGGCAGAGGAACTTGGTTGCGAAATCATCAAACTATTTCCAGGTTCAACCTATGGTCCAGAATTCGTAAAGGCGATAAAAGGTCCACAGCCATGGACGAGCATTATGCCAACTGGCGGTGTAAGTAGGGACGAGGCCAATCTCAAAGCATGGTTTGGGGCAGGTGTTACTTGCGTGGGAATGGGATCCCAGCTGATCAGTAAGGATATTTTGGCAACTAGGGATTTTAAATTGCTCCAACAGCGGGTATCCGACACCCTTGCGCTGATCGGTTCTGTAAAAAAAACAAAGTGATGTAATGCAGTTAAGGAACGTACTTCTTTTATTCATCGTTTTAATGACCCTATTGGGTTGTTCAAAGGAAAAGGTCGTTACTACCCTACGCTTGGGCCATGGGTTGGATGTGAGCCATTCCGTACACAAGGCCATGGTGAAGATGGGGGAGGATTTGAGGAAACGCTCCGGAGGAAAACTTACGATGAAAATTTATCCCAGTCAACAGTTGGGTACGGAAAGGGAATGCCTGGAACTCTTGCAGATCGGCAGTTTGGATATGACCAAGGTGTCCGTTGGGGTGTTGGAGAATTTTGCGCCGAAAACAAAGGTCTTGGGGCTCCCCTTTTTATTTCGAGATAGACAACACTCGTTTGATGTACTCGATGGCCCGATCGGCGAAATGCTATTGAACGAGGGTGATAAATATTGGCTGAAGGGCCTAGGATATTACGATGCAGGTAGCAGAAGTTTCTATACCATGAACAAGCCGATCGAAAAACCTTCGGATTTGGAAGGGGAAAAGATCAGGGTCATGGAAAGTGCCACAGCCGTTGAAATGGTCAAGGCGCTGGGAGGTTCACCGACCCCTATATCTTGGGGAGAACTTTATACCTCGTTGCAACAGGGTGTAGTGGACGGCGCAGAAAACAACCCCCCAAGCTTCTATCTCTCGAGGCATTATGAGGTCTGTAAATATTATTCCTTGGATGAGCATACCGTACTTCCAGATATGCTTTTGATAGGTACTTATGTTTGGAATAAATTGAGTAAACAGGAGCAGGTATGGCTACAGGCCTCGGTTAAGGAATCCGTCAAGTACCAACGCATCCTTTGGGCCGAGGCGGAAGCCGAGGCATTGCGTGAAGTCCAAAAAGCGGGGGTAGAGATTTTAAGACCCAATAAGTCCCTTTTTGCCGAAAAGGTAGCGCCTATCTACGAAAGTTATAAGGACACTGAACTCTATCCATTAATCCAGTCAATACGCAACAGCAACTAAATCTTATGCGGAAAAAAATAGATGCAGTCTTGGGTACAACCTTGATAGTTATTATGGCAGTCATGGTGCTCAATGTGCTTTGGCAGGTATTTACACGCTTCGTAACCGGAGACCCTAGTGCTTTTACAGATGAACTCGCGCGATTCTTGATGATTTGGATCGGTATTTTGGGAGCGGCCTATGTGGCCGGCCGTAATTTGCATGTCGCTATTGACATACTGCCTACGCGTTCCTCCAAAAAGGTTCAAAAACGTTTAAAAATAATCGTTCATGCGTTGGTGATGCTCTTCGCGCTGGTTGCTTTCGTGATCGGTGGCTCCCGTTTGGTGTACATATCCCACGTATTGGGACAACAATCGCCAGCATTGCAATTACCCTTGGCGGTGGTCTATGCCATAATTCCTATGAGTGGGGTACTTATCATATACTACAAACTATCAGATCTAATTAAGCTAAAATCATGATGGAACATGTCCCTATTTTAGTTTTGGTCCTCAGTTTCATCTGCCTATTGTCCATAGGCACGCCGGTTGCTTGGAGCATAGCGATTTCCTCTTTGTTAACGATGCTGGTAAGCATTCCGGTTTTACCGGCCTTTACAACCGTATCGCAACGCATGGCAACGGGCCTGGATAGTTTTGCACTTCTGGCAATACCCTTTTTTATTCTGTCGGGAGAATTGATGAACAAGGGCGGC
Organism: uncultured Flavobacteriaceae bacterium; assembly: GCA_963815225.1. Taxonomy (GTDB): domain Bacteria; phylum Bacteroidota; class Bacteroidia; order Flavobacteriales; family Flavobacteriaceae; genus Maribacter. Next base: position 93,988 of record CAWFGA010000010.1, read on the forward strand.
ATAGCACATAGGTTGATCGCTTTTGCCAAAACGTTGGTGGGGGCATTCCCTGGCGGCCTCGCTCTGATCAATGTTATTGCTGCAATGTTAATGGGGGCCATTGCCGGTTCTGCGATGGCATCGGCTTCAGCAATGGGGAGTATTTTGGGACCTGAAATGGAAAAGGACGGGTATAGCAAGGAGTTTGGTGCAGCAGTTAACATTACATCGGCAACTACCGGTTTGGTGATACCGCCCAGCAACGTGCTCATCGTATATTCACTTGCCAGTGGTGGAGCTTCGATAGCGGCACTGTTTTTGGCAGGTTATATTCCTGGAATAATGACCGGGCTGTTCCTAATGATCGTAGCCGCGTTTTGGGCCAAGAAGAAAAAATACAAGGTAGGTAAGCGAAGCGGCTTCAACCAGGTTGTGAAAACTTTCATGGACGCATTGCCCAGTCTATTCATGCTCGTAGTCGTGATAGGAGGAATCGTTACCGGGATTTTCACCGCAACGGAAGCTTCAGCAATAGCCGTACTTTATAGCTTGGTACTTGGGTTCATCTATAAAGAAATAAGTTTTCCAAAATTACCGCAGATCTTGCTGGATGCATCCGCCACAACTGCTATCGTAATGTTATTGATTGCAGCTTCCATGTGCATGTCATGGGCCCTTTCTTACGAAAATATACCACAGGATATTAGTACGGGACTTTTGGGTTTAAGCGAGAACAAAATCGTAATATTCTTGATTATCAATTTACTACTTTTGTTTGTGGGCATATTTATGGATATGACCCCGGCCGTACTTATTTTTACCCCAATATTTCTTCCTGTGGTAACCAAATTGGGTCTGGACCCCGTCCATTTCGGTATTATCATGGTATTGAACCTATGTATAGGCCTGTGCACACCTCCCGTAGGATCTGTACTTTTCGTTGGAGTGGGCGTTGCCAAAACCAGCATTGAAAAAGTTTTTAAGCCCTTATTGCCCTTGTTCCTGGCGATGGTCGTTGCGCTTTTTTTGGTTACCTATATTCCGCAATTAAGTCTATGGTTGCCTAGTTTGTTCGATTTGTAGATACATACTATCTAAAATACAGCTATTTAGAAATGAAATAGGGAGCAAGATTTGGTTCCTAATTCATTCCTTGGAAATATCGTGTATTGCTTTAGGAATGGTACTTAGTTTAAACCATTGTTCGATAACTAACATTTTGAATCGCTACATTTTAAAGTTTTTGTTCTAAATTGCTTTGGCATCATTTAAATCAAGGGCATGGAATTCCCGAATAATTTTAAATGAAGTATAAAAACGGAACCTATGAAAATAACCGGAGCCTTTAAATCCTCAATTGTACTGTTAACTTTGGTGTTCATCGGTTTTGCCTGTAAGGACCTTAAAACTAAAAAAGAGAATCAAGATACCGAAATTATGGCGCGCTCTCTAAGCATTACAAAAAGTGATTTTGGCACTACCGCAGCTGGAGAAAAAGTTGCTAAATATGCCTTGGAAAATAAAAATGGAATTCAGGTAACCATTATCACCTATGGGGGACGAATTGTTTCTTTACGAACTCCGGATAAGAATGGGAATATGGAAAATGTGGTATTGGGATTTAATAATTTAGCACAATATGAAGAGCAAAACCCATATTTTGGAGCGCTTATAGGCCGATACGGTAATAGAATTGCAAATGGAGAATTCAGCCTTAATGGAACGGAATATATTTTGGCAAAAAACAATGGGCCTAATAGCCTGCACGGTGGTTTAGAAGGTTTTGATCGTAAGGTTTGGGATAGTGCTACCGAAGAAAGTGATGACTTCGTAAAATTGATATTAAGTTATCGTAGTAAGGATATGGAGGAGGGATTTCCTGGTAATCTAAATACAACCGTCACTTACACCTTAAACTCAGACAATAGTTTGGATGTCCTTTACGAAGCGAAGAGCGATAAGACTACTGTCATTAATTTAACCCAACACGCCTATTTTAATCTCTCAGGGGATTTTTCGCAATCTGTATTGGACCATTGGGTTGAGATTGAAGCAGACAAATTTGTCCCTGTAGATAATGAACTTATTCCTATAGGTGAATTAAGGTCCGTTGAAGGAACGCCTTTCGATTTTAGATCGCCTAAGTTGATAGGGAAGGATATTGATGCCGATCAAGAACAGCTTAACCTTGGCGGCGGTTATGATCACTGTTGGGTATTGAATGATCATAATTCTGGCTATAGAAGGGTCGCTATGGCCTATCACCCCGATACGGGAAGAACTATGGAGGTTTTGACCAGTGAACCGGGTATGCAATTTTATACGGGTAATTTTTTAGATGATAGTTTGGAAACACCCAATGGGGGTACTTATGGCAAACGTTCTGGATTTTGTTTTGAAACCCAACACTATCCAGATTCCCCCAACCAACCTAATTTTCCTTCCGTAACCTTGGATGCTGGCGCTACCTACAGTACCAGAACAACCTTTACGTTTTTCACCAAATAAACCTGCCCTATGCAAGAATTGGATTCTTTGGATTGGATAAGCATATCCCTATATTTTTTATTGCTCTTAGGAATTGCGGTCTGGGTTATACGGAAAAAGGAAAACAATACCGAAGATTATTTTTTGGCCGGTAGAAATGTAGGTTGGTTTGTGGTGGGCGCTTCCATTTTTGCTTCTAATATTGGTTCGGAGCATGTAGTGGGCTTGGCAGGTACGGGAGCAAGTAATAAGCTTCCTTTGCTTATTTATGAAATTCACGCTTGGATAGTTTTACTATTGGGCTGGGTTTTCTTGCCGTTTTATGCACGAAGCGGCGTTTTTACGATGCCAGAATTTCTTGAAAAACGCTTTGATGCGCGGTCCAGATGGGTATTGTCCATTTTTTCTATAGTGGCCTACGTGCTTACTAAAATTTCGGTAACCATTTATGCCGGTGGCGTTGTCGTATCCGCACTTTTGGGTATCGATTTTTGGACAGGGGCCATAGCAACCGTGATCTTGACCGGTATATATACGGTTTTAGGCGGTATGCGTGCCGTGGTTTATACGGAAACGCTTCAAGCCATATTGTTGGTTATCGGAGCAGGAATCTTGACATTTATAGGCCTAGACCGCGTTGGCGGCTGGGGAGGTATGGTCGATACCCTTGGGCCGGAATATTTTAATATGTGGCGTCCTAGTACAGATCCAGATTTTCCTTGGCCATCACTTTTCATTACAAGTACCATCGTAGGTATTTGGTATTGGTGTACAGACCAGTATATTGTACAAAGAACCTTGACCGCCAGAAATATTAAGGAGGGTAGAAGAGGTACAATTTTTGGAGCCCTCCTTAAATTATTACCGGTCTTTTTGTTTCTGATTCCGGGAGTAATCGCCCTAACATTAAAAATGCGCGGTGAGCTACATTGGGATAGTGCGGATGAAGCCTTTCCGGTGTTGATGAGTAGCCTACTGCCTTCTGGTCTGCGAGGATTGGTAGCGGCAGGTTTATTGGCGGCATTAATGAGTTCGCTGGCATCTGTATTTAATTCGTGTTCTACACTTTTTACCGTGGACATTTATAAAAAGCTGAGGCCAAACGCACCCGAAAAAAAATTGGTCCGTACGGGTCAAATAGCAACAGTTTTCGTAGTAGTCATCGGTATAATTTGGATTCCCATCATGGCAAATATCTCTGGAGTACTCTACGAATATTTACAAAGCGTACAGTCGTATATAGCACCTCCCATTACAGCTGTTTTTCTATTGGGAATATTTTACAAACGAATTAATTCGACCGGAGCCTTTGCCACTTTGATCATGGGAATTTTGGTTGCGTTCCTTAGAATTGCCCTAGAATTGATAAAAGGTAATTTAGATCCCAATGGCATACTATTTTATCTTGGAGACATGAATTTTTTAAGTTTTGGAGCCTGGTTCTTTCTTTTTTGTCTCATTTTTATGGTAGCCGTTAGTTTATTGACCAAGGCTCCCGATACGGAGCAAATCGTAAACCTTACGTTTGGAACCATTACAGATGCGGAAAAAAGTAAAACAAAAAATAGCTATTCCTGGGTCGATGTAACTGTATCTGTAGTTATAATTTTTATCGTGATCGGTGTTATGCTATTTTTCAATGGCACTTAGTGGGTAGCCCATTTAAATGATATTGTATCATAAATTACACTGATTCGGTTACCCAGTTTGCTGTTTGTATGTTAATTTAAGGTTTAAAAAAAGTAGGAGATGCAAAAACCGAATAGAAGATTGGAAGGTCAAACCTGTATCGTAACAGGCTCGAGTGATGGTATCGGGGAAGCCGTGGCAAAGGCGATGGCAATGGAGGGTGCAAATATTGTGGTGAATTACCACAGTAGTAAAGAAGAGGCGGAGCAAGTGGCCAATTGGATTGCCAACAACAGTAGGTGTGGGAATGCTATTGTGGTGAAATGTGATGTGAGCAGTGAAGATGACGTTAAGAAGCTATTTAAAGCGGCCAAAAGTGAATTTGGAACGGTAGACGTATGCGTGGCCAATGCAGGCATGCAATTAGACCATCCATTACATGAAATGCCTTTAAAGGATTGGCAACGCGTCATCGATGTTAATCTCACCGGGCAATTTCTATGTGCCAAGGAGGCGATTCTGGAATTTAAGCGAAGGGGAATGAGACCCGATGTATCCAAATCATTGGGGAAAATAATTCACATGAGTTCTGTACATGAAGTAATACCATGGGCCGGTCATGCCAATTACGCGGCTTCTAAGGGAGGATTGGTCATGTTGATGCAAACCATTTGCCAAGAATATGGCCAAGATAAGATTCGATGCAACTCCATTGCCCCGGGAGCCATAAAAACAGATATAAATAAGGATGTCTGGAGTACGAAAGAGGGTAGGGAAGGCATGCTGAAATTAATTCCTTATAAACAAATAGGGGTGCCGGATGATATTGGAAGTGTAGCTAGCTGGTTGGCTTCCGATGAATCTGAATATATTAATGGAACTACCATTTTCGTAGATGGGGGCATGACCTGCTATCCCGGTTTTACGAAAAACGGCTAAGTACCAAGAATAAAGCCACCTTTTCCGGTGGCTTTATGAATTCAGATTTGGTACAATATTATTTCATGTCGTTTGAAGAGTTTGGTAATGGGGTATAGCCAAATTTTTGTCCGCCAACGGATGCATCTGCCATGAGCCCAGCCTTGGGCAGTGCAAAAACGGCAACACCATCTTTGTACTTTGCATTTACAGCTACTCCAGATTTTAAGGCAACGGCTGAAGCTTCTGCAGCGAATTCGAAATCACCATCTTTAAATTCAGCTAAATCTCCCGTTGTTTCAAAAAAGATGATTTCTGTAATTGATTGTCCGCCCGCTTGTAACCCGATACTTAACTTTTTAAGGTCTGCCATACCAATTATGGTTCCGTTCTCATAGACGACTCCATTTCCAGATGCACCTCCAATAATTAGACCGCCTTTACCTACATTGGGGAAAATAACGTAGCCTGCAGACGTAGAAAAAAATTCATCAAGGCCAACTTCCATTTTCATGAGTTTCTCTTTCGCCTTTTTGGCGTCCTTAATTAGCTTATTTTGTTTCGAGTTCTGTGCATTAGCTCCTATGGCAAGAAAAAGGATTGCAGCACAGGTAATTGATTTTAAAATTTTCATAGGTTCTGTAGTTTAAATTAATTCTTAAATCAGGCTTATCCTGATGGGTATAAAATTAGACCACCTTAGTTGAGAAGGTTGGCTTTTTCAATTTTAAGTTTAACGCACGAACTAAATAAACAACTGAAAACCAGTTAATTATAAGTTAATTTTTAACGTGTTTTAAGAATACTTTTTGCTAAGTAGTTGAAATTGTTGCTTTAAGCATTTTCAATTTTCTTAAAAATTTGTTAAATATCATTTATTTGTCTATCTTTCAGCTATAAACGAGATACTTAGAACAGATGGCTGCTAAAGAAAAATTATTCGATTCCTCAATGATTACTAATTTGATTATTGCTTTGGCTTTGATTGCATCCGCCATTTATTATTTTAATAATTCTTCTGAAATTGAAGATAAGGTGACGACGGTTCTCGTAAACTCCTTGCAGGATGCCAATAACAGTTTGGCAGAACAAGAAGCTACACGTAAATAAAAGAAATACCAAACCTTCACTATAGTCTATCGGTTTTTTAGGAATCGGTAGATTTTTTTTGTTAAAATTGGTTCAATATCCCGGTAGTCAAATAGTCTTTGATAAAGGAATTACACTGATTATTTCCATTACCGAAAAATTTCACGAATAGCCTACAAGATTATTTGGAGATGGAACAGTACGATTGAATTTTTAAAAATAGCATTTGAAGCAATAGCTAAGAACTTGATAATCAGCCTTTTAGATAAATTTCAGGATAATCCAAAAGCTTATAGGTTGGTTGCTGGTTCTTGTAATTTTGCCTGACAGTATCCTTGCAGCACCATATTTCTACTTAGTACCCTAAGCTAGTTGGACTCATGCAACTTTTCAAATTAAAATGCTTCAATAATTAAAAAATTCTACAAAGATTTTTTTTTAGGGATTACGCTTCCAACTAATTTTTGCAAGGAATCAAAAAGCGATGTTGGAGCACTAATTAAATCCCTTTAGGGAAACAGGAAGCTCAAATACCTCAAGTTTAAAATAGGGTAGGGCGGCTAAAAGATGGTCGAAAATATCGGCCATCACATATTCATAATTCTCCCAACGCTTATCCTTACTAAAGGCATAGATCTCTAAAGGAATTCCTTGTGGTGTAGGTTCTAATTGCCGCACCATTAAGGTCATTTTTTTATTGATTACGGAATGGCTTTCCAGATAGGAAGTAATGTATTTTCGAAATACCCCAAAATTGGTAAGGTTTCTTCCGTTTAGGAATAAAGACTTATCGATATCGTGCTGTAAATTGTGCGAATTTATTTCGCTACTTCTCGTGTGTATGTAGTTGGCAATCAAATGAATTTTTTTAAGTTCGGCAAGATCATCATCAGAAAGAAAATGGATGCTTTTTTGACTTATCAATAAGGCTCGCTTTATTCTCCTACCACCGGATACTTGCATGCCCCTCCAATTTTTAAATGAATCGGATATTAGTGCGTAGGTGGGTATGGTCGTAATCGTCTTATCAAAATTCTGCACCTTTACGGTTGCCAGTGTAATTTCAATGACATCACCATCAGCACCATATTTTTCAAAAGTGATCCAGTCACCTATCCGTACCATATCGTTGATGCTTACCTGTATACTGGCCACCAATCCTAAAATGGAATCTTTGAAAATCAACAGGATTATGGCAGACCCAGCACCGAGCGCTGTAAAGAACTTCCAGATTTCTACTCCGGTAACGATGGCGATTATGGTCAATATACCTACGGCCCAAGCGAAAATCATGAATACTTGAATATAACTGCCCATGGGTTTATCCCTAAATCTGGGTTTGGTTTTCAAATAGTCCTTGGTACTTCTAAAAAAGCTTTTGACAGTAAAAAGGGTCAGGACCACAAATAGGATTTGAAGCGTCTTATAAGCAAGGGCTGCCCCATAGTCGAAATCAAAAAATGCAATTGGGACTAGTTCGAACAAGACGAACAAGGGAAAGAATTGGGCAACGTATCGTGGTACTTTGTTGGCCACCAAATAATTGTCAAAATTAGTCTTTGTTTTTTTCGCCAACCGGATGGAAACAAGACGCAAAATTTTCCACAAAATGAGGTGTAATAGCCAAACCAAAACCAGTGTGCCTATTAATAAAACAATCAGGTTTATGTAGGAGGCCATCTGTTCGGCCATGCCCGTTTGTAAGAGATAATTATAAAGCAATCGTGAAAGTCCTTCTTCCATGTTCCTTTTTTAAAACTTCATTTAGAAAATCGGTACAAAGATAGGACTATACCTGTTTTCTGTGATGGACTTCATACAGTATTTAAGGATAGTGAACAAATAGGTTTTTTGAAGTTTATGCATTTTAGCGCTTACCTGTTCTACCTGGTTCGGTATTTTCGGCAACTTTAAAGTATTCCCACAAATTTAGTAAAGGACTATTTAAAATCTATATGGCTGTTCGTAGCGCTTTTGGTGATTCGTATTTACAAGACCATGCTAATAGAAATTTCTTTATTATCCTGCTCCACCTTTTCTATTTTTAGAAGATGCCCATTGGGAGAATGGTCCCATTGAAAATAATCTCCTTCAGCATGCCCCATCATTGCTATTCCTTGCGGCGTTAAGATTGATATGCTATTCAGTGCATCGCCTGCCGTGGGTATAACCAACCTAAACTTTTTTTCCCATCCTTTCCATGAACTGACGGTGATTAAGCTATTGAACCGGACTACATCGCTAGGCATATCTTTTTCATCATAAATGTGTGCAGATTCCAACAGTTCCATCGAAGTTTGCATGGAATTGCGTATTAATTTGTCCTTCAAATACCCAGATAGGTTCATGAAACGCTTTAGCAGTAGGTATTCTTTTTTCTCGATTATAAGTCGGTCGTATTTCATAGGAAACTTTCTTGTTGGCAAAATATTCGGGTAGTACAACTTCTGTTTTAGCACAAATCTTAAGATATTGAACAATGGATTAACCGTAATGACCAAGGTGCTCAATACCTGTAATTTTCTGAAAACTACATTCCAATATGGTATTGGTATTAAAAAAGTATTCGGTTCAGTAGTTGTTTAAATCTGGGTCTTTGCTATCTAGTTCTGTGATGAATTATTTTCAAAAACGTTATATGCATTCATTGGATAAAATATCAATGCCAGCATGGCAATTCCAATGACAACCATAAATGCAATCTCGAGCTTGGAAAGTAAAATGTTCATACCTAATGATTTGTTCGAGAGATGAACGAGTTGTCCACTTTCTTCAAGTTGAATATTCGCAAGACCACCCAGGCTTTCCTTTATTGCGTTTAGTTCTTTACGTGTTTCATTCAAGACCACTGATGGCATTTCTAGGGGTGTTTTGACAAATGTTTTCTCCAATTCCAGCAGGGAGTTAAATTGGCCCTTTAATTCTTCAAATAGGTTGGATTCTTTTGGCGTCAATTGTGTAGCTCCAAAATCCATTAGCAACTGTTCTACTTTTTCATTTTCGCCTTCAACTGACTTTGGGTTTTCATTTGAAATTAACCGTAATTCTTTTTTGTGAAAAATGGTAGTTAACTGATAAATAAAGTTCTGTACCACGACCCTGTCCTTATAAACTGAATTTACGGTGGTCTGTATTGTAGAAAAGTGTCTTTGGTCCAATCTGTTGGAGCCTAGCACCAGCAGGAATGCGATGGCAAGAACTAATCCGATCTGAATACGTTGCGCAATGTTGAGTTTAGTGAACATGGGTCTAATTTTAAAGTTTAAGTATCTGTTTTGACTAGCTTTTCAATTTTTAAAAAACCCACTTGGCCTTGTTTTTAAGTTGAGCAAAACAAAAATTGTAAGGTCCAAGCGGGTTTTAGCAACTAACTAAATTTTAAAGCGTCTCCAATTCTCCAGAAGCAATAGCTTTTTTAAAATCGGCCGATACTACGGTGTGGCTTCCAAAAAAACGGTTTCCATCGGTACGCTTAATTTTTACTTGGGTAGTACCGTCTTTCTTTTCCTTTATGGCTGTTACGACCACTTTTTCACCTTCCGCTCGCTTGTAATTGGCAATTCCACCTCTTTTGATGATGAAGTTGGCGCGTGGAAAATTAATGTGTTTGTACGTGTTGGTCTCAGGTTTTCCAATTTCAAGAATGTCCCCAACCTTTATGTCGGTTATTTCCTGGTTTGTTCCGCTCTGGGCATTTAACATACTTACTGAGAATAATAGGGCAATTGCATACTTGATCATAATTATCTATTTTGGGTTAATGAATTCGTATATCCTTTCGGTAAGGATTCTTTAATGATATCTTCTGAGATATCGACTTTTAATTTCTTTTTAAGCTGTTTTACTTTTTGGATGGTTAGTGCCAAAACACTACCAGGAAGACCAAATTGTATTTTATCGCCTTCGGCTAAACCAATGACTGTCGCTCCCAAACTACTTATTACGGAAACTTTATTTCGCTTTATATTTTCTTCACCCGGCGACACAATCTGAAAGGTTTCTTGCCATTTGGATCCGCATTTGACCGTAATTTTAGTGTATAACTGTACGATCTCGGCCGGTAGGTGCTCCTCTTCCAGTATAATGGCCTTATTCATATTCGTTTCCAGGATTTCCAAAACATTTCTATGGGCATAATCCTCCATGGCACAATCCATTTGCAGATACTGCTTTAGGATTACAAAATCCTTTTTACCGAATACAAGACTACCGTACTTCATCTTTCTTCATTTTTAGATTTGACTTCATTTCCGTTGCTTCGTGTCTTTGTTTCATCAGTAGGGCACGCCTCCTTATTCAGGGATATCCTAGTGCTATGAATCGATGCTAGAAAAAGAAGCATATAGTTTTGTTTGTGTTCGTGCCATAAAAAGCAAATGGCATGCCTCAAAATTTAAGGGTGTATGCCAAAAACACATAACGTATTGATAATCAGACGAAATAAATTACAAACAAGAATTTGTATTGTTTTAATAGTGGGGAGAAATTCCTCGGACGGGGAAATATTCCCCATTGTTTTAGTTCAGCTTATCCCGTAAAGTCTTACGGTCTATCTGTAGTATTTTGGCCGCTTTGGTCTTGTTGCCTTCTGTATGTTCCAATACCCGCTGTACATACTGTTTTTCCATTGCCCGAAGTGTAAGGAACCCTGTTTTTGGAAAATCAATTTGAAATTTTAAGGATTCTGGTAGATCTTGGACCCCTATCATTCCGTCAGACATAATAACGGCACGCTGTATCACATTTTCTAATTCCCGAATATTTCCCGGCCAATGGTAGCGTTCTAAAATTTGTACGGCCTCTGGTGAAATGTGCAGCAATCTGTCTTTGTATTCAACCCCATACTTGCGCAAGAAACGGTCTGTCAATAATTTAATATCGGATTTACGTTCCCTTAGGGGAGGCACTTCAATCTCCACGACCGTTAAACGGTAGTACAAATCTTCCCTAAACTCTTTGTTCTTAATCGCTTCCTGTAAATTGGCATTGGTAGCGGCAATGATACGAATATCAACATTTTCAGGCTTTTGCGATCCAATCTTTGTAATCTTTTTTTCTTGGAGTGCCCGTAGCAATTTGCTCTGCACGGCTAAGGAGGCCGTTCCAATTTCGTCCAAAAAAAGGGTTCCTCCCTCGGCCGCTTGGAAGAATCCGTTCCTGTTATCGTTTGCACCCGTAAACGCGCCTTTTGTATAACCAAAAAGTTCGGCTTCTTGCAGATTTTCAGGAATGGCCGCACAATTGACGGCGATAAAAGGTGCCCTCGCAAACTTACCGGAATAGTGGACTGCCCTTGCTACCAACTCTTTTCCCGTTCCACTTTCCCCATGTATCAAAACGGTGGCCTTGTTGTCCTTTACCCGATCTATTATCGTGGTAACTTTCTGAAAAGCTTCGGATGTACCAACCATATCAGGATAAATAGTGTTTTGGGAGGCCTTTTTCCTGGGTTCAGGACTTGAGTGTTTGCTGCCATATGCAAAGGCTTTTTCTACCGTCAGCTTCAGTTCATTTTTTGTAAAGGGCTTGGTTAAATAATCAATGGCTCCCGTTTTAATGACTTCCAGTGCACCGTCCACCGATGGATAACCTGTTACCACCAGTTTTGGCATTTCGGGATAATGTTCGTTCGTAAACTTGAGGAGCTGGAGGCCGTCGACCTCGGGCATTTGAATATCGGTAATAAGGAGGTCTATAACGGTATCCTTAAGTATGAACAAGGCCTCTTTTACGGAAACAGCTTTGAAGGTATGGTAATCCATCGATTTAAGGTGCCTTTGCAATAACTCCAGTATATCGATATCGTCATCAACGATAAGAATGTTTTCTTTATGTAAAGACATGCCTACAATTTAGGAAAATCAACTGTAAAAATAGTTCCTTTTGGTTTATTGGGTTTATGTACAATGGTGCCTTTATGGCTTTTTATGATACCATGAACCACACTTAGCCCTAGCCCAGAACCCTCTCCCATGGGTTTTGTAGTAAAGAACGGTTCAAAGACCTTATCCTCAATTTCTAAAGGTATGCCTTCACCTTCATCGGTTATAATAATCCTTATAACACTCTTTTTTTCTGTAACGGTAACCGCAATGAGACCACGATGCGGAGAGTAGTAGATCGCGTTCATAATCAAGTTGAACAGTACCTGTGTCAGCTGTACGGTATCTGCACGTAGTTCAATTGCATGGTTGCTGAATGATTTGGTAAGGTTGATTTTCTTTTGACCCAATGACGGACCAAGTAATTTTAAGACATTTTCAATAATGGGATTTATGATGACCATTTTCATTTCCTGCGGCATTTCACAGGCAAAGAACATTAGTTTTTTTACTATTTCTCGACTAAAAATAGCATTGTCCATAATTTTTTTTAAATCCCGTATCGCATCCCTATCAGCTATGCTTTCCTGCAATAACTCAGCAAAACCTAGAATATTGGCTAAAGGCGTATTAAGTTCGTGGGCTATGCCTGCAGTAATTTCACCAAGGATGTGCAGCCGATCCGCGCGCTCCATTTGTCGCCGAGTTGCGGCCTCACTATCCCTTATTTGTTTTCTTTCAATAAGATTGCCTACGGCCAAACAAACATTGTTCAAAAGTGTTTGTTCCTCCAATAAGAAATCTGAAACACTATATTTCTCGGTAGGGTACCCAACCACTATCATTCCATCAACTTTATTGAACACCTTGATATTGGAACGTATTGCGGTCATTCCCTCATGATAGTTGTCTGTTTGGGCCTCGTAACCGGTAACGGTCAAAAATACTTCGGTTGCATCTTCGAATTGCCAGGCTCTCTTTAGGCAATAAACGATAGCTTCCAAGGATATTTCAAGCTGGTCGTAATCCGAATTCACGATGATGGAAGTAACTTCATATAAGCAGGTCAATTCCTTTACGCGTTCTTTTAGCTTTGCTTCTGCAGTCGTCATGTGAAATTTTTATAGGGCTATTGAACAAGTATTTGATGGTTTGAAAATAATCTAAAAATTGGTATGATAGTAGGCGTTTTCAAAAATCACCTATACTAAACACCTAGAACAACTGGGCTTTAAATTGGGACCCGGTTTTAGGTTAATCAAAGGTCAAGTAAGAACGGGAAATTAAGAGACGTCAAAAAATGCTCGGTATGTGTACTGCTAATTCATTCTATTTTATTGCGCAAATGCATTCCTTACAACGCCACTTGCCTTGCAACCTATCGCGAATCTGGGGTTTGAAGAGCATGAATTTGGTACTATTTCAAAGTGATTGTGGTGTTCTCTAGTCCTTGCTGCGGGGCTGTTATTTTGACGTTTTTCATCAGGAGTTCATGGTTTTCTTGCCGGTCTGCAGGTAGTCTTTCTATCGAATCCCTAGCCATTTTAGGGTTCGAAGCACTTGTTGGTTAAAAGGGTCTATGTTTTCTTATGGCTTATATAACGATTGGCGATTTAATTCTGTATTTTTAGAGGAACTGCATTCACTTCAAAACAAAACTTATGATTACTTTCCTCCGGATACTTTTAGTAATAATGATAGTAGCCACTTCCACTGTCGCCCACAGTCAAAAACAATTAGATTCACAAACCATTTCGGATTTGCAAAAAACACCCAAATATGCTTTTGTACTTACTACGGAAAGGCATTTTAAGGGGGTGCTTGGCATGTACGATTTGCTCATTGAAAATGGTGTTGCTGTGGAGGATTACGAAATCGTGGTGAAAGGTATGGTAGTGAAACAACTAGTCAAAAACTCTAAACTTGAAGATTTTTTTCAAAACTATAAGGATAAAGTTAAGGTAAGTGTGTGTAGCGTTGCGATGGAAAAATTGGGCGTGGCGGAAGAAACACTTTTTGAAGGTCTAGACGTTACCCCAACGGCATCGGTACGCATGCTTCAATTACAGGCGAATGGCTATAATACATTGACCTATTAAAAAAGGAGCAGGGAAAACCTTTAAATATGCGTTTAATGGATTTTTCGAATTATAGCGAATTAAACCTTAACAAGACCACAGTTTAAAGCAGCATGGGTTTTATATGATTAAGGGAGCGGTGCATTTCCGCTATCATAGTGATACCTAAATGACTTATTGTAAATATTCAGATATAGTGAGGCCATATAACCTCGGATAATGAACTATTAGAGAAGATAGGATGAGGTTTCTTTCCGCCGGCTTGGAATAAATTATCTATGGTAATAGCGGTAATGGCGGTAATGGCGGTAATGGGGTTACTAAAATTTACTACGAAGTATCTTCAAATACCCAGATTTTAAGATTTAGCTACTATATTTTAAGAGGACCTTAATAACATTTTGTTACCAAATTTATATACTTGCAACGAACTAAAAAAACGAATTATTTTATGAGTATTACCTATTTGAACACAAAGTCAAAAGGAATTACAAAAACGGTAGCGGAATTCTCCAAACAAGAGAATCAGAGTAACAGGGAGTTTCGTGAATTTATAAAGGAACAGGTGGTGGAGCATCGAAAAGAGGGAATAGATGTTTTCAAGTCCCCTTGGCCTGGAGATGATCGCAAAAATAAATAATTCTTTATCCAGGCATAAGAAAGTAATCGGATTACAGAGAAGCAAAAGGCTATTTAATCATTTAAATAGCCTTTTGCTTGTTCAGGGGTGTAGGTCTGCACTATTGATTAAATTAGACTTTGTTCGTAAGGGGTTATTCAAAGGATGATTGAAAAGGTTTTAGAAGTAAGCATAGTTGTGGTTATTAAACAATCAGTAGCGGCTAAAGTCGAATCAACAAACCTAACTTAAGCTGGTTTTTCTGCCATACCAATCCAAATGATGGTCTTAAAACGAACAAACTCTGTAAAGTTTATGGCTTGCAGGGTTATGTCACGCTTTGTGAATATTTTAAGTGTTTTCGACAGCATTAACTTCGTTTTTCCTCTGAGCTCAATGCTGCAAACAAGAAAACACAAATCACTCAAAAAAGTGATGCTAATTTTGTATTGCTATCCGTTTGCAAAAGCCTATGACTTTTGACACTTCTAGAAACACAAAACCATGCTTTCTAAAAGAGCATGGTTTCTTGAGTATCGTGACCTCGACAGGATTCAAACCTGTAACCTTCTGAGCCGTAATCAGATTAAATAGTATTGATAATCAAATAGTTATACTTTTTTATTCCATGTATCGTAAACTAATCGTAAACCTTTGCTATTTCTTTTGCCTTAAATAAAGCACTACTGCAATAATTAATGCAATAGCAATTCCATACCCTACAGGTTTAGAAAATGACTTCCAGAAATCGCCACGTTTACTTTCAGTATTGGAAGTTTTATTTTTGAATGCAGACCTGCCTGGTTTCTTCCTGTATATCCGTTCTGGTATTGTCCGTAATCTGGGCCATGCTGTCCGTTACCGTGCTGTAACTATTACTTTGGCGTTCTTGAACTTTTGGCCGTTGTACTCACTTTCCTTAGTGGGGTCTATCGGTTCAAGGATGGTCAATGCCGCCCGCTTGGTCTTTTTTATGTTGGCCCGTATATCGTTCTGTACCTGAACCGTCCTTAACTGCTCTATCTGCAATTGCAGCTTTGCTAGTTCTACCGCCCTTTGCCGGGTTCCGCAGCTTGTAACGAGAATAACTAATATAAGTAAGGTCCATTTTTTCATTTATTTCTTCTAAAAAAACCAAGTGGGGACAATAAAAATATCCACCATAAATTAAAAGTGGTTAAAGCGGTTCTCACCCATGTATTCGTAGCGGTACATACATAGATATGGGTTGCCGTTACCCTTACTCTCCCGTTGTACCTGTTGACGTTGCACTTGCGGGGGCGGTACTTAAATTATTATATTTTACTTACTGAAACCTACCAGACCATTATTCTTAAAATCTACATCTACAACTGCTGACCCGCCGGGAATTGTTATTCTTTCCGTGTCGCCAGTACCTGCATTTCTAGTCCTAAATCCAAAGCCACCACCACCAACTCCGCTTATATAGGCAAGCCCAGATGTATTGTTGAATTTTATATCATTACCACCAAGAGCTACTTCAAAAGGCCCAGATTGAACCGTCATTGTTCCATTGCTTCCATGTTAATCGGTTATCACCTCCTAGAGTGTCCTCCCCATTACCTGACCAATAAGCTATTTCATTATTTGCAGGGGTATTGGTAGGGGATATGCCCCCTCCACTACTTCCGCTTCCTAATTGAGTAGCATCACCAAAATCCACTACGTCGGCACCACCTATAAGAATGGTACTATTTGGAAGGTTATGTTCTACTGCTGCTGATTGAGAACCACCGGCATTGATTACAACAAGCCCATCGGCATAATGACCTCTTACATCTATATCTTTTAATCCAGTCCCTAAAGTTCCGCCGACCCTATAATAACCGTTTATAGTGGTTTGTTTAGGATTCAATCCTCCAACTGTGTTATCCAATACTATTAAATCGTCTGTTGAAGTACCTAAATCGAATACGGTATTGTTGGATAAGGTAGTTCCCGCTGTGCTATAAAGATGTACCGCACCCGCATTTGGTATCTCAAAATCAACATTGTCTATAGTATTGGCATAAATCCAATTTGCTGATGCGGTGCATTCCAACCAAATTGTAGGGGCTGTAGTAGCACCGCCGTTTGTTTGGAACATCATCCCTTGAATTAAGTTGGCGTTAAAATTAGCATCGTCAACACTTACATAGAATAAAGGTGCATCGTGTGCGGGTCTTGAACCCCATTCACCTCCAATAAACATACTATCATAGGCATTAGTACCTGTTCCTTGTTGATAATATGCTGATTTTCCAGGGGCGGTAACATTTATCTTTACATTCTCAATTTTACTTTCGCTGAAATTGGTAACATTGAAAGCATGACCCCCTGTAGCTTCTATCCTAATGTTCCTTACTTTTATTCTAGCTCCATCCGTGTCGAAAACATCGGTAGTATTATTGTTTATCTGTCCGCTTCCATCAACAATCATGTTATTTTCAAGGTCAATAGGGGAACTTGTAATAACTACACCTTCGATAAACACGTAGCCATAATTATCCAATAAGGATTGAATTTTAACGGTAACATCTGTAGAACCGTCACCTACTACTTTTTAAGATGCTGTATTGTCCTACATTACTTTCCTGAACCCTTGCATCAGCTAATACCCCGCTAGTTAAATCAGAAGCGTCAGTTGTAGCCGCCCCGCTACCTCCCGAGGCCGTATTAAAACCCAGGGTGTCGTTGCCACGCCTTCTATCTCGTCCCAGTCCGTGAACGTGGCCCCGTAAGTACCGAACAAGGGGTCATCTGACGATAGCCTTATCTCGTCTATTGGGTAGCCTAGAGAACTGCCCAAGACCCCACCAGGGGAAATCATTACGAAACGTACCCTTCCCCGTCCAATTGCTCCAGGTTGACCTCCCGTGCAGGATACCTGTACGCGAAACCTGATGCAGGCTCTATGGAAAATATCTTTGCATCTCCAGAAATACCAATAACGGGGGACTGCGCCATTACTCCCAAGGCCATCCCCATAAAAACCAAACTCAATACTACTTTTTTCATCTTATGTTAAATTACGGACATTAAAAATCTTTAGTATCGCCCTGGTCTGCCCTTCCAGAGCGGCATGGAACCTTTCCATTGTTATTTTACTTGCTGCTATATCCATTACCGGGTCGCTGTCCAGCTCCGCCTCGTATTTGCCCAAGGCGATGCAACCGTTCAATTGCCACCAATAATTAGCGGCATGGAACTTGCACTCGCTCCTGTTCTGCACGCCCTTTATTTCCCATAGGTCTGTCTTAAATCGTGGGGACCATTCCAGCACCAAATCATACACCCCTTCCGGGATGCAGGAAATGTTGTTCTGGTTGTTGACCCAGCCCCGTTCCAAACTAACGGACTTAAAGACCCTTTTGCACTCGCCATCGTAAACGATACAGCTGCCCAAGGATGCCTGGCCATCAAAGAAGATACCCGTAAAACAATGACTTCGTGCATTTTAATTTTTGTTACAGGCAAGGGTATCGCTCCCCGGCCCGTTGTTTTTACTTAATACCCACTTCCTCGCTAGACTTATCACCGTCCTTTGAGAACAGACCAATAAGCCCGCCGAAAAACGCAATCGCACCTATAACTTCGTTAAGGATGGAATCTGCGGAATTGAACACTACTTCAACGCCATCAATGATAGCGGTAGACTGTTCTAGGTCTATAACGCCAACACCCACCAACAAAGCGGTTATTAACGGAACTATACCTGTTAACGTGGTTTTCCACGACTTTAAACTTGCACTTAACTTCATAACATCTGTATTTAATTATTACTATTTATTTATAATCTTTAAAAATTGAAATCTCGAACATAAAATACCTATCGTACCTGTCCCTCAACGGGTTTACGGTAACTTTTCTGTCTATTTTTGGCAAATCCCCAAAAGGTAGTTTGGTAGTAAAATCGACCGTTACGGGTCTTTGTGCCTTTATGGCCAAATCCTCAAGGCTTTTTATCTTTTGTGCAAACTCATACCCCCAAAACTGTACGTCGTTCCTATAATCATCTTTTTTGAACCCGAAGGGTTTCATAAAGTCTTGATAATACGCCTCGTTAATCGATAGGACGTTACCGTTCATATCCTTTAATATCCTCGGATTTGCATATTGATCCTCCAACTTGTCAAACCTAATTTGATTTTGTATAAGGGTTTCCACTTTGAACTGCAAGACTATTATTTGCTGCTCCATGTCATCCGCATTCGCTTTTAGAGTGTCTATCTCAAGTTGTTTCCTTTCAAGTTTTCTAGTCGTTTGATTACTGTCATAAAAATTATACCCAGATGTCAATACCGCACCTATGAATATTATTAGGACCCACCTTACAAAAAGTACTCTTCTATCGTCGCTCCACCTTTCGTACATCTCCTTTAATGCCATTCTATCTAAGCTACTTTTTTAGTTATCCATTTTTCATAGGCCAGTTTCACGCCTCTACCGCCAACAGCAGACCTATACATCCCATCATTATATAACCGTCATTGGTGTCAAGTACTACCCGCTCATGGTCAAATACGGGAATGATTATCCTAAACACCATGTAAACATAAGTGTTACCCATGCCATGGCCCGTAATGCGGTCCTGCACCAAAAACTTATACTTTTTTCCATTAGATTTTCCATCGCTATTGATTTTTAATGACCAATACTTCGCCTTTTTCCAAATCCTTCAACTCGTACAGTCCAAGGTTATCGGATACCAATTCATCGCCCCTGTCCTGTCTACCGCCCTGTAAGCTGTAGATGTACCAAAAGTTACCATCGCCCCTGTACATGGCCTCACCGTTAACGTATGGCTGTTCCCCACCTTGTACGATTACCAAAGCGTATCTTTGGCCTTTCCATGAATTTGAATATTCCGGTAGGCTGTAGAACGATTCCTTTAGGAACGCAACCAAGGCCGTATCGTTACCTTCGTAGTTCCAAATGCTGTTTATCTTAGAAGTCTTTAATGCTGTGGATTCCAATGCTTCCTGTTCCACGGGTTCATCCTTTGCGCATGAAAGGATTAAAAGGCCGATAATTAATAGTGTTATTTTTTTCATTAGTTCGATATTAAAATTGCGTTTCCTGTTTTTCTTCCCGTTTCTGCGGTTACCCCTTCCGTTGTTCCCACACCTCCAGTTACTGACAAATCACCCGCTAGGTAAAAATGTGTCTTTTGAATATTGGTGTAACCTGAAAGACCACTATAGTTTGGGCTTGTGGTGTCGGCATTTGGCGCATCCGTAACACTTATACTTCCAAATACCGCTATCTCCGCAACATCGAGCATATTATCGTTATCGTCGTCATCGCTTACAGGTCTTGTGGTTGAAGCTAAAGTAGAGTACACACCTGTACTGTAACCGCTTGACACCCTGTTAACCAAGTCATCTATAAGCCCTTGGTCGTAGCTACTTAGGCCTGTTCCTATTCCGTTCCTAGAGCCTGCGTTATCTATTAGGAAACTTTCCAATACAGAAGATGAAAGTACGTCGATGCCGTTATTGAAAATAGGGCTTGTCTCGATGGTTCCGCTGCTAAAATCAGAATCCAATGTAGGGGCTATTCCCTCGTACAGGTTGTCATCAACATAGATACGGGTAAGGGCAACGTTAGGGCTTGTAGAGTTGCCAGGGGTAAGGCTTATCTTATCGGCACTTGAACCCGCTGTACGGTTAAGCCAAATATTCCCCCTGAAATCACTTCTGTTTTCAAAAGAGTTTATAGGCTCGCTCCTAAAGCCATATACATAATTGTTGACCCATTCGTAACCTACATCACTAGTACTTGAACGGGGGTTTCTATCACCACCCCAAATAACAAGGTTCTTTATAAAACTGATGTTATTGACAGGCTCTTGAAGGGATTCCCACCGCCGATCCTTTATTATCGCTTAACAAGCTCCTTTGTACGGTAACGTTATCGGCATCGGCAACGCTTATATTCTCATCAGTTCCATAGGCGGTACTTACGTGGTCCAATATTATATTTTGGATAGAACCACCAAAACCCCGTACCCTGAAATTATCCTTTGAGTTTGCCCCTGCCAATTCCCTAACGGCAATATTTCTTATGATTACGTTGGAAGCGTTTATGTCGAAATTTGCACCCCTTATCTCGATACCGTCCCCTGGAGCTGTTTCCCCTGCAATCGTTAAATCACCTTCGCTTGAGCTTATGGTTATCTGTGAGTTTATAGGGTAGGATATTACCCCCGAAACATCGAACACTATTGTCCTCGCCCCTGTTGAGTTAACCCCATTATCAAAAGAACCCGCACCGCTCGTGTTTAGGTTCGTAACATGGTAGATAGTACCTCCTTTACCCCCCGTGGCGTTCTTTCCCCCGCCCTCGGCAGTAGGGAAAGCTATTTGAGATATAGCTAAAAAAGGAAACAATATGAATAAAAGTATTCTCATAAATTGGATTGGATATTGTTTATTTCTGTTTGGTTCAATGTTTTATTGAATATCAAAACGTCCCTTATTCCTATATTAAAAAACTCTGCCGTTCCCTGTAGTTGATGCAAATGAAAGTACATTGGCGTAAGTGGTCGAGCCTCCAACGGTTTGAGGGCTTCCGGATTAAGGAACACCGTCAACATAAAGCGTTACTTGGGTAGGGGAAACCGATACAACATAAATAGTATCGTCAGAAGCCTCCACATGGTTATAACTGAAATTACTTGATACACTTCCCAATCTTATTCTTGTAGTACCGTCCCTGTACTCTATACTGTATTGGCTATTTGTGCCGTTTGCTCCTTTGAATATCGGATATTCACCAAATCCCCCATTCTCTGTTCCTGTCTTTATAACATAAGTAAAGGAATCTGTTTGAGGCACAAAGTCAAAGGCGGCATTATCAGCATCGTTTGCGTGGGCATCGTCAACCCCATCATAAAGCACTTGTTTTCCTCCCGTTACCGCAGATATGGTAGGACTTCCCTTTTGTACCATTACATAAGAGTTAATCCTGTCCGTTAAGTTGCCAGAAGGATTTCCTACAGCAGGTAAATCTTCCTCTCTCCAACTTGCTACTAATCCGGTCATAGTGTCTATTGGGTCTATTACCGTCTCGCTAAACACCGTAACCTCTCCCGATACAAAGAAAGTATTGGCGCTTTCCGCTATTATCGTAGCCGCTTTACGGCCTCCTTTTAGGATCACTCCATCACCACTTACCGCAGCAACGGAATCCGCTATGTACAACGTAGTACCCGTATCTTTTTTGATGTACAATGAATCCGCACCGTTCAAAGATTCTAACCAAGGCTGGTTATATCTTGTAATTGCGGAGCTTAAAACTATGGTGTCGTTAGTTGCGTGCTTGTTCCAACGTCTTTTTGCGTTGGCAGTACCGCCTTCCGTAACATCCGAGTTATCGTATGTCTCGCTTGTACCGCTTGACTTGGTTACGGGTGATAGGGATTGCCCTGAATCCGAACCGCCCCCTAAAAGACTTGTACCCGCATAGGTAATATCGGTTGGCGTAGCTACAAGCGTTCTATCCGTACCTGTATCAAAATCAAAGTTAAGGTTGATAATGTCGTCATCCGTACCGCTATGCTCCCTAAATGTTATGTTCTCACCTAGATAGCCATTACCTTCTGATTGGGCTATTGAATTGCTCAATATCTCGAACCAAGTACGACCGCTGCCATCGTTCAATTTTAATGATGCGCCAGTGCCTGCGGTGATCGTTCTTGTGCCTGATGTTGGAACGGACTGGTCCGCATTCGCCAATACGGGCAATGCAACGGTATTACCATCTTCTATGGTCAATGATTTGTTTCCCGTTCCACCCAATGATAGGGTTTGGTCGTCCGTTCCAGAACCTCCTCCTTTAACCGGATAATTCAATATCCTTATATTGGAGCTACCTACTACTACCAAGTCTAATGTTATTGTTTCATCTTCATCTAAAGCAATAACCACCGGGCTATTTCCTTCCGCATCCGATACGTTATTTTCAAAAGTTAAAGTTGTTCCTCCTGTGGCAATCGATGTAAGTTCCATAAATAGGTTGACCTATTGCAAGCGCTTCATTGCTAAAATTATAAGCCACCGTAGAAGTTAACATACTCAAATAGGTGCTTCTTTCAACGCTTATGTCCTGAACCCGAGAATTAGAAAAACTGCCATTGGCCACCCCCCTATATGGAGCGTTAACAGCTACTGAATTACCGCCTGAAATAGATATTGTATTGTTTGCGCTTATAGATAAAGTTTGTGAGCTGCCGCCCGTGCCGCCAATCAATACCCATGCGGTGCCGTTCCAGGTTACCGGGCCACCTTGCACGCGGTCCCAAAAAAAGGAACCGCGTACTTTAAACCTGGCATCCAAGGCGTTCAATTGTGTAGTGGTCAAGGTATCCAATAAAAAACCCGTTCGTTTGTTTACCTGGGCATTTACGGAGAGCATTCCCAATACGGCAATTACTATGATTACTATTCTTTTCATTTTATCTTTATTATAATATTCTCCTCGATTATTTTACCCTTACCGTCCTTTAACAGCAACACATCGCCACGGCGCTCTACAAAACAGGCTTTATTCAATTTTAGATGCAATTGCCATAAGCAATACCCTAAGACAGCTACCAAAAAAATCAACACGCCCACTATCCAACCCATAGCTATACCTTTAAAACATCTACCGTTAACAAAAACTTTTCGCCATCATCTATATCCGCAGGCAATGAAACCGTATCATCCAATACAATACCCTCTACCCAACGGTTCTTTGTGGCAACATCTTCCCAGCCCTGTACCTTGTCGTTTACCTTGAATGCTGTTTTATTCGTAGCGCCAGGGTCATATACATACCTGCTCACCAGCCACCTATCGCTTTTTGTGAAATGGGTATAGAACAATTCATCGAACATGGCATTAATCTTGGCACCGCCGGTACGACCACCATCACCAAGACCGTCATCTGGTTGGTTCCCTAAATTGATTGCATTGTATCCTGCCATTTTTTTAAATTCTAATTTCTATACCTAATCATCACTATAAGCCTCTCCTGTAAGGGTCGCCAAATCAAAATCAGTATCAAACTTCAAAAGGGCGCTACTAAAGACCGCCTTGGTAGTATCCCAGGACCATTTAGGCTCCTTAAAAGGAACTTTGCCGGCATTAAGGTCCGTTACACTCTTTGCGGTACTACCGTTTGGCCCCCCGGTGCCCCAAAGAATATTTTATGTTTTGGTGTCGCCATTATTTCCTTGCTTCTACCGCTACCTGTATAGGTGTATTCGTAAAAGCCCGGTGCGCCCGTTACTATTTCTGCCGTTAAATCCACCTGCACCTTTGCATATACATTACCATCAACCTCTGGAAAAAGGCCGTCATCCACACTATTAAATGCACTGGCGAACAGGCTTAAAGGCCCTACTTGGCCAGCCGTCAATAAAAAAGGGGCCACATACCTACCCGGCTCAAAAAAACTGCCGTAATTAGTCAGAACACCGCAGTAGGTTTTGCACCCGCTATATTTACCGGGGTCTGTTTTACAATTACACCCTCTGCTACCACACGCACCGTTTGCCCCGGCAACAGGGCAGGCGATACCGTAATACCGAACCTTCTGTTCTGCCAGTTCGTAAACTCATCATCCCTGTCATTTACCAAAGTTGGCGTAAGTACCAAGGTGTATTCCCGCTCACGGGTCACCAGAACGGTATCACTGGCCGTTAACCCAACATCATCCGTTACGGTTACAATAAACTCATAGGAATCCCCCGTAAGGCCGCTTACCGTAGTGGTCAATTCATCCGCACTGCCAAAGGTTACCCCTGCAGGGCTGCCCACAACCTCCCAAAGTATCGTTACAATTTCACCATCCGGGTCCGTGGCCACCGCCGTAAAGGTCACCGTACTGTCCGTCCCCGTTAAAAATTGGTCAAGCCCGGCATCTACGCTTGGGGGCGGGTTTCCGTTACGGCCTCACCGTAAAAATTCTGGGAGAGGATTACATCCGTATTAAAATCATCTAAGTTCCAGGCTACACTTAAGGGATACCAGACCTTTTCACCATTATAATTAAAGGCCAACAGGTCCAACATAGAAATAAAGCCCCTACAGGTGCCGCTCAACAATGGGTGTGCCCGTTGGTACAGGTTGCGCAATACATCTACCGTGGCCTGCCCGTATCTTTATAGCTTATACCATAGAAATCATCCGCATAGGCCTGCCAATCCGCAATATCCGTTGGCAAGGGTGCTGCCGCCTTTAGCGTAACGGTAAGCGTTGCCCCGTCCGCAACCGTGCCGCCATAGGCATCCGCATACTGCAAAAGAAATTCCTGCGTGCCAAGATAATTGTACACATACCCCAATACCCGTAACGGGTTGCCGCTTATAGAAAGTGTATCTTGATGTTCCAGGACCAATAAAAGCCTGGACAGGGTAAGTTTTATATACTCCTTGTCATCTACCGTTAAGGGTTCTACGTTCAATATATTTTCCGTACTATAAACGGCTCCCAAATCCTGTAAGGGCTGTAAGCGTATAAGGCCGGACAAATCCCTAAAGTCATCGTGCAAATCGATTTCCAGTTCTTCGGACCTCGTGTATAATGCCTTTATTTCGTTGGTATATAACTGCTCATCGTTATCCGTTAATACTTCTGCCTGCACCTCCGTAAGATAGATACGGTCCGTTTTTACGCCCAACGCACCTACGGGCCTATAAAAACGGATGTTATAGTATGCCGATGCAGGGGCCAGCATGTTTATTTGCAGTTCTGCCACCCTATCCTTATTGAACCGTAACTGGTACCGCTCATCTGTTGAGGCACCACCGTTCTGATTGCTAAAGAGCAATACTTCGTTGCCCGTAGCAAGAATAAACATAAAAGATATCATAAGGCAAGAGCTTGTCCCAAGTACCATCCGCCACCAGTTCCTCTGGGGTGGCCCCAATGGTAGCCGTGCTTTCATATTCGCTCTGCAACCTAATGCGCCATTGTACGCTTACCCCTTCCTGTATCAACAAGGGTTTACGCAGTACGATGTAGGTACTGGCGGAATAGGTGCCCAGCGGTGCCAGGTATACCCTACCGTTTAGACTGCTGTATTTTGGGGTAAAGGATGAGGATGTAAACTGCCATTTATGGTTGACCAGGACAATATCCGATGCCAGCACGTAGCCGTCATTTTTTACCTTATAGACGGTATCCGGTATTTGTTCGTTGTCTATTTTATAAAAAGCCTCCACCCTTTTGCGCGGGGTGCTTACCCCAATACGCGGAATACCATAAAACAGGGTTGGTTCCACATTGCGCAACAGTTCCACATCGTTTATGTAGTTGCCCTGGGCATCATAGCTATCAAAGAAAATGGTAAAGCGGTTAAACTTGTTCACCCCCACTACATGCCAGGTATTCTTGTCCTGAAAAATACAATTGATAGGCCCCAGCAATTCTTCCAGGACCGTATAGGCATCCTTTTTTTTATCGCTATCCATAAAGCGGGTGCCGGATAGGTACAATTGGTGCCACTTGGTATTGATACGGTTACGCAGTGCAGGACTTATCTTAATAGGCAGTTCCAAGCCCGTTAATAAAAGGCACTGCAGTAAAATCTGTAATTTGGTATGCTCGCCGGTATAGTATTGTGCAGGTAAAAATTGGCCTTTAAGACTGCCCAGACCACAACTGGCCACGAAGTTACAAAGAAGGCACCTACCTGGTACGGCTCATCGTAAAGGTCTGGCAACAGGTGACCGCTCAAACCAGTTCCTGGGTTTCCTCATTTTTGATATCTACCCCAAACTGCCGCTCATCCTGTGTATTTAAATGCTGAAAGTAAGCATCCTGGAAGTCCGTTACCTCCATACTAAAGGATAGGTCCGTACCAATAATGGTGCGTAGTTTTTCACCGCCCACGTTCCAGGTAAGCTGCAGGGTCTTTGCCCTGGCATGCTCGAACATGGTTACCGCGTTTGGATTGCCCCTTTCGTATATGTTGATGGAGTACTGCATTAGCTTACACGGCCATTAAGTGTATCCACTTGGTTCAACAATACCCTAAACTTGCGCGCATCCATATCTATGGAAGGCTGTAGTACAATAGGTTTATTCTGTGATTTTAACGCCGCTGCCAGGTTCTTTTGCTGGGCCACGTTCAATATCAACTCCCCACTGTTTACCCCGGCAATCAACCGATCACCCGTAAAGGAGCTACCGCCCACAAAACCACCCCCTGCAAAGTTGCCCGCAAAGTTATTTGCCACCCCTTTCAATAAGGCAGATAGGGCCACAAGGCCAACACCCGCAATAATAGCCGCGGCAGGAATTCTAAAGGAAAGTTTTAAGGCCTTCATGGCCAGACCAATCTTAATCGCGGACTGGCCCAATTGCTTTGCAATATCCGCCATGGTATTCAATAACAGGGCACCGATACTACCTATGCCCGCAGAACCCGTTGCAATGGCCGCAATGGTCTCCCCAAAGCCAACGGCAAAGTTTTCTGCATTGCTATTCAATATCTCAGCTGAATTATCCCTGAATTGGGTAAGAGCATCCTCAAATAATATTAAATTAGCTTGAGCTTCCGTTAGAAATTTTGTATCTGCCAATGATGTTTTAAAATCAAAAACATCACTCAAACCTTTCGTTCCAACTTCTAAATCGACTTTTGCTAGTTGCGGAGTAAAAGGCCCACCTGTTGCACCTTCCGCACCATTCGCAAGTCCTTTTTTTACAGCATCACTAACTACTTCCGTAACGCCCGTGGCGTCCACATTGTTCTTTAACAGTTCGTACTTATTGCCGCGCAGGGCATTATCCACGCCCTGGGCAATGTTATCCGTTATAGTTGTCTTTAGGGTCTGGAAATCCGTTTCCAAATCCGATATCAAGGTTTTTGCCGTACCAAAACCCTGCTTAAAACTATCCGATAATATCTTTGGCAACGCAGTGATATCCCCGGTAAGGATGGCCTTAATCAATGCCCCAAGGGGTTCAAATGCATTTTTAATATTGGTGGCCACGGCAGAAATGATATCGCCCAAAGCGGAAAAGATAAACTTACCAAAGGCGAACACGTTTTTAAAAGTGGTGCTTATAGCCTCTACCCCTGCGCGGAAAACCGTGCTTTCATTGTACAGGTCTATAAAGTAATTGGCAATTTCTATTAAGGTCTCCTTGATAGGTTCCCCAGTTCTTGTAGATGACCACGCCTATTGCGGTAAGCCCTGCGACTATCAAACCTATAGGTCCGGTCAAAAGGGCAAGCCCTGTACCGATGGCCGGCAAAATCGTACCCGCCAAGGCCAATAAGGGACCAACGGCAGCAGCTATGCCCCCGAACACGACCAGAAATTTCTTTGTAGCAGGGGACAGGTTCGTAAATCCCAAGGCCAATTGCTTAACACTGTCAATAATAGGATTAAGCCCTTGCAGGATGATTTACCAAATTCTTCCGTAATGTCCCCAATTATATTTTTTAATTGTGTAAAAGGACCAAGACCCGCACGTGCAGCGGCAGCGGCAGAACCGCCGTATTCCTTTTCCAAAGCGCGTACCAAAAATGATGCTTTGCGCCTCTGCGGTCTTACCCATTTCCACCAACGAGTTTATCAATACCTTTTGGTCCTTTGAAAACTGTATACCACTACGACTTAAAGCCGATAGGTTTGCAATGGGGTCGTTCAATGCCTTACCCAATTGTATTGCAGCACCTTTTAGGTCACCATCCAAGCGTGTAGCCAAATCCAAAGCGGCCTGTTGTGTACGCTCAAACTCACGGCCGGTTACATTAGTGAAGGTGAGCAGCTGGGCGGTGACGTTCTTTAGAATATTCTCATCGCCAAAAAGGGTATTTTCCTGTAATGCGGATGCCTGTTTTTTAAGTTGTTCGGTATTGTAACCAACCGCGTTACCGGTAGAAATTAGACCCTGTTCTACCTGCGCGACCGCTTTTGCCTGTTCATCAAAGTTTTTTACGGCGGCGGCGCCTAAAGCGAGCAGGGGAGTAGTTACACCCAGGGTAAGACCTGCGCCAATCTTTTGAAACTTTCTACCAACGGTGTCAAGTTTTCGCTGCGCATTCTGCATTTGGCTGCTAAACTGTTTTAAGTCCGCCCCAAACCGTATCGATATATCCGCAAATGATGCCATTTATTGGTTTTTACTTATTCTTTTTACCTTCATCTATCTTGGCCCACATTGCCTTGCTTCGCTCCCTTATCTCCTTGGCCTGCTCTTTTTGTGTCTTTAGCACCTCACCGTCCCACGGCATTGGCATTATGCTCTGCGGACTTAGGCCGCTGTTCTCCCCTGCATGGGGGAGCAATAAAAGGTCGGCTGCAACCGTACCCGCTCCCAAGCCATTTGCTGGGTGGCCCTAAAGCCATAGACCTTATTGAACAATGAACGTGGCGTAATGCCATTCAACTCCCGCACCGTCATCTGCATCTCGCCCAGGGCAATTTCCTCCATATCGTCCCAGGTAAGCGTTGCCGCCTCTGGGCCTTCCTCTATTTGCTGGCCGCTTTCTTCCTCTCCTTTATGGCCCGTGGGACTTTTTTTTTTCTGCGTGTGGTGGTTTTGGCATGGATTCCATAAAGAGCTCAAATACCGCTGGGAGCTTTTCCGGATTCATTAATACAAAATCCGACAGGTCCGTTGCCTCCACTTCAATTTCAGCACCTGCGTTTTCCAATCCTGAAAGGAGCAGATACCCAAGGGCATCCGTAACCTCAAAAGGGATACCGGTGCCTTCCTTTTCGGCAGCGGTCAGCTTTTGCAAAATTTCATTGACCTTTAATATGGTGGTATCGTAACCAGGGGTGTCCAAATAAATACCTAAGGTTCTTATGGCCCCGTACCCAAACTTAATTGGGTACGCCATGCCTTCTATCTCTATTGTGTTCTTCATCTTTGGCGGGTATTAAAGGGTTACGCTCCTGGAGCCGTTGTCGCCTTATCCACCTTTAGAAAGCTCACCACTACCACTTATGGTAATACTTATGGTGGAATCCTCACTAAAGGCAAATACCCCGTTCAAGGCCGTTACGATGCCATTGCCCTCGTAGTAATACTGGTAGTCCGTTTCACTGGGAACAAACTCGCAGTGTACCAAAGTCTCCGTATCATCGTTCCATAGGTCTACCAAATCCTCGAACTGGTGGCCATCGTTACCGTCACCGGCATATACCCCAAGACCGTTATAAGAGGCGGTCCAGTTCTTGGTGCCCTTTGTGGATGCACCTGCGGCGCTGTCCTTTGTACCGGCACGCTGCGTAGTTTCCCGTGTCATATCCAATGAGCACTGGGTAGCATCAAAAATTACCTTACCGTTAAGCATCAACCTTAGGTTACCGCTTATATTTTTTTCTCCTGCCATTTTCGTTATAGATTAAAATTAAATATGAGTTTTATGAATCCTTCTTTTGTATCCGTATCAAAATAGCCGCTTTCGCCGCCCCTAAAATGCTGCCCATCTGCCAGGCACGCGGCACGTACCAAATCCGATAGGTCCGATGCCTCACTAAGCGTATCCGCATATAACACCAATGGGTAACGTCATAATTGCGGCGGTCCTTACTAAGCCCTATGTTTTCCGCAATCCTAAAGGCCACGTATATACCCTTGGTATTGTCCGGTGCCATTTCCCAATAGTGCTTGCCGTTTACAAGGGCCTGCAGCGCCGTGCTGTTCAATAATGCCGTGGTGGTACGTTCTGCCGCTAACTTCATGTTACACTTAGTTTATCAATCTTCTTTTGTACATATTTAGATACTACCTTTTCGCTTTCGTCTATAAGCCCGTTCTTCATCTGCTGCAGGGTCTTGTTCCTGGCCTGCGTTACCACCGTATTCAATCCTTTACGGCTGCCCCGCTTATTACTGCCGGGCCTGCTGCCCTTTGGTATGACCATGAATTTGTAA